>CAIKBL010000043.1 GCA_903825645.1 uncultured Pseudomonadota bacterium | reverse complement strand
CAGCCCCCCCCCGACCGCATCGAAGCACTCCCCGAAAACACAGCGTAACGAGGCCGGCCATGAAAGAACCTTTGGGCAACTTGATGAAACAAGCGCAGCGTATGCAGGAAGATCTTAAGCGTGCGCAGGATGACATTGCAGCCAAGGAAGTGATCGGTGAATCGGGTGCTGGGCTGGTTAAAATCACCATGACCGGCCGTTATGACGTCAAGGCAGTCAGTATCGCCCCGGAATTGTTGCAGGACGATGTTACGATGTTGGAAGACTTGGTGGCGGCGGCCGTGAACGACGCTGTGCGGAAGGTTGAGCGTGCCAGCGCCGAGCGGATGGCAGGAATGGCTCAAGGCTTCAATCTACCACCCGGCTTCAAGCTTCCGTTCTAAACCTATATGACGACAGCTGCGCTTATGGCTTTGGTGAAGGCGCTTCAATGCCTTCCGGGCATCGGACCGAAATCCGCTCAACGAGCAGCTTTTCATCTGCTGGAGCGCAATCGAGATGGCGCGCGCAGATTGGCGCACGCGCTAGAAGAGGCCATGAGCCGGATCGGTCATTGTGAAAGTTGCCGTACTTTCAGCGAATCTGCTTTATGTCGAATTTGTGAATCGGCCTCGCGAGATGCTGGCGTGGTCTGTGTAGTCGAAAATCCGCTTGATGTGGCGGCGATTGAACAAGCCCTGGACTTCAAGGGGCGCTATTTCGTGTTGTTGGGACGTCTGTCACCTATCGATGGCGTTTCTCCCGATACGCTTAGATTAGATCTTTTAGAAGCGCGTCTCGCAAGCGGGGAAGTTCGCGAATTAATTGTCGCAACCGGGACCACGATGGAAGGGGAGGCGACCGCTCATTATCTCAAACAGATCGCAAACCAATCAGGGGTGACCGCAACACGAATTGCCTACGGTGTCCCCTTGGGCGGTGAACTCGAATATGTCGACAGTTCCACCCTGTCGCTCGCGATCCAGAGTCGCCGCGAATATTAGTCGTTTGCCGCAGGCCGTGAGGCCAGAGGTTTCTTATGCAGTATGCCGCCGACAATCTGATCTGGATTGATCTCGAAATGACCGGTCTTGATCCCGAACGGGACACGATCATTGAAATTGCGACCATCGTCACCGACAGCCATCTGCGGGAAGTCGAGGAAGGGCCCGTGTTTGCGATTCATCAGCCAGATGTCGTGCTGAGTATGATGGATGAGTGGAATACCCGTCAGCATGGCAATTCGGGATTGGTGGCACGGGTGCGCGCAAGCCAAATCCGGTTGTCTGAGGCAGAAGACGCGACGCTGGCGTTCCTCGTACGCCATGTCCCCCCCCATGTTTCTCCCATGTGTGGTAACAGCGTGTGCCAGGACCGTCGGTTTCTGTATCGGTACATGCCTCGGCTCGCGGCATTTTTTCACTATCGAAATCTGGACGTAAGCACCCTGAAAGAGCTTCAACGTCGCTGGGCAACAGATATTCCGACATTTCTGAAAGATTCAAGCCATCTCGCGATGGATGATATTCGCGACTCCATTGCTGAGCTCAAGCACTATCGCGGTGCTTTTCTGCGCGTATCCGCATAACGGTATGGAAGCCCATCCGCTGGCTGTATACGACGTGGCGGGCGTGCGCCAACTCGAAAAGGCCGCTTGCGAAGACGAAGGCATTGCGAGCTTTGAATTGATGCTCCGAGCAGGCGCCGCCGCGTTTTCGGCGCTCACGCGACGATGGCCGCAGGCACGTCGAGTGGTGGTGGTCTGTGGCAGCGGCAGTAACGGCGGTGATGGGTACGTGCTTGCCCGTCTAGCGCGAGCGGATGACCGCGAGGTCGTGGTGATTCAGGTGGGTAATCCATCCGCTGAAGGTGATGCGGCGCTCGCGTGGGCCGCGCTGGGCGCCGCGCAGGTGCCGGTCGAGCGCACATTCGATGCACTCGCTACGGCCGACGTCGTGGTGGATGCCCTTTTCGGGATTGGCCTGAATCGACCCCTTGCCGGACCGGCCCATGCCGCGGTGGAGGCGATCAATGCGGCAGCATGTCCGTGTCTAAGCCTAGATGTCCCGTCGGGCCTGAATTCGGAGACGGGTGTCGCTGCCGGCATCGCTGTCTGTGCTGCCGTCACGGTTACGTTTATCGCGCATAAAATGGGATTGCTGACGGGGGAGGCCTGTGACTATGTGGGGACGCTCGAGTTGGAGACTCTCGGTATTTCATCGGTTGTTTTGAATGGGTTGGCGCCACGTGCACATCGGCGTTGCTGGGCGGACTGGCCGCTCATTCGGAGACCGCGCCCTCGCAGCGCACATAAGGGTCGCCACGGGCATGTGCTAATCGTGGGGGGCGCGGCAGGCACGGGGGGCGCTGTTCGTCTCGCGGCGGAGGCCGCGTTGCGCACCGGCGCCGGCCTCGTCAGCGTTGCCACCGCACCCGGAATGACCGGTATCGTCACGGGCGGACGTCCGGAGATCATGGCCCACGTCGTCGAGACGCCAGATGACTTGGTAGCGCTATTGGCGCGTGCCTCGGTGGTCGCCGTGGGGCCGGGTCTTGGACAGAGCGCCTGGGCGTTCGATCTCTGGGCTGCAGTACGTGACTGCCGGCAACCCTTGGTCGTCGATGCGGATGCGTTGAATTTTCTTGCCGCCGATCGTTCCGCGAGACCGGATTGGGTCCTTACCCCGCATCCCGGGGAAGCCGCGCGGCTATTAGGTGTGCCGAATGCGGGCGTGATTGGGCGGGATCGCTATGGCGCGGTCGCTGAGCTGCAGCGCCTATATGACGGGACGGTTTTGCTCAAGGGGGCAGGAACGCTGGTCCAGTCGGCTTCCGCCTTGACGGTGATTGGGGGAGGAAATCCTGGCATGGCCACTGCGGGTATGGGCGACGTTCTGACCGGAGTCGTGGCGGCCTTGATCGCGCAAGGTCATGCGCTGCCAGTGGCGGCCGCGGCGGGGGCTGCACTGCATGCCGCGGCGGGTGACGAGGCCGCATTAGCCGGTGAGCGAGGGCTTGTTGCTGGTGATTTGATGCCCTGTCTGAGACGCCTAATGAATTGAGGAAGGATGTATGGAGGAAACGGAGGTGTGCGTCGAGATCGGCGATGAGTCGGCGCTGGCGCGCCTCGCAAGTCAACTTGCGGCGGCGGTGTCGCCCGGTCTCCTGATCACCCTATCAGGCCCCTTGGCGGCCGGCAAAACTACCTTCGCGCGCGCCTTTCTGCGCGCGCTCGGTCATCAAGGGAAGGTGAAAAGCCCGACCTTCACGCTGGTTGAAAGCTATGCGTTCCCGGCATTGACGGTTCATCATTTCGATTTGTACCGGTTGGAAGACCCACAGGAGCTTTATTTCCTCGGGTTCGAGGATTATCTAAAAGCCGACACGCTATGCCTTATCGAGTGGCCGGAAAAAGGGGAGGGGATGTTGCCGCCTGCCGATCTCGCGATCGCCATGACGATTCTGGACCTTACCCGCCGTCGGCTCATCGTCGCGGGGCGATCGAACCGGGGTCGTCAGCTGCTTTCTACCTGGATTCCACCGACCGTGCTTTAGTTGTTCATCGGATGATCAAAAAAAATAATATTAATCATTGTGTTAGCATTGAAAGGTTGAAACTTCGATGAGATTTAGTTAAAAGTCTCAATCAAATTCTTAAAACTAACCGTTATCTTTATGTCTCGGTTGATAATTTTATTTACTCTCCTGATGCCAAGCGGGGTTTTTGCCACTCAGGTCGAAAACTTGCGCGTGTGGCACGCTCCAGACCAGACGCGCTTGGTGCTCGACCTGTCGGGGAGCGTGAAGTTCGAGATTTTTGCCATGCACCGACCGGCGCGCGTGGTCATCGATCTCATGCATACGAGCCTAGGTAAGCCGTTGGCATTACCCCCGCAAATTCAGGGCCGCATCCTGGGACTGCGATTCGGCCCACATGGCACTCAGCAAGATCTGCGGGTGGTGCTTGATCTCGCCCATGATGTTGATCTGCGCAAGGCTTTGTTGCCGCCGCACCCACCCTATGGTCACCGCCTCGTGGTGGACCTGATTGACCGGGAAGGCACCCCGAACACGGGCGCGCCATTGGCGGTGGGACCCACGAGTCTTCCTGAGCCACCCGCGGAGGTGGCGGCGCAGGCGTCCCCGTCCCCACCGGTTGCACTCGTCCCGACGACCTCGCCGATGTTACCCGCCGGAAGCCAGTCGCCCGCCTCGCCGAATCCTGCAGCCGTCAAGCGAGCGGCGATCTCCCCGACCGCTCCTGTAACGGCTCCGCCGGGCATACCCGCCGAAGCTAGCCGACCTGCGATACCTGTGTTGCTGCCGACATCGATACCTCCCCTGCATCCGTATGTCATCGCCATCGACGCCGGACATGGGGGGGAAGACGTGGGCGCGATCGGGCCGTTCGGGACTTACGAGAAAGATGTCGTCCTGGCGCTGGCTCGACAGCTGGCGGCGCTTATCAACGAAGAGCCGAATATGCGGGCAGTGCTGACACGGGATGGTGATTACTTTGTTGAACTCAGAAATCGCATGGTCCGTGCTCGGAAGAAGCATGCGGACATGTTCATCTCGATTCACGCCGATTCGGTCAGGAACCACAGCGTGCGGGGATCTTCTGTATTTGTGCTGTCACAGCGAGGGGCGACCAGTGAGGCTGCCCGGTGGGTCGCCGAGCATGAGAATGCCTCAGATTTGGTGGGCGGTGTGGCGCTTGATGATAAGGACAATCAGGTGCGTTCGGTATTGCTCGATCTCTCACAGACTGCCTCGCTCGAGGCCAGTCTGGATGTCGCGGACAGGGTACTCGTCTCTTTGGGGCGGGTGGGGACTATCCATCGAGAAAGGGTTCAGGCTGCCGGTTTTATGGTGCTGAAGTCGCCCGATATTCCCTCGATATTGATTGAAACAGCTTATATTTCGAACCCCGCTGAAGAGCGAATGCTGCGCGACGAAAAATTCCAGCACACGCTAGCGGGCGCGATCAGGGATGGGGTTAAGCGCTATTTTTACGCTGCGCCCGCGGGTTCTCATCTCGCACAGGTCCGCCGGCATATGGTAGAGCAGGGAGATACTTTGTCGCGGATCGCAGAGCGTTATGAGGTGAGTAGCGAGCAAATTATGGCAGCCAATAATCGGCGGGACCGGACCGTGCGACTGGGTGAGGTGCTGCGGATCCCCTGACCCAGCAGATTAAGGCACGGCGCGTGCGACTCGTCGCGGTACCCCAACATTCGCGGAGCACGCAGTAGACTATGCCCATGTTCCCCCATCCGCGTCCCATTCGGCCTCTATCCGATCCGCTCATTAACCAAATCGCCGCGGGTGAAGTAGTTGAGCGGCCAGCGTCGATCGTCAAGGAGCTCATCGAAAACAGTCTGGACGCCGGTGCCGGTAGCATTCGTCTCGAAGTCCAGGGCGGTGGCATTGACGCGATCGTGGTAGAGGATGACGGACACGGTATTCCCGGCAATGAACTTCTGCTCGCGCTGCAGCGACACTGCACCAGCAAGATTGCGCAGGCGGCCGATTTGGCCGGTATTGTCTCGCTGGGTTTCCGCGGAGAGGCTTTGGCCAGCATCGGTGCGGTTGCCGAGATCACGCTGATCTCGCGCACCCGTGACGCGGAGCACGCTTTTAGCCTTCAGTACGAGCCCGGGCGGGGGCTGACAGAAGTCATGCCCGCAAGTCGCGTGCCGGGGACTAGCGTGACCGTGCGTAATCTGTTTGCCCGAATTCCCGCACGTCGCCAATTCCTCCGCCGCCCTATCACTGAATCGCTCGCTATTCAGCAGCTGATACGTGGCATGGCATTCTGTTTTCCCGGGGTAACCTTCGCGCTCCATGCGGAGTCACGCCGTCAATGGTATGCCCCAGCCGCTAAAGATCCACGCAGCAGCACGTTGCGCTGGCGCGCTATCTTTGGCGCAGAATTTGCGCGAGACGCCCAATTCATCGATGTGGCGACCGACACCATGCGGGTTTATGGCTGGTTAGGTCCCCCAGCGCTTTCTCGCAGTCAGTCAGATCTCCAATATCTCGCGGTGAACGGCCGCCTGATCCGCGATCGACGCCTGACGCATGGTCTGCGCGTCGCCTTCGGCGATGCACTGCCGGCAGGACGTTATATGAGTTTTGCGCTTCATCTCGAACTCCATCCGAACGACGTGGACGTGAACGTCCATCCCAATAAAACGGAAGTTCGGTTCCGTCAGAGTCGAGAAGTGCACGATTTGCTTCACTCGGCAGCACGTGGCGCGCTCGGCACGCATTCCAGCCTTTTCGACGGTGAAGCATCGCTACAGTCGGTCTCTCGCGTGATAGAGGAGCCGGCGCTGACCCCGGTCTGGAACATGGCCCCGACGTCGTCACCCGTCTCGCCGAGCGCGGGTACCGGGGCGCCGGTGCTGGTGGGCGACCAATACCTGCCGTTTTTGACTGACCAGGGCGAACTTGCGGTCATCGACCTGCGGGGGCTGATGGGCGAACTTGTAGATAGAGTGTCTCTGGTGGAGCTGCGCAGCACACTTGCCTTCCCGGTGAGGATTCAGACGGCCTTGACACAGTCGGAGAGCGACGATGTCGCCGCCTGCGCCGCTTACGGTTTTGAATTTGCGGCGATTGGTCCTTCTGCTTGGGTTCTACGGGGCGTTCCGGCGCACTTGCCCGCGCTGGACGCAGATGTTTTGGTGAGCAACCTGCTAGAAATGATCAGGCTCGGGGACATACCGCGACGTGCTTTGATTCTCGCGACGCTGCGTGCGCTTCAAATACCTGTCGGGCCAAGTTCGCGGAATATCTGGCTCCAGGACTGGTGCAGGCGGATCGATACTACGGCCAGCGCACTATTTTCTCGGTTTCAACGGTCATTGGATGTCGCGACGCTCGACCGCTTATTCGCGAGTCCGGGACGATTTTAGTGATGAACCTAGAAATGCCTCCAGTGGTTTTTCTCATGGGACCAACCGGTGCGGGCAAGTCCGCCTGTGCGCTTGCGCTGGCTGCGCGTTTGCCAATCGAAATTATCAGCGTTGACTCCGCGCAGGTCTATCGAGGCCTAGACATTGGCACGGCTAAGCCTAATCCCGTTGAGCAGCGCACGGTCCGGCATCACTTGATTGATTGCTGCGATCCAACTGAGGCGTATTCGGCCGCCCGTTTTCGACGCGATGCGCTTCTGGCTATCGATGATATCCGTCGCCGTGGCCGTATTCCTTTGTTAGTGGGCGGTACCGGTCTGTATTTTCGTGCGCTCCAGTATGGACTCGCTCTCCTGCCCTGTGCCGATCCGGCGCGCCGGCAACAGCTCGAGGCCGATTATCGGGAATTTGGGGGGCCGGCCATGCATGCACGGCTGCTGGAGGTCGACCCAGTGAGTGCGTCACGAATTCATCCTAATGATCCACAACGCACACTGCGCGCACTTGAAATTCACGCACTGACCGGGCGCGCGATGAGCGATTTGCTTGTTGAAGCACAGCGACCGGCTCCGCTTTCCGTGCTCAGCTGGGTCGTTGCGCCGACGGAACGTAGTACGCTGCAGGAGGGTTTGGCCGCGCGTTTTGACCACATGCTAGAGCGCGGCCTGATTAACGAAGTGGCAGGACTTCGGGCATGCCCCGGACTTGATCTAGATAAACCCGCGATGCGCGCCGTCGGATATCGTGCCGCATGGCGCTACCTTCTCGGGGAACTGACCTATCACCAGATGGTCGAATCCGCTGTGATCGCCACTCGGCAACTCGCGAAGCGACAATACACTTGGTTCCGGGCAACTGAGGACGCAACATGGTGGAATAGTGAGGATGAGGCATTGGTGTCGCGTCTGTGCCGTGTGCTGGAATCGCGATCGTTGCGAACGTTTGTCGATTATACTTGAGTGACTGGTGTCTCTGGAGATCAGTACTCGAAGCGGCCAGCACGCGTGTCATCGGCGGGCACTCGGGAAGTGTGCGGGTGGGTTGGCGACTTGGTTCTGCCGGGTTGACCAGGCCTGCGAGGCCCCGTCAAATAAGAATAAAAGGAGAATCCGATGAGCAAAGGTCAATCTCTACAAGAACCTTACCTCAATGCCTTGCGCAAAGAACGCATTCCAGTTTCGATTTATCTGGTCAATGGGATCAAGCTTCAGGGACAGATAGAGTCGTTCGATCAATTCGTCATTTTGCTCAAAAATTCGGTCAGTCAGATGGTCTATAAGCACGCCATTTCGACCGTAGTGCCCGCCCGTAACGTGAAATTACCCCGTGTTGATGGCGATGATGAGCCGGAAGACGAGGAATAGGCCCTTGCCTCGGGTCATGACGCTTGTTTGAGCGACCGCGCGGCGGAGAGCGCGCGATCCTTGTGCTGGTTGAACTCGCGCCTCCGGCGCGTCCCGGGGACAGCAGTGAATTTCGGGAATTGGCCGCTTCCGCGGGTGTGCTGCCAGTCACTAGCGTGACAGCACGTCGTGACAGACCCGATCCCAAGTACTTCGTGGGTACCGGCAAAGCCGCAGAAATCAAGGCGCTGGTGACGGAACTCGGCGCGGAGGTGGTGCTATTTGACCGCATGCTTTCGCCTGCCCAGGAACGTAATCTGGAACGCCTGTTCGAATGCCGGGTACTCGATCGTACCGGGATCATTCTCGATATTTTTGCGCAACGGGCCCGCTCCTTTGAAGGCAAACTGCAGGTCGAATTAGCGCAGTTGACCCATTTGTCTACCCGCTTGGTGCGGGGGTGGACGCACCTGGAACGGCAACGGGGCGGCATTGGTCTGCGGGGACCGGGCGAAACCCAGCTAGAAACCGATCGTCGACTGATCGGTAAACGCATCAAGCAGCTGGGTGAGAAACTCGACAAGGTCCGGCGTCAGCGGGCCCAGGGGACCCGGGCGCGTAAACGTGCAGCCCTTTCGACGGCCGCGCTGGTCGGCTATACCAATGCCGGCAAATCGACCCTCTTCAATCAGTTAACGGAGAGCGACGCTTACGCGGCGGATCAGCTTTTCGCCACGCTCGATACCACGCTGCGCCGTATGGATGTGCCGGGTGAACATCCCGTGCTGGTCAGCGACACCGTCGGTTTTATCCGCGACTTACCGCCTGAGTTGATCGCAGCGTTCCAAGCCACGCTTGATGAAACAAAAGACGCGACATTGTTGCTCCATGTCATTGATGCTAGCGCGGAAGATCTTGAGCTGAGGCGGACGGAAGTCAAGACCGTCCTCGATCGAATTGGCGCGGGTACGACGCCGGTGCTTGAGGTTTATAACAAGATCGATGTTACGTCGAACCCACTGCCACGCAGCGCCGCGGCGCAGGACGGCGTGCCGCACCGCGTCTGGGTTTCTGCCGCTCAAGGGACCGGTATGGGTCTTCTGAAGCAAGCGGTAGCGACGTATCTCGAGCTCGCCAAACTGCGTCGTCACATCGAGTTGCCGGCGAGTGCAGGCCGTCTGCGTGCGCAGCTCTACGCCACGGGTGCCGTGCTCGGCGAAGGGTTGTTGGAGGACGGCGGTTGGGCGCTGGAGGTGTCGGTGAGTGATGCCCGTTGGACGCATCTTCTCGCTGACCTCGATAATTCGCGTTGAAGTGCCACAGACGACACCCTACAATCGGCCGCCGGTGCGACCTGCAAACCAAAGTTGAGTGAATTTAATGGGTTGGAACGAACCAAACGATAACAACCGCGACCCATGGGGCGGGCGACGTAACGATCAGGGTCCCCCCGACCTCGATGAGTTGCTGCGTAAATTGCAGGCCAAGCTGAGTGCGTTGTTGGGCTGGCGTCCGCGCCAGGGCGGCGGTGCACAGGGACCCAGCGTCGAGGCTACTGCCTCCACCTTCCTGTTAATCGCCCTGATCGCCATAGCCGGCCTTGGCTATGAGGTGTTCTGGCGGATCGATCCGGCCGAGCGGGGGGTTGTGCTGCGATTTGGAAAATATGTCACGACCCTGCAACCAGGACCGCATTTCCGTTTTCCGCCGCCAGTCGAGCAAGTGATTAAGGTCAATATCGAGCAAATTAGAGGGTTCAGCGTCAATGCCACAATGCTGACCAAAGATGAAAACATCACGCAGCTCGAGCTGGCTGTGCAGTATCGAATCAAGGATGTCTCCAAGTATCTGCTGAAAATTGCAGATCCGGACCAGACGGTGCAGCGCGCGGCGGAGAGTGCGATCCGCGAAACGATTGGCGGCAAAACCTTTGATTTCGTGATCAACGAGGGGCGGGCGCAGGTGGCGGCGGACGCGGGTAAACATCTTCAGGAAATGCTTGACGCCTATCAGAGCGGCATTGAGGTAACCAGCGTCAACATGCTGAGTGCGACCGCACCGGAGGACGTAAAATCTTCCTTTGATGACGCGATCAAGTCGCGCGAGGACAAGCAACGTAAAATTAATGAGGCTGAGGCGTATCGAAACGAGAATGTCGAGCGTGCTCAAGGCGAGGCGTCGCGGATCCGTCTAGAGTCCGAGGGGTATAAGTCTCAAGTGGTGTCGCGAGCGCAAGGCGAGGCGCAGCGCTTCGAGCAATTACTGACGGTCTACGAACAGGCCCCGGAAGTCACTCGGCAGCGCTTGTACCTAGAGACGGTCGAGACCGTTCTGACCGACTCGCGCAAAGTGTTGATGAGTGGGGGCAGTGGCAATAATGTGACCTATCTGCCGCTCGATAAACTTCTCGAGACACATCATATGCCCAAGGAAACGCCGCCTTCTGCCACTGAAAGTCCCCCGATTGTGACGAGTCCCGCGACGGTCGGCTCCGGAGATCCGGCGACGCGTTCGCGCGAAGCAAGCCGGCTGCGGGGGATACGCTGATGCTCGCCCGAATTCTGGTAGTGGCGGCACTCGCCGCGATTGGTGTTTCTCTTAGTATGTTCCGTGTGTTTGAACAGGAACGTGTAATTCTTTTCCAGTTGGGTGAAATCAAGGAAGCAAATTACGAGCCGGGTCTTTATTTCTTGATCCCGTTCTATCAAAACGTCGCTAAATTCGACAGCAGGCTGCAGACGATAGAGTTTGAACCGCAGCGCTTTCTGACCGGCGAGAAAAAAGATGTCATCGTGGATTCCTTTGTGCGCTGGAAGATTAAGGACGTCGTGCGTTTTTATCTTGCCACCGGCGGGGATCCGCGTCGCGCTCAAATCCTTGTCTATCAGAAAGTAAATGATGGACTGCGCAACGAATTCGGCAAACGTACGTTGCAGGAAGTGGTGGCGGGCGACCGTGGTTCCATTCGGGGAATCGTGACTGGCACGAAAGATCTCGGCGAAGAACTCGGTATCGAGATCGTCGATGTTCGTCTGAAACGGATCGATTTACCGGCAGAGGTCAATAACTCGGTCTACGAGCGGATGCGCTCCGAGCGCTCACGAGTGGCCCGGCAGAATCGAGCGAGCGGCGAACGAGAGGCCACCACCATCCGTGCAGACGCCGATCGTGCACGTTCCGTCATCAGCGCCGAGGCTTATCGGGATTCCGAAATCCTGCGTGGCGAAGGAGACGCGATCGCCTCGACGATTTACGCCCAAGCCTATTCTCGAAACGCAGAGTTCTACGCGTTCTACCGCAGTCTGGGCGCCTACCGGGAGAGTTTCCGGTCCAAACACGACGTGCTGCTGTTGCAACCGGATTCTGAATTTTTCAGGTACTTCAAAAACCCTGCGCCACACAAATAGGCCCTGTGGGGTGTGTTGTGGTGCCGGATTACCCGGTGGGCCCAAAGCCGGAAATGTAAAACAGTGATCTGGAAGGACGTAGGCGCCGCGCTTGCGCTGGTGTTGGTGTTCGAAGGTATTTTGCCGTTCCTGAATCCGCAGCGGTTTCGCGAATCTCTCAAGGCGCTTACGCAGATTGGCGATCGCGCTCTGCGTCTGTTGGGCGCCGCGAGTATGCTCGGCGGTGTCATCCTTTTGTATGTGGTGAGGATCTGATGTGACGACACGGAGCCGCTGGTTATTGCCGGACGGAGTAGACGAACAGTTGCCGGCGGAGGCGGTGCATTTGGAGCAATTGCGCCGCTTGGCGCTTGACCTCTTCGCCCGCTGGGGTTACCAGCTTTGCATGCCACCGGCGGTGGAGTTCTTGGAGTCCCTACTATCCGGACTAGGGGAGGATCTTGAGTTACAGACGTTTAAGCTGACCGATCAGATCAGTGGCCGGATGCTTGGGATCCCGGCGGATATCACACCGCAGATTGCGCGCATTGACGCCCATCGGCTCCCGACAACCGGGCCGCAACGGTTGTGTTATCTAGGCCCTATCTTGCACACGCGCCCAGAAAAATTCGCAGGGTCGCGTAATCCCTTGCAGGTTGGCGCTGAACTTTACGGGCACGCCGGGATTGACGCGGACGTCGAGATTCAATGTCTGATGCTCGCGTTACTTGAAAAAATAGGGGTTCGGGAGGTCACACTCGAACTGTGTCATATGGGGATCTTTCGAGGCCTGAGTGAGGCCGCTGCGCTAAGCCAGGAGGCTGATGCCCAGTTGTTGGATGCCTTGTTGCGAAAGGATAAGGGCGCAGTTGATTTCACGCTGACGCAGGCGCAGGTCCCTGCTCGACTTGCACAGATGTTTCGAGCGCTGCTGGGCCTGAATGGGGATGAAGGGGTGGTGGCGCGTGCGAAAGTTGCGCTGGCGGGTGCTCCGGCGGTAGTGGGTTCTGCGGTGGAGGCCTTGGCGGACTTGGTTACCTTGATTGGGCGCCGGGCTCCGCAAACAGCGATGCATGTTGATTTGGCGGAATTACGCGGGTATCACTACCACACGGGGATTATGTTTGCCGCCTATACCTCCGGCTTCGGCCGCGCGATTGCTTGGGGCGGGCGATATGACAATGCTGGGGCTTACTTTGGTCGGGCACGTCCGGCCACCGGCTTTAGTGCAGATCTCAAATTGCTGGCCGCGATTAGCACGCAGCCGCGCCCGGTGATTTCGGCAATATTCGCACCCGAAGGCACTTCTCCGGCGCTGCTGGCCGCGATTGATTCCCTACGGGCAGCGGGTTACGCCGTGGTTCAGGCGCTGCCGGCCCAAGCCGGTGGAGCGCGGGAAATGGGATGTTGCCAGCAGCTGCAATGGGAGGCGGATGTCTGGCGGGTGTGCGATCTGGCCTGAAGATCGTCGCGTGCCCGCTGTTTAGCGGTCTCATTTAGCAGCAAACAAGTGCGTTAAACACAATATCGGGGAACGGTCTTGAGTAAATCGGTTGTAGTGATTGGCGCCCAGTGGGGCGACGAAGGCAAGGGCAAAGTCGTCGACATGCTTACCGAGCGGGTGGACGCCGTAGTGCGCTTTCAGGGCGGACATAACGCAGGCCATACCGTCGTCATCGAAGGTGTGAAGACCGTGCTGCATTTAGTCCCTTCGGGCATTTTGCGGAGCGGTGTGCGTTGTCTCATCGGCAACGGCGTCGTGGTGTCCCCAGCGGCGTTGATGGAAGAGCTGCGTATGCTGGAATCCAAAGGGATCCCCGCCCGTGAGCGGATGCAAATCAGTCCAGCGGCGACACTTATCTTGCCCTACCACGCGGCGCTTGATCAGGCGCGTGAAAAAGCGCGCGGGGCCCATGCCATTGGGACCACCGGGCGTGGTATCGGCCCGGCGTATGAAGACAAAGTTGCGCGTCGCGCCTTGCGGGTAGACGATCTGCGCTACCGCGAACGCTTTGCTGCCAAGTTGGGCGAGGTACTTGACTACCATAATTTCGTACTGGCGAACTACTACAAAGTTGCACAGCTCGAATTCCAGCAAATTCTCGATGAGCAGATGCATTTCGCAGAAGACATCATGCCGATGATCGCGGACGTGGCGGAGACGATTGCCCAGATCCAGTCAGAGGGCGGCAATATCCTGTTCGAAGGTGCCCAGGGTAGTCTGCTGGATATCGACCATGGGACCTATCCGTTCGTGACTTCTTCGAATACGACCGCGGGCTATGCCACCACGGGATCTGGGGCAAGCCCACGGTGCCTCGACTACATCCTTGGGATAACCAAAGCGTATACCACTCGAGTGGGCTCGGGTCCTTTCCCTACAGAATTGTTCGATGAAACGGGACAGCGTCTCGCGACGCGGGGGCACGAGTTCGGGGCCACTACCGGACGTCCGCGCCGTTGCGGGTGGTTTGATGGGGTCGCGTTGCGACGTTCGCGCATGACCAACGGTATCTCGGGACTATGCGTGACCAAGCTGGATGTGCTCGATGGCATGGACGAAATACGGCTCTGTGTTGGTTACCGGAATGCGGCCGGGAATTTGACCAGCTCACCTATCGGGGCCGAGGCGCTTGCAGAGGTCGAACCTGTCTATGAGTCCGTTCCTGGGTGGCAGGACTCAACCGTCGGCGTCACCGAATACGCGAAACTGCCGCTGAATGCGCGACGCTACCTAACGCGGATTTCGGAGGTGGCGGAGACGCCGATCGACATGATCTCGACGGGTCCTGATCGCGCCCACACGATCGTGCTCAAACATCCTTTCGGGGCATGACGACGCGCGATCCGTTCGAGTGGTTCGCGGCTTGGCTCAAGGATGCCGAGCGCAGCGAGTCCGATAATCCGACAGCAGCGGCGATCGCGACGGTCGGGCTCGAGGGGCGCCCTTCGGTGCGGATGATACTACTCCGCGGCTTTGATACGCGTGGCTTTGTGTTTTACACCAATCTGGACAGCCGCAAGGGTCAGGATATCCGTCAGCAGTCCCACACGGCGCTGTGTTTCCACTGGAAATCACTCGCCCGTCAGGTGCGCGTGGAAGGTTCGACGGAACAAGTGGACGATGCAGAGGCTGATGCCTATTTTGCCACGAGGCCTAGAGATTCCCAGATCGGTGCGTGGGCCTCTAAACAATCTGAAGTCCTCGCCGAGCGATCGATTCTAGATGCGCGGGTGGCGGCGTTTACGCAACAGTTCGACACAGCACCCGTCCCTCGCCCTCCTTTTTGGTCGGGCTACCGAGTGGTTCCTGCTGCGATTGAATTCTGGGAGGAGGGCTCTTTCCGACTGCACGAGCGAACCAGCTACGTACGTACGGGAATGGGCTGGTCTATCACGAAACGCTACCCGTAAGATGACCCGCTCGAACGGGTGCGCATACCGGCGCCGCGTTTTGCTGGCGCCGGTATGCGTGTACAGGTCGGTCAGGAAACGAAGCGCGGCTTCCAGTTCGTCCCATCGGTAGGATCCAGCGGTGAGACGAATGCGTTGCCACCACGCTTGGAGAGCTCATCGCCGTAACGGCTGAGTTCTAGACGTGCGATTTGATTACGGTGCACCTCGTCCGGACCGTCCGCTATCCGGATCAAGCGGGCATTGGCGTAAGCGTAGGCGAGTCCGTACTCGGCGGATACGCCGGCGGCACCAAACGATTGAATGACCCAATCGATCACCTGGCAGGCCATGTTGGGCACAGCCACCTTGATCATGCCGATTTCCTTCAGCGCGGCCTTGTTGCCAACCGTATCCATCATGTGCGCGGCCTTTAAGGTCAAGAGGCGGCACTGATCGATCATCATTCTCGAATTGGCAATGCGCTCCTGTGTCACTGATTGTTCAGAGACCAACCGACCAAACGCCTTGCGCGAGCGTGTTCGGCGGCACATCCGTTCTAGTGCACGCTCGGACGATCCGATTAGACGCATGCAATGATGAATGCGCCCTGGCCCGAGGCGGCCCTGGGCAATTTCGAAGCCGCGGCCTTCGCCAAGCAACATGTTCGCGGCGGGCACGCGCACGTTCTTGAACAGGACTTCCGGGTGACCATGGGGTGCATCGTCGAACCCGAACACCGGGTGCATACGTTTGACCGTCACGCCCTCGTATGGCAGGGGTACCAGAATCATCGATTGTTGACGATGACGGTTCGGATTGCTCGGATCTGACTTGCCCATGACGATCATGATTTTGCAACGCGGGTCGAGTGCGCCCGAGGTATACCATTTCCGACCATTGATGACGTACTCGTCACCGTCACGAATGATGCTGGTTTCCACGTTGGTGGCGTCTGAAGAGGCGGCCTCAATCTCGGTCATGGCGAAAGCCGAGCGAATTTCTCCTGCGAGCAGGGGACGGAGCCACTCTTGCTTCTGAGCCTCGGTGCCGTAGCGCTCGAAAACCTCCATATTGCCCGTATCCGGCGCTGAGCAATTGAAGATCTCCGGTGCGAAAAAAGAACGGCCCATTTCTTCACAAATCGGCGCATATTCAAGGTTGGTTAGGCCGGCACCACGTTCACTTTCCGGCAGAAACAAATTCCACAGGCCTTGGGCTTTGGCTTTTTCCTTCAGCTTTTCCATGGTCGGAATGGGCTGCCAACGATCGCCTTCCGCAATTTCCTGCAGCATTTTCTCTTCATTGGGATAAACATTTTGTTCCATGAAACTAGCTACTTGGGCTACCAGCTCCTTGGTTTTAGCGCTGTATTCGAAGTCCATAAGACATCTCCTCGCTGAGTTTGGGTGGGCGGCCTGACGTTAGCGCCAACGCCGCATGAGTCTCGACGCGTTGCCAGAGTGACCGCATGCTAGGCCGCGGAGCATCTATTAGTCCAATTAATTATCAGAATGAGTTTTCATTCATGAAAATGATTCAAATTAAAAACACCCTCGGCCCTGAATCCGGCTATCCACGCCATGCCATCGCTTATTCACTCTAGCGCATGGTCGTCCTTTCCGGGTGTCGGCTTGGCAAGACGTTGCAGCAGTTCGCGAAACCAAACATTTGCACTGTCGGCATGCGCACTCTTGTGCCAAGCGGCATAGGTCTCGGCTGGCGGGGTTTCAAAAGGAAGCTTCAGCATCTGGAGGTGATGGATGCGGGCCAGACTTCTGGGAATACTCGCGGCGAGATCGGATACGGCCACGACATGGGGAAGTCCCAGATGATAAGGCGTACGGAGCACGATTCGTCTTTGTTTTCCCAATCGTTTGAGTGCTAAGTCAATCTGACCAACACCCTGTCGCCGGCTCGAGGCATGCGCATGATCCAGCGCGAGGTATTGAGCAAGCGAGAGACGTCGACTTACCCCACCATGACCCTGACGCACGGCGCAGATATATTCATCCTCTAAGACCTTCATGGTGATGACCTGCGGATCAGCGAGCGGGATCGCGTCGAGCGCGAAATCAATCTGTCCAGAGGCGAGCTCGTGCACAACCGTCTCGCGCCGAAGCTGGGACACTTCGATTTCGAGCGGCAAATTACGGGCGCGAGTATGTTGAACCAGTCTGGGGATGAGCATTGCAGCGGTCATGTCACCCGCGCTGATTCTGAAACGTCGCTGTGCTTTCTGTGGGTCAAAAGCCTCGGCGGAGTCGAGCGAACCGTGGAGGAGTTGGAGAGCGGAGCGAATATTGTTGGCGATGGTTTCTGCGGTCGGAGTCGGGACCATGCCAGCGACGGTCCTGACGAATAGCGGGTCTCGATAAAGGGCACGTAAGCGGGCGAGCGCGTTGCTGACGGCCGGTTGTGTGAGATGAAGGACTTCCCCAGCACGAGTCAGACTGCCTTCCTGATAGATCGCATCGAAAATCCGGAAGAGATTGAGATCGATACGCTTCCCGCTTTTCATCACTCTCCTCTATGTGCGAGCATTATCAAGATTGATTGGACTAATTAGCCGACTGTTTCTAGGATGGTACCATTCAACTGCCCGTCACCTGCGCTCAAACGGAGATCGCCATGGATTTTCAACCGAATGCCCGTATTCTCGACATCACACGCAGGATGCGTGAAATCATTGACCATGACGTCATTCCACTGGAAGCGGTTTTTCTGACGGAAGGTTTTGACGCCGTGTTTGAGCCGCTTAATCGCGTGCGCAGAAAAATTAAGGACGCCGGTCTTTGGGCACCTAACCACCCGGAGGAATACGGTGGCATGGGGCTGAATCTAGTTGACCATGGGCTGGTCTCAGAAGTGCTCGGCCGCACCCCCTTGGGACATTATAGTTTCGGGTGCAATGCACCGGATGCAGGCAATATCGAGACCTTGCACCTGTTTGGCAGTGCGCAGCAGAAAGCCGAATGGCTTCCCCGCGTTGTTGGTGGTGAGCGCAGCGCGTTCGTCATGACCGAGCGCGATAATTCGGGCGCTAACCCTATTTTTCTTTCTACCACCGCCGTCCGGCAGGGTAGTGAGTGGGTTCTGAACGGGAGAAAATGGTTCATCACCGGAGCACAGGGCACGATCATCAATCTGGTCATGGCGTGTACAGATCCGAACGGCGGTCCGCACAGTCGCCAGAGCATTATCCTCGTCCCGACGGGAACCCCGGGGTACACCGTCGACAAGGCTACCCCGATCATGGGGCATGCCAATACAGGCTTGTTCGGACACTGTGAAGTGTCGTTTGATAATTGCCGCGTCCCTTATGACAATCTGCTTGGCCGGGAAGGCGAAGGCTTTCGTATGGCGCAGGCACGGCTTGGGCCGGGACGTATTCACCATTGCATGCGGTGGCTTGGTATTTGTGCTCGCTCACTCGAGCTGATGACGCAGCGCGCGGCCACGCGCGTGATTGGGGAAGGTGATCGGCGGCTGGCCGACAGTGATCTCATCAAGACCTGGATTGCGGAATGCGCCGCTGAAATTCGTGCGGCACGCTTGATGACCTTGTTTACGGCTTGGCGGATCGAACAGGTCGGAACCAAAGAGGCCCGTAACGACATCAGCATGATAAAATATCATGTAGCGGATGTCCTTATGAAAGTCGTGGACAGGGCAATACAGGTACACGGTGCACTCGGTATCACCGACTACACGCCGTTGTCCTTCTTCTACCGAGAAGACCGCGGGTCCCGGATTTATGATGGTCCCGATGAGGTTCACAAGCTGGCTGTCGCGCGCCGTATTGTGGAGCGTGGCGGTCGTATCGACTGAGGCATAAACGATGTCACGACATCATTTTGATTTAGATGGCAGGATTGCACTCGTGGCTGGGGGCAGTCGCGGCATCGGCGAAGCCATCGCCCGGATCCTCGCGGAGTACGGTGCGCATGTGATTGTCGCCAGCCGGAAAATAGACGGTTGTCGAGCTGTCGCAGACTCGATTGTTGCTGCCGGTGGCAAAGCGTCGCCACATGCATGCCACCTGGGCGATTTGGCGCAAATTGAGGCGATCTTTAGGCATGTCGACGAGCAACATGGCCGGATCGATATCCTCATTAATAACGGGGTGGCCAATCCCTATTATGGACACGTCCTCGATACGCCGGTTTCAGCCTTCGAGAAGACCCTGGAAGTTAACCTGCGCGGTTATTTCTACATGTCGGTGGAGGCAGCGAAGCGCATGCGAACTACCGGAGGAGGGGCGATAGTGAATGTGGCGTCCGCTAACGGTATTACGCCAGGGGATAAGCAGGCGGTGTATTCGATCACCAAGGCGGGGATTCTTAACATGACCCGAGCCTTCGCCAACGAATGTGGAGAATTCAATATCCGCGTTAATGCCCTTATCCCCGGGGTTACCAAAACTAAATTTGCACAGGCCCTGCACGATGATGAAACGTTTCTGGCGCCTGCGCGGGCCCGGACGCCGCTTGGTCGTTCGGCGGAGCCGAGTGAAATGGCCGGTGCAGTCCTGTACCTCGTTTCCGATGCGGCGAGCTACACGACCGGCAGTTTTGTGACCGTGGACGGCGGCTACCTGGCATGATGCGCGAGTACTGATGATGGACCACTCGCTTGCTGGAAAAATTGTGCTGATTACCGGTGCCGCAAACGGTATCGGCTTAGTGACGGCGCAGTGTTTGGCTAGTGCGGGAGCCCGGCTCATGTTGTCTGATATCGATGAGGTATCAGGTTGGGAGGCTGTTAGTCAATTTCAAAAGTTAGGGTTAGACGCTTGGTTTACGCGCTGTGATGTGACCGATGGGGCGAGCGTCCAGGCGTTGGTGGCCGCGACGCTCGCGCGGTTCGAACGAATTGACTGCGCGGTTAATAACGCAGGGATCGAGCACAAACATACGCGCCTTGCCGACCATGACGATGACGATTTCGATAGGGTTATTGCCGTCAACCTGCGAGGAGTCTATTTGTGCATGAAGTATGAATTGCGCGTGATGCTGACGCAGGGAGCGGGCGTTATCGTCAACACGGCGTCCGTTGCGGGTTTGGGTGGCGCGCCCGCGCTGGCGGGTTATGCGGCGAGTAAGCACGGCGTGATGGGACTGACGCGGACTGCGGCGGTTGAATATGCCGCACAGGGCATTCGGGTCAATGCGGTGTGTCCAAGTTTCACCAACACGGATATGGTTAAGCGGATGGTAGCCGCGAAGCCGCGTCTCAACGAGTCGCTCGCCAACGCCAGTCCGATGAAACGGATGGGGGAGCCGGACGAAGTCGCGCGCGCTATCGCGTGGTTGTGCTCGGATGAATCGTCCTATGTGAATGGGCAAGGTCTTGCACTCGATGGTGGCATGACCGCCTGGTAACCGGCTGGTGTCGTCGGCACCCGTGTCTTGCAGCTCGGATCCTATACAATACCGGGACCATCCAACGCCCTGAGTAGAAGGTCTTTATGAGCCTTTTAGTGAATCGACGTGACGTCGAATTTTTTTTATACGAATTTCTGCAAATAGAGCGCCTGACTCGCGCGCCACGCTACGCAGGACAAGATCGCGCTATTTATGACGCGACGCTTGATGCAGCGGAAGCTATCGCGACGGAGAAGTTCGCGACCCATGCCGCGAAGGTGGATGAAGAAGAGCCGACCTTCGATGGGACACGTGTACATCTCATTCCGGAGGTAAAAGAAGCCCTTGACGCTTATGTTGAAGCGGGTTTCATGGGGGCTTCCTTCGACAGCGATGTCGGTGGCATGCAGTTGCCTTGGACGATCGCCCAATGCTGCGCGCTGTATTTTTGTGCAGCGAACATTTCAACTACCGCCTACCCATTTATCACCATCGCCGCCGCTAATCTCCTGAGTCAGTCCGGCTCAGTAGAACAAAAAAGAAAATATCTGGAACCACTGGTCAGTGGTCGGTTCTACGGCACTATGGCGCTGTCCGAACCCCAGGCCGGATCGTCCCTTGCCGATATCCGCACCCGCGCTGTCCTGCAGCCAGAGGGACATTATCTTCTGACGGGTAACAAAATGTGGACGTCGGCAGCTGAGCACGACATGTCGGAGAACATCATCCACATGGTTCTGGCCAAGATTTCGGGCGGCCCTGTCGGGGTGAAAGGAATTTCATTGTTTTTGGTGCCCAAGTTCCTGGTCAATGATGATGGTTCTTTGGGTGCACGAAATGATGCCCGCGTCGTTGGTCTAAATCACAAAATGGGTTATCGAGGTACCGTTAACACGGTTTTCAATCTGGGCGATCACGGCTATTGCGTGGGGTATCTCATCGGGCAAGCCCATCAGGGGCTGAACTACATGTTCCACATGATGAATGAGGCGCGTGTAGGCGTCGGTCTGGGGGGCGTTGCGCTGGGATATACCGGATATCTTTATTCACTCAAATACGCCCGAGAACGCCCGCAGGGCCGCTTGGCGGAGAATCGCGATCCCACCAGTCCACAAGTTCCGTTGATCGCACATGCTGATGTCCGCCGCTTGCTGCTGGCACAGAAGGCCGCGGTCGAGGGTGGGTTAGCGTTGGTGTTGTACAGCGCTTGGTTGCTCGATATCCAACGGACCAGTGAAGATCCCGCAGAGGTCGACCGGGTAGGTTTGCTGCTAGATCTGCTGACACCCATTACGAAGAGCTGGCCGGGTGAATTCTGTTTGGAGGCGAACAAACACGCGATTCAAATCCACGGGGGTGCCGGCTACACCCGTGATTATCCCGTCGAACGCTTCTATCGCGATAACCGCCTGAACCCGATTCATGAAGGGGCGCACGCAATCCATGGACTTGATCTGCTGGGGCGCAAAGTTTCGATGCGAGGCGGCGCAGCGCTCACCGCCTTGGCCAACGAAATCGCCGCCACCCTCCAAGAAGGCGCTCTGCATAAGAGCCTCACCGACTACTGCACAAGCCTAGCGGAAATTTTCCAGCAACTCGTCGCTACGACTCAATCACTGAACAGTTTAAGGGAAAACGGGGAATCTGTGCGCGCGATGGCCAACGCCGGCATTTATCTCGATGCCTTTGGACATGTAGTGGTGGCTTGGTTGTGGTTACGGCAAGCGATCCTCGCGAGTGCTGTTGGCGGCAATGCACTGGGTGAAGATCAGGGTTTCTATCGCGGAAAATTGCAGGCGTGCCAGTATTTCTATCGGTACGAATTGGCGAAAATTCCGGAGCGCCTCACTTTGTTGGCGGCCGGTGATGAGACCTGCCTTGGTATGACGGACGACGCGTTCTAATAACGGGAATTTCATGATGAACATGATCGATTACGCAGCTGAACGCACTAATTTTAAGTGGGCACCGCCGGCACACTTCAATTTTGCACGGGATATCATTGATCCATGGGGGGATGCAGATCCACACAAGCTCGCGATGATCTGGGTCGATGATGGGGGCCGCGAGCGACGGATAACCTACCGGGAGATGAGTGAACGGTCGCGCCGGCTCTGTAACGTACTCGCGGCGGCAGGGATTGTACGCGGCGATACGGTCATCGTGATGCTTCCTCGACTCGTTGCGTGGTGGGAGGTGATGATTGCCTGCTTGCGCATGGGGGTGCTGGTGTCCCCTGGTACCGGACAATTGGCGCCTAAGGATTTGGCCTACCGTATCGAAGCGGCCCGCGCGCGTGTCTTCATCACAGAGGCGAAGCAGACGGCTAAGCTGGATGAAATCCCTGAGGCCGCTGCGCTGCTCAAGCTCCGTCTCTGTGTCGATGGTTCCCCCACAGGTTGGATCGATTACGAATTCGTGATGGCCAATGCCTCTACGGATTATCCAGCGGCGGATACGCGGCCTGGAGACGACGCGCTGTGCTATTTCACGTCGGGCACGACGGGCTACCCGAAAATGGCGATTCAGACACAGGGATATGGACTCGCTCACCGGATTACGGGCCAATACTGGCTCGACTTAGGGCCGTCCGATTTGCACTGGAATTTGAGTGATACGGGTTGGGCGAAGGCGGCCTGGAGTAGTTTTTTCGGACCTTGGAATTGTGGTGCAACCCTGTTCATCCACCACAGCGATACCTTCGATGCGCGTCGCACATTGGAGTTGTTGGCCCGTTATCCGATCACTATTTTTTGCGGAGCGCCGACTATCTACCGGATGCTGGTATTGGAAGATCTCGACACGTATAGCTTTCCGCATCTGCGGCATGTGGTGGGTGCAGGTGAGCCGCTTAATCCGGAAGTCATCGAGACCTGGCAGAAGTCGACCGGGCTCATCATCCGCGACGGTTATGGTCAGACCGAGTCCGTCTTGCTGTGCGCCAGCTTTCCCTGTCTCCCCCCGCGATTCGGCTCAATGGGCAAGCCGTCGCCGGGGATCGATCTGGCGGTCATCGATGATGATGGCATCGTCTTGCCGCCGACGCGCGAAGGCGATGTTGCCGTGCGGGTCGAGCCGCACTGGCCGCCGGGACTTTTCAAAGAATATCGAGGTGATGAGGAGCGTACGCGCCAATGTTTCAGGCATGGCTGGTACCTCACGGGAGATCGGGCCTACGTCGATGCTGACGGCTATTTCTGGTTTGTGGGCAGAGCGGACGATGTGATCAACTCGGCGGGTTATAGGATTGGTCCCTTTGAAGTGGAGAGTGCGTTACTGGAACATCCGGCCGTGGCCGAATCCGCGGTGGTGTCCAGTCCTGACGAGATGCGGGGAGAAGTGGTGAAGGCTTTTGTAGTGCTGAAGGCCGGATATCTCGGAGATGAGAACCTCGCGAAAACGTTGCAGGAACACGTCAAGCACGTGACCGCGCCGTACAAATACCCGCGAAAAATTGAATTTGTGACACTGTTACCGAAGACGGTCAGTGGCAAGATTAGGCGAATAGAGCTGCGCGAACACGAATGGGAACGGAAGTCGCTTGAGTAAAATTGTGGCAGATGAGCCCACGCCACGCAGCGTATTAATAACGCTAGTGGCGAGCTCGTTCGCTTTGCCGCTCATGCTCTCTTCTGTCAACGTCGCGCTTCCGTCGGTCGCGCGCGACCTCCATATTGATGCGGTTCTCCTGAGTTGGGTGCAGTTGAGTTTTCTTACCGCAAGTGCGGCAACCGTACTCGCCTTCGGCCGTGTGGCGGATTTGTTCGGACGTAAGCGTGTCTTTACGTTCGGCACTGTCCTGCTCATTCTGTCTTCGTTGCTGACCGTCTACGTAACCGATGCGCCGGGGTTACTTCTTTGTCGGGCGTTTCAGGGAATGAGTGCCGCGATGATTTACTCGACCCAGATCGCGATCCTCAGCTCGGTCTATCCTCCCGAGCAGCGTGGACAGGCTATCGGCATACTGGTTTCGGCGGTTTACTTCGGCCTAACTGGCGGGCCGTTAGTGGGGGGCTGGTTGATTGAGCACTTCGGCTGGCGAGCGGCCTTCTTGTCGCATCTGCCGCTGACGATCGCGATCCTATTTCTGGGTATTCCGCGCTTCCGGAAGGAGTGGAAGGTGGAAGATCCGGGGCGATTTGATTTTGCGGGGGCGGCACTTTACGCCGCGGCAATTGTATGTCTGATGTGGGGGGCAGGGAATCTGCCGGCACCGGTCGGTGTCTTCGGGTTCGCCGTCGGGATCTTTGGAATGGTATATTTTTTTCGGCATCAGCGTGGTCGTGTTGACCCGATTTTTGACGTTAGCCTGTTCTACACCCATCGCGTGTTTGCGCTCTCGTCGCTGGCTTCCTTGCTGATGTACGCGACCACCTACTCCACGCTCGTACTGGTCAGCCTGTACTTGCAATACTTGAAGGGCTTGGCGCCCACGCAGGCGGGTTTGGTGATGCTCGCGCAACCCTTGATGTCTGCGATGCTCTCGCCACTCGCGGGACGGCTTTCCGATCGGATCGAGCCGCGTGTCATCGCGACCTGGGGGATCGCCACCACCGCGGTTGGCCTTTTTATGCTCTCGCGCCTGCAGCCGGAATCATCCCTGGCAATCGCTGTGGTATGCCTCCTGACGACGGGCTTGGGATTCAGTCTGTTTTCATCGCCGAACGTCAACGCCATCATGAGCGGCGTTGATAAGCGTTTGTACGGTACTGCGGGCGCGGTTGTGGCGACGATGCGGGTTCTGGGACAGCTCGGTAGCATGGGACTGGTGGCTATTTCCTTCGGGCTGACCATGGGCCGCGTGCAAATAACGCCGGCCACCTACCCCGCGTTGAATCTCACGCTTCACTTGAGTTTCCTGATCGCCGCTGTTTTGTGTGTGCCGGCGATATTTTGCTCCCTCGCGAGGGGGCGGATGCGTTTAGTGTAAACGAGCTCCCGGGTGGGATTTTTTATGCAAGCGGATGGCCGCTCCTTGGGAAGGCCTTATTCTGGCGTTGGGTAGTCAGCACCCGGCCGCCCCGTTGGGGTTTTTGATAGAAGAGATAAATAACGCGCAAAGGCGCCAGTTAGGCGTAAGATTCGGATCGTTTCCCCGGCCCATAGCCTGATTCTCATTTCTTGATGCAACTGCGCGAAATTCCCTACAATTACACGTCTTTTTCGGACCGCGAAATCGTCATTCGTCTACTCGGCGAAGAGGCTTGGGGGGTCCTCCTTGATCTTCGTGCAGAGCGTCGGACGGGGCGATCGGCACGTATGTTGTATGAGGTGCTTGGCGACATCTGGGTCGTCACCCGCAACCCCTATCTGCAGGAAGATCTGCTCGATAATCCGAAACGTCGCGCCGCACTGATTTCGGCGTTACACCATCGGCTGTCAGAGGTAGATAAGCGTCGGCACGAGTTTGCAGAAGAGGCTGAACAGGAGCGCGACAATAAAGTTCGTTTCCTGCTGGATAAAGCGTTGGCTGCGATTACGTGTTTCGAACGTACGTTCAAAGAGGATGCGGCGCTACGCGCAAAAGTGTCGCGGCGTCTGTCCCGAACCACGCGGCGTGACAATATTCAGTTCGATGGTCTCGCTCGGGTCTCGCATGTCACCGACGCCACGGATTGGCGGGTGGAATATCCCTTTGTTGTCCTGAACCCGGATTCCGAAATCGAAGCCGCGCAACTCGTGCGAGACTGTATTGCGCTCGACTTGACGATTATTCCCAGGGGCGGCGGGACCGGCTACACGGGGGGGGCGGTTCCCCTTTCACGCCTGTCGGCCGTCATCAATACGGAGAAGCTGGATTTTTTTTCGCCGGTCGAGATGAAAGCCCTGCCGGGCGTGACCGAACTCGTGCCGACGATCCGCTGTGGTGCCGGTGCGGTCACCCGGCGTGTTATGGAAGTCGCCGAGCGTGCCGGCTTTGTGTTTGCGGTCGATCCGACCTCAGCCGACGCCTCATGCATCGGTGGAAACATCGCAATGAATGCGGGCGGTAAGAAAGCGGTTTTGTGGGGAACCGCAATCGATAATCTCGCCTCGTGGCGGATGGTTGGTCCGAGCGGGCATTTTATTGAAGTCACCCGTCTTGACCATAATCTCGGCAAAATCCACGACGTTGCCGTCGCGCGGTTCTCGGTCCAGAAATTTCAGCTTGATGGTGTCACCCCAGAGGGAATACCCGAAATATTGACGTTGCCGGGCGGCATTTTTCGCAAGGTAGGACTCGGAAAAGACGTTACCGATAAGGCCCTAGGTGGTTTACCCGGGATCCAGAAAGAAGGTTGCGACGGGCTCATTACTTCGGCGTGCTTCATCGTGCATCGGATGCCCAAAGCTATTCGTACGGTGTGTCTGGAATTTTTTGGGCAGGTGCGTGATTCTGTGCCCGCCATCGTCGAGATCAGGAATTTCGTCGATAGTGCGAGCGGAGCAGCGTTAGCCGGACTCGAACATCTCGACGAGCGTTACCTGAAGGCCGTGGGCTATGCGACCAAGGCCCGCCGCGCGGGGCGTCCGAAGATGGTCTTATTCGCAGACATTGCAGGACCCGAAGACGATGATGTGGCGCGTGCGGCATCGGAAGTGGTGCGGATCGCGAACGCCCGTGGTGGTGAGGGTTTTATCGCGGTCTCGGCTGAAGCGCGCAAAACTTTCTGGCTTGATCGATCACGGACCGCGGCAATCGCTCGCCACACCAATGCTTTTAAGATCAATGAAGATGTCGTCATACCGCTCGAGCGACTCGGTGACTATTCCGACGGTATCGAGCGTATAAATATCGAGTTGTCCATCCGCAACAAACTGGATTTGCTCACAGCACTAGACGCCTATTTTCTCACAGAGCTTCCGCTGGTCCAGTTCGAAGACCGAGTGCCCGCGCAGGAGTTGCTTGGCGATCGCGTGGACCAGGCCCGATTGTTGCTCGTCCAGACCCGGGCGCGGTGGCAGTTTTTGCTTGATAACCTGGATACACCGTCAGCGTCGGGGTCTGACCCGCAACTCACCTATTTTAGCGATCTACAGGATCACAGTTGTCGGGTTTCGTGGAAGACCGAAGTACGGGCGGCGCTTGAGCGCATCTTCGACGGGGTGGCTTTCCGCCGGGTTCTGGAGGGCGCGGATGGGGTACATAAGAAAATCCTGCGGGGACGGGTGTTCGTCGCTCTCCACATGCATGCCGGGGACGGTAACGTGCATACCAACATCCCGGTCAATTCCGACCATTACGAGATGTTGCATGAAGCGAATAGCGCGGTGGCCCGAATTATGGCGCTTGCGCAATTTCTAGGGGGGGTGATTTCCGGAGAACACGGCATCGGAATCACGAAGTTGGAATTTCTCGAGCCGGCCAAAATTGAGGCATTCCGCGAGTATAAACAGCGCGTAGATCCGGACGGGCGCTTCAATCGTGGCAAGCTCCTTGCAGGGGGCGATCTCTCCAATGCGTATACCCCTTCGTTCGATCTGTTGGGAGCAGAGTCCCTTATTCTCGATCAGTCGGACATCGGAGGTATTTCCACTTCTATCAAGGATTGTTTGCGGTGTGGAAAGTGTAAGCCCGTGTGTGCGACACACGTGCCGCGCGCCAATCTTTTGTATTCGCCCCGTAATAAAATCCTGGCCACATCACTGTTGATTGAGGCTTTTTTGTACGAGGAGCAGACTCGCCGGGGGGTATCCTTGCGGCATTTTGATGAATTCGGTGACGTGGCCGATCATTGCACCGTCTGTCATAAATGCGTCAACCCCTGCCCTGTCGATATCGATTTCGGGGATGTCTCTGTGGCTATGCGTAACCTCCTGCGCAAACACGGGAAGAAGAAGTTTAATCCAGGTACGGCGGTCGCCATGGCTTTCCTGACCGCGCGCGATCCGGCAACTATCAAGCTCGCCCGTCTTCTTATGGTTGATGTAGGTTATCGCCTGCAGCGTCTTGGACATAGGATCGCAAAATCCCTTGGTCTCCTCCAGGCACAGACTAGTGCGCCGCCGTCGACGGTCGGGAAGACTGCGATAAAGGCCCAAGTCATTCATTTCATCAATAAGCCGATGCCGGGCGGGCTGCCGAAACGGACTTCGCGTGCCTTGCTCGACATCGAGGACAAGAACCTTGTTCCTGTCATCCGTAACCCCGCCAAAGTCAACGAAGATTCGGAAGCGGTTTTCTACTTCCCAGGTTGCGGCTCGGAGCGTCTGTTCGGGCAGGTCGGGCTCGCGACGCAGGCGATGCTATTTGAGATCGGTGCGATTACCGTTCTACCTCCTGGATATCTCTGCTGTGGCTATCCGCAGACCTCAGCCGGGCAGGCAGATCAGGGACAGGCCATCATCACGAATAACCGAGTATTGTTTCACCGTGTCGCGAACACGCTGAACTATTTGGACATCAAAACCGTGATTGTTTCCTGCGGGACCTGTCTTGATCAGCTCGAGGGCTACGAATTCGATAAAATCTTTCCGGGTTGTCGCTTACTCGATATCCACGAGTACCTTCTCGAAAAAGGGGTCAAACTGGAGGGCATCACCGGGACGCGCTATCTCTACCATGATCCCTGCCACTCGCCCATCCGAACTCAGGAGCCGATGAAGGTGGTTAATGCGTTGATGGGGACCTCGGTCGGGCTGAATGAACGTTGCTGCGGAGAGTCCGGTACGCTCGCGGTGACGCGACCGGATATCTCTACCCAGGTCCGCTTTCGCAAGCAGGAGGAAATGATGAGCGGGGTTGCGATACAACGCGCCGATGGTTTCAAGGGTGACGTCAAGGTGCTGACGTCCTGTCCTTCCTGCCTGCAGGGTTTGTCGCGGTTTGACAATGATGCGGGGACGACTGCTGGCTACATTGTGGTTGAAATTGCCCGGCACGTGCTGGGCGAGCAGTGGATGCCCGATTATGTCGCGAAAGCGAATCAGGGTGGGATCGAGCGCGTGTTGCTGTAGCGGCGTAGTCGACGCTGCGGTGTCGACGAGGTAGGCAACGCGAGTGCCTCGAGAAATCGTGCGCTTCGCACATTCCTGTAACGTCGAAAAATTTGCCGGGCTTTTAGGGCGGTGAGCGCAATGTGTTGGCGGATTGGGCGGTGAACGAATTCTCGGAGGCAATCGATACCGCGTGGGCGTTAATCAGATCCGGAGATCCGGTGCTCGTGGAGATCGTCGCGCGATCGCTGCAAGTCAGTCTGAGCGCGGTGTTTTGTGCTGGTCTCGTGGGATTGCCGTTGGGGGCTTGTCTCGCACTGCAGCCGTTTCCGGGGCGGCAAATACTCTTGGTCGTCCTGAACGCCGCGATGGGCCTACCCCCCGTGGTGGTGGGTCTGCTGCTGTACCTGCTGCTTTCGCGGGCCGGGCCGTTTGGCTTTCTCGGACTTTTATTTTCACCCACTGCCATGGTGCTGGCGCAGACGCTCATCGTTCTGCCCATTGTCGCGGCTTTGAGCAGGCAGATCCTGGCAAATTTGTGGGAGGAATATCGTGAGTCGCTGCAGTCGTTGGGGGCGAGTGGCTGGCAGGCGCTTGGGACGTTGTTGTGGGAAGGACGTTTCCGGTTACTCACCGTGCTCATGGCGGGCTTTGGTCGGGCGATGGCCGAAGTGGGGGCGGTGCTGATCGTCGGGGGGAACATTGCGCATGTTACTCGTGTCATGACGACAACCATCGCGCTTGAAACGTCCAAGGGAAACCTCGCCCTTGCCCTCGCCCTGGGCCTGATTCTGATCGTCCTTGCGCTGGTGGTGAATGGCGCAGTATTCCTGATGCAAGAATCCGGCAAGCAGAGCGTTGATGACAATTGACCCGAAGGGACAGCCGGCGTTGCCGCTCGTCTTTCAGGCGGTGAGCCTACAGATAGGCTCGACGAAGCGTCTCAACGATCTCGATTTCAAGTTGGTCGCCGGACCGCTTACGGTGTTGCTCGGACCCAATGGTGCCGGTAAGACTTTGCTGCTTAAGTTATGCCATGGCATTCTCGCGCCCTCGAACGGGCGGATTTTCTGGCAGTCACCGGGGACGCTGGCACCCAACCGACAGGCGATGGTGTTTCAGCGGCCCGTGATGTTGCGGCGGAGTGTAGTGGCCAACATTGCCTATCCGCTGATACTACGGGGCATGTCGCGGGCCCACCGGGCTACACGGGTCGCTGCGGTGTTGACGCAGACGGGACTGGGGGCGCTGGCTAGGCGTGCGGCGCGTACGCTCTCTGCGGGGGAGCAGCAACGGCTCGCGATTGCCCGCGCGTGGTCGATTGAGCCCGAAATCCTTTTTCTCGACGAACCTACGGCGAACCTGGACCCGACTGCCACGCATGCGATCGAGGATCTGATCAGCGAGATCGCGCGAGGAGGTACTAAGGTATTGCTGGCAACGAATGACTTGGGGCAAGCCAAACGTTTGGCCGGCGAAATTCTGTTTCTTCATCGCGGGCGTCTTCTCGAGCAAACCTCCGCTCAGGCCTTTTTTGATGGGCCAGCGGACCCGGCGGCGCGGGCGTTCCTGCGCGGCGAGTTACCTTGGTAGCGGCGGCGGGCATGCCGTGTCGCCAGTCTTTTTTTTAACCCGAAAGGATCCCCGGTGCGCGAGATACTGAATGTTTGTGCGCTTCTGCTGATAGGTCTACTGCAGGCCGAAAGTGCGCGTGCCGCAACTGACTTTATCACCCTTGCGTCGACGACCTCGACACAGGCGTCTGGTTTCTTTGACTATTTTCTGCCGTTGGTGAAAGCGTGGCTGGGCGTTGAGGTTCGGGTCGTTGCCGTCGGAACAGGCCAGGCCTTAAAGCTGGGTGAGCGCGGTGATGCTGATGTCCTTTTGGTGCACGATCGGATCGGGGAGTTGGCGTTCATGCAAGCAGGATTCGGCGTTGATCGCCGCGAAGTCATGTATAACGATTTCGTCTTGGTTGGGCCCCGCACTGATCCGGCTGGGGTTCGCGGCGGACGCGACGCTGCTGTCGCTTTCAGCGCGATCGGCGCGCATAAGACCTGTTTTGCTTCCCGCGCCGATGACAGTGGGACGCATCGTGCAGAGCTTCGACTGTGGCACGATGCAGGCGTGGATGTGCACGCAGCTTCAGGGACCTGGTACCGGGAAACCGGCGCGGGCATGGGTGCGACACTTAATGTTGCGGCGGGGCTTGATTGCTACCTGCTCGCTGATCGCGCGACCTGGCTATCTTTTCATAACCGACAGCACCTCATCCTGCTCGTCGAAGGCGACTCTCGACTTTTTAACCAATATAGCCTGATCCGGGTCAATCCCGCGCGTCACCCGTACGTCAAGCAGGCGCTCGCATTGAAGTTTGTCGATTTCATGACCTCGCCGATAGGCCAGCGATTAATTGGCGATTTCCGGATCACTGAGGTGAGGGTTTTTGTTCCCAACTATGTACGGGGTGGTCCTTCAACATAACGAAAGAATCAGGAGCCAAAATGCCGTACACGATCCAGACCGCCGACAAGCCTGATCCGCTCACACGGCGACAGGAGCTGCGTCCCATATACACTTCGACTATTTGGATACGCAGGCGTCTACAATTCTCGCAGCAGGTGCGTTATTGGATGATGACGGGAGCGGTGGTGGCCTCGTGCTCGTTAATTGTGACGAGCGTAGCGAGGCGGAAGCGTTCATCCACAATGATCCTGTCTACCAAGCTGGATTGTTTTCTTCGGTCGAAATCACGCGTCGGCGGAAAACCTATTTCGATTCTAAAAGGCTGGTTTAAAGGCTCACCCGACTCGATGGACGATCGATCCACTCGTCCTACAGGACAACGCTTAACCAAAGGGGTAGCGTGAAGATAGCCCCTACCGTAGCGGCGGACACGATGAAGGCGACGAGTGGGCCATTGCCCCCCATGCGCGTCGCGAGGATATAGGAGGATGAAGCGCTCGGTAGGGCGGCGAACAACACCATCATCTGTGTTTGTAATGACGTGAGGTGTGCCTGGTCGGCGAACAGGCAAGCGAGCGTCGGAAGCGCGAAGAGCTTGACGGCGATCATCCAGATCGCAAGCCAGGGTGCGTCTCGCGCAGCGCCCAAGCGTAACCCGGCCCCTACGGCGATGAGACCGAGGGGTACGGAGGCCTGCCCTAGGCGCGTGAGCGTCTGGGTGAGCGGCCCTATCAGCCTCAGCCCGGCCGCATTGCACAGAAACCCGATTAGCGTCGCCAGGATCAGCGGGTTACGGCTGAGCTCGCCTAAAACTCTGAGTTTTTGCGTGCGTGCAAGTCCCCAAACGGAGATCAGGTTGCAGACCGGGACAGAAGCGCCTATCAACAAACTGATGAGCGCGGTACCGGCCTCGCCGCCGAGGATTGCGGCGGGTCCGAGTGCGAGAAAGGAGTTGAAACGAAATGCGCATTGGACGCCGGAGGCAAAAGTGGGCTCATTGACGTTCAGCAGCGGTCGTCCTAGATAGCCAAGTGCCGCACCACAGAGTGTAATCGAGATCCCCACCACCACAAAAGGGAGGTCTTGTCGCACGAAAGGCACGCGGATTACCGCGACGAATAGCAAGGCAGGAAATAGCACGAAATAAACGAGTTTTTCGAGTCCCTGCCAAAATTCCGCACTGAATGGACTCCACCGTCTCAGCAGCCCGCCGAGCAGAATCAGCAGAAAATCAGGGAGAATGAGCCAGGTTTGTTGCACGCGGATTTACCTGGCACATAGACCGGCGCGGCGCTACCGGTTCACCGGAAGTGCTAGGTGGCAGGCGGTGTCACCTGCCACGGAAGACAATTCACAGCACCGCGCAAACGGCATCGCAGAAGTAATCAATATTTTTCTGATTGATGCCGGCGACGTTTATTCGACTTGAATCAACCATGTAGATGCTGTACTCCACTTTGAGACGCTGGACCTGCTCCTTGCTGAGGCCCAGGAACGAGAACATGCCGCGTTGCGCCGGGATGAAGTCAAAGCGCGCGTTGTGGAGACGCGCGCTGAATTTTGCGGCAAGCTGACTTCGTAGTGCATTGATGCGATCGCGCATTTCTGTCAATTCGACGTTCCATGCGCTCCGCAAGGTCGGCTCAGCGAGTATGCGGCCGACCAGTGCTGCCCCGTAGTTGGGCGGCATTGAGTAAATGCCGCGGGCGACATTCTGGACCTGTCCATAGACGATGTCCGCCTCGGCAACGGAGGGAGAAATGACGGACAGTGCACCCACGCGTTCCCGGTACAGGCCGAAATTCTTTGAACAGGAACTGGCCACGATGAGTTCCGGCACCGTCGCCGCCAGTTTTCGCACGCCATAAGCATCTTCGGCTAACCCGAGTCCGAGTCCGAGATAGGCGAGATCGACAAACGGCGTGAAGCCCCTCGCCTGCGCAATACCGGCGACGGCATCCCATTGCGCGGGGGCGAGATCGACACCACAGGGATTGTGGCAGCATCCATGCAGCAACACGAGATCTCCAGCTCCAATCTGGTTTAATGCCGCGCACATGGCCTCGAACTTGAGGCCTTGTTGGGCCGCGTCGTAGTACGGGTAGACTTTAATTTCAAGACCCGCATCACCGAGAAGTGGGACATGGTTCGCCCACGTCGGATCGCTGACCCAGATCGCCGCCCCGGGCCGCGCTCGGTTGATGAGCTCCGCCGCGACCCTTAGCGCGCCGCAGCCGCCGGGAGCCTGGACTGTTCGAACCCGATTCTCGGCGATAGCCGCGCAGTCGCTGCCGAGGATCAGCGCCTGAATTTGCTGATTGAACATCGGATCGCCGGGTGGCCCGACGTAAGTTTTGCTCGTCTCCTCGTTTCGGTGCAGTGCGTCGGCCTCTCGGACTACCGCCATGATGGGTGTATGTCCCGCCTCATCCTTATAGACGCCGACGCCGAGGTCCACTTTCAACGGCGCGCTGTCTTGGCGGAAAGCGGCCATCAAGCCAAGGATCGGATCGGGCTGAAGTGTTTTGAGGGTTTCGAACATGGTGGGTGACTACCGCAGGGAACGAAGGCGCGCATCATATCGGGGCGCGCCCCAAATGAAAATCAGGGCTTGAGTATCGCCTAGCGGACGTAGCAGAGTTGTTGGGCGGAAGCGGAGCGTAGGGCATCTATCCGTGCTTCAGTTTCTTGGTCGTGCCCAGCCTCGGTATAGGACCGGGCCGCACTGAAGGCCAAGAACGCTAGGGTGCCGGAAGCCATCGTGCTGGCAATCGCAGCGGCTTCATTGCGGGGATCTGACCCAAACGTTGGATTGTAGTTGTCCTGAGCCTTCAAGAGGCGCACGCGCGCCTCATACAGCGCATCACAGCTCGCATTTTTGGGGACAGGTGACGTGATGGCGGGCAGGCTGGGCCCGAAAACCAGAATACGGGCATCGTCTATGCGATTACGCGCGAATTGTTCTGCTTCGGCACCCCACTGCAGGGAGGTGGGCCACGGCGAATCACCAAGGGCCGACACGCCCACGCACAGCAACATCAAGCCTAATCCGATTCGCTTTTCCATCAATCCGTCCTTCCCCAAGACCTCTCACTACAGCGGCTTGCTGTGAGTTTTCTGGAATATCTGGGTTTACAGGAAAGCACTCGGATGATCGTGGCCCGTGAGTAGCGAGCCGTACAGCGTGACGTTAGCCTCGTGGGCCAGAAACCCATGGCAATTAATCGCAGTGACGTCCTGGTACGCGAGTTGCAGGGGATGGTCGGGGTGCAGAACGGCGCCGCCAGCCTGAAGAAAAAGGGCCTGGACGGCGGCCAGACATTCCCGCACCGCATGGCTTGTCTCGAGATTGACCTTGGCGGAATCCACCGGTGTCATGTGCACACCGGCTTGTGACTGGGCGTAGATAGTTTGCGCTGCCTGACCCAGCAATAGCCGGGCCGTATCGATTTTCAGGCGGGCGTTGGCGATTGTCTCGTGTGCGGCCGGCGCCTCACGTCGCGCGAGTCCGGGTAGCGGGTAGCTGCTGGCTCGGGCGCCGGGGGTGTTCAGATTAGTCACAAAATAGCGCCACGCGGCCTCGGCCGCCCCGAGCGCCGGCCCCGCTAAATTAAGGACGAGCATGGGCACAAAAGCGGCCCGATAGAGCGACCCGGGGTTCGTGCGCCCACCCGAAGTTCGATACTGTGTGGCGTCAGCGTAAGATAAAAATCGGTGGGCCGGGACAAATAACTGTGTGGCCACGAGGCTGATACTGCCGGTGGCTTTCAATCCCGATACCTGCCAATCATCGAATTCCGCAACGGCACTGCCGGGTACGAGGAGGCAACCCGCGTCAATGATTTCATCTGCTGCATTGCACACAAGTCCGCCAAGCAAAGCCCATTCGCGACCAGCCGCGCCAGAGCAGAAAGTGAAGCGCCCCTGCTCGATAAGATAGCCACCCTCGACCTTGCGCACTTGGTTCTTGCCAGGATTAAGCGACGCGCAAATCTGGGGGTCTGGATTCTGTGCGAAAATTTCCTGCTGGGCCGCCTCGGGGAAAAGGGCTAGTACCCAGTTATGGATCTGGTAAATGGCCAGTACCCAGGCGCTGGCAGGACAGACTTCGGCGACCTGTGCGATCAGCGGCAACACCACGGCCATCGGTTGTTCAAAGCCCCCAAAGCGACGGGGGTTGTAGACCCGGAACAAACCCGCCTCGCGCATAGCGCGCGTCGATTCAGGCGCCAGACGGCGCGCCGCGCGCCCGGCGGCGGCCTGCGCGGCGAGAATCGGCAGCAAAGTGGTTACGGCTGTCTGCAGCCGGGTTGATTGATCTGGCTGGGTGGGGGACGCAACGAGCATCGGGCTTTCTTTCGGTTGCAAGTAGGTTGGGGGCACTTTAACAGGGCTCGTTGGTTACGCGCACTGACAGTTCGCGTTCCAAGCGCTACGCTAGACCGGTCACACACGTACGTTATAGGAGAATTCTCATGTCGAACGCTGCAGAGATTGCGCTGACTCAGACGGTCCTGTCCCGACTTGGCGAGTGTGGCGATCCGCGTCTCAAGACGGTGATGACTTCACTCATTACGCATCTGCACGACTTTGTGCGCGATGTCCGTTTGACGGATCAGGAGTGGATGCAGGCGATTCAGTTTCTGACTGAAGTTGGGAAGACCTGCACACCTCAGCGGCAGGAATTTATTCTATTGTCCGACACACTAGGGATTTCGACGTTGGTCCTGGAAGTCAATCATCCTTCTGTCGAGGGGTCACTGGAAGCGACGGTGCTGGGCCCGTTCTATGTGGAAGGCGTTGCGGAGCGACCACTCGGTGCTGATTTGACGGATGGGATGGAAGGAGAGCCCACGTTCTATTCTGGTCGAGTGTCTGATACGGAAGGACGCCCGATTGCAGAGGCCGTTCTCGATATCTGGTCGTCTGATGGCATCGGTGCTTACGATGTGCAACGAGCGGGACCCTTCGTGTCGGCGGGTCGGGCGAAAATCAAAACAGATGCTGACGGGCGTTACTGGTTCCGCTCCATCAAGCCCGCTGATTATCCAGTCCCGACCGATGGGCCCGCAGGCGCCTTGTTGAGACTGTTAGGGCGTGAGGCAAATCGCCCGGGACATCTGCATCTCATCGTTTCCGCACCCAATCATGAGGAGGTGGTGACGCAGCTTTTCGTGGCGGATAGCGTCTATCTGAATCGGGATGCGGTTTTTGGCGCCAAAGACGCGTTGGCCGGCCGCTTTGCGCGACACGCCCCTGGGGTCGCACCGACCGGTGAGATGATGACTCAACCGTTCTACACCGTTGAGTTCGACATGCGGCTGCGCCGCTCCGCGTGAGTCTGGTGCTCACCCCCGTCGAAGTACTGGCCGGCTATCCGCCGCACGACGACAGCCTGACGGGGCTGTTGGCAAGCCGAGTTGCCGTGCGTCCGGATGCGCCTGTCTTGGTCTTTGGCTCCCGTCACTGGTGTTACCACGCACTTGCCCGTGCCGCTGAGCTCTGTGCCGACCTGCTGGCGGCGGCCGGGATCCGCACCGGCGATGCCGTCGCTTGTTGCGCACCGAATAGCGATCTCCACGTAGTGATATTGTTGGCTTGTGCGCGGCTTGGTGCTCTTTTTGCCCCGCTGAATAGCGCGCTTACCGATGGCGAGCTGAGCTATGTGCTGGGGCACACCCGGGCGCAGGTGTTGTTTTCGCGCGAGGCCGCATGCGCCCGGGTGTCCGGGCTTTGCGTGAGTCTGGAGCTCGACACCCGGGTGCTCGCGCTCGAAACGCTGGGGCTTGCCGGAGCTGGAGCGGAAGATGTTCTTGCCGCGCTGGTAATGGCGGTATCGGGGACGCCTTCGGGGCAAGGACCGAACGTTCCGCGCGATACCCCACTAGTCGTAGTCTATACGTCAGGGACCACCGGCTTTCCTAAAGGCGTCGTCCACACGCATGGTAATTACGTGTGGGCTGCCGAGGCGTTCGTTGAACGGATGCATCTACAGCCCTCAGATCGTCTGATGACCGTTCTGCCTTTTTTCCACATCAACGCATTATTTTATTCGCTGGGTGGCGCGCTTGCTGCGGGTGGTTGTCTCATCGTATCGGAGGCGTTCAGTGCGTCTCGCTTCTGGGCTGAGGCGGCAGCGAGCGGCGCGACCCAGTTCAATACGCTGGCAGCCGTCGGGAACATTCTGGTCAAGCGTCCACGGCAGGAATACAACCCTAATCATGTGCTGTCCAAAGTCTATGGAGGACCTATCAGTCAGGAAGTTGCCGACGTGTTCCCTGCCGAATTCCATGTGCCCGATTTGATCGAGGGCTATGGGATGTCGGAGATCCCTGGGGCCTGCAACAATCCCTATATCGGCATGCGTAAGCTTGGCAGTATTGGGCTACCGGCGCGTCATCCGACGCGCGGCGCCTTCGTCGAGATGCGTGTCGTCGACGATGCGGGGAAGGTGTTGGGCCCCCATACTGTTGGCGAACTCGAGGTCAAGACACCGATCGTTTTTAAGGAATATTTGCACGACCCGGTGCAGACTCGTGCCGCGTTTCATGAAGGTTGGTTTGTCACGGGCGATCTCGTGCGTTACGACGAGGATGGTTATTACTACTTTGTTGCCCGTAAAAAGGACATTATTCGCGTTCGCGGAGAGAACGTTGCCGGGGCGGAATTGGATCGTGTTTTAGGCGCACATCCCGCCGTGGCGGAGGCTGCGACCATCGGGGTGGCGGCTGAATTAGGTGATGAAGAAATTCTCGCTGTCCTCGTTTCACGTGGGGCAGCGCCCTCGTTCCAGGAACTAGCTGACTGGTGTCGCGTGCAATTAGCCGCAATTAAAGTTCCTCGATACTGGGTTTGGGTGGATACCCTTCCGCTCACGCCCACGGCGCGTGTCGCTAAACATATCCTAAAAAAAGATACGACGCTGGCGACACGCGCGTTCGATCTTAAAGCATGAACTCGGCTGTGCTTTCCCGCCGACTTGCTTGGGGTGCCCGATGCCGAACCGATTGACCCAATTCATTCTCATGGCGCTGGTGTTGGGCGGTGCCGTGGGTTGGGTGGTGCATACACAATATCCGCAGGGCGCCACTGTTTTTGCGGCCGACGCGGCGCTACTGCCCTTCATTTTTCTGCGTTTAATCAAAATGGTCATCGCACCCCTGGTGTTTTCAACCTTGTGCGTCGGTATCGGCAAGATGGGGGATGTCGCGACGGTCGGACGCGTCGGCAGTAAGGCGTTGGCTTGGTTTTTTCTCGCTTCCTGGATCTCTCTGACACTTGGCCTAGGGCTGGTGAATACCCTACAGCCCGGACGGGTACTCCACTTGTCTCTGCCGGCCGTCGGGACCTCGGCCGGTGTGCCAACCGCAGGGTTGAGCTTGGTCGGTTTTATCGAGCACACCGTCCCAAGCAGCGTGGTCGATGCCATGGCGCGCAATGAAATTCTGCAGATCGTCGTTTTTACCTTGTTTTTTGGCACAGCGATGGCCGCGTTGGCGGACCGGAGCCGGCCCGTGACCGAATCTCTCGAAGTGCTCGCGGAACTTATGCTAAAGGTCACGACTTACGTAATGCGTTTTGCCCCATTGGCCGTTTTTGGTGCGCTAGCGAGCACTGTCGCGGAGCGGGGTCTAGGTGTTTTGGCGGTTTACGGTCTGTTTGTGGGCGAGTTCTATCTAGGTCTGCTGGTGCTCTGGGTGGTCCTGCTAGGGGGTGTTTCGCTGGTGATTCGACTGCGGGTGGTGACCCTCCTGCGCAGGATCCGTGAACCCCTTTTGCTGGCTTTTTCCACCGCGAGCTCTGAGGCCGCTTACCCAAAGACGCTCGAGGAGCTGGAGCATTTTGGCTGCAGCAAGCGGGTAGCGAGCTTTGTCTTGCCGATGGGTTATTCCTTCAATCTCGACGGCTCGATGATGTATTGTACCTTCGCGGTGATGTTTATCGCACAGGCGTACGGGATCGAACTCACGCTTGCGGAGCAGTTTCTGATGCTGGCGACCCTGATGCTCACCTCGAAAGGGATAGCCGGTGTACCGCGCGCATCCTTGGTTGTGATTGCCGCAACTCTAGCTCAATTCAAGATCCCGGAGGCGGGCTTGCTTCTATTGCTCGGCATTGATCACTTTCTGGACATGGGCCGCTCCGCAACGAACGTGATTGGTAACAGCGTCGCTACGGTGCTGGTCTCTCATTGGGAGGGTGAACTTAAATAGGTTCCCGGCAAGCGCTGAAAGCCCGCGCCCGCGGGACGCTGGTGTTGTCCCTGCCCGACTGCGAAAATCCCCCCGACGTGCCGGCGATTGTGCCGGACGATATTTGAGATTGGAAAAGCTGCATGACCGATTCAACGAATGATGCGCAACCGGCGAACGAAATCCGATTTGCGGAGGCGTTGAGCGACGCCAATATTCCGACCCTGCTCATGGTCTTGGTACAACTTACGGGAGAGCTGCGTTGGCTCGAACCGCCGTATCGACCGCAGCGACCGCGCGGGTTGAGCGATAATGACGACGGGGGGTTATCGGACGCTGTGCAAGCTGAAATCCGCGCGGCCGCACTGCGGGCCGTTCTGGATTGGCGTGCGGGAAAACCGGTCGCTCTCCCGGCGCCCGACGCGGCGCTGCGACTGAAAATGCTGGCGTGCGCCATGTCCGAAGAGATCCCGGTCGGCTACGATTCGATCATCGAAGCCGAATTACCTGCGGCACAGGCCACGTCGCCGTCGTCTATCGAAATCCCAAACGGGTTCGAAGTGCTCGTGATCGGCGCGGGTGTGTCGGGTCTCTGCGCGGCGTATAACCTCAAGCAGCTCGGATTGCCCTTCACCGTGATTGAAAAATCCGGATCAGTAGGCGGTGTTTGGCGTGACAATCGCTATCCTGGTGCTGGCGTCGACACGCCAAACCACCTCTACACGTTTTCTTTTGCGCCGTACGATTGGTCCATGTATTTCGCGCTTCGTGATGAGCTGAAGGAATACCTGGAGGATGTGACCGATCGATTTTCCTTGCGGGCGCACATCCAGTTTGATACTAGCGTCGAGACGTTGGCCTACGATAAAGCGAGCCAGCGTTGGCGAGTACAGATCCGAATGCCTGACGGGTCACTTGAAACACGTTCCCCGAATGTCGTAATCAGCGCGGTCGGAATTTTTAATCCGGTCAAATTTCCCGACATCAAAGGTCTTGATCAGTTTGCGGGAAAAGTTTTTCATACTGCGGAATGGCCGGCAGAGGTCGATCTTGTGGGCCAACGGGTTGCTGTCATCGGCAATGGCGCGAGCGCGCTGCAGACGTGCCCAGAAATACAGCACGAGGTTGGTGCATTGACTATTTTTCAGCGCTCTCCGCACTGGATAGCGCCTCACGAACAATTTCGCAAACCGATTCCGGAGTCGGTACGTTTTCTGCTTCGTGAAGTGCCGCTCTACCGCACTTGGTATCGGCTGAGGTTAGGCTGGGCATTCGGAGACCGTATCCATGGGGCACTTCAGAAAGATGCTGATTGGCCTCATCCGGCGCGGGCACTGAATCCAGTTAACGATTCGCATCGAGAGTATTTTTCGAAATATGTCCGCACGGAGTTAGCGGATCGCACCGATCTTATTGAAAAAGTGCTGCCAACTTATCCGCCGTTTGGTAAGCGGCTGTTGATGGATAACGGTTGGTACAAAATGCTGCGGAATCCGAAGGTCACGCTCGAGACGAGTGCCGTGACGGAGATTAAACCGGGAGGGGTCGTCACGGCCAATGGACAGACCTGCGCGGCGGATGTGTTGATTATCGCGACGGGTTTCGATGTGCTGCGCTTTCTCACGTGCTTCGAGGCTTATGGAAAATCAGGTCGCAGCCTGCGTGAGACTTGGGAGGATGACAACGCGAAAGCGTATCTTGGTACGGTGATGCCAGATTTCCCCAATTTTTTCTGTCTTTACGGACCCAATCTGCAGCCTGGCCATGGGGGTAGTTTGATGTTTGTCGTCGAAATGCAGATGCGGTATGTCATGGATGTGTTGCGCAAGATGCTTAACCAAGGTGCGGGCGTGTTCGAATGCCGCGCGGAGGTACACGACGCCTATAACGCGGAAGTTGATGCGAAGCATGCGGACATGGTTTGGACACATCCCGGCATGGAAACGTACTATCGCAATTCGCAGGGCAGAGTGGTCGTCAACTCGCCTTATTTGAATGCGACCTATTTCGATCTCACGCGGGAGGCAAAGCCAGCGGATTTCATGTTTGAACCGCGCGTTCGCGCAGCGACGCCCAATAGCCTTGGCTGATGAGCGTCTCAAGTCCTTCGGCAGTCTGTTGGATGTGCGCGGTAATGGCTGCGCAGGCGCTGTCTGCGTCGCGCGCCAAAGCATAATTCATGATCTGCTGGTGTTTACGGGCAATATCGCGCCGCATCGAACAAGATCCTGTTGGTAGGATCCGGTAACGCTTGTGCTGATCAAAAAGGTTGCGACGGAACCGGCGTAGCCGGGGAGATGGGCGGGCTGCTACCAGGGCATCATGAAACGAGGCATTGCGCGCTTTTCAATGACTGAAATTGACCGGGTGCACGGGATCCGGTTTTGTTAGTCGGTGGTGGGCGGCAAAGATACTAGCTTCCCAAACATCATCCCCGATAGCGATGCTGTCCCTTAATCCTTCCGTTTCGAACATGATCCGTAGCCGCGTTACATCCCTAAGGTCGGTCATCGAAATGGGTGCTGCCCGAAAACCGCGTTGCCCGATCAGCGAGACGAAACCGTCGGTCACCAAGCGATTCAACGCCCCGCGCAGCGGTGACGCGCCGACCGAATAGCGAGCTCGCAGATGATGAATGGCCAGTTTTGCACCGGTCAGGTGATGGGCTCCCTAGGATATCGGCGCACAGACGACCGTAGGCGGCATCTGCGAGCGTAGTGGCGGATAGGCGCTCGGGCTCTGTACTGCCCTCAAACAAAATCATGTCCGGCGTCTCCACAGTTAACAATCAATTTCCGCCAACAGGGGCGGCTCACGGGGGAAGGCCACAGGCTTGTCGACGTTGAGAAAAATCTAATTTCGACAATTTTTAAAATATCGATAATTTTATTGCCGCACCTGAGGTGTCCCCGTAAACTCAAGTGACAGTTAGTATCTCCCGCGCGTTCGCGCGCGCTAATCACTCGAAAGGTCGTTCTATGTCGCAGAGCCTTGTCGGTGTACCCGCCATGTCCGGTGCCCCGCGTAACGTCATGCATTTCATCAACGGTGAGTATGTGCCATCAATGAGTGGCAAGACGTTTGCGGATCTCAGTCCGGTGGATGGACGCGAAATAGCCGTAGTCCATGAGGCGGGTCAACCCGAGGTAAATGCTGCGGTGGCGGCGGCAAGGACCGCATTGGAGGGGCCCTGGGGAAAGATGAGCACGCCGGAGCGCATGGCATTACTGCACAGGGTCGCCGATGGTATGCAAAAGCGTTTCGACGAATTCGTCGAATTGGAATGCCTTGATACGGGTAAACCGTTCGGCGAGTGCAGCCACGTTGACATCCCACGCGGCGCGGCAAATTTTCGCGTCTTCGCGGATTTGGTGAAGAACGTGCCGACCGAAGCCTTCACGATGCAGGCGCCGGATGGCGCCGATGTGCTGAATTATTCGCTACGTGTCCCTAAGGGTGTCATTGCGGTGGTGTGCCCGTGGAATCTGCCATTGTTACTCATGACTTGGAAGGTTGGGCCTGCCTTAGCCTGCGGCAACACGGTCGTCGTTAAACCCTCGGAGGAGACGCCGCTAACGACTTCGCTGCTCGGTGAGGTTATGAACGAAGCCGGCATCCCGCCCGGGGTTTATAACGTCATCAACGGTTTTGGGCCCGATTCGGCGGGTGCATTCCTGACCCAACATCCGGATGTCGACGGCATCACGTTTACGGGTGAGACCCGTACGGGTGAAGCCATTATGGCGGCTGCGGCAAAAGGGCTTCGTTCGGTCTCGTTTGAACTGGGCGGCAAAAATCCGGCAATAGTGTTCGCGGATTGTGATCTCGAGTTGGCAATTCAGACAACGCTGCGCTCGACCTTTGTTAATTGTGGACAGGTCTGTCTTGGAACAGAAAGAATTTATGTCGAGCGCCCGCTTTTCCCGGTTTTTGTAGAGCGCCTCAAAGAAGCAGCGGAGAAGTTGAAAATTGGACCGCCCAAAACGCCTGGCGTCACGCTCGGGCCTCTTATTAGCCAAGAACATCGCGATAAAGTGATCAGCTACTATCGTCTCGCGGTCGAGGAAGGTGCAACAGTCGTGACCGGTGGGGGGATCCCAGATATGCCGAGCGATCTTGCCCAAGGTTGCTGGATTGAACCGACTATCTGGACCGGCCTCGGGGCCTCTGCCCGGGTCAATCGCGAAGAAATCTTCGGACCGTGCTGCCATATTGCGCCGTTTGATTCAGAAGAAGAGGCGCTCCGGTTGGCTAACGACACGCCTTATGGCCTCACCAGCGTGGTTTGGACCCGCGACCTGTCGCGTGCGCATCGGGTCGCTGCGAAGCTCCAATCCGGCATCACCTGGGTCAACAGTTGGTTTCTGCGCGATCTGCGCTCTCCGTTTGGCGGCATGAAACATTCTGGAATCGGTCGCGAGGGGGGCGTACATTCGCTTGAGTTCTATACCGAATTACGCAACATCTGCATTAGGTACTAAGCCATGACCGACGCCACAACACTCGAAAAATATAGCGATGAGCTTTTCAATGCGCTGCGTGCCCGCCAGACGGTAGAGCCGCTGACCGATCGGACCCCGGCGCTTACGCAGGACGAGGCTTACCAGATTTCGCTCGGCATCCTAAATCGTCGCTTAGCCGCCGGAGAGCGGCTTGTGGGAAAGAAAATTGGGGCTACGAGTCGCGCGGTGCAAGATATGCTGAAGGTTGATCAGCCTGATTTCGGTTTTCTGACTGACCGAATGCAATGCTACGAGGGAAACCCTATTCCCATAAGTCGTGAGTTGATCCAGCCCAAGGCCGAGGGTGAAATAGCCTTCGTGCTCAAGCATGATCTGGCCGGTCCAGGCGTGACAAATGCCGATGTTCTGGCCGCGACGGCAGGCGTCAAGGTGTGTTTTGAAATTGTCGACTCGCGCGTGCGGGATTGGAAAATAAAAATCCAGGACACGATCGCGGATAACGCTTCCTGCGGACTGTTCATCGCAAGTAACACGATTGTGGACATCCATCAGATTGATCTCGTTACCTGTGGGATGGTGCTCTGGAAAAACGGCGAACTTGTCGCCACCGGCGCGGGTGCAGCGGCCCTGGGCTCTCCGGTCAATTGCGTGACTTGGCTCGCGAATGCGCTGGGTCGACACGGTGTCTCACTGAAGGCGGGAGACATCATTCTCTCCGGTTCCTTGGTCCCACTTATTCCGATCGCGCCCGGGGATGAAATGGAACTTGCGGTCGGTGGACTTGGGCGCCTCAAGGTCACTTTCGTCTAAAGGAAACTCAGCATGAAAAAAGTGAACTGTGCACTGATAGGCTCTGGGAACATCGGCACGGATCTGATGTACAAGACCCTGCGGAGTGACTGGCTGAATCCGGTGTGGATGATCGGCGTCGATGCGGCTTCTGATGGTTTGGCAAGAGCGCGGGCTGCTGGCCTCAAAACAACCCATGAGGGCTTGGAGGCCGCGCTGCCGTATTTTGCCACCGACGAAATCCGCATCGCCTTTGATGCTACGTCCGCGTATGTGCATGCTGAAAACAGCCGCAAGATACTCGCCCAACAGGTGTTCATGATTGATCTGACGCCTGCCGCGATAGGTTCCTTCTGCGTGCCACCGGTGAATCTCGAACAGCATATGCGCAAACAGACCACTAACGTCAACATGGTCAGTTGCGGCGGGCAAGCCACGATTCCTATCGTCAATGCGGTCTCCCGCGTGCAAGCCGTTAGCTACGCGGAAATCATCGCGACAGTGGCGTCGAAATCGGCCGGACCGGGGACGCGGAAAAATATAGACGAGTTCACCCGTACGACGGCCCTCGGCATTGAACGGGTTGGTGGTGCAAAAAAGGGCAAGGCCATCATCATCCTAAATCCCGCCGAGCCGCCGCTTATCATGCGTGATACCGTGCATTGCTTGACAGAAGAAACACCCGATGAGGCAGCTATCACGGCGTCTATCCAGGCCATGGTTGCCGAGGTTCAGCGCTATGTCCCCGGCTATCGCCTTAAGCAGCAACCGGTTTTTGACGGGAAGCGCATCTCCACTTTTCTCGAAGTGGCGGGGCTGGGCGATTATCTGCCGAAATATGCTGGGAACCTCGATATCATGACTGCAGCGGCTTTGTGTACGGGCGAGCTGTTTGCGCAACGCCTGAGGGATGGAACGCTGACTTTTCCGACGCTTAAGACCGAGGCGGCATGATGGATACTAAAGGCGTCAAAATAAAACTGCATGACATGTGCCTACGCGATGGGATGCACCCGAAACGTCACCAGATCAGCCTTGATCAGATGCATTCAATTGCGACGGGGCTTGATGCTGCGGGAGTCGACTTAATTGAAGTCACGCATGGAGATGGGCTGGGCGGGGCCTCCATCAACTATGGCTTCCCGGCGTTTTCGGATGAGCAATATCTCAGGCATGTGATCCCGGCGCTCAAGAATGCCAAGGTGTCGGTATTGCTCATTCCAGGGATCGGCACAGTCGCGGATCTGGAGATGGCGCACGGATGCGGAATCCATACCGCACGAATAGCCACACTGTGCACCGAAGCGGATGTCGCTGAGCAGCACATCAAGCGCGCACGAACCCTCGGACTGGACACGGTCGGTTTCTTGATGATGGCGCATATGATCGAGGCCGACGCGCTGGCAGCGCAAGGCAAGCAAATGGAAGATTACGGCGCGAACTGTATCTACTGCACGGATTCGGCCGGATATATGCTCCCAGGGGATGTGACCGCACGCATTGCGGCACTGCGGCGCGTGCTTAGACCGGAAACTGAAATCGGATTCCATGGGCACCATAATCTTGCACTCGGTGTGACTAACTCTATCGCAGCGGTAGAGGCGGGTGCGACCCGCATCGACGGCTCGGCCGCGGGTCTCGGTGCCGGCGCTGGCAATACCCCACTCGAAGTCTTTGTGGCGGTCTGTAAACGGATGGGGATAGAGACCAATGTTGATCTTTATCAAATCATGGACGTTGCAGAAGATCGGGTCCTGCCCATCATGGAGCATCAGATACGGCTAGACCGAGATTCGCTGCTCATCGGCTACACTGGGGTATATTCCACTTTCCTGCTTTTTGCCCAGCGTGCCGCCTTGCGCTATGGCGTGTCCTCACGGGATATTCTGGCGGAAATGGGGCGTCGCCGTACGGTGGGCGGCCAGGAAGATCTCATTGAAGAGGTCGCACTCGAACTCCAGCAACAGCAGAATTCACGAGGAAACATGGCCAATGCTTAACGTACGTGGACTCGATGCGGCGGCGGTCGCCACGCTCGCAGAACGTGTAGATAACGCGTCTCGTCACCGTCAGCCTATTGCTATGCTGACCGTTGATTATCCACAGATGAAACTTGGTGACGCCTACGCCGTACAGAGCGCGCTTCGTGTCCGAATGGAGTCACGGGGGATACGAGTAACCGGTCTGAAGATGGGTCTGACGTCCCGGGCGAAAATGTTGCAAATGGGCGTCTCCGAATCCCTGCATGGGTTTATTACCGATGAGGGCGCCTACGGCGAAGGCGCGGAGATCCCCGTGGCGCGTTATATTCATCCTCGCGTCGAAGCGGAGATTGCGGTAGTCATGAAGACGGCTCTCAAAGGGCCGGACTGCGATGTCGCGCGCGCGGCGGCGGCCATTGATTTTGTGGTTCCCGCCATTGAAATTATTGATTCGCGTTTCGCGGAATTTAAATTCGACATCTTGAGCGTGGTGGCAGATAACACGTCGGCCGCGGGATATGTCGTCGGTGGACGTACCCGGCGGCTTTCCGAGATCGATCTCCTTACGGAAGGCGTGGTGCTTACGCGCAACGGTCAGGTCGCGGAAGTCGGTGCTGGTGCCGCGGTACTGGGTAATCCGCTGGAAGCCGTGGCGATGTTGGCAAATCAGCGCGCGCAGCTCGGGGGAGAGATTCCTGCGGGTTGTTTAGTGCTGACCGGTGGGATCACGGCCGCGATCCACGTGGCGGCGGGTGACGCCGTGGTGGTGCATTATCAAAGTTTGGGTTCGGTCCGAATACGCTTCGTGTGACCTGGAGCATTTTGGGTCCGGCGAGGACCACGAAGACGCTAAACGCTTTGGGACTCGTCAGAGCAGTCGACTGGCGCCTCCAATCGAGGCGCCGCGCAATGTGCCGCTAGGCACGGGCTCGGTGCGTGCCTCGTTTAGAAATGCATGCGGCGCTGTGCTCAAGCTTAACTCGAGGCGCGCCCACAGGACCGCCTAGGGGCTACGGCTTCAGGTTGTTCATCATGGAGCCGAGGCTGCCGCGAAAATGTTTCGTAGTAGTGATGCCTGTGGCGCAGTCATATAGCCCTCGAGCGTTGCAGAACGGATGTTAACGACGTGCGGATCCCTCGCTGTGGACAGGTATTCCACGAACAGTTTGACGGATGAAATAGCAGTAAAGAAAACTAATGGCGACTTTTGGGGTCGCGCCTTTTTTGGACCGGTGCGGGCTAACAGTTTGACCGAGGAGAGAAAGTCATGGCAATCCGAGGCGTGTTGAGGATCGGCGAAGTTGCAGTCCGTGTGCTCGATCTTGCAGCGGCAGCTGTCCATTATGGGCAGTACATTGGACTGCAGGAAATGCTGCGGGAAAACAACCGCATCTATTACAAGGCCTGGGATGAGCATGACCACCATAGCGTGGTCGTGCGAGAGGCGGATTGCGCCGGACTCGATTACGTGGCCTATAAGGTTCACGATGAGGCCGTGCTTGTCTCGTTCGAGGCGCGGATAAAGGCTTGGGGACTCGATGTCGAAAAACTCCCTGCAGGGAGTTTCCCTCGTAGCGGCCGCCGGATCCAGTTTCAACTGCCGGGGGGGCACTACATGCAGCTTTACGCGGACAAAGATCGCGTCGGCAATTCACTTCCCACTCGTAATCCCGGTGTATTACCCGACGAAGGCGTGATTCGGGGAATGGGCCCCACGCGCCTCGATCATGTTTTGCTGGCGGGCCCAAATCTGGCCGAGAGCACTCGCTTCTTTATGGAGGCCCTAGATTTTGATCTGGGCGAAGAGTTGATCGATAACGATACTGGCATGCAGTTAGGTACTTTCCTGTGCTGCTCAAATAAACCGCATGACATTGCTTTTATCCTGCGCGAACAGGCGGGTAAATTTCACCACATGTCGTTCTATCTGGAGTCTGTCAACGACGTCTACCATGCGGGCGATATTATGGGGAAGCACAATATTTCGGTCGAAGTTGGCCCGACTCGCCATGGCATCACACGGGGTGCAACCATCTATTTTTATGATCCTTCGGGCAATCGCAACGAAGTCTTCTCCGGTGGTTATATTCATTATCCGGACAGACCACACCTCACGTGGGATACGACACAACTCGGCCATGCTGCGTTCGCAATAGATAACCAGCCTCGCCAAAGTTTTTTTGATGTGGTGACCTGATCTCCGGACGTTGTCAGAGCGTGGACATTGATTTTCGTCTCCAGGCCCCCGCCCCCCGTAAAATTTATCGAAGTGGACTCAGCGCCTTATGAATCTTGGACACGTTACGGCTAAGCCTGTTTATCTTTTTTTCCATTTTCGGAGCCCCTACTGCTACCTAGCCTCCAAGACTATGTGGCCCATATTCGAGGCATTTCACACGAGCCTCCAATGGCGTCCGCTGGGTGGGTGGGATGGACGCTCCCCGCCAGAGCGCGCCAAAGTAAAAGTGCCGATTGCGAGACAGGATTTGGCGCGCCATTGTCGCCGTCTGGGGATCCCGTGTAACCCGCCACCGATCACGACGGATGCCACCCTCGCCGGGGTTGGCTCCTTGCTCGCGGAAGCACAAGGCGTTTTACGCGAATATATTGTCGAGATGATGCGTGCGGAGTGGGCCGCAGGGCAGGATATCGGACTCCCCGAAGTGCGGAACGCGGTGGCTCACGCGGTAGGGCTCGACGTCCGAGAATACGATGAGTACGTCAACGCGCCCATTAATCAGACCCGGTTGGGGAAACATTGGACCGAAGCACAGGAGAAAGGAGCGATCGGTGTCCCCACCTTCGTCATTGACGATCAAATCTTCTGGGGCAACGACCGAATCGACTTTGTGCTCGAACATCTTGCCGACGCGCGATTGGCGCGACGCTGACAGCTAAAGGCTATCTTGTCATGACCCAAACCAATCCCGAAATCGATCGCGAAATTCTCGCCGCAGGGATCCGGACTAACTACCACGACGTCGGGCAGGGTGCGCCGGTGCTTTTATTGCACGGCTCCGGTGCGGGCGTCAGTGCCTTTGCTAATTGGCGCCTGAGTCTTCCGGTACTGGGGCGCGATTTTCGTGTCCTTGCGCCCGATATGGTTGGGTTTGGTTTCACGGATCGCCCGGTTGGGATCGCCTACACGCTAGATGTCTGGGTTTCTCAGGTACTCGGGTTCCTCGATGCGCTCGAGTTGCCGCGGGTGGATATCGTCGGTAATTCCTTTGGTGGAGGACTGGCGCTAGCGCTTGCTTCCCGCGTGCCGAGACGGGTGGGGCGATTGGTTTTGATGGGCAGTACGGGCACTTCCTTCCCGTTGACACCCGGCCTCGAAGCGGCGTGGGGCTATACACCTTCCCTCGAGAATATGCGCAAACTTTTGGATATTTTTGCGTTTAACCGAAATTTAGTGACCGATGATTTGGCGCGACTGCGCTATGAAGCCAGCGTCAGACCGGGATTTCAGGAATCCTTTAGTCAAATGTTTCCGGCACCCCGGCAGCGTTGGATTGAGTCGTTGCGCACGCCCGACGAAGCGCTAAAGTCGCTTCCTCACAAGACTTTGCTCATTCACGGCCGGGAGGACGGGGTCATTCCGCTCAGCAGCTCATTGCGTTTGCTTGAACTCATTCCGCATGCGGAATTGCATGTGTTCGGCGAATGCGGTCACTGGACTCAGATAGAGCATGCGGCTCGATTTAATCAGTTGGTGGCTAATTTCTTTGCTGAGCCGCACTGAGGTTGTCGCATGTTGACTAAGCTGACACCTGCCGATATCGCCCGCGATGGTGATTTGGCGGCGTTCGGCTCGAGATCGCGCTGCACCCCATGCATTTGATAGAGGCGTCGTGCAGTGCAGCAAAAAAATACCTGTCGTGAAACGCTTAACCGGGCCGCGTTTTTTGCTCGCAAACCCGCTTGCAGCTAGGTTACAGTGACCCACAGGACTCGCCTGGAGTGTACCGATGGTCGAGGTTAGCCTTGTCCCGATCAATGGAGAGACCCGGTTTGTCCGTATCACCGGGGTGGCGCATGGCGGTTTTGTTGAATTCCAATTTTCAATCGGCGATCCGACACTCTATCTTGAGATGATCTTGCCTTCAGTGGCCTTTGAGGAATTTTGTGCAGAGAACAAGGCTGTCCACTTGAGTGCTCATCAGGGACGGCAAGTGGATGACGACCGGGCCAAGTGGTCTGGCGGTCGGGTTTAAAACCCTGCCCGGCGAGAGGCCTCGCGCGTACCCCAGGAGAGATAATCAGATGTCAGTTGAAATCAAGACCACGAATATCGAGCCCCTGCGCCAGACCTTCGATCATATCGAAGTAAGGATTGGCAAGGGCAAAGCGGCAACGCGCTACCAGGAAGCGGTGCACGACTTTCAGGCCACACAAAACTTTCACTACCGGCCGACGTGGGATCCGGCATTCGACTTATTTGATATTCGCCGTACCAGAATTCGTCTCGACGATTTCGATCAACTCATTGATCCGAGACAATATTATTACGCGCCCTACACCCTCCAGCGAGCTCGCCAGCAGGAAGCGCAGGACAACAACTTCGGTCTCATCGAGAAGCGAAAATTGTTCGAGGCAATAACCCCGGAATGGCAGGACCGCATTGAACATCTCGTCTTACCGCTGCGACATGCGGAATGGGGCGCAAACACCAATAATTGCTATATCAGTGCCTATGGCTACGGTGCTCCTTTTACCTCTGCGGCCTTGATGCAGGCGATGGACCGGTTGGGAATAGCCCAATATCTGACGCGCATTGCGCTGGCACTTGAGGGCGGGCAGCAGATGCTCGATCGCATCAAGGTGGCCTGGCTCGATCACCCGGATTGGCAGCCCATGCGACACCTGATGGAAGACGCGATGGTGACTAAAGATTGGTTCGAGCTGCACCTCATTCAAAATTTTTTACTGGATGGTGCCGTATTCCCGTTTGCCTACGTACACGTCGATCAGCTGATCAGCGCACAAGCCGGTATCGGTTATGGGCTGGCCACCGAATTCATGCGCGATTGGTATGCCGAGTCCATCCGTTGGACCGATGCAGCACTCAAAGTAGTGGTCAAATTCTCGGACGAAAACAGAGCGTTACTGAATAGTTGGGTGATGGCATGGGAGCCGCGAGTTCGTGAGGCGCTCGCACCACTGGCAAACGCCGCCTTCGGCGCCAATGCTGCCGCCATCACGGAGGCCATCTTCGCCGAACTTTCCGCTCGGCGGGTAAAGCTGGGCTTGGCAGAATGAGCGTCGCGAATGACGCAACACACAACAAGGTCTTCATTTCTTTTCAGAATAATGAGGAAGCACGTCCAATCATTGAATCGATTCTTGAGGACAATCCCGGCGCTGTTGTCAGTGAGATGCCGGCGATGATCAAAATTGATGTGCCGTATCTCTTAGTCGTCCGGCGTTCGACGATTGAGGAGAAAATCGGTAGAAATTTTGATCTGCAAAGTATGCATATCAACTTGATTTCGCTCGCGGGGAATATCGAGGAGAGTGAAGACGAATTCATCTTGGCCTGGGGACCATCAGGTCACAGCGCGTAGTCTTTTAAGGGAGCATGTCGTGGCGCAACCGAAGCTAAGTCTGAAAGAAAAATATCAGCTCATGACGCGTGGTCTCGATTGGGAGACCACGTATCAGCCCATGGATAAGGTCTTTCCCTATGACAAGTATGAAGGGATCAAGATAAAAAATTGGGATAAGTGGGAAGATCCGTTCCGGCTAACAATGGAAGCGTACTGGAAATATCAGGCAGAAAAAGAGCGGAAGCTTTACGCCATCCTGGATAGCTTTAGTCAGAATAACGGACAATTGAATCTGTCGGATGCCCGTTACATGACCGCCATCAAGCTTTGGCTGCAAGGTATTACCCCACTAGAATATTATGCGCACAGGGGCTTTGCCCATGTCGGGCGACAGTTTCGCGGGGCGGGGGCACGCGTTGCCTGCCAGATGCAAGCGCTCGATGAACTGCGACACGCGCAGACTCAGATGCACGCTTTTAGCCATTACAACAAGCATTTCGGCGGATTTCATCAGGCGAACCACCTGCGTGATCGCGCCTGGTACCTGTCGATCCCTAAGTCGTTCTTTGAGGATGCGATGGGGGCCGGACCGTTTGAGTTCGTGACATCGATTTCGTTCGCTTTTGAGTATGTGCTGACCAATCTGCTGTTTATGCCATTTGTGTCGGGTGCGGCCTACAACGGAGACATCGCGACGACTACCTTCGGATTTTCGGCGCAATCGGATGAATCTCGACATATGACCCTCGGTATTGAGGTAGTCAAGTTCGTGCTTGAACAGCATGAGGATAATGTTCCCATCATGCAGCGCTACATCGACAAGTGGTTCTGGCGCGGTTATCGCCTGCTAGCACTGGTCGGCACCATGATGGATTACATGTTGCCGAGGAAGGTCATGTCGTGGGCTGAGGCTTGGGGGATTTACTGGGAAGAGAATGGTTTTGCGCTATTTAACGATCTGAGTCGCTACGGGATCCGGATGCCCAAATATCACGAGGTCGCGACTAAAGAAAAAATGCATATCACGCATCAAGCCTGGAGCGTATTTTATACAGCTTGCCCGGCGACCGGATTCCACACTTGGCTACCGCAGCCGTATGAAATGGATTGGCTTTCCGATAAATATGGCGAGACTTTTGATCGGTTCTACCGACCCCGTTTTGAATTGTTCGGCCAGATGGAGAAGGCAGGAAACCGCTTCTTTACGAATCGATTGCCGTTGGTGTGTCAGACTTGCCAGGTCCCTGATTTCTTTACGGAGGTCGACAATCCGATGAAGCAGTCTGTGCGGCATTATCAGTGGAAGGGGATGAAATTCAATTTTTGCTCAGATGGTTGTAAAGACATCTTCGTTAATGAGCCGGAGAAGTTCTGTCAGGCTTATATTCCGCCACAGCAGATTTATCAGGGGAATGCAGGCGGGGCGCGCACTCTGCCTGAATACGCTGCTTGGCTGCGCTGTCCAATGGGCAGCGAGGCCGGCGATTACTACAGTTCCGATGATTACCAAAACTGGCTTAAGTGGCATGGCGGCAAGGACACCACGCCGTCCACGGCAGCGGCCTGAGGAGAGACCAGATGGGGATGGTGACCATTGGCGATTATGATTTTCCGTGCGCTGATCGGGTAGAAAACTATGGTGGGGATATCAATATTTACTGCTGCTGGGAGCACCATTTGCTGGTGCCGGCCCCTGCCGCTTACCGACTATCGCCTGAGATGACGCTGCGGTTGTTTATTGAGCAGATGTTTATCCCCGATCACAATCACCACCCAGACATGTCTCATCTCGATCTCGGTCGCCTCCGGTGGACCCATGACAGCCAACCCTGGGATCCCGACTTGGATAAAACGCTAACTGAAAACGGGGTGACGCACATGAGCTATTTGAGCTTCTATCAACCGGGCCTAGATGGCGTGAAGGGCAGTGGGGTTTAGTCGACCTTAGGAATGCGGCATTTATGTCTTATCAGCTCACCATTGAACCATTAGGAGAGACCATCGAGGTGGAAGAAGGCCAGCGCGTGCTGGACGCTTGCTTACGCGCCGGAATCTGGTTGCCCTATGCCTGTCACCATGGATTGTGCGGCACCTGCAAGGTGCAGGTGCTGGATGGGGAACTGGAGCACACCGCGGATGCCTCTTCCTTTGCGCTCATGGATATAGAGCGTTCGGAGGGCAAGTGTTTGGCTTGTGCGTCGGTTCTCTTATCCGATTGCGTCATTGAGGCGGATATCGATCCCGAACCCGATGCCGAGAATCATGCGGTACGCGATTTTACCGCGCGTGTCTCGCGTATCGAGGTGCTAACGCCCACGATAAAGGCCATTTTTCTCGAGGCACCTGGAGGATTGGCGTTTCAGGCAGGGCAATATCTGAACGTAGACGTACCCGGGTTCGGTGACGCGCGGGCTTTCTCTCTGGCTTCGAACCCGCGGCATTGTCACGAGTTGGAACTAAATGTCCGCCACGTTGCGGGCGGGATCGCCACGACCTATCTCTGTGAGCAACTTCGCGTAGGGGATGCTGTACGGTGCAGCGGACCGTTCGGACGCTTTTTTATCCGACACTCAGCGCCAGAGCCGCTACTTTTTCTGGCGGGTGGCTCTGGGTTGTCGAGTCCGAAATCCATGATTCTCGAACTCCTCGAACGGGGAGATGAGCGGGCAGTGATGCTAGTTTACGGGGCACGGTGCCGCAGTGAACTGTATTACGCCGAGTTATTTGAAACGCTTGCGGCGCACCACGCGCACTTTACTTATGTCCCTGTGCTCTCTGAGCCCGCAACTGACGATGCCTGGACTGGCGAGATAGGGTGGGTACACGAAGTCGCGGCGCGTCTTTTCAATGGACGTTTTGACGGGCATAAGGCCTACCTCTGTGGTCCGCCGGCCATGATAGAGGCCTGCGTGCGGACGCTGATGCAAGGACGACTTTTCGAACGGGATATTTACATGGAAAAGTTCCTGACTGCCGCTGACGCGGCCCAGGGACTCGCCCGTAGCCCGTTGTTTAGACGGCTCTGAACCGATGCAGACCGAGATGACCTTCGAAGTGCGGATCCTGGATACTGGAGAGAGCTTTCCGTGTCGCGCCGGCGAAAATATTCTGAAAGCGATGGAGCGGCTAGGGCGCGTGGGGATCCCCGTCGGGTGTCGCGGTGGTGGTTGTGGTGTGTGCAAAGTCCAGATAAGGGGGGGGCGATTCACCACCCAAAGAATGAGCCGTGCACATGTGAGTGAAGCAGAAGAAACTGTAGGCGTGGCGCTGGCATGTCGGTTATCGCCCATGAGCGATATCGATCTGAAGATCGTCGGCCGGATGCAAAAAAAAATGGCTTGCGCCACGGGTGCAAGCCAACCCGTCACGTAGTTGGAGAGGAATTTTTCGATGGCACAGTCACCTGTTCTACGGCCCGGTCATGTTGTGTTGCGCGTTCTCGATCTGGAAGCCGCGGTGGTTCATTACCGTGATCGCCTCGGTTTGCAGGAAATTGAACGTGACGGGCAGGGGCGTGTGTATCTTAAAGGGTGGGATGAGCAGGACTGGTTTTCAGTCGTTCTCCGCGAAGCGGACCGACCCGGCATGGATTCGATGGCCTTCAAGGTGATCAGCGCCGCGGCACTGGATAGTCTGGAGAAGGATTTGAACGCGTACGGGTGCAAGACGGCGCGTCTCGCGGCTGGTGAACTGAGTCATTGCGGTGAGCGGGTTCGTTTCACGCTGCCAACGGGACACGCCATCGATCTTTATGCGCAGAAGGATTACATGGGTAATGGACTCGGGCGGGTCAATCCGGATCCCTGGCTAGAGGGGATCAAGGGTATGCAGGCGCAGCGTTTTGATCATTGCCTACTGTATGGCGCGGATCTGGATGCTACGATCAAGGTGCTGACGGAAGTGCTCAAATTTGACCTGACAGAGAAAGTTGTCGATGGCGATTTTGTCATTGCGGCTTTTCTGTCCTGCTCCAACAAAGCGCACGATATCGCTTTCGTCCGCCATGCCGAAGATAACAAGTTTCACCATGCGTCGTTCCTGATCGGCACTTGGGAAGAAGTGCTACGGGCAGCAGATATCATCTCCATGCATGAGATCTCCCTTGACCTCGGGCCGACACGGCATGGCATTACTCGGGGACGTACCATCTACTTCTTTGACCCTTCCGGTAATCGCAACGAAGTGTTCTGCGGGGATTATACGTGGTACCCAGACCATCAACCGATCACCTGGACCGCTGACCAAATTGGGCGCGCGATCTTTTATCACGACAGGAAGTTGAACGAGAATTTCCTGAATGTGGTGACGTGAGCACTTCGCTGGACGGTTGCGGGGCTAAGCAGCGATTTCTTGCATGCTATGCTTGACGCATCATAGGTAACCGGCGTGCTGTATGACTGAACTATCGCTTGAGTCTCACTTCCACACGTCAACCCGTCATACGACCCATTATCTGGCGGCCGGACCGGAAGACGGTCCACTCCTTATTTTCGTGCATGGATGGCCTGAGCTTGGACTCAGTTGGCGACATCAATTGCCCGTATTTGGCGGACTGGGATTCCGCGCTATCGCGCCTGACATGCGAGGCTACGGACAGTCTTCGACTTATCAAGAGATCTCGGCCTATGCGCAATCAGAAGTGGTCGCCGATATGCTTGAACTCCTGGCGGGACTTGGTCGCTCGGCAGCGGTCTGGATCGGACATGATTGGGGTAGTCCGACGGTCTGGAGTCTAGCGCGTCTGCACCCGGAGCGGTGTCTGGGGATCGCCAATCTCTGTGTGCCGTACTTCGTGTTAGAGAACGGACTGAGTGGTTTGCTCCCACTGATCGATCGAACGATTTATCCGGTTGCGGAATTTCCCTATGGCCAGTGGGATTACATCAAGTTCTACGAGGAGAACTTTAGCCGGGCAACAGCGGTCTTCGAGGCCGATCCGTACCGGACGGTCAAACTGCTATTTCGTCAAGGCGACCCGGCGGGAGCTGGGTTGCCTGCTTTCACCGCACGGGTACGGCAGAGCGGTGGTTGGTTTGGACCTCTCGAGGCGGCGCCGGATTTGCCCCTCGATGAGGATGTCGTGAGCGAGGACGATGCGCGTCGCTACGCAGAAGCACTTGGGCGTAACGGATTCTTCGGGCCTGACGCTTACTATATGAATCACGCGGCTAACGCGGCATTTGTGGCGAGCGCGACCGAAACGCTGGCCATGCCAGTCCTGTTTTTGCACGCGCGTTACGACTACGTTTGTGAGACGGTCCAGTCCCAACTCGCCGAGCCGATGCGGCGCCGCTGTCCGGCTTTGGACGAAGAAGTCATCGACAGCGGTCACTGGATGGCGCAGGAGAAGCCGCGTGTGGTCAATGCTGCCCTGTGCCGTTGGTTGGTGCATGCGGTCCCGACGCACTGGCCAGTTTCAGATCTCAGCGTAGAATAACGTGTTTATCCCGCGATAAGGATGGCGTAGCGCCGGATGCCACGCACCCCTATTTCTCGTCAGGTTGGTGCACCCCGCCGTAAAGCCCGACAGTCAACCTCGCGTTCGCGCAAGTTGCGGAAACGGGCCTCACCTGAACTCGCCCGTCTAGGTTGGGCGATGCGTTGGCTCGGCATTTTGAAATACCTGCCAAGCTCTATCCAGTTCATGGCCGGGCTTATGTTCGTCGGTGCACTCCTGTTGGGTGGTAACTGGTGTTACCAGATCTACCATAAACCGAGCGAGCTCTTTTTCCCGGTGAGCAGCGCGTTCTACAAACGACCGAGCGCAACCTGGCAGGCTTATGGGGCACTTTTTAAGCGTAATTCAACGGAGGTGATGACGCCGACGTTGCTTGCGGCGCTTGCCCAAACCGAAGCTTCGGGCAATCCCGTTGCTAGAACGTATTGGCGGTGGTCGTTTGCCCCTGATCTCCTCAAAATTTATCGACCAGCGTCGAGTGCGGTCGGTATGTTTCAAATCACCGATGGGACCTTCAAAGAGGCTCGCCAGTACTGCATCAGAGATCATCAGGTGACGCGCTCGGGTCGTTGGGATGATTGGCGCAGCTGTTGGTTCACGGGACTTTATACCCGCGTGCTACCTTCGCACGCCGTCGAACTTACCGCGGCGAACCTCGATCGACATGTCACCGACATTCTTGCCCACGAAGGGCTGCAGGACGTTTCGCTCGCTCAGAAGCAGGACGTGGCGATTATTACCCATCTCTGTGGTGCCGGCGCTGCGGCGACTTTCGCGGCGCGAGGGCTACGACTGGCGACAGGACAGCATTGCGGTGATCATGATGTCAGTCTCTACCTTTCGCGAGTGCGCACATTAGAGCGTTATTTCCGGGTTATCGCCTCGCGAGATTAGAATTAGACTCCGGATTTTTTATCGCTATAGGGCGCAGATCTGTACGATCATAAGGCCCGCTCGTTTCATCGGTCACGTCGAATTTTTTGCCGAGGCGATCATTTCCTGATATTTGGTCCGCCCTAATAACGTTTGCAAAGCTCTGATTTGTATCCATCAAAATTTCGAAAACGGCTTTTTTTTCCGCACTGCCCATGGTGTCCCAAGGCGGTGACCTATCGACTCCTTGAAGAATATTGCCCAGGCGCCTCCACAGCAAAGTCGTGGCGATCCCGGGCGCTTTTCGGAGGCCGGAAGCGTAAACGAGGTAACTGCACGGATAGCGAAAGATATGACGGTGGAGATCGAAGTCGCGGAGAGACCGACCGAAATGATCTCTAGGTCCTAAGTTCGAGAATTTTTTGGCGAAATCAGATGTTCCCCGGACAGTTCCCTTTAGCTCGTATTCGTCTCGAAACAGCATGTATTCAAGCAGTGAACTGAGCGCGTAATTGAAACCGTCAGAGTTCGTCAACGCCGAAAGCGTTGCGCGCTCCCCCGCGTGAGTGGAACTGATAATCTCTTGTGATGTTTGCGTAAAAGCAGCGATCAGATTTTGCATGCGAACTTGATGTTCCATGACCATCAGAGCCACGATATCACTCGTCGGCATAGGATATCGGGAAGTGTCAATTTTTCTCTTGAGGCTTGTCAGCGATATTCCGGAGAAAGACTTTTTTTCATTGACTGGAAAAAGGTCGGATGGAAGCATATTCCCAAGATGGAAATCGTGCAAAGTCGTCCCCGTAACGTACCAACCGCCCCATCGTACACTTAATGGACTGCGATGACCGTCCGCATAGCCAGCGACCCGCGATATCACATGACCATCAGTAGTGGTATGCACGGACATCATGAGGTGCCCGGTAACCCATTGCGTGTGCGAACTCTGATGGCATCCTAGGCATTCTTGGGGTTGCTCTTTCACAATCGCCACATGTTTTTTTTTCTGTGACAACGTGTAAAAACGCGCTCCTTTAGCTGGATCTGCTTCGCTTATTTCGATTGTTTTGCTATCTGGAATCCAAGCAACATAGACATTGTCGGAAAAATAAATAGCACGAGGGGTGGTGGGACTGATTAGGGTTGTCAGGGAGCTTGTCTTGGAGAATACCAACACTTGGGATGCCGAATTTATCTTGAAATATTGCAACAATCCCAGCAAATACCCATGGCTGGGCTCATAGGCTAGGTCAACTTTCCCCTCATTTAATCGACTTTGCAGGGTCTCTACCGTGCCACGCCCTGTCTCCGCGGAATGCCCGACTGTTGGGAGAGCCAGGATCAAGATCCCAAATCTCAACGCGCGGGTAATTTTTTCGAGTGGCCGCATGGATAGTGTGTCGCATCAGGGGATCTGGATGGAGCCCAAGGAATAACTACTTGCCGCATTGATCTGATCTGAGGCGTAGGTTGCAGTGAAGTTGT
>CAIKBL010000042.1 GCA_903825645.1 uncultured Pseudomonadota bacterium | reverse complement strand
TTTGCGACGGAAGCCGCCTTGAACACGGTGATGATGGCTTACAACTTGATGCGTTTATTCAAGCAAGCGGTGATGCGGCCCAGTCATGCCAAGTCTCGCGATCAAACCGTCCATCAAACGTTGAAAACTTTGCGCTATAAGCTTTTCGCGAAAGCAGGCTGTCTCGCGACGCAGTGTCGGGCAAGGATCCTGAAACGCGCGATTGCTCTGCAGCACCGAGAAGGGCTCTGGGATTCCGCCCGAACCTTCGATTTGCCTGTCCATTTCTCCGTGAGATTTTCGCCCACAAATACGTCCTAATGGAAAATCTGGGTTTAGTGAAACGTATTAGGGCTTCTTGCCAGCCGGGGTAAGGGCATCTCGGTTTTTGTCTTGTTCCGCAATCCGGAACCTATACTAGCGCCGCCCGGAACTCGGCCTCGGCCGTGCTCGGGGCACCGAGCTTATTCCAGACGTCTGCTCCGACTAAGCGTAGCGCATAATCCTGCTTCACAAGCAACAAATGGTGGCCACTGTATTTCAGAGCCAGGAAATAGTCTTTTTGTGCGACGGCAAGCCCACGAAGGTTATTCAGCATGTGTTGGAACATATCAGCTGCTCTCTCGGGTCTGAGCGCCGACACGGCGGGGACACCACTCACCCGATCATCTCCGCCGATCTAAATCATCCAGAGGCTCAAGCGTGAAGGGATCGATCAGCTTTGGGTTCAGCGCGACCAGCCAGAAAATAGCCCGGAAAATTGATGCCGTGATCGGTTAGACCCAGATGGTTAGAGATCCCGATAACCACCGATGAGAGGCTAATCGGAATCCCTTGACGGGTCTTGAGAACGAATTCTAGGTAGCTGCTCGTGCCTCGTAATAATCAACGGCACCGGCGAAGTCGGCCTCGCGCGGGACGTCTATCACCGCCCCAGCGTTGACCTGCACGTTTACACGCGCCGCGAGTCGTCTGATCTCTTCGCGGCACCAAGTGACATTCGTCCCGAGATCAACCATGCGAGAGATCAGCAGTGCGCCCTCTAGGACCGTTGCGGGTTGTCGGGGGAAATGCGCAAAATCCGCCTCCAGCGTAGGCATGTCGGGCATGGCGCGGATCCTATGATTCATGGATGGCCATTATGCATTGTCCGCGCCGGCTGAGCGAAATTTGTAAAAATCTAATCTGGGAAAACCATATAAAATGTGGCGTTGGCCATAATTTCTTCGGCAGCGTCGGTTGCATTTCCCCAATGGACGGGCTCGGTGAACAGTCGTTCAGCAAAAATGAGATCTCTTGGGAAGTCGCCGCTAGGGGCGCCGGAGAAATTGCGTGCGTACTGCCTGAAGCCCGGCACTACGGGTCGGAGCGCGAGCTTGGCCGGAAGAGAACTTGTCGGCCTGACGAACCAATGCTGCGGGTGCGCAGAAAGTGATTTTTCCGGTAGATTGCACCCTCGCAGTTATGTTTGGGGGAGTGCGTCCTCGCGCTCTTGATTTGGTCAAACTCCTTCGGGGTTACAACTTATGTGTGGTGTCACCGGTCTCTTGGTACAGCGGACGCTCGACACCGAATGTCGATTTAAAATCAGAGCGATGACCGATGTTCTGCATCATCGCGGGCCCGACGCAAGTGACATTTGGATGGACAGTGACGCTGGGGTAGCGCTTGGTCATCGTCGTCTCTCTATCGTCGATTTATCGTCGACAGGCGCGCAACCCATGCACTCAGGCTGTAGGCGTTATGTCCTCGTTTTTAACGGCGAGATTTATAATTTCCAAGGGCTTCGCGCCGAACTGGGTGCAAAAGGTGCTTCTTTTAGCGGTCATTCGGATACCGAGGTTTTGTTGCAGGGGCTTATAGCCTGGGGCGTGGAAGAGACGTTGCGGCGTGCAGAAGGTATGTTCGCCATTGCCCTGTGGGACCGGCAGACTCGTCAACTTCACCTCGCACGTGACCGCAGCGGAGAAAAGCCTCTTTACTATGGACTGCACAAAGGCGTGTTTCTTTTCGCCTCTGAATTGAAAGCGTTTCATGCCTGGCCGGAATTCCGCCCCGAAATCGATCGCAACGTACTGAGCCTCTATCTAAGGCACAACTATGTTCCCGAACCGTTTTGCATCTACAAGGGGTTTCTCAAACTTACCCCGGGTACTTTCCTGACGCTGCGGAGTGGTCTCCAGCAACTGCCGGAGCCGCAACCTTACTGGTCTTTGGCCGACACCATAGCGGAGAGCAAGCGCACGCTGCTGACAGTTCCGGAGGCTGTCGGGGTCGATTTGCTCGATGCCGCCTTGCGGGAATCAGTGCGTCTTCGAATGATTGCCGACGTTCCCTTAGGCGCGTTTCTGTCCGGGGGCATCGATTCCTCGACGGTGGTCTCGCTCATGCAGGCGCAGAGCATGCGTCCCGTCAAGACGTTCAGCATCGGCTTTACCGTGCCGCAGTACGACGAGGCCCCGTATGCGCGCGCAGTGGCGGCCCATCTCGGGACGGAACATACCGAGCTCTACGTAAGCCCGGAGGAAACTCAGGCCGTCATCCCGCTGCTTCCAGGCATGTACGATGAGCCCTTTGCTGACTCTTCACAGATTCCGACCTATCTGGTGTCTCAGCTCGCACGACAACAAGTAACCGTTGCCATGTCTGGGGATGCCGGAGATGAGCTCTTCGCGGGTTACTCCCGCTATTCGCTCGCGAGCGGGATGTGGCAGCGCCAGCAGCGACTTCCTGTCGCGCTGAGAAGACTTTTCAGTCTGGGATTGACGAGCCTGGCGCCTAGCACGTGGGATCGCCTCTTCGAACGCTTCGGCGCTGTGTTGCCCTCGCGGCTGCGGCAACCTATGCCGGGCGATAAGCTGCACAAACTCGCGGGGCTCCTGGCTATCGACGATCCGATGATGATGTACAAGCAACTCGTCTCCTTATGGAAAGATCCCGCTAGCATTGTGCTTGGTGCCCACGAGCCTGAAAGCGTTCTTTGCGACGTGGATAAGTTGCCCACGACTCTCAATCTGGTGGAGCGCATGATGGCGCTCGACGCCTTGCACTATTTGCCCGGGGACATCCTCGCCAAGGTCGATCGCGCCAGTATGGCGGTGAGCCTTGAAGCACGTGTTCCGATGTTAGACACGAACGTCATTGGGCTCGCATGGCGAATGCCGCACCACTGGAAAGTGCGCGACGGCAAAGGGAAATGGATTCTTCGTGAAGTGCTCGCCCGCTATGTGCCGCGGCCGCTGTTTGAGCGCCCCAAAATGGGGTTCGGCATTCCTATCGATGCATGGCTTAGAGGCCCTCTGCGCGAGTGGGCGGAAAATCTCCTCTCAGAGTCTCGCCTGCGGGAGGGGGGCTATTTCGAACCGCAAGCGGTTCGCGCGGTTTGGCGAAGCCACCTCTCGGGGGGGCAGAATCTCCAATACCTTTTATGGGGGATCTTGTGCTTTGAGGCTTGGCGTGAACGCTGGGGGCACTAAACGTGTCCGACGCCGCAGCCCCTGGTGTGAATAGCCCCCGATTTCGCTTTGGCGCTTACACATCCTAGGCTGACGTAGCGGTGCGGTTGCAACGACCTCGCCTTAAGCTCAGGGGCTGACTTTCAGTGCCGCCACAGGTTCGCGCTGCGGTAGCAGGGCGGTCTCTTGCACAGTGAGCGTCCTATAAACCGCCGAGTTCACGGCATGACGGAGTTCGAAGTACCGTGTAGTGGGTACCCAGTAGCGATAGGCGATGGAAATCGATTTTTCGCCAAAGGCCTCAATGCCGACATGCGGCGCCGGTGTCATGACCAGCCCTTCGATCTCTTTCAGGGCCTCGACAACCAGCCTGGTCGCCTCCGCGGGATCTGCGGTATAGGAAATCCCTATCTTTCCCTCGACAAGCCGATTGCCGAACGAGTTACGATAAATCTCGCCCACAATTTTCTTGTTGGGAATGGCGATGATTTCTCCGTCCTCCGAGCTCAATACCGTCGTGGAGAGGTTAATTTCGGTGACGATGCCCTCGCAGTTGAGGAGTTCGATGGTGTCACCGACCTTGAAGGGGCGGGTCAAAATCAGCGACAGGCCGGCACCGTAGTTCGACGCAAGACCCTGTAGGGCGAAGCCCGCACCCAATGACACACCACCGATGGCGGCGATGAGGGGCGTAATGCTGATCCCGAGCTTCGAGAGGGCGACTATCCCGAAGAGGGCGATGACGACAATCCGGACCGCACTGGTGATGAATTGGCGCAGTGTGATGTCCACGCCGCGGCGCTCCTGCAACCGCAGGAGCGCATTGCCGGTCAAACGCGCCGTCCAGAAGCCCGCCATCATAATGACGACAGCCCCCAGGATCTGGAACGAGTATTGGACGCAGAGCTCGGTGATCAGCTGATAAACGTGCGCCACGGTCTTGAATTCATCAGGCATATGACGATCTCCCGGAATTGAAACGTAATTATTATGACGAAGATTCCGGGGGTGTGGTCAAGCTGACGCACGTAGCCAATTTGCCAGATACCGGCTCCGTTTGTCCGCATCGGGTGGTCGCTAAGGCCGAAAGGCCTGTTTGCGCGTGCCCCCGCAGAGCGGTTGCCTGCGTCGCGATCATGGCGGCAATAAACTGATGGCGTGTCATGGCAGACCGCGCCTTCCCGGCTAAAAACGGCGGGTCCGAACGCCTTTTTTTTACTATGGCAGTGCGTCAGGAGAACACGCCCGTCGCTTTCTGACGCCATTGGTTGGCGTTAGCCGCGTGCGCTCGCCTGATGTTCAAGGTACCACTGGTAGGTGTCACGAAGGCCGTCTTTAAGGGCAATCGACGCTCGCCAGCCGAGGGCGCGCAGACGCGAGACATCGAGAAGCTTACGCGGTGCGCCGTCCGGTTTGTCGGTATCCCAGCGCAGGCGTCCGCGGAATCCGGTAACCTCGGCAATGGTTTCCGCCAGCACTCGGATGGTGCAGTCAACACCGGTGCCGACGTTGAGATGGACGCACCGGGGTGCCGTGCATGTGCGATAAGCCTCCGGCGAGAGCGACAGCACATGCACGCAGGCGCGCGCGAGGTCATCGACGTGTAGGAATTCTCGCCGCGGGGCGCCGCTGCCCCAGATGACGACTTCGGGGTCTCCCGCCTGGACCGCCGCATGAAACCGGCGCAGGAGTCCTGGGATGACATGTGAATTCTCGGGGTGATAATTGTCGCCTGGACCGTAAAGATTGGTTGGCATGACGCATCGGTAGTCGCGCCCGTATTGACGGTTGTAGCTCTCGCAGAGCTTGATGCCGGCGATCTTGGCCAGCGCATAGGGCTCGTTAGTCGGCTCAAGCGCGCCGGTAAGCAGGGCTTCCTCCCGCATCGGTTGCGGCGCGTCTTTGGGATAAATGCAAGACGAACCAAGGAATAACAGACGCCCGACCTGAGTCGCGTGGGCCGCCTGAATCACCTGGGTCTGGATCAGCAGGTTTTCGACCAGGAAGTCCGCAGGGTAGGTATCGTTCGCGTGGATCCCGCCGACCTTTGCAGCCGCCAGGATCACTTGCGCAATCTGGTGGGTTTCGAAGAACTGACGCACGGCCGCCTGACAGGTGAGATCTAGGCTTGCCCGCTCGGCGGTCAGGATCTGATCGCACATCCCGAGTGCTTCGAGACGCCGCACAATGGCCGCGCCCACCATTCCCCGATGGCCGGCAACAAAGATCTGTTCCGCCTCAGCCATACGGAATCCGTCGTTTGGTCGACTGGCAGGTGGGCTCCGCAGCCGTCGGCGGTAATGCCTTACCCGAGGCCGGAAGACCGTGCCGGTGCAGGAGCGCTAGGCGCTGTGCAGCCTGTAAATCTTCCCGGACCATCTCCGCGCACATCGCCTGGGCGGTGATTTCCGGGACCCAGCCGAGACGCTCCCGGGCCTTGGTCGGATCGCCCAGCAGGCTCGAGACTTCCGCGGGGCGGAAATATCCCGGATCGATCGCGACCACGCAATCCCCGGGCTTGAGGGCGGGGGCCCGATCTCCCGAGAGGGTGTCCACGTAGCCTTTCTCCTCGATGCCTTTGCCCTCGAAGCGCAGCGTCACCCCGAGTTCGGCGGCGCTCCATTGCACGAATTCCCGCACGGAATACTGTTTGCCGGTCGCGATGACAAAGTCCGCGGGTTCGTCTTGTTGCAACATCAGCCACTGCACCCGGACATAATCTCGGGCGTGGCCCCAGTCGCGCAAGGCATCCAGATTACCCATATAAAGGCAGGTGTCGAGCCCTTGCGCGATGTGGGCAAGCCCCCGGGTGATCTTTCGCGTCACAAAAGTTTCGCCCCGGCGTGGACTTTCGTGATTGAAGAGGATCCCATTGCAGGCATACAGGCCATAGGCCTCGCGATAGTTCACGGTGATCCAATAAGCGTACAGCTTGGCGACACCATAGGGACTTCTGGGATGAAACGGGGTTGTCTCGCGCTGAGGGATCTCCTGCACGAGGCCGTAGAGCTCAGAAGTACTGGCTTGGTAAAAGCGCGTTTTCTTCTCGAATCCAAGGAAGCGGATGGCCTCGAGCAGCCTGAGGGTTCCCATCGCGTCGACGTCCGCCGTGTACTCGGGTGCCTCAAAACTGACTGCGACATGGCTCTGTGCGCCAAGATTGTAGACTTCGTCGGGCGCTACCTCAGCCAGAATGCGGGTCAGGTTTGAGCTGTCCGTCAAATCCCCATAGTGCAGGAAAAAACGGGGGTTCGGGGCGTGCGGATCTTCATAGAGGTGATCGACCCGCTGGGTATTGAAAGAGGAGGCACGACGCTTGATGCCATGGACTTCGTAGCCTTTCTCGAGCAGGAGCTCTGCGAGATAGGAACCGTCTTGGCCGGTGATGCCGGTGATAAGGGCTTTTTTCAAGACGAACAGTCCACCCCGCGGGGAGTAACAAAGCCGTCATCCTCCTCGGGCATTGTTACGGGATGATGATCGGGGCGCGCGTCCGGTTCGGCAGGCAGAAAGTCCGTTCTTTCGCAGTCGCGACGAGGTTATTTGCAACCAAGTGCTAATAAGTTGCAAAAAATAGAACTTTAAAGGGCGTGACCTCAGCATCGTGAACAGACGGCCGGCAGAGCGATTTAACCCCATTCGGGGATTAATCGGGCTCGGCAGGTCGCGAAGGCTGTATTAAAGCCGCGATCCACTTTATCCTGAGAGCCCCCACCGCTCTCGCGCGGGAGAGGGGCGCGCGCTGACGCGCCCCAGGGAATACAAATAATACAGAATTATCGGGAGGTAGCCCTTGCTGACTTTCAACAACCCGACCACGGTTGAAGAGGCCGTGGCGTTGCTGCAAAAGACAGACTCGCGTCAGCGGGTACTGGCTGGCGGTACAGACTTGCTGGTGCAACTACGCAGTGGCCGCATACAGGCGCAGGGCGTCGTCGACTTGAAGCGTATCCCGGAGTTGCGAACTATCCGAACCGAAAACGGCGGTTTCCGGATCGGCGCCGCCGTCAGCGGGGCTGAGCTCGGTGAACATCCCGCCCTGTCCACCATGTGGCCGGGCGTGATCGAAGGCGCGCGTCTGATCGGCTCAACCCAGATTCAGGGTCGAGCAAGCCTTGGTGGCAACGTCTGCAATGCATCGCCCGCCGCGGACGGCGTGCCTGGCCTGATCGCGGCCGGCGCCACCTGCACGATCGTCGGTCCAGGCGGACGCCGGGTGGTCGCGGTTGACGCCATTGCCGTTTCCCCCGGCAAGACGAGCCTCGCTCCCGGCGAATTCGTAGTTGATTTCTTTCTGCCGGCGCAAGCCGCAAAGGGCGGCGATGCCTACCTGCGTTTCATTCCGCGAACGGAAATGGACATTGCCGTGGTCGGTGCCGCGGTGAATCTCCTGCTCGACGCGAGCGGCGTCTGCACGCACGCGCGCGTGGCACTCGGTGCGGTGGCCCCCCGCGCATTGCTGGTGGAAGCCGCCAGCCATGCGCTTGTCGGCACCCGGGTTGAAGCGGCCGCGCTTGAAGCGCTAGCTGCCGCTGCCCGTGCAGCCTGCGCCCCCATTAATGACAAGCGGGGCACCATTGAATTCCGTACCCAGGTGGCCGGCGTGCTCGCGAAACGCGCCGCGATAATCGCCTACGAGCGCGCGAGGAGCCGAGCATGAGCAAACATCACATCAGTCTGACGGTTAATGGCGATCCGACCGAGTTCCTGTGCGAGACCGAGCAAACCCTGCTCGACGTACTGCGCGACGAGCTTGGTCTGACGGGCTCGAAAGAGGGCTGCGGCTCCGGTGACTGCGGCGCGTGCAGCGTTCGTGTCGATGGTCGTCTGGTCTGTGCCTGCCTGGTTCTGGGTGCCGAGCTGAACGGCGCCGCTGTCGAGACCATCGAAGGTGTCGCCAAGGCCGGCGTACTGCATCCTTTGCAGCAGGTATTTTTGAATGAAGCCGCATTGCAATGCGGGATCTGCACCCCCGGGATCATCGTGGCGGCCAAAGCCCTGCTGGAGGAAAATGCTGATCCCAGTGAAGAAGAGATCCGATTCTGGTTGGCCGGCAATCTGTGCCGGTGTACGGGTTACGACAAAATCGTCCGCGCGGTCCAGAAGGCCGCCGCAGTCATGAGGAGTGCATAGTCATGGGTAATGAAGGTAAACAACAATTTAAATGGGTCGGCACGCGTCCGGTGCGTCCGGATGGTGTGGACAAAGTCACGGGTCAGGCGAATTACGGTGCAGACTTCACGTTGCCGGGCATGTTGGCCGGTCGGGTGCTGCGCAGCCCCCACGCCCATGCCCGCATCAAGTCGATTGATGCCTCGCGCGCCCTTGCCCTCCCGGGCGTGCGTGCGGTCATCACCGCCGCCGATTTCCCCGAACTGCCGTCCGAAGTGGTGGCCGGCGGTGAATCGCCCGTCAACTATCGGCACATCTCCGAGAACGTCATTGCCCGGCACAAGGCGCTCTACGAAGGCCAGTCGGTTGCGGCCGTTGCCGCCATCAGTGCGAGCATCGCAGAAGCGGCGCTGGCGCTCATCACCGTCGACTATGAAGTGCTCCCGCACGTCATCGACGTCCGCGCGGCCATGCGTCCCGACGCGCCGATCCTGCATGAAGACATGATCACCAGTGGCGTTGAGCCGAAGCCGACCAAAGCGTCGAACATCGCGGCCCGTACCGAATTCAACATGGGTGATGTGGAGCAGGGCTTCAAAGACTCTGATGTTGTGATCGAACGCGAATACACCACGCAGCCGGTCCATCAGGGCTACATCGAGCCGCACGCGGCGATCGCCAGCATGGCGGCGGATGGCATGACGACTATTTGGTGCAGCAGCCAGGGTCAGTTCATGATCCGTGAGTTCTGCGCCAAGCTGCTCCATCTTGAAGATGCCCAACTGCGCGTCATCCCCGCTGAAATCGGTGGTGGCTTCGGTGGCAAGACCACGGTTTATCTCGAACCCCTCGCGGTCGCGCTTTCCCGTAAGACGGGTAAGCCGGTCAAGCTGGTGATGTCACGGGACGAAGTGTTCCGCGCCAGTGGCCCGACTTCGGGTGCCCACATGACGGTCAAAATCGGTGCCAAGCGTGACGGTACGTTGGTTGCTGGATCGCTGGAGCTGGCCTACCAGGCGGGCGCCTTCCCGGGCTCGCCGGCGGTCCCGGGTTGCATGACAGCGTTTGCCCCGTACGACATGGCGAATGCCAAAGCCGTCGGCTACGACGTCGTTTCGAACCGCGCCAAATGTGCGGCCTATCGGGCGCCAGGCGCCCCGATTTCGAGCTTTGCTGTGGAATCCGCGCTGGATGAGCTCGCCATTGAGCTTGGCATGGATCCGTTGGCCTTGCGTCTGAAGAACGCGGCGAAGGAAGGGACCCGTGCCCTTTACGGCCCGAAGTTCCCGATCATCGGTTTCGTTGAGACCCTTGAAGCGGCCAAGGCCCATCCGCACTATAGCGCCCCACTCAAGGCCAATCAGGGCCGCGGCGTGGCGTCGGGTTTCTGGTTCAACATCGGAGGTCAATCGACCGCCGCAATTCACATCAATGAAGACGGCACCGCGGAAGTTGTGACCGGTAGCCCGGACATCGGCGGCTCGCGCGCTTCCATGGCGATGATGGCGGCAGAAGTGCTCGGTATCGATCTGGCCAAGGTCAAGCCGCTGGTCGGCGATACCGCCTCGATCGGCTACACCTTCCTGACGGGGGGTAGCCGGGTGACGTTTGCCACCGGCAAGGCAGTTTGTGAAGCCGCTAACGACATCGTCGAGCAGCTCCGTGCCCGCGCGGCGAAGCTCTGGAAATGCGGTATCGAGGATGTCATCTGGAAAGACGGCGTGGCCTATCCCGCGCAGGGCCAGACGGATGCCCGTACCCAGCTTTCGCTGGCTGAAATCGCCGCCAGTGCGGCGCGGACAGGCGGACCCATCACCGGCAAGGCGGCGCTCAATGTGGGCGGCGCAGGGGCTGCGTTCGGCACCCATATCTGTGATGTGGAAGTCGATCCGGAAACCGGCCGTACTTCGGTGGTGCGCTACACGGTCGTCCAGGACGTGGGGCGTGCAATTCATCCGTCCTATGTCGAAGGCCAGATGCAAGGCGGCGCGGTCCAGGGCATTGGCTGGGCGCTGAACGAAGAGTATGTCTACAGCGAGCAGGGGCAAATGCAGAATGCCGGCTTCCTCGACTACCGGATGCCCGTGGCCTCCGATTTGCCGATGATTGACACCGTTATAGTGGAAGTCCCGAACCCCACCCATCCGTTTGGGGTGCGTGGTGTCGGCGAAGTGCCGATCGTGCCCCCGCTTGCCGCGGTGGCGAATGCGGTGGCGCGTGCCAGTGGCGTGCGGGTGAATGATCTGCCGATCTCGCCCCCTCGGTTGCTGTCGGCGCTGCAGAAGGCGAAGGCGTAAGGCTAGCCCTGATCGGGCTGCAGGGAGCACGCTTTGGCGACCGTTATCCTGCAGCCCGCGTTTGCGCGGCGTTATACCGATGGGGTGATCACCCTGGAGGTAGACGCTGCGGATTATCAGACGCTCATCGATACCCTCGATGAGCGTTATCCCGGTTTCGCCGAGGGCGTGGCGATCCGCACCGCCGTCGCGATTGACGGGCAGATTTATCAAGATCCCCTGCTCGAGCCCATCGGGCCGACGAGCGAAGTGTTTTTCCTGCCGCTTCTCGAAGGGGGCTAGGCGCGGGTGCCCGCGGGCGGCTGCCTCTTGTCGTGCCTGAACGACGCATGACGGACACTCCTCCTTCCCCCGCTTGGTTGCGACTTCGTCAGATAGCGCTACTCGCACCTGCCCTACCGCCATTAATTGATCTGTTTCAGGCCGTGCTCGGGCTTTCGGTGTGTCATCGCGACCCGGCCGTCGCGGAATTCGGGCTCGAGAATGTGCTCTTTTCGATTGGCCACCAGTTCATTGAAATCGTGGCGCCCGTCCGTGCAGATTGCGCCGGCGCCCGCCAACTCGCGCGCCAGGGCGGACCGGGTGGCTATATGGTCATCACCCAATGCGGCCCACACGCGCCTTACCGTGCGCGGGCGAGTGCGCTGGGGGTGCGCACCGTGCACAGTTTTCAAACGACTGAGTTCATCCATATGCAACTGCATCCCCGGGACACCGGCGGCAGCTTTCTGGAAATAGACGAGCAGCTTGGCCCGCACGCGCAGGCGCCGGACGGTCCCTGGATGCCGGCAGGTTCCGACTGGCGGGCCGCGCCGGGGAAAGGTTGGGTCGAGGGCATCGCGGCGGCCGCGATCGCGTGCACCGATCCGGACAAAGTGGCGGCCTGCTGGGCGGCCGTAACGGTGCGTCCGTTGCTGAAAGAGACGGGCCACCCCGTGTTGGCGCTGGAGAACGCCCGGCTACATTTCCTGCCGCAAACATCGGGTCGCGCGGACGCGCTCGTGGGTCTTTCTCTCGCGACTCGCCGGATGACGGACATCCTCGCCACCGCAGCGCGCTACGGGTTGTCGTGCGGCACCCGGGATTTCAGGCTGGCGGGGATCAACATCACGCTTGTCTGAACGACGCGCTGCACAGGCTGGGTGCCACTTTTTGCGAAAAGCGATTATAGCCGGCGCTGTGATGGAGAGTTCTTCTTCCCTCTCCGAGTTTTGATAGCCCGGGTGCCGGGTGTCTGCCGTCTAACCTGTTTCGGCTGATGCGCCCGGTTTTGCATGCAGCCGCGTGGCCTGCTTGGTGGATACAAGTCCGCCCTCGCGGAGAATGGCGTCTGGGATTACGCCTTTCAGCCCGTAAATGACGCCGGCCGCCTGCAGCGCACGAAGAGACCAATACACCCCATCGATTTCGTACCAGGCGAACCCCGTGCGGGCGGCTGCGCTGTAACGGTGGTGGTTGTTGTGCCAGCCCGCGCCGAGGGTGACGAGGCCCAAGATCGGTCGGTTCATGGAATCATCCCGGAGGGTCGGATAACGGCGATAGCCACCCGGGAAACTCGGTAGGTGCCCCAGTGAGTTGACGAATGAAGTCATGTGGAGCGCGAGTGTAGTCGGCAGGAACCCGCCCCATAAAACGGCCGCAAGCCCCGAGATGTGTGGTCCCAACCAACCAGCCTGTCCGATGCCATAGAGTGCGGGGACGGCGAGATAAAGTGGCACGTAGTAGTACTTGTTCAGCCAGCGTAATTCCGGGAAACGGGCGTAGTCGGCAACGACGTCGAGATCCGTGGAGAGCCAACGCCCGTCGGTCAGCCAGCGCGCATGGGCGTGCAGGAAACCTTTTGCGCGGGGTGAATGCGGATCTGCCGGCAGATCCGCAAAACGGTGGTGGGCACGATGGGTGGCAGCCCACCACAGCGGGCCGCGCTGACCGCATTGTGTGCCCCATAGTGCCAGCAAAAACTGGGTGAGGCGGCCGGCCCGATAGGCGGCGTGCGAGAAATAACGGTGATACACCGCTTCCATCGCCCAGATCCGCAGGAGGTAACTGACCAGCAGCAATGTCACGAGCGGGCCGCTGGCCGGGACTAGAATAAGGGCCGCGATGGCGCCGAGATGTCGGCCGCCAACGCGGGAAAAGGCCAGCCACACGGGATCTCCCTGTTGGAGACCGTAGCGCAGCCGACCTTCGGGCGTGGTGGTGCCTGCTGTCATTGTTGTCACTCTTCGGGGGCTCTGTGTGATCGCTCTTCGGCAACCATCAGCGTCCGACACTAGCAACACGGCGAGAGCGGCGGCATCCCCGATTGGGGTAGTGCATTTGGGGCATGACCCGGGTAGCTATGCCCTCCGCCGCGCAAGGCACTACCGGGCGGCGGGATTCGGGGCCTGGCCAGGCGGTGGCCGGGCATGGCAGATGAGGTTGTAGTTGACCACGCAGCGCGGACCCGTCCGGGGGATCCCCCCACCATGGTAGACCGTCCCGTCGAAGGCGAGCAGTCGGCCTTTTTTCGGCTGGACTTCCTCGACGACTTCTTTTTTCTTGTTGAAAAACACAGTGTTGCCATCCGCGTCATTGACATAGTAGAGCAGCACCGTGTGCGGTACCGGAAAGTCGATATGCGGCGCATAGTGACGCAATTCCGTCGCGTACGGCATGATCAAGTAAATGCGCGCGGCCAGGAGCTCTTGCAGCACGAGGTTCTCGGCGCGGCAGAACAAGCGCGGGATTTCATAAAAACTATCGAAATGCACCGAGTTGGCCGCGCTGGATTTCAGCACGTGATAGAAAGACATGGGGGGCTCTCCACGGCTATCCAACGCGGTGTCCTCGTACTTGCAGCGAAAATCAACGGTGGGGTGCAGGGCATGACCATCGGATCGGCCCAGTATCGATAACTGGTAATGCGCTTGCAGCCACTCGGGTACGAGATCGTCATAGACCTTGAAGAACATCCCCAGTCTCCCACCAGAATGCCCGAATGCTCGGGCTTTTCATTGAACGGGCTGTCCGCTGCGCACCTCCACCGCCGAGTCGCCTCGGCGTGGACGTCTCCTCGCACCAGGATTGATTTGGGCAGGCGGTGTCGGATAATTCTTCACTCGCGACCAAGTGTCAATGCGACAACGCGTTGTGTGGCGCTCGGCGGGGTGGATTGTGACTACAATACCGCCCTTTGACCCTTGCCTTGAGAGAGACTGCATGGACGCTGCTGCCCCCAATCCGGTTGATGAGGCCATCATTTCCCGGCGCTCGGTGCGCGCCTTCCTGCCGACCCCCGTGCCGCAGGCGACGGTCGAGGAATTACTGAGGGTGGCGGCCCGTGCGGCGTCGGGCACCAATACCCAGCCCTGGCTGGTACACGTGGTGACAGGGGCGGCCAAGACGCGCCTCTCCAGCGCCATCCTTCAGGTCTTCAACGATCCTGAGGCGCTGCCCCAACATCAAAGCGAATTTTCGATTTATCCCTCGGCATGGGTGTCGCCCTACCTTGACCGGCGTCGCAAGGTCGGTTGGGATCTCTACGGCCTGTTGGGGATCGGCAAGGGTGAGCACGCCCGGACGCACGCGCAGCACGCGCGCAATTTCCAGTTTTTTGATGCCCCGGTCGGCATGATTTTTACCGTCGATCGCAGTTTCGGTTATGCCGCCTGGGTGGACTACGGTCTTTTTATGGGTAATCTCATGACGGCGGCGCGTGCGCGCGGGTTGCACACCTGCCCGCAGTTTGCCTTTGCCCAGTTTCAACGGGTGATTGCAGCGAGTCTGCAATTGCCGGATAACGAGCAGGTACTGTGCGGGCTTTCCCTCGGCTACGAGGATTCGGCGGCCGTCGAAAACAGCTTGCGTACCGAGCGCGCACCGCTGGAGGCGTGGGCGTCGTTCCATGTCTGAGGCCGGGGAGCGGGACTTTTCATCAATCAGGCACGAGGTCGTGCGCGGAGGATCTTTATGCACTTAGGGTATTTCATGATGCCGCTGCATCACGCAGACAGCGCCTATCACCAGACGCTGCAGGACGATGTCGAGGCGGTGGTGTACGCCGATGAATTAGGCTTTACCGAAGCCTGGGTGGGCGAACATTACTCGGCAGCGGTCGAGCAAATCACCTCCCCGCTCCTGTTCCACGCGAATCTCATCGCACGGACCAAGCAAATCAAATTTGCGACCGGGGTGATGTGTCTGCCGCAATACCATCCTGCCGTGATCGCCGGCCAGGCGGCGATGTTTGACCACCTCAGCCAGGGGCGTTTCATCATGGGTGTGGGCCCGGGCGGTCTGCCTTCGGATTTCGAGCTCTTCGGCGTGATGGGTCAGAACCGCACCGAAATGGTCGAGGAGTCCCTGCAGCAAATCTTGGCGCTTTGGACCACGGATCCCCCGTATCAGCTCAAGGGCAAGTACTGGTCGAGCGACATGACCCAATGGACCCACCATGACATCAAGATGGGGTATGTGCCGAAGCCGCTTCAGCAGCCGCATCCGCCGATTGCCATGTCGGCGATGAGTCCATCCTCGGGTTCCATCCGCTATGCGGGCGCACACGGCTATATGCCGGTCTCCGCGAATTTTATTGCCGAGTGGGTCCTGAAGACGCATTGGCCTACCTACCTCGCGGGCGCCGCGAGTACCGGCTACACACCGAAGTCCGCGGATTGGCATGTCGCCCGCAGCATTTTCGTGGCGGACACCGACGCGCAAGCCGAAGCGTTTGTGCGGGCGCCGGGCGGCGCGTACGACTACTATTTCGATTATCTGTTCAAGATTTTCGATCGTACGAATTACCGTGCCCCTTTCGTCGCCCGGGAAGGCGATGATCCGAGGCAGCTGGATCACCAGCAGATTCGCGACGCGTGCGTCATTTACGGCAGTCCCGAGACGGTGGCCGCCAAGCTTTTAGGCCTGCGCGATCGGGTCGGCGATTTCGGGACGCTCCTCTACGCGGCCCATGATTGGCAGGACCGGACCGCGATGCGCCACTCGATGCGTCTCATGGCCGAAGAAGTCATGCCGCGTATCAATCAGCAGATTGCGAAAGCCGCCTGAGTCAGCGCCGCCGGTGGCTAGCCTTCCGGCGGAGGCGCGGTTAATGTGCTGTTCAATTGCAAGGGGCGCGATTCTGCAGCCCCGTCTACACATCTGAAAAGAGGTCAGCATGGAGCCATTAACGGGGATCCGGATCATCGACGCGACGAGCAATGCCTCGGGACCCATGGCGGTCGGCATGCTCGCCGATCAAGGGGCGGACGTGATTCGCTTGGAGCCGATAGGTTCGGGCGATCCGTCCCGGCATGTCGGCGGTACCCGCGGTGGGGTCTCGTCCTACAGTGCCTACATGAACCGGAACAAGCGCTCGATGGCGGTCGATCTGAAGAGCGCCGCGGTACGCCCTTGGATTTACCGGCTGATCGAATCGGCGGATGTGTTTGTACAGAATTCTCGGCCCGGTGCGCTTGAACGGGCGGGTTACGGGTATGAGGCGCTGCACCAGGTGAACCCCAATCTCATCTATGTCTCGATTTCCGGGTTCGGCGCTACCGGCCCCGGGGCCCGACAACGGGTCTACGATCCCGTTATTCAATGTGTCGCAGGATTTGCGGCGGCCCAGGGCACGGGTGGTGATCCGGCGCTGATGAAAACCATCGCCAGCGACAAGGTCGCGGCGCTCACCGCGGCGCAGGCGATCACCGCCGCGCTGTTCGCCCGTACCCGTGGGGCGGGCGGACATCATGTTGAACTCTCCATGCTGGATGCCAGTCTTGCCTTCCTCTGGCCCGAAGTGTTCTGGAACCATGGCTTTGTCGGGACCGAAGGGGTGACCAATAAGCCGACGATCGCTGAGTTCTATCGACTGCTTCGCACGGCCGATGGGTTCATCATGATCATCATCGTCGGTGACGGGGAGTTCGCCGGCGCCTGTCGGGCCCTCGGCCTGGAGTCTCTGTTGGGCGATCCGCGCTTCAAGTCCCTTTCAGATCGCTTTGCCAATTACTCGGATATGCACGCGGCCTTTGAGCAGGCGGCTCGGCATCTCGGGAGTGATGCACTCATCGCCCGTCTCCTGGAGGAAGATGTGCCGTGTGCCAAAGCGAATTCGCTGGATGAAGTCTGTACGGATCCGCGCGTGCGTCATCGCGACAGCATCATCGAATACGATCACCCGCAAGGTGGCCGCATGCGCCAGGCACGGGCGCCCGCCATTTTTGCCGGCGAGCCGTGCACGGTCCGGCGACCTTCGCCGGCCTTGGGCGAACATACCGTCGAGGTGCTGGAGTCGATTGGCGGGACGGCACAGGACATCGCCGCGTTGACCCAGGCAGGCGCGATCGGCTAAGCCGGTCGAGGTTCGAACAGCGCCCGGACTTGCGTGTAAACTGCGCGTCCGGTTCGACGCCCCCGCCAGCAGGCTGGGGCGGGCGCACAGCAATGACAGCCGCGGTCCTGATTGGACCCATCTTTTGAGGAATTCGAGTATGCCGATCCTGATCGACTTTCCGCACCCACACGTCGCCCTGCTCACCATCGACAATCCGGCCAAACGCAACGCCATGAGCAGGGCGATGATGGCCGAGCTCTGTGGGCTGTGGGATCAGCTTGAAACCTCCAGCTGTCGCTGCATCGTGTTAACCGGTGCCGGTGACAAGGCGTTCAACGCGGGGGCCGATATTAGCGGCGATTTGAGCGCCAGCGAGGAGACCGCGCGCATGGTCAACCGCTCGTTGCTGAAGACCTCGGCTTATCCGAAACCCATCATCACCGCCATTAATGGCGTGTGTGCGGGCGGCGGGGTAGAGCTCATGCTGGCCTCCGATATCCGGTTTGCAGCGCCGCACGCGCGCTTTGGGTTGCCCGAAGTCAAGTGGGGTATTTACCCCTTCGGCGGGGCAACTGCCAAGCTCTTCAGCCAGATTAATTATGTGCACGCGATGCGACTCATCCTGTCCGCTGAGATGATTGACGCTAACGAAGCGCTGCGCATTGGACTCATCAACGAGATAGTCCCGGCGGATAGCTTGCTCCAACGGGCGATCGATTTGGCGACCGTCATCGCGGCCAACAGCCCGGTCGCCGTGCAGGCTGTCAAACAGCATGTCAGCGAGGGCGTCGCGCTCGCCACCCTGGCGCGTGAGGCGGCCGAACAGGCACAGGGCGATCGTGTGCGGGCCGGGGCTGATTTTGCCGAGGGTGTGGCGGCGTTCCGCGAGAAACGCACCCCCCATTACCCCTAAAACCCGGACACGAACCCTAAGGAGCCCCGTGTGAGCCTACTCAAAACGCTCAGGCTTACCGATTGCCGTAAGGTCGGCGTCGGGGTCAAACGGCCGGAAGATGTGGCCGTCGCGCGGGATGGCACGGTCTGGATTTCCGACCAGGCCAGCGCTTGCGCCCGAGTACGACCCGATGGCGGTATCGATCGTGTCGGCCGCGCCGGGGGTGCCCCCAACGGCATCAATCTCGATCTCGAGGGACGGGTGCTTATCGCGAACTTCGGTGGACCGGAAGACGGTGTCGGTCCCCTGCAACGTCTTGATCCCCGCACCGGGGAAGTCACGACGCTCTGCGCTGCGCTTAACGGTCGCGCGCTTTTCGGCGCGAATTATCCGCTTGTCGATTCGCGCGGGCGCGTGTGGTGCTCACATTCGACCTTCGGCCCCGTCAGCGCCGCCTTCGATGGGCTCGATGACGGCAGCATCTTTCGGTATGACGGCGATGGCCAAGCCACGGTGCTCGCCGAAGGCCTAAAATTCGCCAACGGGATAGCCTTCGACGCCGCAGAGAAAAACCTTTTCGTGTGCCAGACGTCGGCTTGCGATGTGGTGCGGTTACCGATTCTGGCGGATGGCAGTCTGGGCGCGCCCGAGCGTTACGGACCACAACTTGGCCTGTCGCACCATGAGGTCCAAGATCGCCGCCCGCTGACGCCGGCGCTGCGAAGCGAACTGGGCGCCACCGACGGCTGTGGGTTCGACCAGGACGGGAATCTCTGGGTGACGCTGGTGATGTCGAACAAGGTGGTCGCGATCACGCCCGCCGGCACGGTGGTGACGATGCTGAGTGATCCCGATGGCGTGCTGATGCGCAGTCCAACCAATGTCAGCTGGGGTGGCCCGGATATGCGCGATCTCTACATCGGCAGTGTGGTGAGTGACTATGTGGTTCATGTGCGCAGCCCCGTTCCGGGCCTGCCACTGGCGGCGCAGCGATGAGCGCGCAGTTATTTACCGCGCGGGACGATCACTTTCATTTCGCCGAAATGGGCGAGGACTGGTGGGCGACGGAGACGTCATGGTTTTCTTTCCACCATCCCGAGCGCCGACTGGGAGGCTGGTTCTATACGATGGTGCGTCCCAATATCGGCACCGTCGCCGGCGGTGTCTGGATCTGGGACCACCAGGCCCATCTGCCGTGGGAAGCGCTTTATTCCGCGAATTATTCGGCGCAGCAACTCTCGCGTGCGCTCGATCTTGCCGATTGCACGTTGCCCAACGGGGTGTCCATTCGGGTACTGGAGCCTTGCCACCGCTATGCCCTGGGCTACGCGGATGGCGATCGCCTCCAGGCTAATCTTACCTTCGAAGGGGTCATGCCGCCGGAGCCGCTGACCGCCGTCGGGTCGACTTTCGGCAGTGCCCATCACTTTGACCAATTCGGTCGCGTGACCGGCACGCTGGTGCTGCACGGCGAGCGCATTGCCATCGACTGCATCGGTATGCGCGATCGGACTTGGGGACGGCGCCCGGAGGATCGCCCGCGTCAGGCGGCTTATATCACCGGTGCTGCTGATGCGGCAACGGGCTTTCTGGCCGTGACCCAGGGCAAACCGGAGCAGGATGCCGTTTCCTACGGCTTCCTGCGACAGGACAGTCTGACGGTATCGCTCGTCGGCGGTGAGCGAGTGGTCGAGCGGGATCCGACCGAGGGCTGGATCACTCGGATCACGTTGACGGCCCAAGACGCCGAGGGTCGCCGGCTTCACGCGATCGGCGTGCCAGTCAGTCGAATCATCCTGAACCGCCATACTTTCATCGACATCAATAGTCTCATCCGCTGGGATCTCGGCGGGGGTGTCGTGGCTTGGGGGGAAGATCAGGACATGTGGCCGGTCCACCGCTGGGCAAGGCGACAACGCGAAGCGCGGTCCGGCACCGCTTGACCGCGCGCGACCCCAATGATGGTCGTTTCAATGCCCGCAGCTGACAACGTGAGCGTCTATGAATTTTGATCCCCTGATTACGCCCGCCCGGCGGACCGAGTTGACCGCCCAGGGCCTATGGCAGGACCGTCTGATCATCGATTGTCTGGATGCGGTGGCGGCGTCGACGCCCGACGCCGTCGCGATCGTCGACCACAACAGCATGGACGGTTCGCGCAACGTCCTCACCTACCGCGAGTTGCAGGCGCATTCCATTCGCATTGCCTGCGCCCTTGCGGCATTAGGGGTGGAACGCGGAGATGTCGTCGCCGTCCAGTTGCCCAACTGGTGGCACTATGCCGCCCTGCACGCGGCCTGTGTGCGGCTTGGTGCGGTCATCAATCCGTTGATGCCGATTTTTAGGGCACGCGAGCTCGAGTTCATGCTGGGACTCGCCGAGGCGCGGGTACTCATCGTGCCCCGTGAGTTTCGGGGTTTCGCCTACCCGCCGATGGCGGCCGAGCTGCAAAGCCGCTTGCCGGCGCTCCGCGAAATCCTGGTGGTGGGGGGAGTCGATCCGGCGAGCGCCTTCGAAAGTCGTGTTTTGGACCGCGCGTGGGAAACCGAAACCGATGTGCCGGCGCTTTTCGCGGCCCGCCGACCGACCCCCGATGAGGTCACTGAGATCATGTATACCTCGGGGACCACCGGGGAGCCCAAGGGCGTCATGCACACGGCCAACACGCTGCTGTGCAAGGCCAAACTTGCGACGACGCTGTTCGGCTTTACCGCCGAGGATGTGATCTTCATGGGCTCGCCGCTCGCCCATCAGACGGGCTTCATGTACGCCGCCGTGCTGGCGATGTATCACGGGGTCAAGTGTGTGCTGCAGGATATCTGGGAGCCCGCGATCGCCGCGCGGCTCATGACCGCGGAAGGCTGTACGCTGACGCTGGGCTCGACGCCGTTTTTGCGTGATTTAGTTCATGCACCGGAGATAGCGGGCTACGATCTCTCCCGTCTGCGACTATTCCTCTGCGCCGGGGCGCCCATTCCCCGGGTGCTGGTCCAGGCCGCGCGTGAACGCCACCCGAATCTCTATGTGATGAGCGCTTGGGGGATGACCGAAATGGGGATCGCGACGGCCACTTATCCGGGGGATCCGCTCGACAAGGTGATTGACACCGATGGCCGCGCCTTGCCCCATCAGGCCGTTCGTGTGGTGGATGAGGCGGGGGTGTGCGTCCCACCGGACACCGAGGGACGGTTGCAGGCCCGCTGCGCGACGACCTTCGTCGGCTATCTGAAACGACCTGAGGCGTACGGGGTGGATGCCGACGGTTGGCTCGAGACCGGCGACAACGCCCGTATGGACGCCGATGGCTATATCCGGATCACGGGCCGCTCGAAAGATCTCATCATCCGTGGCGGCGAAAATATTCCGATCGTGGAGGTCGAAGAGCTCCTTTACCGTCATCCGGCGATTCAGGACGCGGCGATTGTCGCCATGCCTGACGACAGGCTCGGCGAGCGGGGCTGCGCTTTTGTGACCCTGCAACCCGGAACCACGCTCGATTTCGCGGGCATGCTCGCCTATCTCGACAGCGCGGGGCTCATCAAACCCTACTGGCCGGAGCGACTCGAGGTGATCGCCGAGTTTCCGCGGACGCCGAGTGGCAAGATTCAGAAATTCAAACTGCGCGAGGTCGCCAAAACACTGGCACCGATGCGTCTCGAACGCGACAAAGGACAGCTGTGATGACAGAAGGTGAACTCCTGCAACGTATCGCCAGCACGCTCCGTCAGGAGATCGGGCCGGCCATTGAGGCCGAATATCCGAAAACGCAGGCGTTCATGGCCGGTGTGGTGTTGCAGAAGCTCGGTCAGCAACTCGCGCTGAGCGATGTCCATACGGCGGCCGAGACGGTCGCGCTTGATGCGCTCTTGCAGGATCTCGAGCCGCTGTTGTCGACGGGTGCACCGGTCGCAGACGTCAATGCCGCACGCGCACGGCTGACGCAAAGCCGCGACGCGGCCGCCCTGAGTCACTTCATCGCTGCCCTGTATGCGGGCCGTGAGGCGCTCGGCGAAGTCCGCTTCACTCAGGTGCTCGGTCGGGTGCGACAAACGCTTCGGGGGTCCCTCGACCGGCGCATGGAGTACGCCGCGTGAGCCGCTCCACCGATAGCACCGAAGTGCTGCAGTCGCGCATTCTCGATTACTTGAAACGCCAGATGCCGCAGGCCAGCGCGCTGGCGCTACACGACGTCCAACGGATTGCCGTCGGTTGGTCGCACGAAACCTGGTTGTTCGATCTCACGTATCGCGAAGCCGGGACCGCATGCACGCGCGGACTCTGTCTGCGGCGCGATCCGGGTAACGCGTTGCTGCGCCATCTGTCCTCGCTGGAAGAGCAGTTCCGTGTGCTCAAATGTCTAGAAAGTACCGCGCTGCCAACCCCTAAGGCGTATTGGTTCGAAGCGGATCCGGCGATTCTGGACGCGCCTTTCCTGGTGATGGAGAAGGTCCCGGGAACCTGCCCAAGTCCCTGGGGGCGTGAGGGTCGGGCGTTTTATCAGGCGGCTGCGGATCGTGCGATCTTGCCGACCAGTTTTACCGGGACCTTGGCGACATTGCATACCCTTGACTGGCGCGCGGCGGGGCTCGATTTTCTGGGCGTGCCGGCCAACGGAGAAGATTTTACGCGGCGGGAGATCGCCAAGTGGCGCGCACTTATCGCGCTTTCAGAGGCCCCGCCGGAGCCTATCCTCACCGATCTCATCGGCTGGTTGGAGACCCATATCCCGGCGACCGACCGTCTCACCCTGGTGCATGGGGCCTACCGCACCGGCAACCTCCTTATCCATGAAGATCGCGTCTCCGCGGTGCTTGACTGGGAGCTGCAGGTCATTGGCGATCCGATGTATGACGTGGCTTACGTCCTCAGTGACTTGAACCGCGAAGGCACGCCCTTGCTCTCGAATCTGGTCGCCCGTGACGCCTTTTTCAAGGATTACGAAGCCGCGACCGGTTTTGCCATTGATGAAGCGGCCTGCCGCTACTACAACGCGCTCTATGCGATGCGCTCGGTGGCGTTCTGGATGAGTGCTTCGGGCCTTTATGCCAGCGGTCGCAGCCAGGATATCCGCCTCGCGCGGACCGCCTGGTCGGTGCCCGTTGTGCTGGCACGCGCGGCGCGCGATCTCGGCTACTGAGCGCGCGTTAGGCGGCGCGGCGGAAAGCGGGCGTCAGCCAGTCGTCGAGACCGCTGAGCAGTTCGTCCGCTGAGTGGAAGCGATCGGCGGGATCTTTGGCCAGCAGCAGATCCAGCACCGGCTGAATCGGCGCGAGCGTGGCCGGCAGGCGTGGCGGTGTGGCATGGACGTGCTGATAGACGAGGGCCGCAGCGGATTCCGCCCGGAAGGGTTTTTGTCCCGTCAGTAACTCGTAGAAAATCACTCCGGCGCTATAGAGATCGCTGCGCTGATCGGTCGGCGCGCCAAGCGCCTGCTCCGGGCTCAAATAACTCGGCGTCCCGATGAGACCGGAGCGGGTGGTGAGATCCAAGGGATCATCCAGGCGCTTCGAGATACCGAAATCGGCCAAGGCGAGACTATCATCCGCGCGGAACATGATGTTCCCGGGTTTGAGATCGCGATGCACAATCTGCTGAGCGTGGATCGCGCGCAGGCCGAGTGCAATCGAACGCATGTAGGCCACCGCGAGCGCGGTGGGCAGGCCGCGCTCCATCCGTTGTTTCAAATCGCCGCGCTGGAAAAACTCCATGGCGATGAAGCCGTACTCCGGCGTGAATCCCTGCTCGTAGATTTTGACCACTTGAGGATGGTCAATGCCGGCCACGATAGTCGCTTCGCGCATAAAGCGCTGAACAACTGCCGGCTCCTGTATTTCCTGGGTGTTGATGATCTTGAGCACGATCGGGGTGCGGTCGTGCGTCCGCTCTGCGAGGTAGACACTGGCGAATCCCCCCTGGCCGATGAGTCGCACGAAACGATGCGGCGACGCTTCGATCGCCGGGCCCTCCGGGGCGATCGGGAAGTCGAGCACTTCGCGCGCGAAATGATCGAGCCGCAGGGAGGGCTCGCCAGCGCTGGGGCGCGTTTCTAGGGCCCGCAGGCGTTCGAGGGTTCGCGCACTCGGGACATCCGCTCGCCGCAGATAATCTTCGGCGCCGGCCTTGACGGCGGCCACCGCCAAATATTCATCTCCGCTTGCGGCATACAAGATCACGGGCGGAAACCCGGCTACCCCGCGGTAGCGCTGCAGCCATTGCAGCCCAGTCTGACCGGCGCCCAGTTCATGGCTCAAGAGCGCGGCCCCATAGACGTGCCAGCGGAAATCAGCGCCCGGCGGACCCTGCTGCTCAGCGTCGTATTCGGTGATCTCGAGTGTAGGCATACCGGCCGCCAAGGCCCGCCGGGTGGCGGCCATGAAGGTGCGGGAGGTATCGATGAGCAGGAGTTTCATGCTGCAAGGGAGCGGCAGTGCCGGGCCAAAGTTGAGTGTCGAGCATCGAAAATAGGGCGTCGGGTGCTTCTCCATCGCAGTGCACACCCCGTATAGTCCGGCCACTGAATTGACTATTCCAACCATTTGAGGGGAGATGACCATGGCCAGTCCACAAGCCGCCGCGATTGATCGCCTGTTCGACAGTTTTATTACCGCCATGACGGCAGACCCGGGGATGTCGCTCGACACTCTGCGCGATCTGTTCGGCCAGTGTGGAGATCTGGCGGCCGAGCCGGGTGGGGTGGATTACCTGGAAGCGGACGCCGACGGGATCCCGTGTCTGTGGGCGGTGCCCAAAGGGTGTCGCGAAGATCGCGTGCTGCTGTCCGCGCACGGCGGTGGCTGTGTCACCGGCGATCGTTTTACCCATCGCAAGCTGTTTGCCCACATTGCTAAGCAGGTGGGTTGCCGGGCGCTGATCGTCGACTACGGCCGCGCGCCGGAGCAACAACATCCGACCCAGGTGAGTGATTGTCTCAAGGCCTACGAATGGCTGCTCGGACAGGGTATCAAGCCCGCACACATTGCGACCGTGGGCGATTCCGCCGGCGGCAATCTGTGCACGGCGGTAGTCCTGGCTGCCCGCGACAAAAAACTGCCGCTCCCGGCCGCCCTGATGCCGATGTCCCCGTGGTACGACATGGAAGGGCTCGGGGCCAGCATGACGACCAACGCTAAGGTCGATCGACTGGTCACGCCGGCGGTCTCCGGCAGCATGGTCCAGATGTACATCGGCAAGACGTCGCCCAAAGATCCGCTCGTCAATCCCCTGTACGCGGACTGCAAAGGCCTGCCCCCCATTTACATTCAGGTCGGCGGGTATGAGGCACTGCTGGATGATTCGCTGCGCTTTACCGAACGCGCCAAAGCGGCCGGCGTGGACTGCCACTGTGATGTCTACCCTGAAATGCAGCACGTCTTCCAGTTCATGGCAGGTCGGGCACCTGAAGCTGATGACGCGATTGCGAAACTCGCGGCGTGGGTGAAACCGCACCTTGGCCTCGCCTGAGTCGTTTTAGTCGCGTAAACCCGGGGGATCTGACATGAATTTTCATCACATGGCGATTTTTGTTAGCGACATGACCGAAGCCGTCCGGTTGTGGCGGGATGTCCTCGGGTTCAAGGTGGTGGTGGACAACGTGATCCCGGACGGTCCTGCGCCCGGGCCCAAGGTGTTCATGTACCCCGAACTGCTTGATGACATCTTCAAGGTGAAGGGCGCCCGCTCCAAGATGGTGTTGCTGGCGTCTGATGAAGGCGCGCTCATTGAGCTACAGCAATGCGAAATGCCAAACATCCAGAAAACGCCGCCCGAGAATCTGCGCTATGGCCACACCGGCTTCCACGAACTGGGCTTGGTGGTGAAAGATATCGATGGTTGGTTTACGAAGGTCCGGGAAGCCGGATACCAGACGCAGACCGAGTACGTGTGGCCGTGCGCGAGCATTGGTCGCTCGTTCCTCTTCTACGACACCGAAGGCAACATGATTCAGCTGTGGGAGCACACCAATGCACCCACCTGGGAAACCTGACAGCGCCTGTCATCGCGCGCCCCGCTCTCTACGCAAGGACGATTACCCTATGACAACGCCACCGCCCGCCACGTTCGACCTGGCCAGCGTCGATCACGTTCTGAAAACCACCCGCAGTGTGCGCCGTCGACTCGATCTCGATCGGCCGGTCCCTGCCACGCTCATCCGCGAAGCGCTTGATATCGCGCTCCAGGCGCCTACCGGTGCGAATACCCAGACTTGGCGGTTCATGGTGATCACTGATCCCGTAAAACGGGCGAAAATCGCGGATTATTATCGTCTCGCCGCCGAGGCGTATGTCGGCGGTAAGACCGGCCTTTCACGCACTGGCGTGACGATGATGCGCGAATATGCCTCGAGCGATCTGCGTCAGCAGCAGCGCGAGGCGATGATGAAGTCGGGTGGTTTCCTGATGGAAAACCTCCAGCGCGTGCCGGTTATGATTATTCCGTGTATCGAGGGTCGTTTCGAGCAGGACGATGTGTTTACCCAGGCTTCAATGTGGGGCTCTATCCTGCCCGCGACCTGGTCCCTCATGCTCGCGCTGCGGGCACGGAGAATTGCGTCCGCCTGGACAACGTTGCACCTGCTCTACGAACGTGAAATCAGCGAGATGCTCGGGATCCCGGCTGATTTTACGCAAGCCGCGTTGCTGCCAGTGGCCTGGTTGACCGGTGGTGATCTCAAACCGGCCGTTCGCCTCCCGCTGGAGACCGTGACCTACTGGGACCAGTGGGATGGTTAACTTCGTCGCGCGCCGCGGCCGCGCGCGTGTGGAAGCGGTCTGGCCCGTCCTGAATGAAGGTTGAGATCTTGGACGACGCGTGATCCCGCGTGCCAGACGTTCCGTGCGCCGCCGCAAGTGCGCATGTCACGCTAAGCTCCGCACGGCGTGAATGCAGCGCCGTTAGCTCTTGGCGGGCGCCGTAGGGTCGAGCCGCTGCGTGAGATATTCCACCAACTCGAGCTGGTTGCCCCAAGGATCGAGCACGTAATTGACGCGCATGGGTGCGCAAGGTCCCTGTTCGAGCACGATAGGGCCGGCCATGACCCTGCAGCCGTTTGCGGCGAGATAGGTCTTGGCAATCTCGAGATCGGTGACCTTGAACGCGATGTGATGTCCACCCCAATCACAATTGCGCGGCGGTGTTGTGCGCGCGTTTTCGGGTCGTTCGTAATGGAAGAGTTCGAGCATCAAGTGGGGCCCGATCTGTAGCATGACGATGGTCAGTCGGGCATCCGCGACGTTGACATGGGCTTCGGCCCAGTCACGCCCATCTGCCATCCGCGGCATTTCCGCAGCATCGAAGGGGCCCATGCGATAGAGCTCGTGTCCACCGATAATCTCGCAGTAGAAACGCGCGGCGGCATCAAGGTCGGGCACGGTGAGTCCGACATGATCGATATGGGAAAATCCTGGCAGGCCGTTGGTCATAATTTAGTTTCCACGCTGATGTTTCTCAAACACTTGAAAGGGGATCCGCCAGGCGAACGTCCGGAAGTGAACCTCTCGGCACGACGCTGTCAAGACCAAGACAGATTTTAACGTGTACCGACTCGTATTTAACTCTCACGGGATTCAACGCGGGCTTTCCATCTGCACGTGTCTGAACGGGCCAGTGCACGCCAAAATGAATGCACGAGTCCAAGGCCCCTGACGAGATCCCCGCAGCCCCGCTAGCCATTCCCGGTGGGGTATTGTAAAGCTCAGCTTAATGGATGAGCGGGCTGATCAGCTGGCGATCGCTTTTCGCCGCCCGCCGGCGTGCGGGATCAGTTTGACGGGCAGATGTTTGAGGCCACCGACAAAGCTTGATTGCACACGCGATACCTCGCCGATGATTTCGATCCCATCGTAGCGCTCCATCAGCGCTTCCATCGCCAGCCGGATTTCGATTTTAGCGAGTGATCCACCGAGACAGAAGTGTGGACCTGCCCCGAAGCCGAGATGCAGGTTGGGGTGACGCGTGACATCAAAGGTATAAGGCTTTTCAAACACGTCGGCATCACGGTTGGCAGAGGGAAACCACAGCAGGACGCGATCGCCCGCCCGCACCGATTGCTGGCCGATGACCGTGTCCGCGGTGGCGATGCGCATCAATGAAATGACGGGATCGGACCAGCGCACGATTTCTTCCACGGCCAGACGCAGACCTTTGGGATCTGCTCGCAGCAGGGCCATCTGGTCCGGATGTTGAAGTAACGCGAGTACGCCCCCGGAGAAAGCATTCCGGGTGGTTTCAAAACCGGCCAACATCAGTTGCACCCCGTTGTGGGCTATCTGCGAGGGTGTGAGCGGTTGCGCGTTGACGGTCGCGTTGACCAGTGCCGTCAGGGGATCGGAGAAGGGACAACCGCGGCGTTCGCTAGAGCGCTGCAGGCTATACTCATAAAGCTGGCGAAAGCCACCGCTCACCGTCTCGGCGGCAGAGCCCTGCTGATATTCCGGATCGGTGCCACCAATAGCCATCTTGCCCCAGCCAAGGAGGGCGGCCCAGTCTTCACGTGGCAATTTAAGAATGTCACAAATCACGGCCATCGGGATCTGCACGGCGAGCTCGCTGACGAGATCGATCTCGCCATGTGCGGGTAACTGATCGAAAATTTCACCAATGAGTGTTTTAGTGCGGGCTTCCCCGTCCGCGAGGGCTTTCGGGAGGAAGGGCGCTGCCATGACCTTCCGGATCTCGCCGTGGCGAGGCGGGTCGATGGTCAGGACATTTTCGCCGACACCCATCGCCTCTAGGGCGATTGCGCCCATGGCGTCATCGATTACCGGCATGACCCCGCCGCGCTCAGAGCTGAACAACGCGGGCTCATTCAAGATGTGTTTGATGTCCGCGTGTCGAAACACTGACCAGTAGCCCCGACCATCTGGACTCTCCGTCCAGCGGACCGGATCATGCTGGCGCAGGTGATCGAACAGTGCATAGTGTTCGTTGGTCGCGAAGAACGCGGGATCATTCAGTTTCTCATCAGTCGTCATGGCACCCGATCCGGATAGTCGAGGCTCGACTGTAGACGCAAAGCTCACCGAAGACGAGGGTGGCCTCAAGGCGATAGGGCACGACGGCGGATCCCCTTTAGCGTCCGCCCGAGACGTCGATAAAATTACCGACACAATAGGACGCCTGCTCCCCGAGCAGCCAGATAATGGCCTCAGCAACTTCCTCGGCGGTGCCGCCGCGCTGCATGGGGACACTGACGCGGACACGATCGACTCGCCCCGGATCGCCGTAGCTCGCGTGGATTTCGGTGTAAATGAGCCCCGGTCGTACCGCGTTGACGCGGATCCCCTCTGTCGCGACCTCTTTGGCGAGCCCGGTCGTGAACGTATCAAGTGCACCTTTGGAGGCGGCGTAGTCGACATATTCCCCCGGCGAGCCGAGCCGGGCGGCGGCCGAAGAGACATTCACAATGGCACCACCGTTACCCCCGTGCCGCGTCGACATCCGTTTGACCGCCTCGCGTGCGCACAGGAACGGACCGATGACATTGGTGGCAAAGACCCGCGTCAGGCGGGCTGCGTCCATTTCGTCTACCCGGATCTGGCGCTCGGCAATGCCCGCATTGTTGACCAGCGCGCACAGCGGCCCGTAGCGCGTATCGATGGTCTCGAACAGCCGTAGGATTTCGGCCTCCACCGTCATGTCGGCCTGAACCGCATAGGCACTGCCGCCGGCCGCGGCGATCTCCTGGCAAAGCGTTTCGGCGGCAGCGCCAGCACGCACGTAACTGAAAAGGACCGTATAACCTGCGGCTGCGGCGCGTCGCACGGTAGCGGCGCCAATGCCGCGGCTACCGCCGGTGATGAGTAGGATGCGAGGGTTTTGCATGAAAGACTCCGGGTAGATCGCGCGACCGTTAGTCCGCGAGCCGCGCTTGAGGTTGCCGCAGTGGGGTTATGTTGGCGTAGTGGGCCGCTAACGCCGCATGTGTCCATGCGTTCGGACGCACGGCTATCTGGGACTCTTCGGGATGAGTCCACAGGGCGGTCTTGCGACCGTTAAACGTGATGCACTGTCCGTTGAAATGATTGGCCGCGTCACTCGCCAGCCAGATCATGCCTTGCGCCACTTCCGCCGCGGTGCCGAAGCCCATGTCGACGGGCGTCGGTGGTGGCGCGCCTTGCAGACTCGCGTCCCGGGCTGCGCGGTCGAAGATGATCTGGGTCATCTCGGTTTGCGCCACCGGCCAGAAGGCATTGCAGTGGATCCCAACGCGGGACAATTCCAGAAGCCAGGTACGTTGCAGGCCCATCATGCCGGCTTTAGCGGCCGCATAATTGCTCTGCCCGAAGCCTCCGCTGAGGCCTGAGTTCGAAATCACGTTGATGATATGGCCGCCGCCCTGCGCGCGCATTGCGATCGCGGCCTGCTTGCCGCACGCCCAGGGGCCGCGTAAATGGACCGCGATCACCTCGTCGAATTCCGCCTCGGTCATCTTGAAAAGGGTGCGATCTCGCACCACGCCAGCGTTATTGCTGAGGACATCAATACCACCGTACGTATCGACGGCGGTTTGTACGAGTCGTGTGCAGAGTGTTGCGTCCGCAACTGAGCCGAGTACGGCGACGGCGCGACCCCCACTCGCGTCAATCTGCGCGACCGTCTCCGCGAGCGCGTCCGCCTGGGTGCCGTTCACGACCAGCATGGCGCCTTCTTTTGCCATCTCGACGGCAAAGGCTCGACCGAGACCGCGCGATGAGCCTGTGATGACCACCCGTTTACCCGCGAGCACACCCAAGAGATTGCTCCCTGCTGAGAAACCTATCTGCACTATAAGCGAGCCCCGTGGATGTCGCCAAAGTGCGGTGTTGCAAAAAGTCCTATCTTTTGCCGGCGATGGCGCGTATGCTCCTTGACATTCAACAGGTGCGTACGTTCAGGTCCCGCACCGTCAAACCCTTCACCGAGCCGCCCCATTTCCAAATTTTCACGACAACTCTGACTGGGCCCTCAAAGCATTCGCCGGCTTCCGGCAAATCGATTCCTGCATTACTTGTGACGCTGGCTGCCGGGATCGCGATTGTGGACAACGCACGTTTTAATTTGCGAGATATGAATGAATATATATGTTGGAAATCTGGCCTACGGCGTGACTGATGGTGATTTGCGTGATGCCTTTGCGGCCTCCGGCGAAGTCAGCAGCGCGACGATCATCATGGACAAGATTTCGGGTGAGTCGAAAGGCTTCGGCTTTGTCGAAATGCCGAACAAGCAGCAGGGCGAAGCGGCCATCAAGGCGCTGAACGAGCAGCCTTTGAAGGGGCGCAATATGCGCGTGAACGAAGCACGTCCCCGCGAGACGAACAGCGCACCGCGCCGCAACTCTTACTGAGGATTGTATCGAGCGTTCGCGCTCGATATGTGATTCGTCGCAAGACGAATCATCAATTAAGCCGCCTTCGGGCGGCTTTTTTGTGCGATAGCGGAAGGCACCGCACACGGGGTTCCGCAGATCGCGAAGTGTTTGATCAAGCGAACTAGGTGAACTTTTTTAAAGAGTGCTGCTGGCGTGTCGCGAACCAAGGATCGATGCCTATAAATAAGGCAACGACGAAGACAGTCCCTTTGTTTGCGAAAAATATTGAGACGATTACCGCACTCATCTGACTTATTTGAATACGATGTTGCGGTAGGCTACGAATGCAATGCCGGCTTGGGTGGCGGTGGCCAAGGCCACGGCAAAAAAGGGTGCTACCCCGCGCGCGACCAACATCGCGTAGAGCACGTAGTTAAGGCAGGCAATGGAAATACTCACCAACACATATTTGGTCACCTCCCCAGTCCTGTATGCGCCGACTTTGAAGGTGTAGAAACGATTCATGAGCCACGTCATCGCCATCGATAAGGCAAGGGCAGGAACTCGGGCGATAAGCGGCTTGCACCCGAAAGAAATCAACAGCAGGGTGACACTTGAGTCGATCAAAAAACCGGTGGAGCCCACGATCAAAAATCGGTAAAACATGTAGCAAGCACCATTAGCTCATCTTTATCGTGCGCTCGACAGCTACCGCGTTTTGCGGCGCTCGTGCCGGTCACGCCATAGTCGCCAGATCCGGGGGCTTCCTTCGCGTGGATACCCAAAGGAAGCCCCCGAAGAGCCTGTTTAGGCTAGCTCACATGCAACATCAGCTTGCCCTGATTCTCGCCCGTGTAGAGCTTGCGCAGCGTCGTCACGGCGTTCTCGAGGCCTTCCTGCATATCCAATCGGAATTTGATCTGGCCTTTCGCCAGCCATTCCCCCAGGGCCCCCACCGCTTCCGGGTACCGGTTCGCGTAGTCGAGCACGATGAATCCTTCCACCTTCAGGCGTTGCATGAGGATCATCGGGTAGTTTTTAGGACCTGGGACCTCGTCGGTCGCGTTGTACTGCGAGATGAGCCCACAGGTTGGGATCCGTCCTTTGTAATTCATCTGCTTCAGGCACGCGTCGAGGATGTCACCGCCGACATTGTCAAAATAGATATCGATGCCTTTGGGGCAGGCGCGCTTGAGCGCGGCGCTGACGTCTTCCGTCTTATAGTTGATGGCCGCATCGAACCCGAGATCATTGACGAGCCAGGCACATTTTTCGGCACTGCCGGCCAGACCCACCGCACGGCAGCCCTTGAGCTTCGCGATTTGGCCGACGATGGAGCCCACCGCGCCCGCCGCGGCAGAGACCACGACGGTTTCGCCGGCTTTAGGTTGCCCGAGATCGATAAGCCCGAAATATGCGGTCGGACCGACCACCGCAAACAAACCAAACGCATCCGCCACGGCAGCACCGCCGAGCGGACCCAGCTTATTCAAAAAGGGCGGGCTGCCCAGTTGATATTCGGACCAGCTGCCCAGCCCGCTGACGACATCCCCAGCCGCAAAGTCGGGATGTTTTGAGCTGACGACGGTCCCACACACCACGCCACGCATGGCTTCCCCGATGGCAACCGGAGGCATGTACTGATCCATATCGCTCATCCAGACCCGATTGGTCGGATCGAGAGAGAGATAGTTGAGGCGAAACAGAAATTGGCCGTCTGCCGGCACCGGCATCGCTTCTTTATCGAAGCTCAAGATATCGTCACCAATGACGCCAACCGGTCGCTTACGCAGGCGCCATACTCGATTCATGTCAGTCATAGTCGTTCTCCCGTTGGGGGGTAAGAGTGGAGACGGCGCAGGTGTGCCCGTGCCGCGCGCGAGACCTTAGCACAAAAGGACTTGGTGCTCGGTTATGCCTATAATCCGCTCCCGCAAAGCGCCCCCTGAGGGCCGCCGCTGAAGAGGAGAATTAGATGAGTACCTTTGTGTTCGTGCACGGAGCCTGGCATACCGGCGCGCAGCTCGAGGCGACGGCCGCGCCACTGCGTGTGGCCGGCCATACGGTTCACTTGCCGACGCTCGCGGGGAATCGGCCGGGCGATTCCCGCACAGTGGGGTTGTCAGCCGCCATTGACTCGCTGGTCCAGATTTTGGAAGCGGATGATTTGCAGGATATTGTCTTGGTCGGACACAGCTACGCGGGAATGGTGATTACCGGGGTAGCCGATCGGGTGCCTGCGCGCATTCGCCGACTGGTCTACTGGAATGCGTTTGTACCCCACCACGGGGAATCCCTGAACGATTTAGTGCCTCCGCATTACGTGCAGATGTTCCAGTCTCTGGTCGCGCCGGACGGCGGGATGATGATTCCGTTCCCGGTGTGGCGTGAGGCTTTCATGAACGACGCCTCGCTCGAACAGGCCCAAGCCGCCCATGCGCAACTGAACCGGCACCCCTGGAAGACCTTTACGGATGCCATCCAGCTGACCCGGAGTCCCGCGGATTTTACGTGCGGGAAGTCCTATATCAACGCGACCGAAGATACCTCGATGCCACATGCATTCCCGTGGCATCCGCGGTTATCGCAAAAGCTCGGCTTGTTCCGACTCGTCCAGACGCCCGGCAGCCATGAGTTGTGTTTCACCAATCCGACCCGCTTGGCGCAGGCTATCCTCGAGGCCGGTCGAGACTAACGGGGCGAAGGCGGGCGTCAGTCCGCCTTCGCACACGTGCGCCTAGCCGAGGTGCTGACCGAAGAACGCCAGGGTGCGTTCAAGGGCCAGCTTGGCACTTGGGGCGTCATAGCTGCCACGGGCATCACAATTGAACCCATGGTCGGCGGCATAAACGAAAATCTGAACCCCCGGCTGGGCCGCGCGGATCGTCTCGACGTCTGTCAGCGGGATGTGGGCGTCGCGCTCGCCGAAGTGCATCATGACCGGACATTTCGGGGCGCGGGTGGCTTCCTTGGCTATGCCGCCGCCGTAATAGGCCGACGCGGCCACGACGCCTTTTAACTCACAGGCCGACAGCCAAGTCAGCAGCCCGCCGAAACAATAGCCGACGACGCCCACCTTGCCGTATCCGGCCAGGGCATCAATGCCGGCCTGCAGATCCAGCAGGGTCTGTGGCATTTTGAGATCTTGGAAGGCCAGTTTGATCCCTTTCTGGAACTCGTCCTGATCGGTGTAACCGAGTTCGACATTCGCCTCTGCGCGATCGAAGATCTGCGGCGCGAGGGCGACGTAACCGGCTTGCGCATAGCCGTCGGCAACGGCCCGGACGTGTGCATTGACGCCGAAGATTTCCTGAATCACGAGCACGGCCCCTTTGGGTTTGCCGGCTGGTAGCGCTTCATAGGCGCCGAAGGTGAAACCATCGGACGCGGTCAGTTGTCGTTGTCCCATCGAAGTGATCCTTATGGGTTAGGGGTTGGCGGGCGTTGCGGGCGACGGGCGTCGCCGTGGGGTGCCTAGGCGACAGGGCGCCTGGCGGTGCCGACAAGAATAACCATCCCTCACCGGTCCGGGAAGCCGCTGTCGGATGTGTTGCGCGGTTGGGTCACGCGAACGGCTATAATGTCGCGTCCCGCGGATGCCGTCCGCCGCCAATCAGGATCCATGTCCACACCCACCCTCGCCGTGCTCAAACAGGTCTATGGTTACGATGCCTTCCGCGGCCAGCAGGCAGCGGCGATTGCGACAGCCATGGCCGGTCGGGACAGCGTGGTGCTGATGCCGACAGGGGGGGGCAAGTCCCTGTGCTACCAAATCCCGGCGCTGGTGGCGCAACGGCTGGTCATCGTCATCTCGCCGCTCATTGCGTTGATGCACGACCAGGTCATGGCGCTGCGGGAGCTGGGCGTCGCGGCCGCCTGTCTCAATTCGAGCCTGAGTGGCGCCGAGCAGGCGGCTGTGCGGTCACAACTCGCGGCCGGTAGCCTACGCGTGCTTTACGTCGCTCCCGAGCGCATTCTGCAGGCCAAGACGCTTGCCGAGCTGGTACGGGCCCAGCCCATCCTCATCGCCGTCGACGAAGCCCACTGCGTGTCGCAATGGGGGCACGATTTTCGGCAGGACTATCTCGAACTCGGACAATTGCGCAGCCATTTCCCGGGTGTCCCCCGTATGGCCCTCACAGCGACCGCTGATGCCCGCACGCGCGTGGATATTGCGGCTCGACTGGCGCTGGATGATCCGGCGTGTTTTGTCGACGGTTTCGACCGTCCCAACATCCGCTACACGGTCCGCGCCCGTGGGCAGGCGCGCCACCAGCTCACGCAGTTTCTGGGCACCCAGACCGGGGCGGCGGGCATTGTTTATTGTATGTCGCGCCGGAAAGTCGATGAGACGGCCGCCTGGCTCGCCGGTGAAGGCTACGCGGCCTTGCCCTACCACGCCGGCCTCGACGCGCGTACGCGCGCGCGGCATCAGGAGCGCTTCCTCCGGGAGGACGCCGTCATCATGGTCGCGACCATCGCCTTCGGCATGGGGATCGATAAACCCGACGTGCGTTTTGTCGCCCATCTCGATTTGCCGAAAAGTGTGGAAGCCTACTATCAGGAGACGGGGCGTGCCGGGCGGGATGGCGCGCCGGCGGATGCCTGGATGATCTACGGGCTGCAGGACGTTGTCCGCTTGCGGCAGATGGTGGACGAATCGGCGGCGGACGAAGAGCACAAACGCATCGAGCGACACAAACTCGATGCCTTGCTCGCCTGGTGCGAGACGAGCGAATGCCGGCGCCGACCGCTGTTGGCCTATTTCGGGGAGACGCCCGCGCTGGTTTGCGGGAACTGCGACAACTGTCTGGAACCGCCGAAAACGTGGGATGCGAGTGAGGCGGCGCAAAAGCTGTTGTCCTGCATCTACCGCACCGGCCAGCGTTTTGGCGCCGCGCATGTGATTGATGTCTTGCGGGGGATTGGGAGCGACAAAACCCGCCAGCACGGGCACGAAACCTTGAGTACCTTTGGGATAGGGGCGCAGGATTCGGCCGATCACTGGCGCTCGGTGTTGCGGCAACTGATGGTGCGCGGGGCCGTTTTCGCCGACGTGGAGCGTTTTGGCGCGTTACGCCTTGCGCAGGATGCTCGACCCATTCTGCGTGGCGAGGAAGCCGTGATGCTGCGGGAAGACATTGTCGAAGCCCGCCCGCCGCGGAAACGCCGCAACGATGTCGTGGCCGATGCCGATGTAGCGCTGTGGGAGCGGCTCCGCGCCTGTCGCAAACGGCTGGCGGATGCACAGGGGGTCCCGCCCTACGTCATTTTCCATGACCGGACGCTGCTCGAAATGGCGGTACTGCGCCCGGTGAGCGCACTGGATATGCTGCAGGTCAGTGGGGTTGGCCAGACCAAATTCGAGCGTTATGGGGAGGCGTTCCTCGCCGTGTTCGCGCGCACGCACGACTGAGGGCCGCGTCAAGTGGCGTCGTGGAAAATGACGCCGAGGGTGTGGCGTTGTCCGCCGCTGAATGCGGCTTACGCCATGTCGCATATTGACCCGATAGGTGCCACGGCTGCCCTGTACGGGCCGCTCATGGACGGCGAACACAACGGCATCGCCCTGGTTGAGCCACACGACTTCCACCCGTGATTGCTGGCGCGGACGCTGCTCGGTCAGCACGAATTCGCCGCCGGCGAAGTCCGCGCCAGGCGTGGAGAGCAGAATAGCCACTTGCAGGGGAAAAACCTGCGCGCCGTAGAGATCTTGGTGCAGGCAATTGTAGTCCTCGGACCCGTATTGCAGCAGTAAGGGTGTCGGGCGCTGTTGCCCGGCGGCGTGGCAGCGTTCGATGAACGCGGCGTGTGTGGGCGGAAATGCCGGTTCGCGACCGAGCGCGACCTGCCAGCGGTTTGCGATCGCCACGAGGTGTGGATACAGCGCGCTGCGGAGCGTCGCGACCGGCGACGGCAGCGGGTAGCCGAAATAACGGTACTCGCCCCGTCCGTAGCCATGGCGGGCCCTGATGACGCGGCTGCGGAACAACGGATCCTCGGCATAACGCCCGGCCAGTATGGTGCACGTCAGCGGGTCAAGTAGCCCCGGCAGCAGCGCGGAACCTCGGGCCTCGAGTGTCTCGACGCACGCGGCCCAATCATAGGTCTCGATTTGCGGGATGAGGTGAGTGTCCAGGGGATCCTCCGGTCAGACGAAACAAGTCCCCCACGCTAGCCGGACCCGGCGCGTCTGCGGTTTCTTGCGGTGACATCGAGTGCGCGCTCGTGCATATCGGTGGTGCGCAGGTGCCCCGCGATCCACTTGGCAGCCGCGGGCTGCTCCGCTTACAATCGCGCCACCTCCGAGGAGCGTTGCAAGGCACGCCAGTGCCCTAGGCTCGGAGATCTGCAGCAACCGCGCTCACCCGTACGAGTCCTCGTGGGTGAGTCCTGTGATTTTTTTGTCGACTCCTCTGCCGGCCGTGCGGGTTTCCGTTCAACACTGGAGCCTGACATGAACGCTAATCTGAAAACGCAACCCGATCACGCAGTGGCCGATCTCGCGCTCGCCGTATGGGGTCGAAAAGAAATCAAAATCGCTGAGACCGAGATGCCGGGGCTGATGGCCATTCGCCATGAATTCGCCGCCACCCAGCCGCTGAAAGGCGCGCGCATCGCCGGCAGTATTCACATGACCATCCAGACGGCGGTACTCATTGAGACTCTGGAAGCACTCGGCGCTTCGGTGCGCTGGGCCTCCTGCAATATTTTCTCGACCCAGGACCATGCGGCCGCCGCACTGGTGGCCGAAGGCACCCCGATTTTCGCCTACAAAGGCGAGACGCTGACCGATTATTGGGAGTACACCCATCGCATTTTTGACTTCGGCGCCAAGGGGACGGCGACGGAAGGGCCGAACATGATTCTGGATGATGGCGGGGATGCAACTCTATTGATGCATCTTGGCAAGAAGGCCGAAGGGGATCCGTCGGTGCTTGAAAATCCGACCAGCGAGGAAGAAACCTGTCTGTTTGCCGCCATCAAAGCCAAACTTGCGGTGGATCCGACCTGGTATTCGCGCAAGGCCGCCGCGATCATCGGCGTGACCGAAGAGACCACGACCGGGGTCCATCGCCTGAAGGAAATGAGCGCGGCGGGCACACTGTTGTTCCGCGCCATTAACGTCAATGACAGCGTTACCAAGAGCAAGTTTGACAACCTCTACGGCTGCCGCGAATCACTCGTCGATTCCATCAAGCGGGCGACCGATGTGATGATCGCCGGCAAGGTCGCGGTGGTCGCCGGCTACGGAGACGTGGGCAAGGGCTCTGCCCAAGCACTGCGCGCCCTGAGTGCGCAGGTGTGGGTGACCGAGATTGATCCCATCAATGCCCTGCAGGCCGCGATGGAAGGCTACAAGGTGGTGACGATGGAATATGCCGCCGACAAGGCGGATATTTTCGTCACGGCGACGGGCAACAAGCGGGTCATTACGCACACGCACATGGTGGCGATGAAGGATGAGGCGATCGTCTGCAACATCGGTCATTTCGACAACGAGATTGATATCGCCTCAATCGAGAAATACGAATGGGACGAGATCAAGCCGCAGGTCGATCACATCCGCTTCCCGGCCATGGACGGGATGCCGGCGAAGAAGATCATCCTGCTGGCCAAGGGCCGGTTGGTGAATCTCGGCTGCGCGACCGGTCATCCGAGTTTCGTGATGTCTTCGAGTTTTGCGAATCAGACGATTGCGCAGATCGAACTTTATACCCGGCCGGAATCCTACGCCTCGGGTCAGGTGTATGTGTTGCCGAAGCACTTGGATGAGAAAGTCGCCCGTCTGCACTTGCAGAAGGTCGGCGCCATGCTGAGTGAACTGACGGACGAGCAGGCGGCCTACATCCGGGTCAACAAAACGGGCCCGTATAAGCCCGACACCTACCGCTACTAAGTGAACGAAAACGGGGCGCCCGGTGCGCCCCGTCCTTCGCGGCACCCGACGCGCCACGGTTCCTCGCGTCCCGGCTCATCCCGGCAGCGCTGAGGGGCGCGCCTCACGTGCAATCTTGCCGTTGCGAGGCATAATGCGGCGATGACACAAGCCCGTTGATGCCATAAGGAGTCATTCCATGAATTTCGATATCTCGCCAGAACATCGCGCGATCCGCGACGCCGTTGCCACCGTGGCCAAACGTTTCGAGCCGGATTACTGGCTCGAGCGTGATGAGGATGGAGTTTTCCCCCGGGAATTCCATCGGGCGATGGCGGACGCGGGCTGGCTCGGGATCACCCTGCCGGAAGCTTATGGCGGCTCGGGACTTGGCGTGACAGAGGCGGCGATCATGATGCACGAGGTGGCGAGTCACGGGGGCGGGATGGCGGCCGCGTCGTCTGTCCACGTGAACCTGTTCGGGCCGCATCCGATCGTACTGTTCGGCACGGAAGCGCAGAAGTCGTGCTGGTTGCCGCGCCTGGTTGCCGGCACCGATCAGTGCTGCTTTGGCTTCACGGAGCCTGACGCCGGGCTCAACACGACCCACATCAAGACCTTCGCCCAGAAGGTTGAGGGGGGGTATCGGGTCAATGGCCAGAAAGTGTGGACCTCCACCGCGCAGGTGGCCAACAAAATCATGCTGCTGACCCGGACTACCCGTCTGGAGGATTGCAAGCGCCCGACCGACGGGATCACGATTTTCTATACCGATCTCGATCGCACCAAAATCGACGTGAAACGCATTCCGAAGATGGGCCGCAAGGCAGTCGATTCGAACACGGTTTTCATCGACAACTTGTTCATCCCTGAAAGCGATCGTATCGGCGAAGAGGGCAAAGGTTTTTCTTACATCCTGCACAGCCTGAATCCCGAGCGCATCCTCGTCGCGGTAGAAGCCATCGGCATTGGGCAGGACGCGCTTCGTCGCGCGACGCGCTATGCGCGCGAGCGCGTCGTTTTCGGCCGCCCGATCGGCATGAATCAGGGCATTCAACACCCGTTGGCCGAGAACTGGATGGATCTCGAGGCGGCCTACACCATGGTCATGAAGGCGGCCTGGTTGTACGACAATGAGCGCCCTTGTGGTGCAGAGGCCAACGCCGCCAAATACCTGGGTGCGAAAGCCGGTCATGAGGCGTGTCTGCAAGCGGTCCTGACCCATGGCGGTTTTGGCTATGCGAAGGAATATCACGTCGAGCGGCTGCTCCGCGAAGTCACCATCATGCGCATCGCACCGGTGACCGAGCAGCTCATCAAGTGTTTCATTGCTGAGAAGGTACTCGAGTTACCGAAAAGCTATTAATCGGCGAACGCGCGCCGTCTGTTTCAAGGGAACCCGCGCGCTTTCGCAGGACACCCGGCGTTGCAGACAGCGCGGTGTCATCCTCGGCGCGACCACGTGCATCCGGGGTGCCTTCGCAGGTCGGGTTCTTTTCGCGGCACCGCGGTGAGCCCGGCCAGATCTTTCCGAGAAACACCTCCCACTCGTCGGGAAGACGACGTATCCTTGGGGTGGCAGTGACGGTCCTTTCGATGGCATTTCCGGAGACTTCAAGATGAACGAGCCACACGCTCGCCGCACTTTCCTCAAGCTGATGGCCGCAGCGTTCGCGGCGCTCGGTGCCGGACCTGCCGGCGCAGCGGCGAGCAGCGCCCAACTCAAACTCGGGACCTCGCGCGCTTTTTCCTATGAGATCTTGAAGCGGGAAGCGCAACGGCTCGTCAACCTGCCTTACCGCAAGCCCGTTCTTCCGGCGCCGGAGATCACCGAGCAAATCGACTACGAGAAATGGGGCCAGATCACCAGTAACACCGATTACGCGCTATTTGCCGAGACGGCAGGACGTTTCCCGATTGAATTCTTCCATCTCGGACGGTTCTTCCAGAAGGCTGTGCATCTGCACGTCGTCGCGGACGGGGAATCGGCCGAAGTGCTCTATGACGCGCGCTACTTCAACATGCCCGCGGATTCCGTCGCCCATCAGTTACCGCAGGGTGCCGGCTTTGCCGGCTTCCGCATCCAGGAGTCCAAGGACGGCGCGCTCGACTGGAAAAAGAATGATTGGGTCGCGTTCCTTGGGGCGTCCTATTTTCGGGCCATTGGTGAGCTGCGACAGTATGGATTGTCCGCTCGCGGGGTGGCGCTAGACACCTGGCAGGCGGGCGTGAACGAAGAGTTCCCGGACTTCACCCATTTCTATCTCGGTCCGGAAACCGCTGACGGGGTGATCTTGCACGCGCTGCTGGAAGGCCCGTCTATTGTCGGCGCCTACCGATTCCTCATGACCCGCGCCAAGGGGGTGGTGATGGACATCGACTGTGCCCTTTACCTGCGAGAAAAAATCAGCCGTTTCGGCATCGCGCCGCTGACCTCCATGTACTGGTTTTCCGAGACGGTGAAGCGAACGGCTGTCGACTGGCGGCCCGAGGTCCACGACTCCGACGGCTTGAGCGTCTGGACCGGGGAGGGCGAACATCTGTGGCGGCCGATCAATAATCCAGACACCGTGACCGTCTCGACGTTTGGGGATCAGCACCCGCGCGGGTTCGGACTCTTGCAGCGGGATCGCAATTTCGACCATTACCTCGACGGCGTTCTCTATGATCGGCGCCCGAGTGTGTGGGTCGAGCCTAAGGGTGATTGGGGCAAGGGTGCTATCCATCTCATCGAGATCCCGACGGATGACGAGATCCACGACAACGTCGTGGCCACTTGGGTGCCCGAGAAGTCGGCGGTGCCGGGCGCCACTTTCGAATACGCCTATCGGCTCCACTGGCTGGCCGATGAGCCTTATCCCACGCCACTGGCGCGTTGCGTCGCGACGCGGCTCGGCAACGGCGGTCAGCCCGGCCGGGCGCGTCCGCACGGCGTGCGAAAATTCATGGTGGAGTTTCTGGGCGCGCCGCTCGCGGGACTGGCCTACGGCACGCGGCCGTCGCCGGTTTTATGGGCGTCGCGTGGAACGTTCTCTTATATCCTGACCGAAGCCATCCCGGACGATGTGCCCGGTCACTGGCGGATTCAGTTTGACCTGACGGTCGCGGGATCCGAACCCGTCGAGATGCGGTTGTTTCTGAAACAGGGCGCGACGGTGCTGTCCGAAACCTGGCTTTACCAATACCACCCGTTCTGAGCGGGATCCGCGGGCGCGGTAAAGAAGCCGTGCGCGCTAGGGCGATCGGGGGTTAGAGACCTGGCCACTTTGACCAGTCCGCGTAGGTGTGATCTCGCACCACCAATCCATTCTCCAGCGTGAGGACGGCGCAGAAGGGGATTTGCCAGGCGCCGACTTCGGGTGTTTCCTGCAGGGTCGCCTCGATGATGATGCACGTGTCATCGCCGCGCACCGTGTCCAGCTTCAGGAAACGTGTCGGGGCGGCACGTAAGACGGCCCGCTCTATTTTGAGCAGCGCGGCGCGGCCGTGGAACACTCCTGCGCCCATGGCATGGATGGCGCAGTCTGTGGCGTAACACTCGTTGACGAGGCGTTCGACGGCATGGTTGTAGAAGTCCTGCCAGCGAGTGGCAAAAGTGGTGGCCCAGGTCATACGGTCCTCTCTCGGTGGTGGGGACGCAGGGTTGATCGCGCGATCCGTCCCCGGCCAGTCGGTCAGGGGACGGACGTTGCCGCGCAGCTTACAGGGCGGCGTTACGGCTCACGATGTTGGCGGTTTTCTCCAGCCAGTCACCCGCCGCACCGTTCGCGATTTCTTCCGACATTTGTATTGAGAAAAGGACAATGCGGTGCGCGCCGGCGGCGCGATACGCTTTGAGGGTTGCCTCGGATAATTTGCCGTCCTCCGGATCGACAAACGGGCTCAGGATGAGCTTGGCCGGATCGCGACCGTTGGCGCGCATCATCTCGCGCAGTTGCGCGGCTTCTGCCGCGAACTCATCCGGGCCCGCTACGATGGGACACCAGCCGTCGTAGGTTCGCGCGATCCGGGTCAAGGCCTTCTCGCCGTGACCGCCGAGGAGGAACGGTGGGCCGCCGGCCTGCACGGGTTTGGGTTCGCTGCGGACCGCCGGGAACTTGATTTCGGTTCCGTTGAAACTGGGCTTGTCTTCGGTCCATAAGCGGCGCATGGCTTCGGTCATCTCGCGCATCCGGCGCCAGCGGGTGGTGAACGAGGCCCCCATGACTTCCGTTTCTTCCCGGAGCCAGCCGGCGCCGATCCCCAGCACCACCCGGCCACGCGAATAGTAATCGAGGGTCGCGATCGTTTTCGCGGTCACCAGCGTTTCCCGCTCAGGTAACAAGCAGATGCCGGTCGCAAGTTTGAGTTTGGTGGTCACCGCGGCGGCCATCGTCAGCGAGATGAACGGATCGGTCCAACGGCCGTAATGCTCAGGCAGCTCTCCACCCAACAGGTAAGGCGTCGTGCGTTCCACCGGGATGACGGGATGTTCCGGGATCCACATCGAGTCAAAGCCGATCGCCTCCGCGCGCCGTGCGAGGGTGGGGAGATCGCCGGCCTGGGTGGTCGCGATGTGCAGAAAACCGATTTGCATGGAGTCTTCCTCTAACTGGAGTAACGGGGTATGTCGGGCATTATGGGCGCGCGCTGACCGGTCTGGCGAGTCTGCTCATGCGCCGAGTTGAATGAGTCGTTTGCCTAGATTCTCGCCCCGATAGAGTCCCGCAATGGCATCCGGCGCTGCTTCCAGGCCGTGCAGGATGTCTTCGCGGTAGCGGATCTGTCCGGCGCTGACCCACTGCGTTAAGGCGGCCAAGGCTTCGGGGTAGCGCGTCTTGTAATCGAACACGACGAAGCCCTCCATGCGCGCCCGTTTGACTAAAAAATGACGTTCGATCCGCGGCCCTAGGGGCGGCGGATCCCAACTCGCCACCGCGGCGGTCCCACAAATGACGACGCGTGCCCGCGGGTTGAGGTGTCGCAGTACCGCGTCGGTGATGGGGCCGGCGGTATTGTCGAAATAGACGTCGATCCCGGACGGACAGGCCGCACGCAGGGCGGTATCGAGATCGGCTGTCTTGTAATCGATGGCTGCGGCATAGCCGAAGATTTCGGTACAGAGTCGCGTTTTGACTGCGCCGCCCGCAATGCCGACGGTACGGCAACCCTGGAGGTTCGCGATTTGCCCGACACAGGCGCCGACGGCGCCGGCAGCCGTGGAGACCACCACGGTCTCGCCGGCCTTGGGCTGGCCGATGTCGAGGAGACCAAAATAGGCGGCATTGCCGTTGATCCCGAGGATCCCCAGCGCGGTGGCAATCGGCAGTCCGGGCGGCGGGACCCGGCGATCGATGGTCTGGGCATTGGCGAGCGCGTATTCCTGCCAGCCGAACATGCCGGTGACGTACTCGCCAACGGCCATCCCGGGGAGGTTCGACGCCTCGATCTGTCCGACGGTGAGCGCGCGCATGACCGCCCCTATCGCGACCGGCTCGGAATAGTTTCCGACACTCGACACCCAGCCCCGCATCGCCGGCTCGACGGAGAGAAACAGGTTGCGCACCCGGACTTCACCGTCGCCTGGCATGGGCATGGGGCGCGTGACGATCTCGAAATCATGGGCCTGCGGGATCCCGTTGGGACGGGCCGCCAGCACGACCTGACGATTGAGGGGTTCGGACATGGGTAGCTCCTGAGGCTTGGCGGCGGGCACGTCGCGCCGGACCCGCCCGGGGATAGGGGAACGGCGCCGTATTCGGCCCGTTTGCGGCTTCAATTGTAGTACGGTACCGCACTATAATTGAAGCATGCCGCTTCCCTCCCCCCCTTGCCAGCCCGCCACGGCGGAGTCGCTCGACGAGCAGCAGGCGCTCAAACTCGGCTTCGCGATTAATGATGCGGCACGCTTGCGTCGACAGGTGTTCGACGACGCCCTCCGGCCTGTCGGGTTCACCACGGCGCAGGCGTCGGTCTTACGTCATCTTTCGCAGCGGGACGGCTTGTCTCAATCAGCACTGGCGCAGCAGCTCGAGCTCGGCAAGGTCGCCGTGGGTGAATGTGTGGAGCGACTGAGTAGTGCCGGTTTGGTGGAAAAACGCGGCAGCGCCGCGGATCGGCGCATTTGGGCGGTGTTTCTGACTCCGGCGGGCCGACACGCCGTCGTCACGCTGCGGGGGGTCGCCCTCGGGCTCAATGCGCGCATTCTGGCTGGGCTTGAACCGGCCGACGTCCGGGCAGGTCTGCGGATCCTCGGCCTTATCAAGGCCAATTTGCAGGCCTTGACCCGGAATTGAATTGACCCCCCACGCCAGACTGGGGAACGGAGACCATGCATGGAAATCGATAGCGCCCCGCGTAGGCCCTGTTTTATTTATAAAAATTGCGCGGAACCGGCGTTGTACGCAGAGAACCGCGCGGTCGGAACCGACGGCGATGCGCCGGGCGCGGTGCTCGAACTTCCCGGCAAAGCGTATGCCTCGCACCCGGGATTGGATGCCGTATGATTTCCGCGAACACGACTCCCTTACGGGTAGCCATCATCGGCGCCGGCATGTCCGGCATTCTTGCGGCCCTCAAATTTCGGGAAGCCGGCTATACCGCGGTGACGGTCTACGAGAAGGCCGATCGCTTAGGGGGCACCTGGCGGGATAACGTCTACCCGGGGTTGACCTGCGATGTGCCCTCACAGCACTACTGTTATTCCTTCGAACTCAATCCGGAGTGGAGCCGTTTGTTTTCGCCGGGCAGCGAAATCCTCCGTTATCTGGACGCGGTGGCGCATAAACATGCGATCACCGATCACATTCGCTTCGGCAAGACGTTATGCGCGGCGGCGCGTCAGGGCGAAGTCTGGCAGCTGACGTTCACGGATGGTACACAGGCCGAGGCCGACGTGGTGATTGCGGCCACCGGCGTTTTGCACCACCCGATCCTGCCCGACATCCCGGGACGCAGCGATTTCGCGGGACCGGCCTTTCACACCGCCCGCTGGCAGACCGGGGTGAGCCTGGCCGGCAAACGTGTCGGGATCGTCGGCACTGGCTCGACCGCGATTCAGCTGGTGCCCGCGATCGTCGATGAAGTCGCGGCCCTGACGCTGTTCCAGCGAACCCCCCAATGGGTCTTGCCGCTGCCCAACCCGGTGTTTACCGAAGCCCAGAAAATACATTTCCGGGCACATCCCGAGACCCTCCAGCAGGCCTATCAGCAGTGGCTCGATCGCATCAGGACCACCCTCGCGCGGGCGGTGATTGGCGATCAAGAGCAGCTTGCGAAAATTGCTCAGGCCTGTCGCGACAACCTGATGCAGCACGTGCCCGATCCGGACTTGCGGGCCAAGCTGACGCCGGATTACCAGGTGGCCTGCAAGCGGCTCATCATGTCCGAAACCTTTTATGCGGCTATCCAGCGTCCGCACGCGGCGGTTGAGACCACGCCGATTACGCGCATTGAACCGCGCGGGATCCGGCTCAGCGATGGCACCTTGCGCGAGCTCGATGTGCTCGTCTACGCCACCGGTTTTGATGCCCACCGCTTCGTGCGTTCAATCGACATCATCGGTGCCGACGGTCACCGACTCGAACAGACCTGGGCCACGGGGCTGACCACCCATCGCAGCCTCTCGGTGCCGGGCTTCCCGAATTTTTTCATGTTGATTGGTCCGAACAGCCCCATTGGCAACTTCTCGCTCATCATGGTGGCCGAGATGCAGGTGGCCTATCTGCTCCAGCTGTTGGCCCCGCTACGCGCGGGGCATTGTCGGGCCGTGGCGCCGCGCGCGGAGGCCTGCGCCGCCTTCAACGCAGATCTGCGTGCGGCAATGAAGGACACCGTGTGGGTCAGTGGCTGTCGGAGCTGGTACCTGGACAAATCCGGGCAGCCAATTCTGTGGCCGTGGACGCTGGAGCGTTTCCAAGCTGAAATGGCGGCGCCCGATTTCAACGAATATACGATGACGGCCTGATCCACGACCCGCGAGGAGCGTTTCACCATGCAAGACAAGTTGCCTATTCTGGTCGGCGTCGGTCAGGTGGTGGAGCGCGACCTCAGCCGCCCGGCGCAGCTCCGCTCGCCGATTGAACTCGCGGCGCTCGCGACCCATCGCGCGCTTGATGACGCGGGCCTCAGTGCCGCCGCGCGCGCCGAGGTGGATGTGCTCGCGGTGGTGCGTCTGTTCGAACACTCGATCGCTGACGCCTCCATGTGGCCGAACCCTTTCGGCTGCACGAATAACGTCCCCTGGTCGGTCGCTCAGCGCACCGGGTTGCATCCGCGGGAGGCCATTTACGCCGAAGTCGGGGGACAATCTCCTCAGCGGCTGATCAACCGGCTGGCCGAGCGAGTCCACGCGGGCGAGGTCCGACTCGCGGTGCTGACGGGGGCTGAAGCCATCGCGACGATCCGACAGGCGACCCGGCAGGGGATCGCCCTCGATTGGCGTGAGGAAGTCGAAGGGGCCTTTGAAGATCACTGGCCAGGCGTACCCTTCGTGACGCCCTACGAGCAGGCACAGGGTATCGCGTGGCCCATCCATGTCTATGCCCTGTTCGAGCAGGTCCGACGCGCCCAACGCGGGTTGTCAAGCGCGGCCTATCGGGCGGATATGGCGCAGCTTTTTGCGCCATTCAGCGCGGTCGCCGCCGCCCATCCGTACGCCCAGTTTCCCCACGCGCAGACGCCTGAGTTTCTGCAGACGCTGTCGGCTCAGAACTACGCACTCTGCGAACCCTATACGCGCTGGATGGTGGCGCAGGATGCGGTCAATCAGGGGGCGGCGGTGGTGTTGACGTCGGTCGGCGTCGCGCGCGAGCTGGGGATCCCGGCCTCACGCTGGGTCTATCTCTCGGGGTATGCGGATGTAGACGAGCGCACGGTGCTGAAACGGCCAGATCTCGCGGACTCCCCAGCCCAGCGACTGGCGGTGCATGCAGCGCTGGAGGCCGCCGGGCGCGATATCGCGGAGATTCAATATCTCGACATCTATAGCTGTTTTCCGATTGCGGTATCGAGCGTTGCCGCATCGCTCGGTCTGCCGCTCGACGGCAGTCGTCCGCTGACGCTGACCGGCGGATTGCCCTTCTTTGGCGGACCCGGCAACAACTACAGCCTGCATGCGATCGCCACGCTGGTGGAACGCCTGCGGGCGGACCGGGAAGCGCACGGTCTCATCGTCGCCAACGGGGGATATCTGTCGAAACATGCCGCGGCCGTGTATAGCGGGCGCGCACCCGTGAGCTGGGCCCCGGTGTCCTCGTCCGCAGCCCAGGCGCGCGCCAAGGCGGACAGTGGCGTGCGAATTGACGAGCACGCTGAAGGACGTGCCCGTATCGAAACCTATGCAGCCATCTACGCCAAAGGGGTGCCGAGTGAAGGCTTTGTGGTAGCCCGTCTCGAGGCCGATGGCGCGCGCTGTCTGGCTTGGGCCGGGCGCGCGCATCCGGCGAGTCTGGCCAGTCTTTTCGAAGAGACGGTTATCGGGCGCTCCATCGATATTCGCTGCGTAGCGGGCCGACACACGTTTGAACTCGCCGCGCCGTAAGGCGCGGCTTTTCCGAAATAACTAATCCGAGGTGCATATGAAATCCATTGCGATACTGGGCGCGACCGGCGGGCTGGGCGAACATGTGGTCACGACCCTCGCGCTGCGCGCCCCGGTCTGCATCGGCTATGGCCAGCGTCGGTCCAAAGCTGAAGCGCTCGCCCGACAGGTCGAGGCCGCCGGCGGACAGGCGATCATCGCGCCGGTCGATATCCGCGATGCCGCCTCGGTGGCGGCGTTTCTGGCTCGTGCCGAGGGGATCGGTGATGGTCTGCAGGCCATTGTGTGCGCGACCGGACCGGCGATCCCGCTGCGGCCGCTGATCGACGTCACCGACGAGGATTTTGATCGGGTCTATGCCATCGACGTGCGCGGCGCGTTCAATGTGATCAAGCACGGCACTCGGGCGCTCAAGGCGGCGGGTGGCGGTAGTCTGGTCATGTTCCTGACGACCGCCGTGCTGCGCACGCTGGAGAATGACGGGATGTCCGGCTGCCCAAAAACCGCGGTGGGCGCACTGGTCAAGCAGGCCGCGCGCGAGATGGGACCGTTCAACGTCCGTTGCAATGGCATCGCGCCTGCGGTCATTGATGCCGGCATCGTCTATGCGCCCGAATTCGCCGACGATCCGCTCGCCCAGGGCGTCATTTCCGCGATGGTCAGTCACACCCCCCTGGGTCGCATGGGCCGTCCGGAAGAAGTCAGTGCAGTGGTCGACTTCCTCGTCTCCCCCGGTGCCAGCTACATCAACGGCCAGATCATCGGCGTGGATGGCGGTTTCAGCGCGTGAGCCTTGGCGCCGGTCTTGTGGGTTACCAGGGGTGTGCGATAACGGGTAGCGCGGTGTAACCGTGAATGATGTTAGAGCACACCCGCACCGGCTCGCCCACCATCTCAATGTGACGGAAACGCTTCAAGATTTCTTCCCAGGCGATTTTAAGTTGGAGCTCTGCGAGTCGGTAGCCAACGCAATGGTGGGCGCCGAAGCCGAACGATAAGTGTCGGCGCGGCTGAGGGCGGTCGATGATGAAGGTTTCCGGATCATCGATGGCGGTGTCGTCCCGGTTACCCGAGAGGTACCACAGGGCGATCCGATCGCCGGCCTTGATTTCCGCCTCGCCGAGTCGGTAATCGCGCAGCGCCGTGCGGGCCATGTGGGAGATGGGGGTCTGCCAGCGAATAATCTCCGGCACCATGCTGTCGACGAGGGTCTGATCGGTGCGTAGTTTCGCGTAGGCCTGCGGATACCGATTGAGGGCGACGATGCCGCCGGTCATCGAGTTGCGGGTGGTGTCATTCCCGCCGACGATGAGGTTAATCAAGTTGCCGAGAAATTCCTCGGGACTTAAATCCTTGGTCCCCTCGGCGTGCACCATGAGTGACAGCAAATCGCCGCGCGGGGGGCCAGTCAAACGCGTTTGCCAGAGTTCGGCGAAGGTGGTGAAGCAGGCCTCGAGCTCTTGTCGGCGGGCCTCCCAGCTGTCGATGATACCGAAGCCGGGCTCGGTCACGGCCACATCTGACCAACGGGTCAGCAATCGCCGTTGCGCCCAGGGGAAATCGAAGAGGGCGGCCAGCACCTGCGTGGTGATCTCGATGGACACCGCTTCGACCCAGTTGAAGGGCTCGCCCACGGGCAGACCGTCCAGCACCTCGGCGCAGCGCTCGCGGATGATGAGCGCCATGTCGCGCACGCTCGCACGGGCGACAATCGGTGCGATGGCTTTGCGCTGCGCGGTGTGCAGCGGCGCATCGGTCGATTGAAACATCCGCGCGTCGACCCCATGGCGCCGAAAGAGTTTCTCGTAACCGAGAATATGGCCACCCTTTTCGTAACTGCAGGAAAACGCGTCATCATCCGCGTTGACGGTCACGATGTCCTCGTAGCGGGTGATGGACCAGAACGGCCCATACGCGCTGTCCGCACAGTAATGCACCGGCGCCTCACGGCGCAGCCGCGCAAAGTACGGGCCGATGACATCCGCCTGATAAAGGCGCGGATTGCTGACATCGATCTGGTCCAGCGGCAAGGCGTCGGGATCAGGCAGGGTCGACATGGGCTAGTTTCCTTATGCGCGGTTTGCCGACGCAAACTTTGCCAATCAGGGATGTGGACCCCAGGGCGCGGCGACCAGTAATTTGACTTCCTGGGAGACGAGTAGCGGACGGAATTTCGGGGCAAAACCGTCCATGAAATCCGGATTTGCATAGAGCGCCGCCCAATGCGCGCGCCGGTCGGCGTCGTCATCAAACTTCCACAGGTGGACGAGCTGATTGATCAGGCCCGTGTCGGCCTGGAAATAACCGATGAGCTTCTTGTCCAGGCCGCTTTTCTGCAGCACGGGATAGCCGATTTCGGTATAAAGCTTCACCGCCTCACTCATCTTGCCGACCTGCAGGGTGTAGGTACGCATTTCATAGATAGCCATCATGTTCTCCTGTGACCGTGATAAAGACAGGGACGTAAACCAAGCGGCGCGGTGACTTAACCGTCGCCTTCCAGAATGATGTCGCGATAGCTGCCGCCCGCCGGAATCATCGGGTAGACGTTCTGCTCGCGATCGACAATGACATCGAGCAGATAGGGCTCCTGCGGATCGGCCAGCAGGCGTGCGTAGGCCGCCGGCAGATCGCGCGCCGTGCTGACGCGTTCGGCCTTGATTCGGTAACCGGCCGCAATGGTCACGAAATCGGGATAAATGTCGTCATCGCTGACGGCCTTCACCGCCATCGGATCGCCGAGCGAGGAATTAGCCCGGTGTCCCGAATAGATCATGTCCTGCCACTGACGCACCATCCCCAGCCACTGGTTATTGATGCACACGATTTTCACGCCAATGCCATAACGGTGGCAGGTGGAGAGCTCGTGAATGCTCATGTTGAGGCTGCCGTCGCCGTCGATATCGATGACGAGCCGATCTGGACAGCCCACCTTGGCGCCGATGGCGGCGGGCAGCCCGTAGCCCATGGTGCCGAAGCCGGAGCTGGACAGGAAGGAGCGCCGGCGATTGATGGCGTAGTGCTGCATGGCCCACATCTGGTGTTGTCCGACGCCGACGGTCACCAGCGCGTCACCCGCCGTCATATCCGAGAGCAGCTCGATGGCCGCCGGCCCGCCGAGGATTTCGCGGGTGCGGGCCTTGAGCGGGTATTGCGCTTTCATCGCCTCGAGGCGTCGCCGCCATGCGGCGTAGTCGCCGGGCACGGCGGCCTCGATCAACTGTTCGAGGGCCGTGCTGAGATCGGCCGCGATGCCGAGCGTCACGCCCTTATTCTTATTAAGTTCGGCGCGATCGACGTCGATATGGATGATCTGGCCATCCTTGATGAATTCCTTCACGTTGCCCGTCACGCGATCGTCAAACCGCACACCCAGGGCGATCACCAGATCGGCCTCGTTGACGGCCACATTCGCGGTGTAGCTGCCGTGCATGCCCAGCACATGTAACCACAGGGGGTGGTCGGAAGGCACCGCGCCCAAGCCCATGATCGTCGTGGTCACCGGGCAGCCGAGTTTGTCCGCGAGGGCGACGAGGCGTGCTTCCGTGCCGCTCGAGACGATGCCACCACCGGCATAGATCACGGGGCGCTCGGCTTCGGCGATCATGCGCAAGCATTGCTTCAGCTGGGACTCTGGAATGGCGCCCACCACGACTTCGGGTGAATCGATCACCGCCGGGATCCGAGGTGGGACATAACGGCCTTCGGGATCGCGTGGAAAATGCTGCTGGATGTCTTTGGGGAGATCAATCAGCACCGGCCCGGGGCGATTGATGACGGCGTGCGCAAACCCTTTGCGCACGGCCGCCGGGATCTCGGCCACACTGCCGACCAGAATGCTGATCTTGGTGATCAGCCGCGTGATGCCGACGATGTCAGCCTCCTGGAAGGCATTTTTGCCGAGGAGGTAGCTGGGGACGTTGCCGGTGATGGCGACAATAGGCGTCGAGTCACTTTTCGCATCGGCAAGACCCGTGACTAGATTGCAGGCGCCGGGGCCAGAGGTCGCGAGACACACGCCGACCCGACCGGTGGCGCGCGCGTAGCCCTGGGCCGCATGAATGGCGCCCTGCTCGTGTTCGGTGCGGTAACACAGGATGCCGAATTCGGACAGCACATCGAAGATTTCGAGATTGGCGCCGCCCGGATAACCGAACAGACATTCGACGCCTTCGGCACGCAGGGCCGCGGCGAGAATTTGCGCGCCGCGCTTAGCGTGTCCGCGGTCTTCCTCGCGGATCGCCGACAGGGGTGCGCCCGAGACGGAGGCGACGTCGCCATAAGTGATGTTGTCGACCGCGGGCCGCGCGGGGTCTTGATTCATGTGAACCTCTTGGCTTGCCGCCCGGGATTGCCGGGTCGGGTAGTCCGCGTCAGGCGCACGCGGTGTTTTTCCGTGCCCGGCGCGGACGGGCTTGCCATCCCCTCTCCGGTGATCTCCTCGTGGGAGGGCAGACCGGTGGGCGCAAAGATTTTAGGGCATTTAGGGGCGCGGCGCTGCACTTTGACGTGTCGCCGGCCACTTCCGCGTGGCGCGCCTGAACATCCCGGTGATTACGGGCAGCCTCCTTGGTTACGGTCCGGCGCAGAGGCCGCTATTTTGCGGCGTGTACTTCCTTCCGTATCTTGCGACAATGTTGCCCGAAAAATTCGTGAAGTGTCACGTCTCTGCCATCGCCTCGGTGACCGGTTACATGGTTTCGAGGTTTTTGCCGAGTCCCGAAACCAACAGCGCGTGGCGATCCCCCGCCCAACTGGAGACTGTCGATGAAATTTGTTTTTTTCTTCTACCCGGCGATTCCGGCAACCCTGGACGAGCGTGAAAAACTGCGCCCCATTGCCAGTCGCACGGACAAGTTCCAACAGATGCTCGACGAGGTCGTCGAGCTCTCGCAGATGGCCGAAGATCTCGGCTTCACCGCAGTGACCTATCCCGAACATCACCTGCACACCGAGGGCGGTGAAATGGGCAGCCTGCCGCTGCTGACGCAGCATGTTCTGGCCAACACCAAAACTATCAAGGCCGGTCCGATCGGCTATGTCCTCGCGGGTTGGGATCCACTGCGACTCGCCCTGGAAATCGCCTGGCTTGATCAAATCACCAAGGGACGCACGATTGTCGGCTTCGCCCGGGGTTACCAGGCGCGCTGGCTGAACCAGATGGCCCAACATCTGCACGTCGGTGCGGCCGCCATGAATACCAAGGAAAGCCAACCGACCAATGATGCGGTGAACCGCGAAGCGTTTCAGGAAGTCTTTGACATCATCAAGCTGGCCTGGAAAGACGGCGGTTTCCGCTATAAGGGCAAGTACTACGAATATCCTTATCCCTACGAGACCGGGACCCCGTGGCCGGCGCACAACTGGACCCGTAAATACGGCTCGCCAGGGGAAGTCGATGATGCTGGCAACATCCAGCTGATTGATGTGGTGCCGAAGCCCTACCAGAAGCCGCATCCGCCACTTTTCCAGGCATTCTCCCAGAGCGAAAGCACCATCCGCTGGGCGGCGAAGGAAGGCTCAATCCCGACGGTGTTGACCTCCGATCCGGCGATTTTGCGGCGTTTTGCCGAGGTCCATGTCGAAGAGGCCGCCCTGCATGGTCGCGCGCTCGCCCTTGGCGAGAACTTTGGGGTGTTCCGGGGCGTCTACATGGCCGACACCCGTCAGCAGGCGCGCGATCTGGCCATGAAAGGCTTGATGGGCACGGGCTGGCCGGGCTGGGCGCACGACTTCGGTTTCACCGACGCCTTCCGGTTGCCTGAGGATGACATCAACTTCCCGAACCAGCCCTTGCCGGTATCGGAAGCGACGATGGAGCGCTTCGAAAAATCCCATTTCTGCTTGGTCGGGAATGAAAAAGATGTGCGCAAGGAAATGGACTTGCTGGTGGAGACCGCGAACCCAGAATGGTTCATCTGGCAGTCGGATCAAGGCTACTTGCCGATGGATGACATGAAGCGGATGTTGGAGCGCTTTGGCCGCGAGGTCATGCCCCACTACCGATAAGTCCCCGTGGGAGATCCCCCGGACCGTCACGGCCCGGGGTGTCGGGTGAACCCGCGCTACCGCCCCGCAACGGGGGGAAGCGCGTCGGGCTAATTCGCCGGCAGCCGCAACACCTGCTTGGCGATGATGTTCCGCTGGATTTCGTTACTGCCGCCATAGATGGTCGTGGGTCGCGCGTTCCAATACTGCGTCATCACATCGACAGTAGTGTCCCCGAACGCAATGTCGCCCACTTGGGCGCCCATCTGGCCGGCGGATTCGATCAGAAATTCGCTGAGCCGCGCAAAAGTTTCACTGGCCCAGATTTTGAGCGTTGAGACATCCGCACCGAGGGTCTCGCCGCGCTTTACGACGTCCGCAAATACCTTGTACAGGGCCTCCAGATCAGCGACGTCCAACGTGAAGCGCGTGAGTTTGTCGACGAACACCGGATCGGCCAGCAGGCCGCGGGCCGCGGCAAGACTGCGTAGCCGGTTCAATGCGTACTGGCCATATTTGGGGCTGCCGATGAACAGGCGCTCGAAGCCCAGCAAGGCTTTGGCAATGGTCCAGCCGTCATGCAGCGCGCCGACTACGCTGTCGACCGGGATGCGGACATTGTCGAGAAAGACTTCGCAGAATTCCGAATCTCCCGAGATGTTGCGGATGGGGCGCACCGTGATCCCCGGGCTCTTGAAGTCGATGAGCACGAAGCTTATTCCCCGCTGGGGTTTGGCTTGGGGATCGGTTCGCACCAGGCAGAACATATGGGTCGCATCTTGCGCCATGGTGGTCCAGATCTTCTGTCCATTGATGACGAATTCGTCGCCTTCCCGCACGGCGCTCGTGCGCAACGAGGCCAAGTCAGATCCGGCGTTCGGCTCCGAGTAACCCTGACACCAGATGTGCTCGCCGCTTAAGGCTTTGGGGAGATACTGCGCGAGCTGTGTGGGCGTGCCGTGCTGCATTAACACCGGCCCGACCATGACGATCCCTTGATCCGGCGTGCGCGCCACCCCCCAGCGTTCTCGCTCTTCGATGAAGATGAGGAGCTTGTCTGGACTGAGCCCCATCCCGCCATGCTCGGCCGGCCAGCCCGGCGCGGCCCAGCCGCGCGCATACAGGGTGGCATACCAGTCGCGGCATTGCGTCCAGCGGGGGCGCGAGCGCGGATTGCGCAGCGCGCTCGGATAGTGTGTTTCGTGCCAACCGCGCACGATCGCTCTGAAGGTGTCGTTGTCGAGACTGTTCCAACCGTCGGAGGGGGTCGCGCAGTTGATGTTGACCGTGGGGAGGACCGCCCCTTGCGCGCTCCCGGCGAGTAGGGTGCCGTTGCCGGATAGCGCGGCGACGTGTTCGCGGGCATTGCCGTAACGGGTGATCACCACCAGCGCCCGGTTCAGATAGAGCCCGACATCGCATTCGTCGGTGTAGCCCATGGCGCCGTGCATCTGTACGGCCTCCCGGATAACCGCCAGGGTGGTTTCGCAGGCGCGGTACCGCAGGCGACTGGCGGCGGTTTGTGCATCCGCCCCCTCCGCGATGGTGGCACAGCTCTCGGAGAGCACCGCATCCGTGAGCCGCAGCCCGATATACAAGTCGACCAGTCGGTGTTGCAGCACCTGGAAGCTGCCGATGGCCTGTCCGAACTGGCGGCGGGTCCCGACATAATCGAGCGTCATGGCGAACAGCGTTTCCGCCAGCCCGAGCAGATAGGCGCCGGAGGCGATTTCAACTCGGGTGCGGGCAAGCGCCAGCGCGGCGCGGGCAGGCTCGCCGTGCCCGAGCAGTTGGGCGGCGCACGCGGTCAGGGTGAGATGGCCGTCCCGGCTGCCGTCGGCCAGTTCTCGGGAGACGCAGTGGGCGCCGGGGGCCTGGGCGCTGACGAGGAACCAGGCCGGCTGCCCGGCCAGCGTTGCTGGCAGCAACCACTGATCGGCGTCCGGACCCAGAGGCAGTGCCGTCACGGTGCCGTCCAAGGTATGCGATTGATCGACCGCGGTGGCGTGTAGGGCGGCAAAAGCGTCCCCGCCGACCTGGCCGAGGGCGGGTACGATCACGTGCGTGCCGGCGGTCAGGGCGGGCAGACACGGACTCGGATCGCCCAGACTGCAGAGCACGCTCACGGCCGCCACCGCGGTTTCGAGCAGCGGCTCCGGGGCGATGACGCTGCCCAGCTTGCGGGACACCACGGCAATGGCCGTCACGCCGAGACCGAGGCCGCCCTGTGTGGCGGGGACCAAAATTTCGGTCCAGCCGAGTTCGGCCATTTGGCGCCAGAGTGCCCGATCATAGGCGGGGGCCGCCCCGCGGAGCGCCCGCAGACGCTCCCGCTTCAGCGCCCGTGCGCAAAAGTCGGCGGCGCTGTCGCGCAGCATGGTTTCGAGTTCCTGGTGTTCAGGTGACGTTTTGGTCTGGGTCATGGTGTGGTTACTCCGAGGGCCGTCGTAAGGCAAGAATGGGCGCGCGCGATCAGGGTGCCTCGTAGGGCACGCCTTCGTCCGCCAGTTGCCAGATGTGGTAGCCGGCCGGCTCTTCCTGCTCTTCCAGCAGGTGACCGACCAGACCGGCACAACGGGCGATGAGATTGAAACCGCGCGCGATACTGGGCGGGATCCCGGCTTCGAGCAGCACGGCGCCGATCGCGGCATTGACGTTGATCACGATATTTTTACCGCTGGCGACCTTGATGGCGTCCCCGAGCAGAAACATGGCATCGAGATAGTCGCCCTGGGCGCCGGCCGCACGCGCCACTGCGTTGAGTCGGGTCACGCGCGGATCGCCGTTGACGTGAATCGGGTGACCATAACCCGGCAGGAATTTCTTGGCAGCGGTGTATTCCTGTGCGATTGCGGCGGCTTCCGCGGCCCGCGCGGCGAGCGGCTGGGCGGTGATGCGCGTGAGGAGTTTAGCGGCTTCATCGGCCGCGCCGACGAACCGCGTCCCGGCGCCGAGGAGTCCGGCGGCCACTGCGCCCTGGAGCGATTCGGGGGCGCCGAGGTAGGTGATGCGCGTGGCAACGGCGGAGGGAGTCATGCCGTGCTCCATGATGCACACCATGACCGCGTCCACAATCGTACGCTGCATGGGAGTCGGATCTTTACCGAAGAAATGAAACAGAATGAAATCGGTAAACGTCACTTTCCCGATCAGCTCGTCACACAGATTTCTACCTCGGATCAAGATGTTATCGACGTCGCTCGTGCACAGACGGGTGACCGGATTGGCTTTTTTATACATGCGAGTAGTTCCTGTGGTCTGGCCAGCGGTGCGGCGCCCGCACGGCGGGGCGCGAGATCGCCTGGCGGCGGCGCGCGCGGGAGTTGAGTGAAGTTCGGGAGGCCCTGACGGCTGGCGCGAGAATGCCCGATCTTGTCCGGACAAATCAAGCTGGGGCCGGCGGCGATCGCCGCAGCTGATGCCGGCTGCTGGCGTTTCGCGGTCCCCACGGCGGGTTTCCACGTTGTACGAACCGGAGCGCCTGCGATACTCTGCCATCGATGGCCCGGATGTCGGCCGCATGCTTTACTCCGGAGGTGATTTGCCCAGCAAGACCGTGTCTCTTTATTAACGTGTTGGCCCCTTCGATCACCCCGCGCCTACCGCCGAGGGCAATCGACCCCGCGCGACGATTTTCTATCCGAAGATCTGAACGCCCGAGGCTGGCGAGCATCCACCCGATGCTCTTCGCCTGCTCCACCCAGAACACAATTTTGGAGAACTCCCATGTCGGTCATCGACCCACATCTGACGCTTGACGATAAGTACACCGCAACGGCGGGCAGAATTTACCTCAGCGGCGTGCAAGCGCTCATTCGCTTGCCGATCTTGCAGCGCCTGCGCGACGTCGCCGACGGCCTCAATACGGCCGGCTTTATTTCCGGCTACCGCGGCTCACCGCTCGGCGGGCTCGACAAGGCCGCCTGGAAAGCCGCTCCCCATCTCGGTCGGCACCACATCAAGTTCTGGCCCGCCGTGAACGAAGAGCTTGCCGCGACGGCCGTGTGGGGCACCCAGCAAGTCGCCCTGCTGGGACCGGCCCGTTATGACGGCGTTTTCGCTTTGTGGTACGGCAAGGGGCCCGGCGTTGATCGCTGCGGCGATGTGTTCAAACACCTGAATCATGCCGGTACCTCGCGCCACGGCGGGGTGATCCTCGTGGCCGGTGATGATCATGGGGCCTACTCCTCGACCCTGCCCCACCAGAGCGATCACCAGTTCGCCGCTGCGATGATTCCGGTGCTGTATCCATGCGATGTGCACGAATACCTGACCCTCGGCCTGCATGCCTGGGCGATGTCTCGCTTCTCCGGGTGTGCCGTGGGGTTCAAGGCGCTGGCCGATACCGTCGAGTCCTCTGCGAGCGTGAGTGCGGATCCCTTCCTCGTCGAGACACGGTTCCCCGATTATCCGAATTTGCCGCCACAAGGCCTGAACGCGCGCCTCTCGAACGAGCCCCTGGGGCGGCAGGCACGCCAGCAGGAAGCGCTGATGCAGGATTTTAAAATCTATGCGGCGCTCGCCTACGCCCGGGAGAATCATCTCAATCGGATTGTGTGGAATTCGCGGCCGGCCCGCCTCGGCGTCGTAGCCTCCGGCAAGTCGTATGTGGATGTGCTCGAGGCACTGGAAGAGCTCGGCATCGACGAGCGCGCGGCCCAGCAGATCGGGCTTCGGCTGTTCAAGGTCTCGATGCCTTGGCCACTGGAAGCGGAGAGCATCCGTGAATTCGCCACTGGACTCGAAGAAATCGTGGTGGTGGAGGAAAAACGCCAGCTTATTGAATATCAACTGAAAGAGCAGCTCTACAACTGGCGCGACGATGTGCGCCCGCGGGTGATCGGAAAATTCGACGAGCACGGCGAGTGGGTGGCCCCCCGTGGGGAATGGCTGCTGCCGGCGAAGGGCGATTTTTCGATTGCGCAGATAGCCCGGGTGCTGGCCAATCGCCTACAGCGTTTTCACCACAGTGACGCCATCACGGCCCGGCTCCATTTTCTGGAAGCCAAGGAGGCGGCCTTGGTGCATACCTTTAAGCCCCCGCCGCGATCCGCTTACTACTGCGCGGGCTGTCCCCATAACCGTTCGACGCGAACACCCGAGGGCAGCATTGCGCTGGCTGGGATTGGCTGCCACGTGATGGCGACCGCCATCTTCCCTGAGTCGAACCGGACCATGACCCAGATGGGGGGTGAAGGGGTGACCTGGATCGGACAGGCTCCCTTCTCCACGCTTGAGCATGTCTTCGCGAACCTCGGCGACGGGACTTACTACCATTCAGGGAGTCTCGCGATCCGGGCGGCGGTCGCCGCCGGGGTCAACATTACCTACAAAATTCTATTCAACGATGCGGTCGCTATGACGGGCGGACAACCGATTGACGGCCCGCTATCGGTGCGCGACATCGTCCATCAGGTGGCGGCCGAAGGGGTGCGCCGAATCGCGGTCGTGGCCGAAAACCCAGCGCCGCACCGTGCGCAGGCGATGTCAGCCCCGCTGGTGACCGTGCATGACCGCACCGAGCTCGAGGCGGTGCAGCAGACCTTGCGGGATTATCCCGGGGTCAGCGTGCTGGTTTACGATCAGACCTGCGCGGCCGAGAAGCGGCGCCGACGCAAACAGGGACAGTTTCCTAAAGCGCCTCGCCGGGTGTTTATCAATCCCGAGATCTGCGAGGGCTGCGGGGACTGTGGTCGGGCGTCGAACTGCACGGCAATCCTGCCGCTCGAGACGACATTGGGACGTAAGCGGGCCATCGATCAGGATGCGTGTAATGGCGATCTTTCCTGCGTCGAGGGATTTTGCCCTAGCTTTGTGACCGTCGAGGTCGAAACCCCGGCGCGGCGGCGCGCCGACGTGTCGGTACTGAGCGCGGAAATTGAGCTCCCAGAGCCGCCCGTGCCGACACTCCCGCGCCCCTTCAATATCCTGGTCACCGGGGTCGGCGGCAGCGGCGTGATTACCGTCGGCGCCTTGCTCGGCATGGCGGCCCATCTGGAGGGCAAGCGAGTCAGCGTGCTCGATATGACCGGCATGTCCCAGAAGAACGGCGCGGTGATGTCCCACATCCGCATTGCCGATGATGACACCCATCTGCGCGGCCAGCGTATCGCCGCCGGCGAAGCCGATCTGTTGCTCGCCTATGATCTCATCACGGCGGGCGATCCCGAAGTCGTCGCCCGCATCCATGCCGATCGCACGGTCGCGGTGGTCAACACCTTCGAGCAACCGACCGGGGCTTTTGCGCAGGATCGCGAATGGACGTTTCCCCGGGCTGAGCTCGTCGACTTGCTGACCACCGCAGTCAGTGGTCGCTATACCGCGCTCGATAGCACCGATCTGGCGGAATCTTTGCTGGGCAATACCCAGAGCGGGAATCTGCTACTGCTGGGGTTTGCCTTTCAGCGCGGCCACATTCCGCTCAGTGCCCGCGCTTTGCTGCGGGCCATTGATCTGAATGGTGTGGCGGTCAAGGACAATATTCAGGCCTTTACGTTGGGTCGTCGGGCCGCGGTGGCGCGCGTTGACGCCCTCGCAGTGACCGCCGAGACCGAGGCGGCCGCGGCGGTCGATCCGCTGACGCGGCTGCAAGACCGCGTGGAGGCCTTGGCGACACGGCTTTGCGCCTATCAGCACCGGGGTTACGCCAACCGCTTCCGTCAATTGGTGGAGACGGTGCGCCAGCGCGATAGCGCGGCGCAGGACTATGCCCTGACGCAGGCGGTGGCGGAAGGGTACTACCGGGTGCTTGCCTACAAGGATGAGTATGAGGTGGCGCGGCTTTTTTCCCTCCCGGCCTTTCAGCAGCAACTGAACACCGCGTTTGGGGGGAGCCCGAAGCTTAATTTTCACCTTGCGCCCCCGCTACTGGGGCGCCGCGATGCGGCGGGGCGGCCCCAGAAGCAGGCGTTTGGCCCCTGGTTGCGCCCGGTGCTACAGGTGTTACAGCACTTTAAAGGTCTCCGGGGGACACCCTTCGATCCCTTCGGCTATACGGCAGAGCGCAAGTTGGAGCGGCGTCTGATTGAAGCCTACCGGCAGTCGATTGAAATGGGCTTGCAACACCTGACCCCAGCGAGCTACTCCCAGCTGGTCAGTCTGGCGCAGGTGGTGGACAGCATTCGGGGCTTTGGTCATGTGAAGCAGGCGGCCCTGCGGGCTGCCTTGCCGGTCTGGCACGATCTCGAGCGGACGTTGGGCTATGGTTCGCTCGATCTCGGCGAGGCGTTAGCCCGCGCCGCCGAGGCCTAGTGGGGGCGTGGAAAGCGTCAGGGTGGCGCCTCAGGCGCTACCCTGACCGATGATTTGGCGCACGGTCATTTCGTAGCGAAACCCGAGCGGCGGATGGACCGAACAGGACACTTCCAGCAGGCTGCCACGCTCGTCGAAGAAACGGCGTTCGACGCACATCACTGCCGCGCCGACCGTCAGCCCGAGATCAGTGGCTTCGTCCGGGGTCGCGTGGGCCACTGAAAAATTCTGCCGAACCTGTGCGATGTGATGACCGTAGCGTTGTTCGATCAGAGCAAACAGCGGCAACGGACTGGTGGCGAGCTCGGCCACGGCCTCCGCGAAGCGATCGGGCACGTAGATGCGGGAGGCCGCAATGACCGTCTGGCCTTGTTTTTCGATCCGGCAGGTCCGCATTTCCCACCAGTCCTCGCCCGGCCCGCAACCCAGCCATTGGGCAAGCGCCGGATCGACCTGGCGCCGACTCGTTTGGCGAAGTTCGCGCGGGGCCGCTGCGGCATATTGGAGGAGATCGTCAACCGAGTTACAGGCGAAGGCATAGCGCGGCGTCGCCGCGGCGGTTTGGACGACGGTTCCGCGGCCTTGCTGACTCAGCACAAGGCCCTTCTCATAGAGGGAACGTAAGGCGCTTCGGACGGTGTGTCGGCTTACGCCAAAGTGGCGACACAGGTCAGGCTCCGAGGGTAGGCGTGCGCCAGGTGGGAAATGCCCTGATCGGATCTGCTCGAGGAGTTGCGCCGCCACCGTACTGTGTTTCGATGCGCCACGCCGGCGCGGTGTTGGGGTGGTGATGGACGCGGCCGGCGGTGACGTCGACATGGGCAGGCTCCTGTCCGAACAACGAGAAGAGGGGGGCGGCGCGAGGCCGCCCATCACGCACCCGCGTGGCGGGATCACGTCCGCCACAAGTCAACTTGTTCGGACAAATCGAGTATGGGATTATTAGTTTCGCCCTTCAAGTCGGCACTCCCGCGAACCCGGGGGGATTGGCCCGATTCCGGGCGAGGAGCTGTGCGTGATAAACGTCGACGAGAAGCTGAACGATCCGGCGTTTTTTGCCACCGGCGCGCATTACGCGTTGTTTGACCGCCTACGCGCCGAAGATCCGATCCACTGGACGCAGAGCCCCGATGGTCGAGGTTACTGGTCCATCTTCCGCCACGCGGATCTGAAAACCATCCTGAACGCGCCGAATCTGTTCAGTTCTGAACGCGAAGGCGTGGCGCCCGTGATAGACGCCGAGATGGCGGCGATCGCGGCAGAGGCCTGGGGGGTGGGTCAGAACGTCGCCATGATTGATGCGCCCCGGCATACGGCCGTCCGCAAGGTCATCTCGGCCCCTTTTCTGCCCAAGGCGTTGGCCGGTAGCGAGGCGCGGACGCGGGCGCTCATCGGCAAAATCTTCGATGACATCCCCGCTCATGGCGAAATCGACTTGGTCGCCGATCTCGCGGTGCGCATTCCGATGGCGGTGATTTGTGACATCCTCGAATTGCCGGCGGAGGATTGGGACGACATGCTCGTCTGGGGCAAAATGGCGATCGGAGGCACCGATCCCGAATACCGGCAGGGCACCGTGGCACAAACCGTGCGTTACGGCTTCGAGCAGCTCCATGCCTATGGCCTGCGGCGGGCCGCGGAGCGGCGGGGATGTCCGCGCTCGGATCCCCTCACCCTGCTGGCCAATGCCACCCTCGAGGCACAGGCGTTGCCCGCCTCGATGGTGGCGCACAACGCGGCCCAGATTATCCTGGCCGGCTTTGAAACCACCCGCAATGCGTTTTCTGGGGGCGTCTTGGCGCTGCTGGAACATCCGGCACAAATGGCGCTGCTGCGGGAAGATCCGCGCCGTCTGCGGCTCGCGGCAGAAGAAATTATCCGCTGGTCGGACCCGGTCATCTCGCTGATGCGCACGCCCACCGCAGATACCGAATTGGCGGGGCAACGCATTCGCGAAGGCGAGCGGGTCATGCTGTGGTTTCCGTCGGCCAACCGGGACGCGGCAGTGTTCGCGCGGCCTTATGATTTTGATGTGACCCGGCATCCGAATCTTCACCTGGGTTTCGGTGCGGGGCCGCACTTTTGTCTCGGCGGACCGCTCGCCAAGCTGGAGATCCGGCTTGCCCTGGAAGCCCTGCTGTCACGCCATGACGGCATCGAAATCTCCGGACCCGTCGAACGGGTGCAGTCCACGTTCGTCGGCGGACTTAAACATCTGCCGGTCAAATTAAAAGCCCATCGTCGTTAGCGCACCCTTATTTTTTTCGAGGAAAAATTATGCTGACCGTGCATCATCTCAATAACTCCCGTTCGCAACGCATCGTGTGGTTATGCGAAGAGCTCGGTATCGATTACACGCTGGTGCACCACCAGCGGGATGCGGAAACACTGCGGGCCCCGGATTCGCTGCGGGCCGTGCATGTCCTCGGCAAGGCGCCGACCATTGAGCACGATGGGCAGACGATCATCGAAACCGATGCCATCATCGAATACATCTGCCAGGTGTGTGCCGGTGGACGCCTCAGCCGGGCGCCCAGCGCGCCCGATTACGGCCAATATCTGCAATGGCTCGCCTTCTCGGAAGGAACCTTGTTCCCCGGGCTCGGCGTTGATCTCATCTACGCCTGGACCGGCGGCGGCAACGCCGTTTTCATGAGCTTCTTCGAGGTCGAAATCACCAAAAACCATCAGTACGTCGAAGCGGCGTTAACGGATCAGGCCTACCTTCTGCCAAGCGGCTTTTCGGCGGCGGATATCAACCTCGGCTGGTCGCTTGAATTCAGCGAGGCGCGGGGTCGAACGAAGGCGTTGCCCGCCATACAGGCCTATCTGGCGCGCCTTCGCGCGCGGCCGGCTTATCGTCGGGCACTCGAGCGCGGTGGCCCGCAGGATTTGTCGGTATTCTCGGCTGGGGTAGTCTGAGATCTCAATTTAATCGATGTCTGCGGTGCGCCAAGGGGCGCCGGTGCACGCCACGGGAGAGTCCCTGATGACACGCTCGAAACGCCTTGGTCTGATGCTGTGGCCGGTGCCCGGTCTGGATGCGGGTTTTGCCCGGGGCCGGTGGGCGGAGGACGCTGGTTTTGACGATCTCTGGTTTCCGGATGCAGAGGGCATGCAAGATCCGATTTCGCTGGCGGCTGCGCTGGCGGTGTCGACCCGCCGCATCCGGCTGTGCACCGGGGTGGTCCCGGTGTTCAATCGCCCCCCCGCGGTGCTGGCTACCGGCGTCAGTGTGATTACCGAGCAGGCGCCCGGCCGTTTTGTGCTTGGCCTGGGCTCGTCCACGAGCAACATGGTCGATCGCTGGTACGGCGTACCCTTCAAGCGTCCATTGACGCACGTGCGAGAGTACGTCGCCCTGCTGCGACAGATTTTCGCCGGCGAAAAAACGCATTTCAAAGGCGAGCTACTCCGCAGTGAGGGCTTTCGTTTGCAGGCCCTGCCGGGTGTCGCCTTACCGATTCATCTGGGGGCGATGGGGCCGAAGATGTTGCAACTCGCCGGTGAAGTCGCCGATGGCGTCGTCCTCAATGACTTCACCCCCCTCGATCGGCTGGCTTGGGCGATGGAGCAGCTTGATCTCGGGGCCAAGCGGCGTGGGCGTCGGGCGGAAGATCTCGAAATTGTGAAACGTCGCGCGGTGGTCGTGATCTCCAGTCCCGAAGAAGAAGTCCACGCACGTGAATTCTTCCGACAACATTTTGCCTTCTATGCCTCGGCACCGGTCTATCAGACGATGATCGAACAGCTGGGCTACCCGGAGGCGGTCGCCGAGGTGCGGGCAGGCTATGCCGCGCGCGATCGGGCGCGCGTCACCCGTGCCATCACGGATGAGATGGTGTCCCGTATTTTCCTGTTTGGATCCGTCGCCCACTGCCACGCCCAGTTACGCGCCCACTACGCACAGGGCATCGATACCCTCGTCATCAGCCCGCAGGCCACGAGTGCTGCGGAATTTATGCGGGGTGCTGAGGTTTTCGCCGCGGCCGCGTTCAATCCGGCCGGCTAGCGTCAGGGCGCGCGGCTATCCGGGCAACGGGCTCACAGTGACGATGTGCGCGCGCACCTGTGCCAGCACCGCGATCGCATCCCGCACCATGCCGGGCACGAACTCGGCGACGTGGATGAGATCCTGCAGAGCACCCGCAATCTGTCCACAGGGTAGGATCCCCCCTGTCATGTCACCCGCTTGCTGTGCGGCGATCAGGCGTTCGTCCTTGAAGTGGGTTAGGGCTTCCTCTGACCAGCTCCCCGTCGCCTCCATGGCGGCCAACTCGTCAATTGCGGCGCTCATCAGCGCACGGGAAGGCCCATAGAGCGCCTGAAACACGATGTCTTCGCCTTCGCGCGCCCGCAAGATGCGCTCTGCATAGGCGGGATGCCAATCCGGATTGTCGTGACTGGCGACAAAGCGCGTTCCCAAGGCGACGGCATCGGCACCGAGGGCGAGCGCGGCGGCGAGGCCGCGTCCGTCGCGGATCCCGCCGGCCAAAATCACGGGGCAACGCACCGCTTCGGAGACACTCGGGCCGAGCACAAAGGTGTGGACCGGGCGGGCGTGGGTATGACCACCGGCTTCGTAGCCGGAGGCGATCACCATATCGACCCCCTCTGCGGCGGCGCGAACAGCCTGGCGTGTCCCGCCCACCTTGTGGATATGCACGAGGCCGGAATCGGCGATCAGGCGCCGTGCGGCGGCCGGCGGACCGGCTGACGTCGTAATGACCCGCAGTCGTCGGGCAATCTCCCGATCGCGGACGGCTTCAACCACGGCGCCGACGTAGGCCGCGCTGAAGGGCAGAACATTGCCGTGTTTGTCGGCGCCCACCGGGATGTTCACGGCAAAGGGACGCTCGGTGAGCGCGCAGGCCTGTTCGATGTAACCGCGCAATTTCCGCGCACCCGCCGCCGGTGCCTCGCTGATCCCCGGGATGCTCACGGTGCCGAGTCCGCCGGCATTCGAGACCGCGGCGGCCAGATGAACGGTCTTGTAGGGCCCCAGTCCTTCCTGCATCACTGGATGGGTGATGCCGAGCAGGGTGGTAAAACGGGTGCTGAGTGTGGACACGTTAGTCACCGGCGCTGGCGCTACGCCCGAGCTCTCGCGCTTCAGCCTCCTGTCGGGCATCCTCAATTGACAGCATGATCGTCTCCACATCGGCCAGCTCGGTGTCAAAGACAAACTGACCGGTCAGGACGCTGTCCGCCCGCAATTCGCCTGTCTCGTAGAGCGCCCACATTTCTTCGCCGTAATGGGTGTCATTGAGTTCGGGGGCGAAGCGTCCCAACGTGTCGCGCAAGTTATGGACGTCGCGCAGCAAAAGCGCGCGCGCCGCATTGTTGCCAGCGGCATTCACCACCTGCGGAAAATCGATGAGCACCGGGCCGTCGGGCGCGACCAGTACGTTGTATTCGGATAAGTCGCCATGGATAAGACCCAGGGCGAGCATCCGCACTACATCCCCAATCAAGCGGTGATGAAAGTCCCGGGCCTCCTCCGCGCTGAGGTCCACTTCGCCCAATCGCGGGGCCGCCTGACCTTCCGCGTCCGTGACGAGCGCCATAATCAGCACCCCATTGAAAAAGCCGTGCGGCGTCGGCACGCAGACTCCGGCTTTGGCCAACCGGTATAAGGCATCGACTTCGGTGTTCTTCCACTGCGTCTCCGACTCCCGTCGTCCGAAACGGGACGCCTTACCCATGCTGCGGGCCTGTCGGGATCCGCGTGTCTTACGCCCTTCCTGATATTGGGCCCGCGCCTGGAAGCTGCGCTGCGCCAGGTCCTTGTAGACCTTTGCGCAGCGCACCTCGGTGCCGACCCGCACGGCATAGACCGCGGCTTCCTTGCCGCTTCTAAGCGGCCACAAGACTTCGTCGATCACACCGTCTTCGATTAATGCTTCAAGATCCCTGGGGGTTTTCATGGGGCCAGCGCCAGTGAGGAATATTCCGCATTATCGTTCATTCATCGTCCGATAACCGGCTTCTTGCGCGCCGTCTGTGAATTGCGCTTGTATTGCGCCGGCGAGCGCGACACTATTCCGGACCCTTCGGGTACCGGTAAAAGACCTGCCTGCAAGCCCGCTTCATTGTTTGCCGCGATGTTTTTAGGTGATGTGTGAAAAATTCCGACGAATTCAATCGCCTGCATACCCAGTTCGATATTGACGATCCTGTTTTTGCCGAGCGCTTCGAGGCGGTCATGGATCACCTGGTGGCCCAGTGTCCGGTGGCGCACAGCGACAGGGGGGCGGGTTACACGGTGTTCAACCGCTATCAGGACGTGCGCCGTTGTGCGCAGGATTGGCGCACGTTCAGCAGCGCCGATGGCTGGATGTTGAATCCGCCCGAAGGCAACATCAAGATTCTGCCGGAAGATCTGGATCCGCCTTACCACAGCCACTGGCGGCGGGTGCTCAACCCGTTTTTCAGCGCGGAGGCCGTGGCCCCGCTTGAGGCCGCGGCGCGCCAATATGCGGGCGCGCTGATCACCCGTTTTGCCGCCCGCGGGCAGTGCGAATATGTCGCCGACTTCGCCGCCCAATTACCCGGCCTTATCCTGTTCAGGCACATCCTGCCGGTGCCGGTTGCGGATCTGCCAACCCTTTTCGCTGATATTGATGTGTATTCCTTCGGCGACATGGCGGCGCGGACACCGGCGTTCGGCCGGGTGTATACCTATCTCCAACATTTTCTCGAAGATCGCGCGACCCAGCCGCCGCGGGGTGATTTGGTGGATGTGATCTTAGCGGGCGTGGAAAATGAGGTGGGTGAGCCCTGCTCGTGGGCAGACAAAGTGCACGTCGCGCTCGATGTGGTGTTTGGCGGGCTCGCGACGACCACCCATGCCATGTCGGGGGCCATTCTGGCGCTCGCCCAGGCCCCCGCCCTGCGGCGTATGCTACGCGAGGAGCCGGCCACGCTGCCGACAGCCGTCGAGGAAACCGTACGGCTGTATGCCCCCGTAGTGGCGGTCGGGCGCTCGGTGCGCGCGGACGTCGTCGTCGGCGCGATCACCCTGAAGCCGGGCGATCGGATTGCGCTGAACTACGCGGCGGCCTCGCGGGATCCTGACGTGTGTTCGAACCCGCAGGATTTTGATGTTCATCGCCACGAAGTGGTCCACACCGCCTTCGGGGTGGGCCCACATCGCTGTCTTGGCGAGCACCTCGCGCGCCTGGAAATCCGCATCGCCATCGAAGAGTTCCTGCGACAGATCCCGGAATTCGAACTGGAACCCGATACCCAGCCCCTGTATGAAAGCGGGCAGTTAAGGACGATGAAAGATCTTCGGCTGCGCTGGCGGACCAGCCCGTAGCCACCCACGGTCGCGCGGCGAACCGTGGGCCTTACAATCACACAAAAAAATATCAGGAGGACGGATATGGCACAGGCTCAGCGCGAAATGGCCGCCGCAGCGGCAGTTGAAGCAGTCGACGTGGTGATCATTGGCGCCGGCGTATCCGGGCTTTACCAGTTATACAAAATGCGCGAACTTGGCCTCAACGCCCGTATTTTGGAAGCCGGCGGCGGGGTGGGCGGGACGTGGTACTGGAATCGGTATCCAGGCGCGCGTTTCGATTCGGAATCCTATAGCTATGCCTATAGCTTTTCTGAAGAATTGTTGCAGGAGTGGAACTGGACGGAGCATTACTCTGGGCAGCCCGAAAATGAGCGCTACCTGAACTTCATGGCGGACAAGTTCAAGTTGAAGCCTCATATCCACTTCAATGCGCGCCTGAAATCGGCCGTTTATGACGAGGGAGCGAATCGCTGGGATCTCGAGACCGAAACCGGGGAGCACCTGCGGACCCAGTTCCTGATTTCGGCGGTCGGTATTCTGTCGGCCACCCATATGCCGAAAATTGCCGGTATTGAGCGCTTCAAGGGTAAATCTTTCCATACCTCGCGATGGCCGCATGAGCCGGTGGATTTTGCAGGGAAGCGGGTCGGGATCATCGGCAGCGGCGCGACCGCCGTACAACTCATTCCCGAGATTGCGAAAAATGTCGGCCACCTGACGGTTTTTCAGCGGACGGCGAATTATTGCTGCCCACTGCGAAACGCCAAAATTGATGATGAGACCCAGGCGAAAATCAAGGCGGACTACCCGGAGATTTTCCGACGTTGCCACAGCACGTTTGCGGCGTTCATGCAGGAATTTGATCCCCGCAAGACCTTCGATTTGTCGCGTGAAGAGCGTTACGCCTTCTATGAGGAAATCTGGGCACAACCGGGATTCACCAAATGGTTCGGCTGCTTCCACGACATCATGATCGATTCCGCGGCCAACGAAGACTATGCTGAATTCGTGCGCAACAAGATTCGGGCGCGCATCAAAGATCCGGTGCTTGCCGAGAAGCTGGTGCCGAAAGATCATCCATTCGGCGCCAAGCGGATACCGATGGAGACGAATTACTACGAGGTCTACAACCAGGACAATGTCCTGCTGGTCGACGTGCGCGCAGATCCGATTGAGCAGATCACCGAAAAAGGGGTCAAGACCGGTCAGGCCGAATATGAATTCGACATCCTCATTTACGCCACAGGGTTTGACGCGATTACCGGCGAGTTGACCCGTATCGATATCCGCGGGGTCGGCGGGGAGTCACTCAAGGCGCGTTGGGCGGATGGCCCACGCACCTACCTGACCTTGCAGACGGCGGGCTTCCCCAACTTCTTCATCGTCAATGGTGCGGTGTTCTGCAACTTCACGCGGTGCGCGGAAGTCGTCGCGGAATGGGTCAGTGGCTGTATTGGCTATCTGCGAGATCAGAATCTGCAGCGCATCGAGGCCACGCCGGAGGCGGAAGAGGCTTGGACCGAGCACGCGGAGTCACTCACCGAAGGCATGATCTTCACCAAGACCGATTCCTGGTTCATGGGCACGAATGTGGATGGCAAGAAGCGCACGTTCCTGTTCTATGCCGGCGGGGCGCCGGCGTTCCGCGAGAAATGCGCAGAAGTCGCCGCGCAGGGCTATGCCGGATTTCGCTTAAGTTGAGGCGGGCGAACGCGGTGTTCTCGCGGGTCCTTTCAGGGGTCGGTGGGCCGCCGCGTGGCTAAGGCCAGGAAATCAGCGGGGGTGGTCGTGGTGTGCACCACGTCGAATGCGCAGTAATCCAGCATTTGCCGGATCACTGCGAGATCGAAGACATGGTGATGCAGGGTTCGGTTGCGAAAATTGTCGAGGCTACGCCGCCGGAAGTTGTCCGCATCGCCGCCGCCGGGATCGCGGGACAAATCGTGCAGGGCGAGGATTTCTTCGAGGTGGGTCAAATCCGCCTCGGTCGTGTGAAGGTCCAGATCTGCGCGCAGGTGATCGAACGTGGTGGTGGGTCTGCGATGATCGAAATTCGCAGCCTTGTTGGGCACCACGAGAATTAACGCGCCGCCCGCCCGCAGGACCCGTCGCCAGGCCATCAGCGCCTTTAAGGGATTGGCGACGTGCTCCAGACAGTTCGAGGACAATAGAAAGTCATAGGTCTGTGCGTTAATCGCCCCGAGCTCGCTGGCCTCCGCAATAAACTGCTGGCCGCGTGCGGTCCCGAAATACCGGAAATGACGTCCTGGCTGAAGATGGCCTTCCCAGACGGTGTCCGTGGCGAAATTGACGCCGTCAAGCGCCTGCACGAGGTGGTAGAGCGGCAGCACCGTCTTGAACACCAGACTCGGACCCCCGATTTCGAGCCCCCGACGGCCCCGTACGTGTGCGCGGTAGCGGGCGCGGTCCGGCAGTCGCTTGCCCAGGTAGGCGATGGCGGCCAGATAGTCGAACAGGGGACCGGGCAGGCGGCGGATGAGTCCCTTCCGGAAAGACCGGCTTAGCATGGAGATTTCGGCCTTGGATATGGGTCACGGTATCGCATGGCCGGCATCTTAACCGCTCGCGAGACGGTGCGCCGGCGTGCCACTCCCGGTAGACTCGATTTTTCCGCGCCTGCGGGCCGGTTGTTTTTTACGGAGGCCCCTCGGGCGATGTCGATGACCAACGCTTCCCTGCAATTTCCCCCCGCGATCCTCTCTCCTGAAGCCCTCGCCTTGCGGGATACCCTGCGGCGCTTCCTTGACGATGAGCGCCGCGGCGGCGGCTTCGAACCTCAGTGCGACGGCTGGATAACGCCTTCTTTCGAATTCAGTCGAAAGCTCGGTCAGGCGGGCTTTCTGGCGCTGACCTGGCCCAAGGCCTACGGCGGTCACGCGCGTACCCAGATGGAGCGTTTTGTGGTCACCGCCGAATTGCTGGCCAGTGGCGCACCGGTGGCCGCACACTGGATTGCGGATCGGCAGACCGGTCCGTTGTTGCTGCGCATCGGGACCGAGGCGCAGCGCCAAAAATATCTGCCGCCGATTGCTCGAGGCGAATACAGCTTCGCCATCGGAATGAGTGAGCCGGATGCGGGCTCCGATCTGGCCAGCGTCCGGACGCTGGCGACGCCCAGACCCGGCGGCGGGTGGTTGCTGAACGGCGCGAAGATTTGGACCAGCAACGCCCATGTCTATGACGCGATGGTGGTGTTTTGTCGCACGGCTGCCCGCACGGAGCAACGGCATCAGGGTTTCAGCCAGTTTATTGTCGAGCGCAACTTGCCGGGCGTGACCATGAATCCGATTCGTTTTCTGACCGGCGAACATCACTTCAACGAGGTCGTGTTCGACAACGTTGAGTTGAGTGACGCCCAATTACTGGGACGGGAGGGCGATGGCTGGGCGCAGATTACGAGCGAACTCGCCTTCGAGCGCAGCGGGCCCGAACGGTTCCTCAGCACCTATCCGCTCCTGCGCGCGGCCATGGATACGCTGGGTCCCACGGCAGACGCGCGCGCCCGGTTTGCCGTCGGCCAGCTGGTGGCCCGCTTCTGGACGCTCTACAACATGTCGATGCGGGTGTTTGGTCGTCTTGCGGCCGGGCTGGAAGCCGACACCGAAGCGGTGCTCGTTAAGGAGCTCGGCGCGCGCCTCGAAAAAGAAGTCGCCGAAACGTTGCGTCTGGTCATCCACTCGGCACCTTCGCGCCAGTCTCCGGACCGGACCCAAGCACTGATGGCCACGGCGATTCTGCATTCCCCGAGTTTTTCACTGCGCGGAGGCACCAGCGAAATTTTGCGAGGCATTATTGCCAGGGGGCTCGGGCTGCGATGAACGACGACACGATTCTCATCGATACGGCGGAGCGCCTGTTTGGCGATCTGGTTTCCCCGACGCTGTTGAATGCTGCTGAAGCCGGTAGCTTTCCGCACGTCTTGTGGTCGGCGCTGGAAGATCACGGCATGACGCTGGCTGCGGTGCCTGAAGCCGAAGGCGGGGCGGGTGCGAGTATCCAGGAGGCCTTCGACCTGGTGCGCGTTGCCGCGCGCCACGGTGCGCCCATCCCACTTGCCGAGACCTTGTTGGCCGGCTGGGCGCTGTCTGGCGCTGGCCTGCGCGTGCCCTTGGGGCCGCTGACGGTGGTGGTGCCCGGTGAACAAGCAGACTTGACCCTGACCGGTGCGCCAGGACACTGGCAGTTGAACGGTCAGGCGCGACGCGTGCCCTTTGCCCGTGCTGCCGGTCATCTCGTGGCCCTGGTGGCGCATCAGGGACAGACCGGCGTGGTTTGCCTGCCTGCCGCGCGCTGCCGCCTCGCGCCCGACGATAATCTGGCCGGGGAGTCGCGCGATACGGTCGAAGTTGAGGGAGTCTCGTTAACGGACACCCAGGTTGCGCTGATCGCCACCGGCGTGACAGGCGAGGGACTCTTCCGGCTCGGGGCGCTGGCGCGCGTCGTGCAGATGGCCGGCGCGCTCGAGCGTTGTCTGACGCTGGCCGTCAACTACGTGAACGAACGGGTGCAGTTCGGACGCCCGCTTGCCAAGTTTCAGGCCATTCAACATCACGTCGCGACCCTGGCCGGTGAAGTGTCGGCCGCGACGGTGGCCGCCGATGCGGCCGTGCGTGTGCTCGCCGCCCATGGGATCGCAGAGGCCTTGCTCGAAATTGCCTGCGCTAAAATTCGGACTGGCGAGGCAGTGGGTGTCGCGGCCGCGCTGGTCCATCAGGTCCACGGGGCAATGGGGTTCACCCAGGAATATCCGCTCCACTTCATGACGCGTCGGCTGTGGAGCTGGCGTGATGAGTTCGGCAATGAAGCTTACTGGGCCGATCAGCTGGCCGGCGCACTATTGCCTGCCGGCGGGGACGCCCTGTGGCCGGCGTTGACGCGGCATGCGGGAATCGCCCAAAGGGAGGGATGAAGGCACTGGGGCGAACAGCGGGCACCGTCGGATAGTGCAGCCGGTCAGCTAAGAGCTAAGGCCACGAAACAAACGGCAACTGGGCGACGAATATCCTGATTGGCTTGTTCACGCAGATAGTGATTCAGTGCCGCTGAATCGCGATAAAAGTCTGCGCGATCATGTGCTGCATCGAGTGGTGCAAGCGGGAACGGTGCGGGGCTCACTCAGTGCAATAGCTTGCGGCGACGGGTAAAGGCCCGCTCCAAAGCGGGCGCTGCTTTCGGTGGCGAGAGCAGCGCTTGGGCGAAATATTCCTGTAATTAAATTATCAATAAATCAATTAACATCATTAATTAACCTCGTCTAAAGAAACTAATGCCACCGCTGCTGAGTGGCCGCACTCGCCCAAACGAGTGCTATCTATTTCTGGCACGAGCAAGTCTTTCATGCGGCAAATGGCAAATGGCAAATGAGCGTCTGTTACCCTTTGATGCCAAAGTCCCCTCCGATAAAGGGCAAACGACGCGCAAGCGTCCATGATTTGATCGAGAATCGGCACGCACGCGATTGAACGGTCCTCGGTCGCTTGATGTCCGACCGTGCACCTTGACCACGCGCACGCCGAGGTCAATCCGTCAAACAACGGGTTTGGGCAAGGTCCCCTCGAGTTTCGAAATGATCCCGAGCATCACCTCATCGGCACCGCCTGCAATGGAAATCAGGCGCAGATCGCGATAGGCCTTCGACAACGGGTTGTCCTCCGTAAAGCCCATGCCGCCCCAGTACTGCAGACAGCTATCTGCCACTTCGCGCGCCACGCGGCCCGTTTTCAGCTTAGCCATCGACGCGAGTTTGGTCACATCCTCACCGGTCACGTAGCGTTCGACCGCGTGCCAAGTTAACGCCCGTAACGCTTCGATCTCGGTACGGAGCTCGGCGAGGCGGAAATGGACCACTTGATTGTCGAGAATGGCCCGCCCGAATGCCTGCCGCTCACGGGTGTAGGTAATGGTGATGTCGACCAGTCGATCCAGCGCGCGTAACGTACTCCCGGCTGCCCACAACCGCTCTTCCTGAAACTGTAGCATCTGATAGGTGAAGCCGAGGCCCTCCTCGCCAATAAGGTAGCGTGCCGGGACGCGGACGTTGTCAAAAAACAGCTGAGCCGTGTCGGAGGCATGCATGCCCATCTTGTGGATTTTTTGACGGGTGACGCCGGGGGCATCGAGCGGGATGATCAATAGGCTTTTGTTGCGGTGGGCAGGACCCTCTGCCGTGTTCACGAGCAGACAGCACCAATCTGCCTCGAGCCCGTTGGTGATCCACATCTTGCTTCCGTTGATCACGTAATCGCTGCCCTCTCGTCGGGCGCGGGTTTTGATCGCCGCGACATCCGATCCTCCGCCGGCTTCACTCACCCCAATGCAGCCCACCCGATCGCCGGCGATCGCTGGCGCGAGGAACTCTCGGCACAGCACATCCCCGCCGAAGCGCGCGAGGGCCGGGGTACACATATCGGTCTGCACGCCGATCGCCATCGGCACCGCGCCCGCGTGACATTCCCCGAGCGCTTCGGCCATCACCATCGCGTAACTGAAATCGAGGGCCATGCCGCCATACGCCCGCGGATATTTAATGCCCAGAAGGCCGAGTGCCCCCAGCTTCGCCATCACTTCGTGGACCGGAAACTGCTGGGCCTTCTCCCAAGCCGCGATATAGGGATTAATTTCCTGCTGACAGAAGCGCAGCACGGTCGCGGTGATTTGCCGATGTTCGTCGGTTAGCAGCATCTGTGAGGACCTTGTTTTAACGTAACCATTGTTCGAGTGCCTGTCGCTGAATCTTGCCCGAGGTGCTGCGGGGGAAGGTCTCGACATCCGCGACAAATCGGATCTCTTTGGGCTTCTTGTAGCCGGCTAGGCGCGTACTACACCAAGCCATCAGCGTCTCCGCTGTCGGCACGGGATCTCGGCCGCACACAAAAGCGACCGGGACTTCACCCCATCGGGCATCCGCACGCCGCACCACGACGGCCTCGATGATCTGGGGGTGACTGAGCAGTACCCGTTCAATCTCCGCGGGATAGACGTTTTCGGCGCCCGTTTTGATGAGGTATTTTGCGCGATCGACGTAATCGTAGAGTCCGTCGGCACGTGCCGCAAACACATCTCCGAGGTGGAACCAGCCTCCTCCAAATTCCTGTGCATTGATGGCGGTAGCGTCCCAATAGCCACTGAAGACGGTGGGACCCCGGAGCGCCACTTCTCCCGGCTCGCCGGGGCGCACTTCTCGATCGTCGGCATCCACCAGCTTGAACAGATGCAGCGAATTCGGCGCCTTGGCGAGGCCACGCGGAATTTCGCCTATCGGGAAACGCGTCCCCGCGAACGGCAGCATGCCGGTCTCGGTGGATCCAAACGTATTCCAATAGGGGGCGTTGAAGGTGCGTGAGGTCTCGGCGACCAGCGCGGGACTGACTAAATCAGCGAGTGCCCCGACGATCCGGATGGGTGCTGGTTTTGCGCCACTGCGGCGCATGGCGTCGACCACCCGATCCATCATGCCGGGCAGCAGCACCAGCCACCATTGCGGGACGCGGCTCCCGAGCCAGACGATGCGTTCGATGTCTGCCCCGTCCACCACCTGCACGGTACCGCCCAGCGCCAGCACGTGCAAGGCGTGTTCGAGCGCCACCATATGGAAGAACGGCGCCCACGCGACAAAGCCGTCGCCGGCCCGCAATCCCCCATCGATTTGGCTGAGCGTGAAGCGCGCCCACTCCGCGCGGTGACTAATGAGCGCCGCTTTTGAATGCCCGGTGGTGCCGCTGGTATAGAGAATAATAAAGCCCGCCTCCGGATCAATCCGGGGCCATAAATTCGGCGCTGAGGCCTCGGCCAGGAGTGCTTCGTAAGCTTCGCCGAAGGCGATGATGACAGCCTCACTGACCGGCAATCCGGGTAGGAGCGCCGCGTGGCGCACGGACACGAACAACAGCGTGTGTTGGGTAATCGCGATGCAATGGGCGAGCTCCTCCACGGTGAAGCGCCAGTTGAGCGCGCACAGGATGGCGCCGCAGCGCGCCGCGGCCAGCGCGAGTTCAATGTATTCGAACCGATTCTCGGCGAGTACGGCAATTCGTGCGCCAGGTTCGATTCCCCGGCGAATTAACGCCGCGGCGAGTTGTGTCGCGCGGGCTTCCAGTTCGCGGTAGGAGCGAGTCCGCACCCCATCGTCGAGTGCAATGGCCTCTCCGCGGCGATGCGCAGTAGCCGAAATCAGGCGGCCCAGATCGATTGTACCCGCCACGGCGCTCGGATTATTCGACATGCGGGGCAAGGCAGGGGACGACGCGTAGGCCCGGTGGTACGTTCTCGACGCCGATTCGGCGATCGACCTCTTCATGCCAGTGATAAAGGCGTCGCTCCTGATAACTCAGCGGCACGCCACGAAAACCCGGCGAGGCGAGCGTCGCCTGCATGGGCACCGCAAATTCGATATCTTCCTGGACGATGCGATCGAAATTCTGGATGCGCATTTCCCATAACGGATCGCGCGGACCACCGCCCCAGTCAGGCGCGAACCAGAGCACTTCCAGTACGCTAGTGTCGACGCTTTTCGGCCAGAGCGTGACGGCCGGCATCCCGGTCGGCGCGATCGGCAGAATCAGGTTGGGGAACACGCTATAACTCGGGTTATGGTCACGCTCAATGGCTGTTGCACTCGCCATCTCGGGCATGCCGAGCGTACCCGGATCGATCCAGTTTTCACGACGGTTGGGGGAGAGCATGACCGAGTGCCCGTTCTGCCAGAGGTGAATGCTGGTGCCTTGATTATCAAAGATGCGATCGGAGGTTCGGGGATGTAGCAGTTTGAAGTGATACGCCTCCAGGAAATTGTCGATCAGAATTTTGACGTTGCATTTGACTTCGAACGCCTGTCGGTTGACCAGTCGCAAATCGTCAAGCGGCAGATGTGTCATGAAACGTGCGATGGGCGCGAGGAACGTCTCAAGCGGCTCGGTACCCGCGTCCTCGCACACGAAAATAAAATTTGCGAAGCGCGCACAGCGCACCGACACGAGTCCCCTGCTCGTCATTGCCTGATCGCCCCAGTCGCGACGTTCGGTGATCTCGCAAAGTTGCCCGCGGCGATCGTAACTCCAGCCATGATAGCCACACACGAGGCGCTGTCCGGCCTGCCCTTCCTTCGTACGCACCACCGGGGCGCCGCGGTGCCGGCAGGTATTGTAGAAGGCGCGGATTTCGTCATCATCGCCGCGGATGACGATAATCGGGGCGCTCCCATGTGGCCACACGAAAAAACTGCCGCGGGTGAGCAGTTGATCCACATGCCCGGCATAGAGCCAGTTGCGCGCCCACAGGGCACGACGTTCCAGGGCAAAAAAATCCGGATCGAGGTAGCGCCCGGCAGGCACATCCGGCAGCGCTGGAAAATCTGCGGGAGGGGCCTGTCGGGCACGTTCCCGCGCCACCTGCTGAGTCCAGGCCGTGACCGTCTTAGTGTCCATCACCGCGCATGCTCCTCATCTGCCGCAGGCGCCGATGCCGCGTCAGGTTGCGCGGCCGGACCGAGTACGAAACCAGTATGCTTTTGCGCGAGCGTCGCCGGCTGATGTACCGGGGCCCGATGGCCATTCGGGATCTGGAATTCCGTATTGCCGGAGTAAAAGCCGAGCAGATGCAGGAATTCCGCATCGAGACTTGCCACGGTGTCAGGCCACAGTGCCGCATTCCAGTTTATTTGGGGGCGCAGCCACCGCAGGGCGTAATAGCCGAAAAGCGCGGCACGCTGACCGTTGACGGTCCGGTTGGCACCGGTTTGGTGCCATACCCGGCCGTCGAGGACGAGGATCGAACCGGCCGGCGCCTCGACACCGAGCGTCTCATCGACGTCTCCTGCCGTCGGGCCGTGGCCTCTGAGATGAGATCCGGGCACGTAACGGGTGCCGCCATTTTCATCGTTAAGATCATCAAGCAACCACGCTACGTTGCACGCGAGCGGTTGCACAGGCCACGGTGGCGGCACGTATCCCTGATCGGCATGCATCGCCATGCGCTGATTGCCAGGTTCGGTGATGTTGGCACTGAAATTTGAAATCAGGAACTGCTCACCCAACAGGTAACGGACGTAATCGAGTGCTGTCGCATGCCGGATGAGATCGACAAAGACAGGGTCTAGGTTAAAGAGGTGAAAGACGCGACGGTTGTGTCGATCGGGGTCAAACGGGTAGCCGCGACTGGGCACGCCATCGGCCTCGCTGCGCGGAATCGCGGCTAACAATCGGCGCCGAATGTCCGTGATCTGCGTCGGCGAGAGAATGTCCCGTACGATGGCAACTCCTTGCGTTTCCAGATCCCGGCGGGCCTGTACCGGATCGGCTGTCGGTTGGACTGTGCGTGTCATGCCCGGTTATGTTCTCGTGTCATCGTCTAGGCTCCCCGTGCGGCTAGAAATGCGATAGTTTGGGTTGGGCACGCACGGGCTGCACGCCCAGCTAGCGCGTGCCCCGCATGCGCTCGAGGCTAGCACGCTTGAAAAGCCTGTCAAGGCGGAGGCTTGCCCGTAAACTGGCCTTGTTGTGCACCCCGCGCGGCAGGGTCCCTCTACGCAGGAGATCCTGGCAATAAACAACGCCGCCTCAACGCAGGCAAGTCAGGAGATCGCCCACGACGCAGGATTCCCCCCTACCGATTGAAGGGGTTCGTGCGTTGGATATCGCGACCATGCTCGCGGCACCCTTTTGTGCCGGCATCCGGGGTGATTTTGGGGCCGAGATCATCAAAGTCGAGATCCCCGGCGGCGGGGATCCCTTTCGGCGTTTCGGACCCATGACCGAGACGGGTGCCAGTCTCAACTGGCTGAATGAAGCGCGCAACAAGAAATCGATCACGTTGGATCTGCGCAAGCCGGCGGGTGCCGCGCTGCTCAAGCGGCTCGTCGCCGACTGCGACATTCTGGTCGAGAACTTTCGAGCCGGCACGCGCAAGCGTTGGGGGCTCGGCTTCGATGTCCTCAAAGCGGTGAAGCCCGATCTCATTCTGGTGCGCATCTCCGCATACGGCTAGGAAGGTCCTTATCGGGACCGGCCCGGTTTCGCGCGCATCGCGCATGCCTTCTCGGGTCTGGCCTATCTCGCGGGTGAAGCGGAAGGACCGCCGGTGACGCCGGTATCGACCTCACTGGCCGATTATATTTCAGGCCTTTACGGGGCCTTGGGCGCCTTAATTGCCTATACGGCGCGCACCCGATTCGGGCTCGGTCAAGTGATCGATATTGCCCTGTATGAGGGGATTTTTCGCATGCTCGATGAGTTGGCGCCGGCCTACGCGCGCTCGGGTTATGTGCGAGAGCACATGGGCGCTGATACCGTCAATGTGGTGCCCCACAGTCATTACCTCACGCAGGACGGGAAAGGGGTGGCGCTCGCCCGCTTCACCGACAAGATGTTTGCGCGACTTGTGCAGGTGATGAGGCGCCCGGATCTGCTTGTGCCCGAGCGTTTTGCGACGATGGCCCAGCGGGTCGCCGCCCGGGCGGAGGTCAATGGCATCGTCGCAGACTGGGTCTGCACGTCTGCCGCGGGAGGCAATCATGCAGCACTGTCTCGCGGGAGAAGTCCCGGTCGGCCCGCTTAACAGCATTGCAGATATTTTTGCCGATCCCCAAATTGCCGCACGTGAAAATCTGCTGCATGTCCAACATCCGCGTCTGGGCGACGTTGTGGTTCCGAATATTGTCCCGCGTTTGTCGCAGACGCCGGGTCAGTTATCGGCGTTGGGGCCAGATCTCGGCGCGCACAATGACGAAATCTACCGAGATAGACTGGGCCTGTCGGCCGCCGTGATGGCGGAAATGCGCGAGGCAGGTGTGATCTGAGCTCTTTCGCGCGAGGACGGAACTAACCGCCGCGTTTATCGAGACCGGTTTCCCGCTTTCAAGGAGTCTTGTTGTATGCCGTCTACCGCTCACCGACAAATGACGCTGGTCGCTTTTCTGCAAACCCAGAATTGCTCCAACTACACCGCCTCCTGGCGCCATCCCGCCACCGCGCAAGACTTCACCACCCCACAGTACTAGCAGCGCATTGCGCGCACGTTGGAGGAGGGAAAATTCGATCTGGCTTTTTTTGATGATCGCCTCGCCATGCCGGATATTTTCAACGATGACTTCACAGCGACAGACCGTCATGGGATCCGCGCGGCCCGCTGACCGTGCCGGGCTCGGCGCAAGGCGAGCCGGTCATTATCCAGGCGGGTCAAAGCGGGCGCGGCCGCCAGTTTGCGGCGCGTTAGGCGGATCTGGTGTTCGTGATCCATACCAACCTCGCCCTCGCCAAAAGCTACTATCAAAGCTTCAGGGCCGAGGTCGCTGCGGCGCAGCGCGATCCGGAACATGTGCGGATTACGCCGGCGATTTGCGCGGTTACCAGTGAGACACGCATGATGGCGGAAGATAAACGCGCGTTGCTCGACGGGCTTGGCGAGCCCATTGATGCCCTCACGCTGCTCTCAGAAGTGCTGAATTTCGACTTTGGTGCCAAAGGCATGGACGAGCCCTTCACGCCAGACGAGCTCGCCTCGGCGACCGGTCTGCAGGGGATCCGCGATCGCGTCATCCAGCTGAGTGGTTTGATCAATCCGACAGTACGGGATTTTCCGGCCTTCAGCGGTCGCGGCACATTGCGTGAATTACCGAACTTCGTGGGCACGGCAGTGGAGGTGGCAGATGAGCTCGAAGCATGGTTCACTGAGGGGGCCTGTGACGGATTAGTGGTGGCCGCGACGCATATGCCCGGCAGCTACGAAGACTTCGTGCGGCTGGTGTTCCCCGAACTGCAGCGCCGGGGGCTTTTTCGCCGGGATTATCCCGGCACGACGCTGCGCGAGACGCTCGGTCTCGACCGACTCGCGACGCGCCCGTTAGGGGCCGAATAACATTCGAATTTATCGACAAAGGGAGATGACAATGGCAGGTACGATGGCACATGTCCTGAGCGGGCTACGCATACTCGATTTTAGTCGGGCCTTGGCAGGCCCGACGTGCACGCGGATGTTCTCTGAAATGGGCGCAGAAGTGATTAAGGTCGAATCGGCACCCGGCGGGGACATGTCCCGACGCATGTCCAAAGTCCGCAACGAGCGGAGCATGTATTTCGTGCAACAGAATCTGGGCAAAAAAAGCCTGTGTGTCGATATGCGCGATCCGCGCGGGATGGCCTTGATTGAAGCACTTGTGCCCAAGGTCGATGTCGTCGTAGAAAATTTCAAGCCCGGCACGTTGGCCGAAATGGGCCTCGGCTTTGAGCGCCTCCAGACGATGAAAAAAGACATCATCCTGTGTTCGATCTCCGCCCTAGGGCAGGCCGGACCACTCGCCAAGCTCCCTGGCTATGATTTCATTGCGCAAGGTTACTCGGGGATCACTTCACTAATCGGCGAGACCGATCAGACGCCTTACATTCCCCCCGTCGGTCTCGGGGATGTCGGCACCGGAGTGCACGGGGCCTTGGCGATTTTGGCCGCGCTGCGCTACCGCGATCGCACGGGCAAAGGACAACAGCTCGATATCGGCCTGTTAGATGTTTACTACCATTGCCAGGAAGTCACTGTCCATCAGGCGAGTGGTAGTGACGGCCGGCTCAAGCCGACCCGTCAGGGGCCCCATCTGAACTACGTGTGCCCGGCGGGTGTTTTCAAGGCCAATGGGGGATGGGTTGTGATCATGGCCTTTCTTCACCATTGGAAAGATTTGTGTACCGCCATGGGGCGTCTGGATTTGGTGGATGATCCCACCTTCGGCACCGATGCCGGTCGCTTGGCCAATCGGGGGCAACTCGTCAAACTGCTCGAGGATTGGTTAGCGACTTTTCCAGATCGCGACAGTGCAGTGGCGAAGATGCATCAGCATCAAGTGCCCGCCGCGCCGGTCTTGTCCGTGGAGGAGACGTTGACACATCCGCATCTGGTGGCGCGCGGTACGGTACGCACGATTACCGACCGGCTGACCGGGACTTTCCAGATTCCCGGCATGCCGCTCAAATTTTCTGAATTCCCGGACGACTTGCCGCTTGAAGCCCCGACGCTGGGTGAACATAACGCCGACATTCTGCGCGACTGGCTGGGGCACAGCGATCAGGAGATCGCCGATCTGCGCGCAGCCGGTGTCCTGCAGGCACAGGAAATCTGAGCCGACCCTAAGCGTCGCTAGGCGGCGGTTAACGGCACGGGATCACAACGTAGGCGGGGACGTCGGGCGGTGTTTGACCGCCTTCAGGGAGGATCAGGATGGCGACACTGGCTACGGCGGACGGCGTAGATCTCTATTACGAACAGACCGGGCACGGCAGCCCGATTGTCTTTGTGCATGAGTTTGCAGGCGACTGCCGTAGTTGGGAGCCTCAGGTCCGACACTTTTCGCGACGTTATCGCTGTATCACCTTCAATGCCCGCGGTTACCCGCCCTCCGCCGTACCGGGTGATCCCGAAGCGTATTCACAGGCGCATGCGCGTGACGACATTCTCGCGATTTTTGACGGGCTGGGTTTGGCGGCGGCACATGTCGTGGGGCTTTCGATGGGGGCTTTTGCCACGCTTCATTTTGGCCTGGGCTATGGTCCACGGGCACGCTCGTTGGTAGTCGCCGGGTGCGGCTACGGCGCCGAGCCTACCGGCTATGCGGCGTTTCAGACGCATGCCCGTGAGAATGCCGAGCAGATCCGGCATCACGGGATCGCGGCGTTCGCGGCCACGTACGGCCATGGACCCGGCCGCGGCCAGTTGAAAGCTAAAGATCCCCGTGGCTTTGCGGAGTTCATCCAAATCTTCTCCGAACATTCTGCTTTGGGCTCGGCACAGACTATGGCGGGAATTCAGGGGCGACGCCCCTCGCTCTACGCATTGACCGAGACACTGCGCGAGATGACGGTGCCGACAATGGTTGTCGCCGGGGACGGCGACGAGCCGACCTTAGCCCCGAGTCTCCTGCTTAAGCGGACGCTGCCTGCGGCGACGCTTGCCGTTCTCCCGAACAGCGGTCATGTCCTAAATCTGGAGGAGCCGGCCTTGTTCAACTACCTGCTTGAACAGTTTTTTCAGCAGGTCGAAAGCGGACGTTGGCCGCCGCCGGCAGCTTGACGGCGCGTGATTTCCCCCCCCCCTAAATTCCGACACTAGCCTAAGGAAATCGTTATGAGTACGGGTTGTCTGCGTGTCCTTCTGGAAGGACCCATCGGTTATGTGCTGCTCGACAATCCTGCACGCCGCAATGCGATCAGCGCTGAGATGTGGCGCGCTTTCCCCGCGGTCATTGAGGCCCTGAACGCTGATTCGGCGGTGCGCTGCCTCGTGCTGCGTGGTGCCGGTGAGGTGGCCTTCGCGGCCGGCGCCGACATCTCGGAATTTGCAGAAAACCGATCCACCGAAGCCGGTGCACGCGCGTATGAAGCCGCGATCCTTGCCGCGCACCAGGCGATCGAGGCGTCGCCAAAACCGGTGATCGCGCAGATTCAGGGGTTTTGTATCGGTGGCGGGTTGGCGATCGCGCTGTCGTGCGATCTGCGCTACTGCGCCGACGACAGCCAGTTTGCGATCCCGGCGGCGCGCCTCGGGATCGGCTACGGGATCCAGGGCCATCGCCGCTTGGTGGCTACGGTCGGTCAGGCAAAAGCGCGGGAGATCTTGTTCACAGCCCGTCGTTACGATGCCGCGGGCGCACAAGCCATGGGGCTCGTCCATCAGGTTCTGCCGGTTGCGGGGCTCGTGGCGCATGTGCGCGCGTTGGCCCACGAGCTCGCCGCAAACGCGCCGCTCAGTCAGGCCGCCTCTAAGGCCGCCATCAACGCGCTCACGGCAGGAACCCAGGATTTCAGTGAGGCCGAGACCCTTGTCCGACGCTGCGCGCAGAGCGAGGATTATCGCGAAGGGCGCACGGCTTTTATGGAAAAACGCCGGCCGCAGTTTCACGGCCGATAAGGCGCGGATAGACCGCCCGCGCTGGTGCTAGGCGACGCCGGCCGTGGACAAATCTGCCGATAGGGGCATCAGGGCCGTTACGTGCCACGTGCCCGCCCGACGTTCAAAAGCCAACGGCAGGGCATTCGCCGTGAGGGCAAGTGGCAGCTCGACGTCGAGTGCGCCACACAGCACGCGCAAAACCCCGCCGTGGCTTACCAGGAGCGGCAGTGGCGGGGCGGTGAGTAGTGCCGCGATGCCCTGCAGCGTGCGTAGCACGAACCCCGCCAGCGTCTCCCCGTTGGGCGGATCGATGCGCCAATCCAGCCCCACGCTGCTGGTGCCGATGAAATCGCCAAAATAGCGCTCTCGAAGGGCCTGCTTTGCGAGCACGGGTTTTGCGGTCGCCGCGGCAATCCGGCCGGCGGTGAGCCAGGCGCGCGCCATGTCACTTGCGCAGATGTGATCGAACGTCGCGGACCGCAGGACGTCGGCGGCCAGATCGGCATCTCCAAATCCTTCGGTGCAGAGTGGAATGTCGGGATGTTGGAAGATTCGGCTCACGTTGCCCGCCGTACGGCCGTGACGTAGAAACAGAAAATGATCGCGTGTCGTGTCCAGCCCTGTTGCACGGGCGGCCGCCCGCAGCGCCTGATGGCCAGCTTCATTTTCGTGTATAGACGGGTTATTCATCGGGATGTTCCGGATCTGCTGGGGAGTTGTGTAGGCGGCTCAAGTGCCAGCGGCCGCGCGCGCCGCGTCCTTGGCCGCCATGCGGGCTTTGAGCTGCGCGGGACTTTCGCGCACGATGTCTTCGTTCTGGTGGCTGTACAGATCGTAAGGGGTCGTATCGAGCTCTTCCAGCACGACCTCGCGTTTCAGTACCGCGGCTTTCCACTGGGCATGCGCGGCTTCGTCGGCGTGAAACTCCGGCATCACTTCTTCCGCAAACAATCGCAGGCTGTCGCAAATGTCCCTGTGGGTGGTTTTGCCTGCCTGGTTCAGCAGGATGATCTGGTCGACGTGCGCGGCCTGAAACTGTCGCAGACGCTTGCGAATGGTCTCTGGCGAGCCGATGAGACCATTACGCAGGGCAGCCTTCGCTTTGTCGGTCTCCCGCCAGATCTGGAAGTCGCGCCATAAGTCGCCTTTGCCCGGTGCGGCAACGCCCTGCCGACCATAGTGCGACAAAGCGAAGATGAAAAACGTCCAGCCGGCCGCCCGCGCCAGCGCCTCCTCGTCGGTCGGTGCACACATGAAACCATTCACGATGGCGACATTCGGGTTGGCCGGATAGTCCCCCAGCCGCTGCGGATGGTCAAGCAGCGTATTGTAGTAGCGATGGACCCAGGCCTTGGCGGCGTCCGGCGAGACAAACGAAAAGCCGAGAGCCCCCATTCCCCAAGCGCCGGCCTCGGCGATCGTCTGGATGTTGGAGCAGGCGACCCACAACGGCGGATGGGGTTTCTGCAGCGGCTTGGGGATCACGTTACGCGCTGGAAAGTCGAAATACTGGCCATGGAATTCCCAGTCTGTACGCGTAAACATTGGGAGGATGGCGCGGACCGCTTCTTCCCAGCGTTCGCGTTTTTCGCGCACGCGTACCCCAAACGGATGCAACTCGGCGGGTCCGGCGCCTTCGCCCATGCCCAGTTCGACGCGCCCCCCCGAAATCAGATCGAGCGTCGCCACGCGTTCGGCCACGCGATGGGGCTGGTTGGTGGTGAGTTGAATGATTCCATGACCGAGGCGAATGCGACGCGTACGTTGACTGGCCGCGGCCAGAAACACTTCGGGCGCGGCGCTATGGGAATATTCCTCCAGAAAGTGGTGCTCGACCTGCCAGGCATAGTCATAGCCGAGCTGATCGGCCAGCTCGATTTGGGCGAGGGAATTCTGCAGCAGGGTGTATTCGGCGTCTTCCCCCCAGGGGCGAGGCAACTGATGTTCGTAGAATACGCCGAATTTCATCGCGACTCTCCTGAATCAAGGGGGACGTCCCATCACAGCACGGACGCGGGTTCGTGAGCAAACAAAAACGCAAATTAGCGCGGCAGTGCAAAGACGGTCAATGCGCTGCCTTGTCCCCGCAGGGGCGGTTGACCGACATAGGCGACCAACGGACCACCCGAGCCGCTGCCGATGGCGACGTACTGACGGTTGTCCAGACGGAAAGTCATGGGTTGACTGCGCATGCCCGCTCCCATCTGGTACTGCCACAGGACTCGGCCGGTCCGATCATCAAGGGCGAGGGCGAAGCCCTGCTGGTTGCCGGTGAAGATCAGGCCGCCGCCGGTGGCAAGCGCGCCACCCACCAGCGGATAGGGATCCCGGTAGCGCCACTGCACGGTGCCGGTAACCGGATCAATGGCGGTGAGCTGTCCGTAGGCGGCATGGCCGGCGGTGCCGTCGGTGTCACCAATGCTGCCGCCAAACGAGGCAGCACCTGATCTCACCTCAGGACTCTCCTTGGTCAGGGACATGCAGCTTTCGATCACCGGGATATACAGCCGGCGCGTGGTGGGATTGTAGGCGTAGCTGAATGACCCGTTGTTCCCCCCGAGCGCACCCGGACATACGAAATCCTTCAATCCCGCCGCGCTCGGCATGAACTGTGGGTTAACGATCGGTCGGCCCTTCTCGGTCAGGCCGCTCGACCAATTGAGTTTCTCGACATAAGGGGCGCCGCGCAGAAAGGCACCCGTGCTCGCCTCCAGCAGGTATAGATAGCCATTGCGGTTCGCTTGCGCCACCGCGCGCACGGTTTTACCCGCGAGCTGGACATCGAGCAGGACCAGATTATTGGTCGCGTCATAGTCCCAGACGTCGTGGGGCGTGGTCTGAAAGTGCCAGCGCAGCGCACCGGTGTCCGGATCGAGCGCCAGCACGGAATCCGAGTACAGGTTGTCGCCACTGCGCGCATCGCCGTTAAAAAGGGGCGAGGGGTTTCCGGTTGACCAGTAGAGCAGGTTCCGCGTCGGATCATAGATTCCGGTGACCCAGGCGGGCGCCCCACCGGCTTTCCAGGAATCGCCCCGCCAGGTTTCGGCACCGGTCTCGCCGGCCGCCGGCACGGTATACCTGCGCCAACGCCGTTTGCCATCGGCCGTGTTATACGCATCGATGAAACCACGGGACGCAAATTCACCACCGGCGCTGCCGACGACGACCATATCGCGCACGACCAGTGGCGCGCCCGAGGCGCTGTAACCGGCCTGGTAGTCGGCCATGGCGACATTCCAGAGGACGTGGCCATTAGCCCGGTCGAAGGCGATGAGCCGGGCATCGAGGGTGGCCATGAACACGCGATTGCCGGCGAGCGCGACCCCGCGATTTGCCGGTCCGCAGCAAATGCGCAGGTCGGAGGGCATCTGATGTTCGTAATGCCAGCGAATCGCGCCGGTTCGCGCATCCAGCGCGTACAAATTGTTGTGCGCCGCCGTGAAGTACAGGGTGCCGTCAGCGATCAACGGCGAGCCGGCAACCTGGCCCGGAATGCCGGTTTGTAGCGTCCACACGGGGACGATTTTAGAGGCATTATCTCTGTTGATTTGCTGCAGCGGACTGTAACGCCAGTTGGCATAGTTACCGCCATAGCTGAGCCAGTCGCCCGCTGGCGCATTGCCGGCATTGAGGCGTGCGGGCGTGACCTCGGGCAACGGTTCTGCCGCCAGATTCGAGGCCAATAATGTCGCCAGAACAAGGCCGACGACGCGCAGAGGTTTTCTCAAGGCAGACTCCTATTCGCTAACCCGTAAAGTGGCAGGATAGGCGGCGGCGCTATTTTCGGAAAGCCGCCCGTCCCGAGCGCCGGTAGCGGTTGCCGCGGACACGGGTTTGCATTAGAACGGAAAGCACGCGACCGCCGCGGGCGGCGGCGACACCCTCAGCTGCAAAGGAGTTGTTTTATGGCCTACGATCTGTTGATCAAAAACGGCACGGTCATCGACGGATCAGGCACCCCTGCGCGGCACGCCGATATTGCCGTCGCCGGCGGGCGGATTGCCGCGATTGGGCGCATTAGCGAAAGTGCTCATCGGACCATCGATGCGGCTGACTGCGTGGTGGCCCCGGGTTTCATTGATCCTCATACGCATTACGACGCTCAGCTTTGCTGGGACGCGGCCGCCACCCCGTCTCCCTGGCATGGGGTCACGAGCGTGGTCATGGGCAATTGCGGTGTCGGGATAGCACCTTGCCGGCCGGGCGCGCGTGAGGTCGCGATGCGAGATCTCGTCAATGTCGAGGCCATCCCGTTCGAGGTGCTGGAACGCGGGATTACGTGGAATTGGGAGACGTTTCCGGAATTCATGGCCGCCGCCGCCGCCCGTGCCCCTGCGGTGAATTTAGCCTTTCTCGCCCCGCTGACGCCCTTCCGCCATTACGTGATGGGGGAGGCCTCGATGGCGCGCGCGGCGAACCCGACTGAAACCCAGCAGATCCGCGCCCTGCTTGGGGAAGCACTGGACGCGGGCGCATTCGGCTTCTCAAGCACGATGCTCAATCAACACATGGGCTACGGAGGACAACCTTTGGGTTGTCGTAATGCGAGTCCGGCGGAATATCAGGCCTATGCCAGTCTGCTGCGCGAGCGGGGCAAAGGCGCGATTGAAATCGCGTTGACCCGGCAGATTGCGGTTCTCGACGACGAAGAATATGCGGTGCTGGCCGCGCTGCTCGAGCATAGCCAACGCCCGGTCACGTTCATTGCGATGTTCGATCGGGACGACATTCCCGAAGCAGTGCGGGATACGCTGACCAAGGTCGCGCCTCTAATTCGTCAAGGCGCCCGCCCGCAAACCTCGCCCTTGCCGCTGACCCGCGAAGTAAATATGCGTAATCCGTTTACCTTTGCGGCGTTTCCGTCCTGGCGACGGGTGTTCCAGGATCAATCGAAATCGGCCCAGCGTGCCATCTATGCGGATCACGCGTTCCGTGACCAGTTTCGGGAAGATTTAAAAAAGCCCCAGACCTTTGGCAACTGGGCGCGGGTACGGGTTCACGAGGTGCGCTCGGCGGCGCTCAAAGCGTGCGAAGGTCGGACCATCGCCGAACTCGCGATCGCGCAGGGCCAAGATCCGGTCGATGCCTTTCTCGACCTAGTCCTGCAGGATGATCTGGATATCGAGTTCACCCTCTCCACATTCAATCACCGGGTGGATCGCATGAAAGAAATCATGGCTAATCCCGATATGCTGCTCGGGCTAGGGGATGGTGGTGCGCATGTCGATATGCTGTGTGATGCCGGCTATCCGACCTACCTGCTGGGTACCTGGGTGCGCGAGCAGGGGGCGCTGACCCTTGAAGAGGGAGTGCGCCGGCTGACGAGTGATCCGGCGGATTTTTTTGGGATCCGCGATCGGGGTCGCTTGCAAGTCGGACTGGCGGCCGACATCACGATTTTCGATCCCCACACCGTGGGCTCGAACAATCGCGGAGAGCGGCGCTACGACTTGCCGGGCGGCGCGAAGCGGATGGTGATGCCTTCACGCGGCATTCTGCATACTATCGTCAACGGCGCCTGCGTTTATGAGCAGGGTGCGTTGACGGAGGCACGGGCGGGGCAGGTCTTGCGCAGTTGAAGACAATCAATCGGCATCTCGAGTGCCGGTCGTTAGCAAAAACAAGGGGGAATGATGGCAGAGCGCTTTTTTACAGACGACGAACTACGCCAGATGGAACGTCGCACCGTGGACCGACTGACCGATGCGATCGAGGCGGGTGACGCGACTAAGGCGAAGAAAATTGCCCAGCGCATGTATAACGAATTTCTGAGCATGCACGATCTTTATCGTAACTGGATTACGGCTACCCTGAGCGAAGTCGGACGACGGTATGGCGATCAGGCCTTGGATGACGTCATGCTGGAGGGCGTGCGCGCGTGGTGGAAACCGATTCTGGACAGCATGCCCAAAGATGCAGCTTCTCTACCGGCCAAAATCAAGATGTTCGCGGCCGGTCTGCATGGCCATCTGCAGCCGCTCGAAATCATCGAGGATGATGAGAAAATCACCGTCAAAATGTGTCCCTGCGGCAGCGGCGGGCGCCTTATCCAAGAAGGAAAATACGAAGGTCCAGATGCTTTTTTGACGATCGAAAAACCGCAGCCCATGACCTATGGCTGTAGCAATTACCCCGTGTATTGTGCGCATGAGTACGCCATGGAAAAAATAGACATCGAAGAGAACGGCCATCCATTCGTGGTGGTCGAACCCGCGGCCAAACTCGGCAAAGATCACTGCTCTCTTATCGTCTATAAGAATCCAAAGGAAATACCGCTCAAGTTCTACACGCGTATTGGCCTGGAAAAACCAGCCTGAGTCGGGTTTGCCCGCGGGGCTTAGGAGATCGCCGCGGGCAAACAGCTTCATGGGCTTTCAATCTCCGGTATGGCGCGGCCCGGTCTCGCTGAAGATCCAAACCCCCGCCGTCTGTCGGTTCAGAGCCCCACTTTGTACCCGCCGTTTGCGGGTGGCGGTGAGGGTCTCCATGACCGTTGCGGCGTCGGGCGCTTCCGCCTCGTAGAAAGCGAGGTAGGGGAGTGGGCAGGCCATGCCCTGCTCGGCACCCAATTTAAACCGTTGCGCGGATGACCAGCCGGTGGTGGCGAGCACCTCGTCAAGGTGAAGCTTTTCATAGTATTCGTCGTATTCGGCTTCGCGGCCGGCGACGGGTTCGGTCAAAACGACGACGACATGTTTCATGCTAACGCTCCTGTGGGTTCGGGCTGTCTTCAGTTGATGTACCGTGAATCGACAGTACTCGGGCTATAGTAGGGGACAGGATCAACGCAGACATCCCGCTGACAGGAGAACTTCGTGAAATACTGGGACATCGAACACCGTGGGCCCGTCATCGTGGCGGCCTACCGCAACCCCCCGACCAACTACCTGGTTGCCGACGCGACTGCCGAGCTTGCGCAGTTGATTGAACAGTGGCGAGATCCCGCCATTCGCGCGGTGGTGCTGACCGGTGCTGTGCCCGAGCGCTATATCACGCACTACAGCGTCGAGGAGCTGGTGGTCTGGGGGGATGATCCGGCGAAGCTTCGACAATTGGCGCACGGCATGATCTACGGCTATCATACGCTGCTGCGGTCGCTTGCCTATCTCGACAAGCCGGTCGTGGCCGCGCTGAGTGGCGACACCATGGGGGCGGGTCTCGAGCTCTCACTCAATTGCGACATCCGGGTTGCGCAGCGCGGGGATTACCGGATCGGATTTCCGGAAGTGGCGCTCGGGATCTTGACGGGGACGGGCTCGCAACTGTTAGCGCGCATCATCGGGCACGGGCGTGCCCTGGATTTTCTGTTACGGAGCCGTACCGTCACGCCGCAGGGCGCGCTGGAGCTCGGTATCGTCACGGAGCTCGCGGACAATGCCCGCGCTCGTGCGGTCGAAGTAGCCGAGGGGCTCGCCCGTCAATCCGCGGTGTCGGTGGTGGCCGCCAAGCGATCTATCGTGCGAGGCGCTAATTTGCCCATCGAGGAAGGACTGCGTATCGAAGCCGAGGAATGGTTGAAGACGATTGTCACGCCTGAAGCGATGGCGTTGATGCGGGATTACGTCAAGCAACCCTTTGAGGCGCGACGCGCCTGGATTGCCGAGCACGGGATCCCTCCGGCTGCCGGATCCGCCACGGGGGCCTGAATCCGGGGAATAAGCGCGCGCCGCAGCGGCGGGTCGCCGGATTTCGTTCCGCGGTTGCGTTCAGCGCGGAGTCATGCCGCTGAGCTAAGATGGCGCGGACGCGAGGGTTGAACTGACTTGTCGGGCGGGTATATTGCGCGTCCCGCTGGATTTCCGCGGAAGGCCGATAGCAACGCCGCCGAAGTCTGATAAACCAATCCTGCCGCGAGACGGAATTCGTCGTTCGTCCGCGGCAGTCGCGTGATCCTGCAATGCGTACGCCAAGCTGCCGTGACGATCCCAATGCCATGAAAAAAATACCGCGGCTATTCTGTTCACGTGAGCTTTCCTGGCTCCGCGCGCCCTGCCTCGGCCTGTTCATGGTCGCGAGCCCCGTGTGGGCCGTCGCGCCCAAGGTCCCGACGCCCGCCCCACCCCTGTCCTTCCAGCCGACGCCCGCAGAATGGTTGACGTTGAAGATTCTGGCGGTCAGCCAGATGACGTTTCGTGCGGAGCGCCTGACAGAGGGCAAGATCACGCTGAACGACGAAGCGGTAACGCCTGTGTTTTCGCCATTCTCGGGGCGGGTGACCCAGTTGATGGCGAAAATCGGCGATGTGGTGAAGCCGGGGGCGCCGCTCGCGCGCGTGCAGTCGACGGAGTTGTCTCAGGCGCAGAACGATTTGGTCGTCGCCGCGACGGCTCGCACGACCGCGCGTGCCCAGATGAAATTGGCCGAGCTGACCGAAAAACGCCAGAGCGGTCTTTACGCAGCACAGGGCACCCCGCTGAAAACGTGGTTACAGAGCCAGACTGATCTCTTGAGCGCGCGGCAGGTTGCGCAGGCCAGTGAGATGACCTTCACGGCGGCACATAACCATTTATTGATCCTCGGTCGGCGTGAAAAGGATATCCAAGCCCTGCTGCACGCCCCCGTGCTGGAGCAAGCGGACGCCCAGGCGCTGCTCAATGCGCCCATCGGCGGCACGATCATCCAGCGTCAGATCGGCTTGGGCCAGAATATCGAGGCAGGCGCCTCGGCGCCCGTCTTTACTATCGCGAACCTCTCCACCGTCTGGCTCGTCGCGAACATGCGCGAAGGTGACGCCCCGCTGGTACAGGTTGGGGCGCCCGTTCGCGTGCACCTGCTTGCGATGCCCGACCGGGTGTTCGCGGCGCGCTTGTCTTATGTTTCAGCGACGCTCGATCCCCTCACGCACCGCTTGCCGGTCCGGGCCCAGCTCGCCAACCCCGACGGGATCCTGCGGCCCGAGATGTTTGCCACCTTCAGTGTCACCACCGAGCATGACCGGGAGGCCCTCGCGGTGCCCGAGGGGGCGGTGGTCTACGAAGGCGACGAAGCCCATGTCTGGTTGGCGCAGGGAGACAAGACCCTCGTGTTGCGGAAAATCCGGATCGGCCGCTCAGACGGTGCGATGGTGGAAGTGGAAGAGGGCTTGAGCAAGGGTGACGAGGTGGTGACGAGCGGCGCGCTGTTTATCGACAGAGCGGCGATCAGCGACTAACCATGAATCGTCTTATCGCGGCTGCGCTGCGTTATCGCGTCCTGATTGTCATCGCGCTGATCCTTTTCCTGGGCGCCGGTCTAGTCGCATTCAGTAAACTCAACATCGAAGCCTACCCCGATCCCGTCCCGCCGCTGGTCGACATCGTCACGCAGAGCAGCGGCATGTCGGCGGAGGAAATCGAGCGCTACGTCACCATTCCCATTGAAATTCAACTGGCCGGGATGCCGCATGTCTCGGCGATTCGGACGATTTCGCTGTTCGGTCTGTCCGATGTCAAAGTTCAGTTCACTTACGACTTCACCTATCAGCAGGCTGAGCAGTGGGTCATCAATCGATTGTCGGCCCTCAGCCCGCTCCCGAATGGCGTGCAACCGCAGATTTCCCCGACGAGTCCGATCGGGGAAATCTACCGTTATCGTCTCCGTGGCCCACCGGGATACCTCGCGATGGATCTCAAGACCATCCAGGACTGGATCCTGCAACGACGACTGAAAGCGGTGCCGGGCGTCATCGATGTTAACGGTTGGGGCGGTAAGACCAAAACCTTCGATGCCATCATCGACCAGAATAGCCTCAGCCGTTATGGCATCACGTTGCCACAAGTCTTACAGGCCCTGAACAATGGCAATGTCAACGTAGGTGGACAGACCATCACGATGGGCGCCCAGGCCGCGGTGGTGCGTGGCATTGGGCTCATTCATTCCATGGAAGATATCCGCAACACGTTGATCGCCGCGAATAACGGCGCGCCGGTGTATCTGCGCGATGTGGCGACCATCGCTATAGGCCATCTGCCGCGGCTCGGCATTGCGGGACAAGACGATGACAATGAGGTCGTGGAGGGCATCATTCTGATGCGGCGTGGCGAGCAGAGTTTACCGACCCTGCGACGCGTCGAAGCGGAGATTGAAAAAGACAACACAAGCGGAATCCTGCCGCCCGGCGTTCATCTCGAAAAAATCTACGATCGCACCGATCTCATCAACATCACTACCCATACCGTGCTCCACAACATGGTTACCGGGGTGGCGCTTATTTTTGTCGTCCAATGGCTGTTTCTGGGGAACCTTCGCAGTGCCTTGATCGTGGCGACGACCATTCCGTTCGCCTTGTTTTTCGCGATCATGATCATGTTGGCGATGGGGGAGTCGGCCAATCTCTTATCCGTAGGTGCGATTGATTTTGGGCTCATCGTCGATGCAACCGTGATCATGGTCGAGACGATTTTCAGACACCTTGTCGAAGCCGAACACGCCCCAGCGACCGTCGGTCGCGATCCTCATTTGCTGGTGGTTGAAAAGGCGGCCACCGAAGTCAATCGTGCCATCTTCTTTTCGGTCGCGATCATCATTGCGGGCTTCGTGCCCCTTTTTACACTGGCTGGCGTGGAAGGCCACATTTTCGGACCCATGGCGCGGACTTACGCTTACGCGATTGGGGGAGGGCTCCTAGCAACCTTTACCGTGTCGCCGGCGTTGAGTGCGCTGCTTCTGACGCAAAATTTAAGCGAAATCGAAACCTTTGCCGTTCGTCGAATCCGGCGGCTTTATGGTCCGGTATTGGATCTGGTCTTGCGGCACCAATTTATTACCCTCGCCGGCGCGGTCCTGCTTTGTGCGGGTGCAGTGGTGGCTGCCCAAGCGCTTGGATTGGAGTTTCTGCCGAAACTCGAAGAGGGCAACTTCTGGATTCGAGCCACGATGCCGCCTTCGATTTCGCTAGAGGAAGGTAATCGTTACGTCAATGACATGCGGAAAGTGATACGCGGATTTCCGGAAATGGTCACGGTGATTTCCCAGAACGGGCGACCGGACGATGGCACGGATGCGACGGGATTTTTTAATGCGGAATTTTTTGTGCCCCTGAAACCCGCGAAGGATTGGCCAAAAGGGATCGACAAGGCGGCGCTTACGCAACAGTTGAACGATGCGCTAGTGGCGAAGTTCCCGGGCGTAGAGTTCAATTTCTCGCAGAACATTCAGGATAACGTGGAAGAGGCGGCGTCGGGTGTGAAAGGTGAAAACTCGGTCAAGCTCTTTGGCAAGGATCTGGAGACGCTCGAAAAAACAGCGGCGCGCATCAAAGAGATCATGAAGACGATCCCGGGGATCACGGATCTGGCTGTCTTGAATTCCCTCGGCCAGCCGACGGTTAAAATTGATGTCGACCGGGTACGGGCGGCGCGTTACGGGCTCTCACCCGGGGATGTGAATACCACGGTTCAAACCGCCATCGGCGGACAACCTGCCGGCAATCTTTACGAGGACGGCAGCGATCGAAATTTCCCGATCATGGTGCGCCTGGCACCCGAATATCGCAGTAGTCTGGAAGCTATTCGGCACCTGACCATCGGGGCGCTCGCGCCGGATGGGACGACGGTGGTCCCCGTGCCGCTGGCGGACGTGGCCACGGTCAAGCTGGTCTCCGGCGCTGCGTTTATCTATCGGGAGCAGCAGGAACGTTATATCCCCATCAAATTCAGCGTGCGGGGTCGGGATCTCGGATCGGCCGTGTCGGCGGCACAGGACAAAATTGCCGAGACATTGAAGCTGCCAGTCGGCTACCGGTTGGAGTGGGTGGGTGAATTCGGTGAGATGCAGGAGGCGCTGGGACGTCTGGGCGTGGTGGTGCCGATTGGTCTCATCCTGATCTGCTTGTTGTTGTTTCTGAATTTCGAATCCGTGGTCGATGCCCTGCTGGCGGCGAGCGTGATGCCGATGGCCCTTATCGGCGGGGTCTTGGCGTTAGTCGTAACGGGTACGCCGTTCAGCGTCTCCGCGGCGATCGGTTTCATCGCGCTCTTCGGCATCGCGGCGATGGACGGCATAATCGTGTTGACCAGTTTCAATAATCAGCTCCGGCGGGGCTATCCCCGCATGGTGGCGTTACGCCGGGCCTGCGAGATGCAGATGCGCCCGGTCGTGATGACCTGCATTGCGGCCTGCGTCGGGTTGTTGCCGGCGGCCGTATCCACCGGCATTGGTTCGCAAGTGCAAAAGCCTTTAGCGCTGGTGGTCGTGGGCGGCATGTTGCTGGCGCCTGTTCTGATACTGGTGGTCCTGCCGGTACTGATCGGGCAGTTTTCCCGGCGCAAGGAGGCGGTACCTGAGGAGACTTCATCGAGTTCGGCGGTGGGGCCCCCGTCATGAGACCCGGCTATGCCCTACCGCAAGTATTTTTATTGGGCGCACTGGGACTCCTGTTGACCGGATGTACCGTCGGGCCGGATTTTGTGCCGCCCGTCCCCCCGAAAGCCGACCGTTATACCGAAACGGCGCGGATCACCGCCTCGACCGCGGCGCCAGCTCAACACCTCGTGACGGCCTCGACCATTCCGGCGGCGTGGTGGCAGCTGTTCCACTCTAGCGGTCTTGATGCACTCATCCATGACGCGCTTGCACGGAATCCCGATCTACAGGCCGCGCAGGCCGCGCTTCGCATCGCCAAGGAGAACCGACTGGTCGGACAGGGCGCCTATTATCCCGCGGTCGGCGTCGATTTTTCGCCCAGCCGACAACGGCAGTCGAATGTCGCGACGTCCAACCTGAATTCGGGCGCCTACATCTACAACCTGTTCACGGCGGGGGTGAACGTTTCGTTTACGCCAGATGTCTTTGGGGGTACGCGACGCGCCGTGGAAGGCCTGCTGGCGGAAGAGCATCAACAGCGTTTCCAATTGGAGGCGACGCAACTGACCTTGGTGGCCAATCTCGCTGCCGCAGCGATCCAGGAAGCTTCGCTTCGGGAGCAGCTCGGAGCGGCCGAAGATCTCGTAAAAACGGCCCAGGAGATTCAGACGATTCTCTCTCGTCAGCGCACGCTCGGTGAGAATTCAGGCGCGGACTTCGTCGCGCAGGAAGCGCTGACCGCGCAGTTTGAACAGTCGCTGGCGACGGTTCGTAAACAGCTCGCCGAGCAGCGTGATCTCATCGCTGCGCTGTCAGGTCGCCTGCCCGCAGAGCAGGCGGCGCCAACGTTCCGATTCAGCGACTTACAACTGCCACAGGCTTTGCCGGTGACCGTACCCTCTCAGCTGGTAGCACAGCGCCCGGATATCCGGGCGGCACAGGAGCAGTGGCATGCGGCCAGCGCTGCCATCGGTGTCGCGAAAGCGAACAGGCTGCCACAGCTGACGCTGACGGCCGGCATGGGCGGCATGTCGGATAAACTCGGCCAGTTGATTACGCCGGGCAATGTGTTCTGGAACTTGGCGGCGGGACTGGCTCAACCTGTTCTCCAGGGCGGGACCTTGCTTCATCGCACCCGGGCGGCTGAAGCCGCTTACGAGCAGGCGGGGGCACAATATCGTAGTACGGTGATTATGGCCTTCCAGAATGTCGCTGACACCCTGGAAGCGCTCGAGGCGGATGCCAAGGCCTGGCAATTTGCCGTGGCGGGCGAACGGGCGGCGGCGAAAAGTCTGGCCATCACGCGCGAGGGTCTGCGGTTAGGTGACATCGCCTACCCGCAAGTCTTGGCCGCGCAGCAGACCTGGCAACAGGCGCGCATAGGCCTTGCCCAGGCGACTGCGGCACAGTACGCCGATGCGATTGCGTTGTTCCAAGCATTGGGTGGCGGCTGGTGGAGCGCCGCCTCGCCTTGACGTCTGCTCAGTAGAACGCGTGGAGCCGCATTCCGAAGAAATCGATTGGCCCCCGGACGGGGTTATAGGCCGGGTTGGTCACGTGCTGGTAATCCAAGGTGACCGCGACGGCAGAGTACAGGGCGACGCTGTAATAGGCCTCGACGATGTATTCGCCGTTATAGGACGGTAGCGCCCCGTCTCCGATGAGCAGTCCATTTCCGCCCGCCGCGAAGTACTGCTGGGCCGTCTTCGAGATCCCGTTGATGGCCGCGGCGACACCTGCCGTATCCTGCGCACGTCGCCACAGTTCGCCCTTGAAAGAAAATCCGCCTGACAGAGATTTGTTGATATCCGTGAAGTCAAAAGTTTCCTTTGAACCGTCATTCATGCCGGCGCGCATGAACAGGCCCACGAGCGGCGTAATTTGCTGTTCGAGGTTCAGTCCTCCGCCATAGCGGGTCTGCCGACGACGAACCCGCTGAACATCCGGCAGTGTGCCGGTTGCGAGGGCCAGTTGTGTTGCCTCCGAATAATTGGCCATCTTGCCCTGCGTCGCAAAAAAAAGCAGACGAAGCTTGCCCGGGTTATCGGCGATACTAAAGCGGCGCTCCACCTCGGTGTCTACCTGATATTGCCCGAACCCGCCGTCGAGATATTGACTATTGGGGTGTGTCGACATGTCGAACACCCCACCGCGGAGCGTCCAGGCGGCGGTGACGTTCCATTCAACCGCGCCACCATAGGTATAGCCCCAGGCGTCGGCGGCGTAATCAAACGCGCCCATGTCGAGAATGGCCCAGTTCAGAAAATCGCCGCGGGCATCGTGCGCGTAGCGATTGTTGTCGAAGATATCGACGACCGACAGCTTCCCGACCGTGAACGTGACGTTGTTCCGATCGCGCGTTCCAGCGATCTGATTGGCACCATCCTCAAGCGTGTCTTGGCCACCCCCTAAGCCGATGACATAGCGCCCGAAGAATCTATCCAGGTGAAAGTAAGGCACGTGCGCGCCGGCCTTGTAGGCCTCCCCACTGGGATAGCCTGCGACACCGTAGGTGCTCGACAGCCCGAACCCCTGATCCATCTCGGGATTGACATAGACCTCAAGCGCGCTGAAGCGGACACCCGCATACAAGGTGATATCCGTGGTCTCCGCGTTCTGCGCATGACCGCGCATGCTTTGCGGGCCGTCACGGATAGCGCTCGCGAAGGCGGGATGTCCCTGCTCGACGAGCGTGCCTTGAAGATGAAGGCTGTAGCCGTCCGCAAGAAGGGGATCCAGAAGGGGGGCGGTGGCCGCCGTTAAGCCTGACGCGGACGGGGCCGCGCCGGTGTCAGTCGCATAGACCCGTAAAACGGTAAACAGCAGGAGCAGAGCCCCCATCACGTACCGGGAGGCCGCTCCACGGGTTGACGAGCGCCAGTTCGCGGACATTAAGAGCCTCCTCAGGGATCGTGATGGGTTTTGAAAGCGGGGCCTTAAGGCTGCGGCTGCCGAAGGCACGCAGGTGGATGACGACGGCGTCCAAGTGACTGGATAATAAAGAGTCCAGATTAAAAGACCAATTGTCGCGGGCGCACAATGCGTGTTGTGGGTGGTCGGGGGAAAATAAGCCTTGCTGCTGTCTCGGTTTCCCCGCCAGAATCAGGGGGTGTACCCCTTAAATCTCACGTCTAGGAGGAGCCATGGATACTGCCACCCTTGAACAGCGCATCACCCGTCTTGAAGATATTGAGGCCATTCGGAAATTGAAGGCTCGTTACTGCGAAATTTGTGATGATGCGCATAACCCTGACAAAGTGACGACGCTCTTTGCGCCTGATGGGATATGGGAGAGCGCGGATTTCGGTAAGGCTGTCGGACATCAGGAAATCCGCGCATTGTTCCGGCAGTTCCAGAAGACCTTCAGCTTTTCCCAACACAACATCATGAATCCGATCATCGATGTGGACGGCAACCGGGCCACGGGGATCTGGTACATCATGGGACCGTGGACGTATGCCGAGACCAACGAGGAAAAATGGCTTGCCCTGCGCTATGACGACGATTACGTCAAAGTCGATGGGGAGTGGAAATACGCCCATTTACGGGCTGCGCTGCGCATGGTGGCGGATCGCTGAGCAAGCGACCACCGCGCCTAGCGGCTGTAATCACGCCAGGGACTGGGTTACTGGCGCTTCCAGGGAGGCGGTTATGCCGTTATTAAGGCAATCGAGGATGGTGGCCCTGCTGCTCCTGACGATGGGGCTCCCCTTGCTAGGTGCGTGGGTGCAGGCGGACGAACAAACCGCGCGGGACAACCGGGGACATGCGCGGGAGAGTCGGTCTGACGCCGGTGATCGGCACGCCCCGGCTACGGGGGGACGGCAGGACAGCGCGTCGGGAGGTGCTGCGTCAGCCCATGGACGCCCCGAGTCATCGCCCGCGCGGATGCCGGAGACGGTTCGAGCGCCCGCGCCGGTGTCCCCGGCTGTCCAATCTCCGCCGCGACCGATGATGGTCACCCCGCCCGCGCCACTGCATGTCAATCCAGCGTCATCGTCAGGCGGACGTGGGTCCGAGCCTACCCATATGCCGGGATCGGCTGGACAGTCGTGGCAGACCCCGGCGCGCGCGGTTTCCCCCTCTGTCGGCGCGGTTGCAGCGCCCACGATCACGGGTACGCGAGGGGCAGGGGGTACCGCCGGTCAGGGCGGCGGTTTCCCGGCATCGTCCGTCCGCGGCGCACCGCAAGGCGGTTCCGCCCGGCAGTCGTTCAGCGGCTCGGCGGGCAGGAGCGACCGGGAGCAATATCATGGTCATGAGGGTTCCGGTCGGGGGCACGGTGATGTCTGGCGAGAGCAGGCCGAACAGGAACACTATCGTTCTGACCACTGGAACTATGACCGGCGACACGGGCATGAAGCCTACTATCCGGCATTTGGTTATTCGGTCTTCGCGTTGCCCGCAGGTTTCCTGGCACTGCGTTATGGCAGCCGCCGAATGTTCTACTATGGCGGAGTCTGGTACGAGCCTTATGAGGATGGCTATATCGTTGTGCGTCCCCCCATCGGCATGGTGGTCTCCATCCTGCCGCCTGATTATGTGACCTTATGGGTGGGCGAGATCCCCTATTTTTATGCCAACGATGTCTATTACCAGCAGGTCGCTGAGGGCTATGCGGTGGTGCCGCCACCGGCGCCGGGCACCTACACCCAAGCACCCCCGGTCATGGTCGCGCCACCCCTGCGGCGGTCACCCACGGACACTTGGTATTTCTGTCGCTCCTCGGGCATCTATTACCCCTATGTACCGACCTGCCCTGAGGGCTTTCAGGCCGTTCCTGCCGTCATGCTTCCACCCCGATAGTGCTTTCGGGGCGTCGCCGCCTGGCGCCCCCTTGGCGGCAAGGTTTGCCGCCAAGGGGACAGCCTTCGCCGCCGGCTGGAGGTGTTCTGAGTCGAATGACCCCCGAATCGCGGATTGCCGGTAGTTGGCACGGTGTCTGCATTCTTTCCCTCGTGCAGTTTCCGTTCCGCCTATTTTGGTGGGACTGTCAAGGGCATGCATTGGGCGATCAGCTTCGCGTCAGGCGGGCGGATCATCTCGAATGCTCAGAATTGAACTTTTCGAAGGAGATGATCATGGTAATGGGTATCGGTGTTCCAAACGGGTCCAATCCTGTTGACGCGAGTCAGCGCGGAACCGTCCACAAATGGCAGCAAAATCAGCAGAATTTTCAGGCGCTTGCGGTGGCTCTTCAGAACGGCGATCTGGCGGGCGCGCAGACGGCCTTCTCGGCCCTGGCGACGAATAAACCTGATTTTGCCAGTGTGCTTGCCGCGAGCGGTGGCCCGCAAGCCGGGGCGGGCACCGGCGGCAGCAGTGCGGCAATGACGCAACTTGGCCAGGCGCTGGGAAGCGGCAATCTCAGCCAGGCCCAGGCTGCATTTCAAACGTTGGCGAGCAATCGTAGCCATCACCACCACCATCATCATGGGGGTGCCGGCAGCACGATTGCGTCTGCAGCCTCGAACGCTACCAGCGCTCCGAGCACGGCGGGCTCTGCCCAATTGATTAACGCGCTCGCCTAAGCGAAAACGGTCGCCACGCAGGCTGGCCCCGCGCAAGGCGGGTTCGGTCTGCGTGCGTTACGGGTGGGTGATCGCACGCTAGCAGCGTCGTGTTGGCCGCCGATAATCGGGGGTGCAAACCCATCCTGTCCGAGTGTGTGCGCTTATCACGCTCGCGCGCGCACAAATTCGCCCTCGTGCAACAACGACGCTGCGGTCTGCCCGGGTAAGATCCCTCGACAAGGATTGAGCCGGGTTACTGATTGGCGCGCTTTTTTGCGTGTAGAAATCGGGCTATGGTAGCGACTTCGAGCGCAGGACTTGGATACTCTCGCCTGTTCGGCGGTTTGCCTGTCCCAGGCGGGCCGCCAGATCGATGGCCCCGGTCCACGACGCTTTCTCAGGGGCCTGGATGCTCAAATCACTTCAGGACAACGATGACTTCTGATCACTCTTCCCTCGACAAGCGCACCGAAGCGCTGATGCTGTTACGCGGCGAGTCGCCGGTCCTTGCTTGTGGCGAAGTCTGGCTGGTCGGGGCCGGGCCGGGCGATCCTGGATTGCTGACGCTGGATGCGCTGGCCGGTCTGATGCAGGCGGATGTCATTGTCCATGATGCCCTTGTCGATTCGCGCGTGCTCGCACTGGCGCACCCAGAGGCCGAGATCTGTTTTGCGGGCAAACGGGGGGGGAAACCCTCGTTTGCTCAGGAAGATATCAGTGCGCAGCTGGTGGCGTTGGCGCGGCGCGGCCTGCGCGTGTTGCGCTTAAAGGGGGGCGATCCCTTTGTGTTCGGCCGCGGCGGGGAAGAGCTCTTGGCCTTGGCCGCGGCGGGGATCCCGTTTCGGGTGTTCCCCGGTATTACCGCCGGATTAGGTGCGCTCGCAAGCGCCGGGATCCCGGCGACCATGCGCGGCATCAATCAGGCCATTATTTTTGCGACCGGACACGGCGTGGATGAGGCGCAGGGGCTTGATTGGGGTGCGCTTGCCCGGACCGGCCAGCCGCTTGTCCTCTACATGGGGCTCAGGAATCTTGACCACGTGGTGACAGCATTGCTCCGCGGGGGACTCTCCCCGGTGACCCCAGCCGCGCTGATCGCCTCGGCCACCCTCCCTGGGCAGCAGACCGTGGTGACCACGCTGGCGGGGCTCGTCGATGCAGCCAATCATGCTCAGATGGCGCCGCCGACGCTCGTCGTCATCGGGGAAATCGTGCGCCTGCGAGAGCAATTGATGACGGGCCCACGAAGACAGGGGGGCACTTTTCCCGAAGCGTCGGATCCGTGAGGAGACTTGTCTCTTCGCGTCAGTCTAACAACGGTGTGCCGCGCGACGACTTCCCGCTATCGGGTAAAGGGCTACTCAGACCAGTGCAGGCGTCGTAGCGGGGGGCGATCACATAGCCTGCCCCATTGGCAGTGAGCCCTGATCTGGCTGCTAATACCGGTCACGCCGCCATGGTGTGCGCGGAGATCTTGAAGGGACATGTCCGCGGCGTTTGGGCGTCTTGCCCGCTTCCGGCCGACGCCAACCGGATCCCCCGGGTTACGGGAATTTTTTGCGGATTCCTACCCACCAGCGAGCCGTTTGAACGAACGTTGGGGATGACCTTGGGAGACTTGTTGAAGCGGATTGCTCCCGCCGTCGATGTGCGCGAAGCAGCCGGCGAGTTAACGCAGCGAAAGCCGCGCGCGGCTACCGAGTGTGTCGCTCGACCTTGCCAAACGCCACCCTGAGAACGTCGGCGACGTCATCGCATCGCCTACGTTGCTGGTTATCGAAGATTTTCAGTCAGGTGTCAGCAGACCGCACCGGTGTGGTCACGCACTAGTAGGTCAGCGCACAGCTGCCCGATACATTGCTCCAGAGCGACTGCACCGGATACGTCAGGCTGTTCGGGAATGTCAGATTTTGTGAGGCCCCCGTTGACCCCGTTTTAATCCACGCGCACTTGTCTCCATTTTCCGCACCATTCGCGTCATACCAGCCGTAGTTAGCCCACTGATCGGTGATCGTTTCGGCAATTTCATGCCCGGCCACCATCGTGATGCCCGCCTTTGACCCTAAGCCGTTGAAACCGGCACCACAATTGGCACCCGCATCGGTCATGTAGGGAAAATACGTATAAGCGAAGGGGAAACTGACCGGGTTGGAATTTACGGTAATAGTGCCGATAGCGGCACTATGCCATGCGCACCATTGGCTGCCGAAGCCGGACATACTTTTGCCTTTCGCGGTGGCGACGACATAGAGAACGCTCGCATTGCCCGTGGCGGTGGTGTTCCCGAAATGTGCCGCGGCGTTCAGCGCTTCGGTCGCGATCTGGTTTTGAGTAGGGCTTGTGGGTGCGGCGGCTGCATTATCGATCCAAACGTTCGCGCTGGTGAACATCACCGCCTGATTGCCGGCTGCCGTGCCCAAACCGTTACAGGCGGTCGTGCCCTTCGCGACACCCTGACAGTATTGCGTGACACTGTTCAGCCATGGGCTGGCACCGATGGTGCTAAAGAAGCTCTGCAGTAGGGGAGCTTCACCGGAGGGATCGTTATTGTTCCATTGATTACCCCACAGGATGAGGTAGATTTTCGGCGCCGTCTCGACCCCCACGCCGTTGTAACCGCCGTTATAACTCATGTTTAACGGGCTCGTGCCGGTACTACTGGTGCGTTTCAGTGACTGTCGGACCTTCCCCATGGTCTCGACCGTGCTATGGAAGACAGCTCCCCGCGGGGAGCCCGCTACGCCGATGGCGACGACGGAACCGCCGGCGTCGCCGGCACGAGCGTTGAGCGCACCGATGCAAAATACCAGCGCTAATACCTGAATCGAACGACCCATATTTTTCACCATATGATCCACCGCTTTTTTCAATTAAACCACGGGCACGCCAACATATCGGCAGTTTCGGCAAGGTCTTAAGTTATTTTTCAGGTAAAACATTGTAAAATTTTAGAAAGCGCAATTTGATTGCCCAAATGGGCCTGATAAAACCCGCGCCCTGCAATTGCCAGCGTCGCTCTCGTTTCCGGATGATCGACCAAGTTTTCTATCGCTAAGGCTAATCGCGCACCGTCGCCCACCGGCACGAGCGCAAAAGCGGCCGCATGCCCGGACGCGCTCACCCAGCGCGTGTCGCCGGTAATGGTGGCCCGCCCCATAGCAGTGTACGCGTATATCTTGAAGGGGCATACGCGCTGCGTTTTGGCGCCCTCCCCGAATATTCCGAGGCAGATATCGGCCTGGCCGATTTCTGCGGCGAGTTGTGCGCTGGACTGCCAGCTTCTGGTCCAGGTTAACTGGATATCCGGGTGGGCGAGGGCCGCAGCGACTTTGGCCGAGTCCTGACCGTCACCGATTATCTTGAAGCGGATATCGCGCCGATGCGAGAGGCGCGTCATGGCGTCCACAATGTAGGCGATACCGTGCAAGGGGATGAGGGTCCCGACGAACAGGACGTTGCAAAATTCCGGATGGGCCGCGCGCGTAACCGGGAAAAACGCGGTCTCATTAGTGGATAAGGGGATACTGACGACGCGCGCGGCCGGCAAGTCAAAGATCTCGCAGAGATAGTCTGCGTTTTGAGGGGTGTCGACCACGATCTTATCGGCCACTCGGTAGGCTTGGCGCTCGACCCAATGCAGTAGGCGCGCCGACAGCCCTCGCGCGGCGAGTAGTTGTCGATCATGGACGACCGTGTCGTATATCGAGATGAACGCGTCGACCACGATCCAACGTGGACGCAACCGGTGCGGGAGCAAGCCCAGCAGGAAGAGCAGAAACACCGCAGGGTAGGGCACATACACCCAGCGGGCGGGCGGTGCGCGGAGATATTGATAAAGAACGGTGAGATGCACCCACACTGCACGGATCGCATTTTGGAGTCCCGCGCCAATCGTACCTCGCGGGGTAGCAAGACTGCGCCACATCGGCTGATTGATTTCGGTGATATCGAACGCGTGGGTGTTCGTAAGATCTTGAAGACGATAGAGGACGTTCGGATAGCCTTCCGACTTCAGATGGACCCCGAGGATTAGCAGACGATTATTCACCTCAGCGAATTTCCTTCCCATCGTGCCCCGCGATAGGGCCCATTTTTCCAGCAAGGGCATGGGTAATGCCTCGCATGAACGCCGACAACTTGGCGCGTTTGTGTGCTTCGAGCAGGACGATACCGCCGAAGTCGATGAGCAGACGCGCGCACTGACGCAACGACCATAATGGCTCCCGTCGCCAATAGGCGAGGGCGGTGACGAGGCTATTCCGTGCAATGAAATATTTTCGGGCTGGCCCATGGTGATTGATGCCAGCCCATCGAAAATAGCGCCGTCCTGCGGTCTCGCCAAAACCATGGATCATCGCCGGCTTACAGGCAAGGATGACTTTGCCGCCCTGGGCACGCACACGCAGACAGAACTCATGATCGACGGCGTCGATGAAATAATCTTCCCGAAACCCGCCGATTTCGCGTACGAGCGCAAGCGGGATAAGCATGCCTGAGGTGATGATGGTTGCGCGTGCCACACCGATGCGCCCCGGCTGGGTTGGCACGAGGAAACGGCCGTAATGCGGGTTCCAGTAATTGACACCGAAGAGGTGGTTAGCGCCGGGCATCGCACGATAGACGTTTGCCAGCGTTTCCAATAAATCCCCGCCGATTTCCGAGTCCTGATCGAAGGTCACGGCCCATTGGCAACCGCGCGCGTCGGCGAACGCGAGGCCCTGGTTGAGGGCGCAGGCGATCCCCAGATTCTGGCGATTGCGAATGGCGTGTCGTCCCGCGCCCGAAACCAAGCCGTCGAGTCGGCGCGCCGACTCCGCCTGCGAGGCGTTATCGATGAGGATGACCTGTGAGAACTGTTGCTCAATGATGCACAGTCGTTGTTCAAAGCCGGCATCGGGGAAGTAAGTGACGATGATCGCGCAGGTATTCGCAGGATGTGGGGCCTCTAAGGGGGCGGCGCACACAGGTTGGGCAGTCTTCATGGCACGCAATCCGCGCAGTCTGGCGCTAGTTCGTTGACACGACCCGCCGGCACATGGGCAGTCTCCCCGTCGGGAGAGTGGGCACGGCGTAATGCATCTTACACCAACCTCGAGCGTCCCGTTTCGGGTCGGGCTCCTCGCCGGACCGAGAGACCTTGCTGATCTGGCGTCGCGGTATGTACTGCGACAATTTGCCGCAGGGGTCCCGGCTTCTGGCTCAGTATAATCCTCCCAAAACACAGGATCCTGTTGTCTCATGCGTGCACGCCTTTTGGCTACTTTCACCCTGTCCATGTCAGGTGCCTTGCTGTTGAATCAGGCCGTATGGGCCTGCGCCACGTGCGGATGCTCACTCTCGTCGGATGCGGCGATGGGCTACTCCTCGATGGCCGGTTGGCGTCTGAGTGCCGAATATGACTACATCGCCCAGGATCAATTGCGCACGGGTGACCATGCGGTGACTCCGGCTTCGGTCGCCGCTCTCAATAACGCCGGGGGTCACCAAGAAGTGGAGCGCAGCACGCACAATCGCTATCTGAATCTAGGGTTGAGCTATGCCCTCAACGCCGACTGGGCACTGCGGGCGCTGGTGCCCTATGTGTCGCGTTCGCATACGACCTATGGGGCGTCGTCTAATCCCTTGACGCCTGACTTAGTCAGTGGGGCTTCCTTTGCGGCACTCGGTGACACCAAACTCATGATGAGTTTCCAGGGTTTTTTGCCGAACCATAATCTCGGCATCCAGCTGGGCTTGAAGATGCCGACGGGCGATTATGGTGGCCCAAACGCCGCCGGCACCGGCACAGTGGGCCATCGACCGGCGGTTTTTAGGAGTGGTCCGAATGCGTTGGCCGGGACACCGGGTAATCTGCTGGACACCAGTTTACAGCCCGGCAACGGCAGCACCGATCTCATTATCGGCGGCTACTACTATCAGCCGGTGAGTCAGAACTTCGATGCCTTCATTGACGGGCAGTACCAGGCCTCGTTGTCGCAAGCGCTGGGCACCCGCGGCGCGAATTTTCGGCCTGGGAACCAAACCACGGTTAGTGTAGGTGTTCGTTACGAAGCAGACCCAAGAATCATCCCGCAGTTGCAGACAAATCTGATTCATCGCACGCCCGATCAAGGCGCACTCGCAGATCGACCCAATTCAGTAGGCACCGCGGTGTACCTCAGTCCCGGCGTGACGGTCATGCTTTGGCATGGCCTCCACGTCTATGGGTTCGTGCAGATTCCGATTTATAGCCAACTCGTCGGCTATCAGCTATTTCCACAGTGGACAGCCTCGGCCGGCATTACCTACGCGTGGTAGTCGCCGCCGGACTTCGTATTTGCAGTACCCGCCCTGGCGCCGCTGCCGGGGCTAAGAGCGGCGTGACGATGCGCTGCAGACGCGCCGCGGTCCATACTGGATCAAAATCATCCCATCCGTTATCCACCAACCGACCGCTGCGATCGATCACAAAGCTGACCGGGATGCGCCAGATGCGGCCATAACCCTTAGCCCACGGACTGCCCAGTAACCCGACCGGAAAGCGGAGATGGATGGCCGCTTCGCGGACCGCGGGTAGCGCGGAAGGCTCATCGAGGCTGAAGCCGAGGATTTGGAGTCCGCTGTCGGCGTGCTGTGCGAAATAGTTGGACAGCACGGGTAGCTCTTTTTTGCAGGGGACGCACCAAGTCGCCCAAAAGGTGACGATGACTACTTGGCCGCGCAACGCGGACGTGGCGATGTGCGTGCCGTCCAATGTCACGAGTTCGATGGGCGGCGCCGGCTCGCCGAGTTCCAGTGCATCGGCAAGGGCCGCTGCTGACGGACCCCAACACGCGACGATCAGCGCCAACCCCACGAACGTGCACCACCTGCTGAGCGCCGCCGGCCAGGCGTGTTTGCGATGTCGCAGCGCGGGTAACGATGGGGCAGCATGGGTTGGCATAGAGTTCGTTTTTCTGCGAGGGCGCTTCGTGGCGCCCGGGTAACGGAAAGTCGCAGTATCGGATGGCCTCGCGCCGAAAAAGTCCGACCGCTATGACGTCGTCGCGACGATGACCTATTATCTCCCAGCATGGTTGTTTTGGCATCACGCAAGACCATTGCCCGTACGTGACCTCCGGGTAGCGCTTCCGGTCAATCCGGTTGCCGCGAGGGTGGCCCGGTACGCGCAGGATGACGTGCTTTTTTGAATACGCAGGGAGTCCGCGGCATGTGGAAGCCGATTTTAGCCATTTCCGTTGGTTCGAGCGTGGGCGCGTTGCTGCGTTGGGGACTTTCCCTACGGTATAACCTCGTCTTTTCCGCCCTGCCGCTGGGGACACTCACGGCTAATCTTGTCGGCGGCTATATCATCGGTTTTGCGATAGCCTTTTTCGCCAACACCCCAAGTCTGGCCCCCGAGTGGCGACTGTTGGTCATTACGGGCTTTTGCGGTGGGTTGACGACTTTTTCGACCTTCTCTGCCGAAGTCATCACGCTGGTTCAGGGCGGCAGGCCGGGTTGGGCGGTAGCCACGATTGCGGTGCATATCACCGGCTCGCTTTTGATGACCCTACTCGGTCTTGCGTCTTGGCAGTGGATCCGCGCGTTTTGAGTGCGCGGTCATGGTCGGATGCGCATGGTCTTTGCGCCGTCGCCTCCGCGGGTTAAAAAAATCCTGACGAATATGTCCTCGACTTATCCGTAAATCGCGGATCCGTCTGTGCCGGCAACGCTTTCTGATAGCGGGTCGGACCGTCTTCGCTTACGGGGCGAGCAAGGGCGTTGTGCCGAAGGCATTGCGCAGGGCCAATCCCCCCATGAGCAGGAATATGACGGCCGCCACACGATGTACCGTCCTCACCGGTAAACGGTGGGCAAATCGACTGCCGGCGTAAATGACCGGGACGTTCGCGAGCAGCATGCCGCAGGTAGTACCGCTGACAACCCCGATGAAATCGTGCTGTTGCGCAGCTAGCGCAATGGTCACGACCTGAGTTTTATCGCCCATCTCGGCCATGAAAAAAGTCCAGACCGTCGTGCCGAAAATTCCCCACCCGCGATGGGGGACGGCGAGTGCTTGCTCATCGAGTTTGTCTGGCACCAATATCCAGCCGGCCATGAGGAGGAACGAGGCGACAATGCTCCAATTCAGCAAGGTTGGGCTGAACCAGCCGGCGAGTAGCGTGCCGATGCCCGCGGCGCCGGCGTGATTGAGCAGGGTCGCGGTCAACACCCCCAACACAATCGGCAGTGGTCGACGGTATCGTGCGGCCAGTACCAACGAGAGGAGTTGCGTTTTGTCACCGATTTCGGCGAGGGTCACGACGCCTGTACACACCAAGAACGACTGAAACATGTATTCCCTTTAAACAAGTAGGCGCGGCACGCGCCTGGCAAATAGGCTGAGCCCGCTGTTAGGGATCAGGGCGTGCCCGCCGGCCGATGTTGCGCGCACGGAAAATTTTCCTTCAGTGCACTGAGCACAAGGCCTGCAGCCGCGTAATGCAGCTCCGTGGGGTGCTTCTTGAGATATTGGAACACCGTTTTTTTGAGCTGACTTCCGGTCACGCCGGTGATGCCAGTGGACAGGCAGAATCGCGGTTCAAGTTCGCCGGATTCAACCAACACCTGCAGCGTATCCGTGACCGATTTGATGTAGCCACTGCAAACGCCGAACGGCATAAAGGTAAGATTTCCGCGCCCTTCTCCCGCCTCGCATTCCAAGAGTAAATCATTCCCGGTCAAGAACACGGCCTGCGCTTCGCCGCTGAGCATCAGTAATAACAACAGTAATCGATTCACGTTATGCGCTCCTGTGGGTCACGAAACGACTTCATTTCCCCTCGTTGTCGATGGGCTATCTGGGTTCTAATGGCATCCGCCTATTCTGCAGGGTGTCGATCCATTCATTGCTGATTTTCCTCGCGGCACCTTCACCGGCTGGCGGCCACCTTGTCACGGGGTGCCCAGATGATGATCCATGATGGCCAGGAGCGCCAGTGAGGCGGTGTAGCGGCTCAAGCCAAGTCCACCTTCGGCGGGTGACTTGTCGAGGAAGTCGCCCACCACAGCCCCCAGCGGCCGAGTCAGGATGAACGCCATCCAGAAAAGAAGGGTCCGCGACCAGCGCGTAGCGTAATAGGCGACTGCCACCATCCCGAGCCCCAGCGCGAAGAGGCGCATCGCGCCGCCATAGCCGAGTGCGGCCGAATCCGCGGCCCAGTCACCCAACGCCGTGCCGAGTGTTTGCGACGCCATGAGGGTCGTCCAGTACCACCGCTCTTCCCGACGCGAACGGACGTTGTCCGTCGCGACTGTCCCCAGGGTGCCATGCCATACACCCAGACAGCCCAATAACAGTAACAGGAGGAGGGCCGAACCACCGGGGTAACCCATCCCCAAAGAACGATCGGCGAAATCCGCAAGGGTGGTCCCGAGGGTCGTCGTCGCCATAAGGGTCAACCAGTAGCGGAATGGGTGGAAACGGCTGGCCGTGATCTGGGTGGCGACCGCAGCGCTAAAGAGTGCCGCGAATAGAAGCGTGCTCCGTAGATAACCCAGCTGCATCGAGAGCGAAACCGCATCTCCCGCCGTCTCCCCGAGGGTGGTTGCGATAATCTTCAAGAACCAAAAAAGTGCCGTCGCCGGCGGTACTTTTGCCGCGCCCGCGAGATCATCAGACGACATCGCACCGCCCGAGCCCTAGGTCGAGACTGCGCCGCCATCCAACCGGTGGGCGCGTGTTGCCGGCGGTGTAAGGGTCAATTGCCTCATTATTTACGGTGAGGTGGCGTGCGGACATCATTGCGTTCTGCCGGGAGGGGCCCTGTTGAAAAGGTCACGATAAATGTCGATTATCCCGTTTTTTTCGATCGAGCGGGTGGTCACTGAAGGAGTCCCCGTGGTCACGGTCACTTCGCCGACGCCTGTAAGCCGCTTATCATGGCATAAGCAAAAGGATCGACAGAAAGCCGAATCGAAAATCAGATGACGCGGGATGTGTGCGGTATTCAGTGATCGGCGGTCCGTTCAACGATCCCTCGCGTTCCCGGACGTATCCAACAAAGGCGTAACCATGATTAACGAGTTGTTCCATGCTGTGTTTGATGCCTCGGCGCTCGCCCTGCTTGGATCGGCGGTCGGTCTCGCGACCCTGACTTACGCGCTCGCCTTAGGGGGGTTGAGCTATTTTCACCGGCGAACGGCGCGCGTTGTGGATTCGGTTCCGGTTGCGACATTCATGACCGGCGTTGCCACGGTGTGGGCGTTGAGTGTTGGCTTTGTCGCGGCAGATGTGTGGACTGTCTGGGAGCGTGCAGGGGCAGCCGCCGTGCACGAACGCAGCGCGTTGACCGAGCTCGTCGCCTTTACGAGTCCCGCCGCGCTCAATGATACCCCGCTGCGTGAGGCCCTTTCTGCTTATGAGCGGGCGGTGCGTGCTGATGAATGGGGTGCGCATGGAAGCCGGACCCCGGCACCGGACGTCGTCAATGCGACGCAAAAAATACGCGTCGCCATTATTGCAATTGGGCGCTCGGGTAATCCGTCGCTCATGGTCGGGCAATTATGGAAAACCTTCGATGATCTGCAGGACGCACGCGACACGCGGTTGGCCATCGGCATGGACAAGAGCGTGGGATATAAGTGGTTACTGGTCCTGATGTTGACGGCGATGTCCCAACTGGCGATCGCCGCCGTGCATGCCGATAGACCCGCTGCCGGCGTCACAGCCCTTGCGGTGTACACCGTGGCGGCATTTCTCAGTCTGTGGATTTTGTCGCTGCACGCCAATCCCTATAGTGGGGATGTCGCGATTTCATTTCCGCTGCTACCGATTTGAGCGAGAGAACTCGTTAAACCTGCTTGATAACTCCCGTTTTGAGATCGTAGACCGCACCGACGATATCGATTTTTCGATCCTGATAATATTGCGCGACGATCGGGCCGGCTTCCTTCAGTTGCGCGACCTGCCGACGGATATTCGTCACGATAGCCGCATCGAGGAGATGATCCGTAGGGACCCGTTCCGCTTCGACGACCGCGGGTTTGATGGCGTCAATCAGACCGGGTAAGTGGCCAGGCAGCACCGTGTTATTTTTGATTACCTTGATCGCGGCATCTACTGCTCCACATCCTGTGTGGCCTAATACCATCACGAGTGGCGTGCTTAAAAACTGCACCCCATATTCGAGGGAGGCCAGTAAGTCCGGCGTCACGATGTTGCCCGCCACCCGCATCACGAACAGCGCACCGGGTCCCTGGTCGAAGGCAAGTTCTGGTGCAATACGTGAATCCGAACAACCGAAGATGCTGGCGATTGGGAATTGCGCCTTAGCGCGGGCGGGCCGACCGGACGAAAAATCCCGTTCACGCGGCGTGTTCGCCACGTATCGGGCATTCCCAGCCATCAAGTGTTTCAGCGCTTCCGCCGGGGGGATAGCGTTTGGCGCCTGGGATGACCGGGCATCGGCCGCGACGGCGAGCCGCATGCTTAGGGTGCCGACCATCGCGAGCGCGCTGTTGCGCAGAAAATGGCGACGGGAATCTTGCGACACATGCGTGTCATCACCACAAACTTTACACATGGGAAAGGTCCTTTTCGGCAGTGAGGGCTGAGGATGGCGCCATCCTATCGAAATGGCGCTGCATCGTCTAACCGGCTGGGCGCGCGTGCCACAGAATCTGTCTGGCGCACGTATTGATGCGCTATTCGGGCCTTCGGGGCGCCTCAGCGTCTTGCGTGGGGAGGGAGTGGTGGGCATAGGGGACTCGGAGTACGCTATCGCTCGGAGCCACTATCGCGCGAGAACTAAACATGCACCAACCGCAGACCTTTCAACCGGAAGTCGTTTACCAACAGTCTTCGGGCGGGCAGCACACGCTGCCGCAGGTCCTAGCCGCGCCTTCGCGTTATATACAAGGCGCGGGCGTGCTCGATCACCTAGGCACGTATCTTGGGCTGGTGCCGGCGCGACGCGTCGCGTTGCTGATCACCGCGGGTGGCGAACGACGGGAAGGCGTCCGCATCAAGCGTAGCCTGGAAGCGGCCGGGATCGACAGTCGGGTGGTGATTTTCGGCGGCGAGTGCTCCTACGCCGAAATTGATAAGGCCGTTGTGGAAATCAAAATCCAACAGTTCTCCGCGGATTGTCTGGTCGCGGTCGGTGGCGGTAAATGCCTGGATGCCGGAAAGTCGATTGCCTATCGGTTAGGGATCCCCATGGTGAGTTGCCCCTCGCTGGCCTCCAACGATGCGCCGTGCTCCGGACTTTCGGTGATCTATACGCCCGCAGGGGTTACGGAGTTGCTGGAATTTTTCCCTCAGAATCCAGTGCTTGTCGTTGTCGACACGCAAGTCGTCGCGGAGGCACCCGTGCGCTATCTGGTCAGCGGGATGGGCGATGCCCTTGCGACATGGTACGAGGCACGGACTTGCATTGAAAATCCGGCGGGACGCTCCATGCTGGCGGCGCGTCCAACCTTGGCGGCGGCGGCACTTGGCGAGCTTTGTGCCAAGACGTTGTATGCGGACGGTGTGGCGGCTGTCGCAGCTGTCCGTGCGCAACAGGTCACCGTGGCGCTTGAACATGTGGTTGAGGCTAATACGTTGTTGAGCGGAATCGGCTTTGAGAGCGGAGGCCTGGCCGGCGCCCACGCGGTGGCGCAGGGCTTGACCGTGCTACCCCAACTTCACGCGACCTACCTGCATGGCGAGATGGTGGCGATTGGCTTATTGACTCAGCTGGTACTCGAGTCGAAGCTCGATGAGGCTGCGCGCGTCGCGGAGTTCTGCGCAGCGGTGGGATTGCCTGCCCATTATGGCCACCTGTCGCTGAAGGTTTCGGATACCGAAGACTTGATGGCAGCGATGGTCGGAGCGACCGCGATGGCCTTTCTGCAGAATGAGCCCTTTCCGGTCACCCCGGCGAGCCTTTTCGCGGCGGCTGTGGCGGCGGATTCACTCGGTCGAGGGGTGGTCGGCCGGGTCGGCGACGAGGCCTATCAACGCCTGCACCAACCGGTGGCCCGTTAGCGCGGACTTTCCAGCGCCGGCTGCTCGCCGCACCCGCGCGATTGCCGGGCTGCGGCCCGGTCAGTCCGGGAGGGCGAAGACATAGAGCTCATTGCCACCGTTAGGTTGGTAGATCTCAGGGCTCTGTTGCGCGGTCACGAGTTTGAAGACGCCCATGCCGGTTTGTACCGCGACATACTGTTTGCCCTTGGCCGCGTAGGTGATGGGGTAACCATGCAGGGCTGCGCCTAGGCGGGTTTGCCACAGGGGCTTGCCGCTCTCGAGGTCGAATGCCTTGAAGTAGCGATCAACATCGCCGATAAGGGTGAGTCCGCCAGCGGTATTGAGCGCGGCGGTCAGGAACATCGCACGCTGCTCATATTTCCAGGTTTCTTGCATCGTGCGCAGATCCCACGCCGCGAGACGACCCAGCATGCCCTTCTTACCTGGCATGGGATAGACCCGAGACTCACCGCCATAACCCCCATTGCCCTCCGTCATGTCGACCTTACGCCCGACCATATCCACGCACAGTTGGTGGAAGGGAATCACGAGGGTATGGGCGATGGGATTGTAGGCACTCGACTGCCAGTTGTGGCCCCCATAGATGCTCGGGCACGCGGAGATCGTGTCGCCTAATTTGGCTTCAATGATGTCTTGCCGGTAATGCAGTTGACCGGTTTTCCGATCAAGCGGTTGGAAAATATTTTGATAGATAGTTTCGGTGAAATCGACGAAGGCTCCCGTGGCACGATCGAGTTTCCACAGGATGCCGTCTTTACCGACAGTCGCCATGAGGGGTTTCCCGTCGAGGTCGAAAAGGACGCGTTCGAAGCCGACTTCCATATCGAGGGTTTCACCCGGTATATGCTGATAATACCAAACAATTTTGCCGGTTTTAGGCTCAAGCGCGAGCGTTGAATTGGTATACAGGGCGGCGTCAAGTACGGTCATCCCCCGACTTTTCGCCACCCATGGTTTGGCCTGCGAAGTGCCCATAAAAATCAATTTGCGTTGCGTATCATAGCTGCCCGCAATCCACGTATCGCCGCCAGCCCGCAGTTCGGGCGGGATCTTGCCCCACGTCGCATTGTTGGGATCGTCGCCTTTGGCGATGGTAGAGGTCCGCCATAATTCCTTGCCGGTATCCGGATCATGGCCGGTGATAAAGCAGCCCTCTTTTTTGTACCGCTCACAGCCGTTGATGCCACTGATCACCACGCCATCGGCGATGATAGGGCCCGCAGTATGGGTAAACCCCAGCTGATAATCGGCCTTGACGGTGCGCCACACCCGTTTCCCCGTGCGGGCGTCGAGTGCGACGATAGCGGCGTCATAGGTCGCTAGAAAAACCTTATCACCATACAGGGCGATGTTTTTGGTCGGACCACCGAGCGTGCGTGACGCGGGTGGATAGTCATAGGTGTATTCCCAAAGCAACTCACCATTGGTGGCATCTAGGGCCTGGATGACATTGCCGGGATGGGTCAGGAACATGATGCCATCATGGACAAGGGGCGTGCCCTGATTACTTCCCTCGTGCATGGTGAGCGCCCAGGCGAGACGCAGCGTGCGCACATTTTCGCGTGTGATGGATTTCAACGGACTGAAACCCTGACTGTCCTGCGTCCGACGCCAGCTTAGCCAATCGCTATCCGGGGGAGCCGCAAGCATCTCATTGCTCACCGCTACATACCCGGTCAGCGGATGATTGATCGCCCCGCGTGCATGTTTCGCTTCTTCCGAAATGGTCCCCGCGTTCGCCCAGCTATGGAAGGTTGCTGCCTTCCCGGTCCCTGGGCGTACGCTCCCCTTCACGACCGCGCCAATCTCTTGTGGCGCCGATGCGTTGAGCGGTTGGGGTCCTGCGGGCGCGCCGTTTACCTGCAGGATATAGGCCGTGATGGCCACGGAATCTTCCCTCCGTAGCGAGTGGGGCGCGCCTGCAGGCATTTGGGTCTGGATCAACATGGTCAGCGATGCGACCGATTGCCCGCCCCATTGCGTCAGGAAATCCGGACCGGCGAGGGTGGGGCCATGGCCGGTACCACGTAGGCTGAGATGATGACATTCCGCGCACTGGCGTTCGTAGACTTCTTTCCCGCTTATCGCCTGTTGAACGGTGTAGAAACCTGTGCCCGCTAGGCACGGGCCTGCCCACAACATGGAGAGGAAGGTAGTGACGAGAATACGGACGCGATTCGGCATGCCAAGCTTCTCCGATTGCGGGGTGACTGACCGATTGTGGCGGGCGCAGGAACGCAGGTCCAGCCATTTTCATCCCCGCGGCTCACGCGAACGGCCGTCTGTCGCTTCTTCTACGCCGATAACGGTTCCTGATCTCGCATCAAGGGATCAGCGATACGTTCAAATATCGATAGTAATACTCAGTTCAGCGTACTGGGTCGCCGGGATTTGGAGGGTGCGCGCCAGACTTTCATCCTGTCGGTGCAACCAGGCGAAAGGCCATTTGACGAAACCAGGAAGACCTTTTCCTTCTGCTCTTTCTGCAAATCGGAGATCTTCACGACCGAGGTAGTACACCAACTCTTCTTCTTTTTTGCCCCACCAACCCTGACCGCGTCCATATTCGAGCACGGGTGCGAGAGAAGGCTCTTCGGCAAAACCGAAGGAAAGTGTTACGACATGAATACGGTTAGGGTATCCCATTGCCTTCACGCGCAGTTCTTCGCGGACGCGTGGTGCATTGGTTGTATTGAAATCGACGATCACGGTGGGTTGATAGAGCATGGACGTCAGTTGAACCTGCCGCAGGAGTGCGTTCGGCGTGATTTCTTCTCCGCCTGGCTGGGGAGGTAGGTTCTGGAAAAAAAGTGCAGGACGTTGTTGGAAATGCAAATCTGTGCGATCGCTGATCATGTCGGCGAATAGCGAGACCGGCATATCCAGACGTTGGGCCAGCGCGGTCAGATAACGGTTGCCGACTTGCCATACCACCAGCAGAAACGCGACAACTATCGCAATGATCAGAGTGAGATAGTGGCTCTCCGGCAGCTTGGTAGAGGCGGCCGCGAAGAAAACGAAATCCAGTGGTGCCGCACAGAGGCCGATGATGAGGATGCGGCGCACCGGCCAGTGCCACACGTAATGCATAACGGGCAGAAAGACGATCGTCGTGACAATCATGGTCGCGGCGACCGCAAAGCCGAACGCGGCGGCGAGTGCCGAGGAGGATCGGAACGTCAACACGAGCAGTATGCAACCGATGGTCAGCAGAAAATTGATTCGCGGAAGATAGATTTGACCGCGCTCCACGGCTGACGTGTGTTCAATCTTAAGTCGCGGCAGATAGTGCAGTTTGATAGCTTGGCTCGCCATGGAGAACGTGCCCGTGATCACGGCCTGGCTGGCAATTACGCAGGCGAACACCGAGAGGAGGATGATCGGCCATAGCCAGCCATCAGGGGCCATCAGGAAAAAAGGACTGTTGGCCGTGGAAAAATGTTGCGTCCGAACCATCCAGGCGCCCTGTCCTAAATAGTTGAGCATCACCGACGGGAGTACAAAAAATGTCCACGCCCGCGCAATGGGACGTCGTCCGAAATGCCCCATGTCGGCGTAAAGTGCCTCGGCGCCCGTCAAAGCCAGCAGGATATTGCCGAGCAGGGCAAACCGCTCCCCCCAGGAGAGTTCGATCAATAAGTGGCCGGCGAAGTGCGGAGACAAGGCGGCCCATACTGTGGGTGTCTGCCAAATCTGCAGGCTACCGAGCACCGCTATCGTGCAGAAATAGACAAGCATTACCGGAGAAAATAATCGGCTAATAATCGCCGTTCCAAATTGCTGCAACAGAAACAGCATGAGGAGGATCACTGCGGAAATACCCACTACCCAGTGATCGGCGTCCGGGTACATGATTTCGATCCCTTCGACAGCCGACATGACCGATAGGGCGGGCGTAATGAGCGTGTCGGCGAACAAGAGTGCCGCGGCCGCGATCCCAATACTGGTGGTGGCCAGAATCATGGCGCGTGTGGATCCGATGGGTCGCGCCCGCAGCAGGCCGATGAGCGCGAAGATGCCGCCTTCTCCGTCGTTACTGGCGCGCATGATGACCCAGATATATTTGACGGTGACCACCATCAGCAAGGCCCAGAAGACGAGCGAAATACAACCGAATATCGATTCCGTGCTGGCCGGCAGGCCTTGCGTCTGCATGGTCTGTTGAAAGGTGTACAGGGGACTGGTGCCCAAATCGCCATAGACAACGCCAATAGCGCCAACGGTCATTAATAACGGATGAGATCCGTGGTGATCCCGATCATCGTCGAGCGGTGCGTTCTCTTGCATAAGCGATATGGGTGAACGGCCTGGTGAGCAGTTGAAAAAGCGGTGATTTTTCGGGGCGGCGACGGGCGGTCCCCGTGGCGATGGTCGCCCACAGGCCTAGCGCGAGCGAGGGTAAGTTATCCGACGAGCCAATTCAATACACGTAACCAGGGGTGCTACGGGCGCCGCGATGCGCTTTGCCGCTTCAGGCGGGCTCTCTAGGCCCGAGCCATGCTGAGGGGGAGTGTCACGTCCGTAAGGCACCCGCCAGATCGACACGTGTTCGCAGGATGCGAAGGGCCTCAGCGCAGGGTGGAGAAGTGATCGGAATCCATGGCGGGACCACCAACTCGAAACCGGTTTGCGCGCGCACCTGCTCGAGCGTCACCCCGGGATGCAGGGAGACTAGGCGCAGACGTTTTTCCGTCTCGGTGAAATCCATCACGCACAACGGCGTAAGGCAATATTTGGGACCGCCACCCGGAAGGCCTAATCGTGATCGGCCTTCCGGGCCACCGTCGCCCCAGCCAACACTACTTATAAAGTCGCACCGGGGCACAAACGTACGAGGGGTGTGACTGTTCAGTACGATGTAATAACGGCCCACATGCGTGGTCAGCGACGGCGTGCCCACGGCGCCCGGACCGCGGAATTTGAGGCGCGTGTATTGATCGCCTACCCCAATGAGGTTGGTATTGCCGTATGGATCGACCTGGATTCCGCCGACGAAAAATACGCGACGCCCCCAATCTTTTACCTGGTCAAAGCGATGACCCCGGTCGCTGAAGGACTCTGCCCATCGCACCACACGACAGTCCCAACCGAAAGCGGGCATCGGTATCTGCTCGAGATGGTGCACGTTCATCCGCGCGCCCAGAAAAATTAATTCCATGTTTGGCCCGTGCATCAGGTGCGCGAGGCGCACCGCGGCTTCGGGAATGGGGAGTGCGACACCAACCTGCAGCTCTTCTCCGTCGCGGAGATCTGCCGCGAGCAAACAAGCCAGCATCTCCGGGATTGAATAGGATAACGACACGTCTACCTCCTCAGTATTCGTGGAGTGCCAGTAGGCGAGGCAAGCCAATGCGGGCCAGATATTCCGCATGAGACTGCGGCTGCCGACAATATTCGGTTAGCAAGCTTTGCAAGGCGGCCGGTTCGTCACGGTCCGCGGCGGCCGTTGCGGCACTGACATATTGCGAGAGCCACGGCGTGTCCTGTATGTACCAACCCCGGCTGTACCAAGGATGAGCGCCCCACGGCAAGCGGACCACCGCGTCCGCTCGTCCTATGGTGGTGGCCCAGGGATCTGCCCTGATTTGTTCATTCGGCACGATTTTTTCCACTTGTACGATGCAGTACGTTGCTGCCCGCTGGAGGAAGAGATCGATCCATCCCGGTCCGCCACGATGCTGAACATTGCCGTAGACATCAGCGAGCGAGGCGTGCAGGAGCGCGACATCTACCTTGATGGCGGGTACGGCGAGCAAGGTTTCGCCCCGAATGGGATCTTGGAAAAGCTTTAGATCCGGGTTGATTTCGGGCAGTGAAGTCCCGACCCCGCCGCGCCAGGGCATGAAGGGTAAGCCCTTGCCGGCAGCTTCGAGTCCACTGGTCAGGATCCCTTCGTCGCATTCCCAGACGTTTATTTCACCGCGTTCGGCGGCCCGCCTGAACATCGGCGCTACCGCAACCCGGACGCCGCCCCCCGCGTAGTAGCTGATGGTTTTACGCACGCAACCCCCCGCGATTAAAAGATCCAGCGCGAGCCCGCTCCCAACTACGGTGAGGTCGCGTATTCCCCGCCGAATGATTTGCCGGATCAACGCGGCAGGAGCCGGTTCCCCGATGGCGAGAGTCATTCCGCTCTCTACCCGCGCCACGGCCGCGGTTTCCTCGATTAGACGTTCGGTTCGAATAGCGACTGACATGGCTTCCCCGGATTTGCCTATTGGCACCTTTATGCCATATCTGGGCTCGCACTGCGCGGGTACGACATCGACGATGAACCGGGGAGTGTGGTTGATCGGTGCGGCGGTCATCCGAACCTGTGGCAGATTTCATCTGTGCGGAAAACGATCGCCTGGAATTTTTCGCGGTCGGTTTTCCGCGCACGACGGGAAACGCCGCAGAACTGGACCTTCGAGCGCCCATAAAGCAGCCATCAAGTTGCTAAAAGAAAAACTTGGTCTATACTCACCTGCATGCTCGCGATCACGCTGCTCCTTAGAATCCGGCAACACGCCAGTGTTTATCTGCCGGCCGCTTATGGTTCGATCGCGTTGGATATTCTGGTGGCTGTGATGGAGAGTGAGCCGCCGCTGACCGTCAAGCGGCTTTTCACTGAGGTACCTCACAGCCCGATGGGACTCCGTCCTCACTTTAATGCGCTCGTAGCGAGTGGGTGGATCTCGCTCGCAGCTCCCGCTGGAGATGCGCGGGTAAAGCTTGTCAGACCAACGGCCATGCTTATCGACCGATTCGAGCAGCTATCGCGGGCCTTGGAGGCTGTGGTGATCGACTGCCGCCAGCACCAGGTCATTACGGAGGTGGCGCCTCGTCGGCATCTCCACCCCGTTCCCTTCGTCTCAGCCGCCGGCAGCCAGGGCATACCGGCGGTGTTCCAAAAACTACGACATCCCCTTTATTAATTAAAGCCCCCCGACGGGCGCACCCCGCTTCATCATGCCAGATGCCTTCTGGCGAGCGCGCTGCCTACATCGGGACATACTCACCGGTGTCGCCCTCAGGAACGAAGACTGTCCGGGTATTGGCATTGAAGTCCATCAGGCCTGCATATCGTCCCCAAGCGACCATCGTCTGAAAAGTCTTCTCCGGATTGTCGTAGGGCAGCGCGCTCGCAATATCCTGAATCACCTGATCCGCTTCGACCTCCTCGGTCTCCTCGAGGGTCGCGATGATGATCTGAAAGAGTCGGAGCTTGAGGACCTGCGCCTTGAAAATTTCGCGGCGTGCTAGGCGATCGGCGTCTACGAACCGGCGACCCAATTCCGTAAACCGGACATCCTGTTGGGGTGTGTCGATAAAATCGAGAATTTCCGCTGCCTTAACAATCGCAATGGTCTCGCCGAACTCTTTGCCGATTTCGTCCGAGATGTCGTAAATATTGGACAGTTCCGGCGAGTCGCGAAGAATGCTCATCAAGCCCAGAATTTGGCCAACGGGAACGAGCGGAATCGACTCCATGCGCGATCGTCCCCGCGAAACTGGTTGTCCTGAGAGAGGGATATCCTGCGGCAGATCAGGTAACGCCATGGTGGTAATAGATTCGTGTATCACACTCACCAAGCGCTGAAACTCGGGATCCCGACTGTCTCTCGGGTAGGGTAGAGGATTGTCGAGCACCAGCCCAATACGGCCAGGTCTCGGAAACAGGACCACGATTCGGGTCGCCATCTCCACGGCTTCCTCAATGTTGTGCGTGACCATAAAAATAGAGCTGAGCCCGCTCTCCGGACTCCGCCACAGCGTCAGGAGCTCCTGACGCAGATTCTCGCCGGTCAACACATCCAAGGCACTAAAGGCCTCGTCGAGGCATAGGAGCTTGGGTTGTGCAACCAATGCGCGCGCGATACCGACGCGTTGACGCATGCCACCCGATAATTCTCGGGGATATGCAGTGTGATAATTGCCTAAGCCGATAAGCTCTATGGCGCGGTCGACCGCTGCGTCGCGGGCCGCCCACGTCACGTTCCGAGCCATTAAGCCCACGGCGACGTTCTGTTCGACGGTTAGCCAGGGATAAAGGGCAAAGGTCTGAAAGACAATGGAAGCCTCGGGATTGACCCCGTGGCACGTTTTCCCGCCGCTGAGCGCCCTGCCGGCACTCGGTGCCACTAAACCTGTGAGGCACCGAAGAAGGGTTGACTTGCCGGAACCCGACTGGCCGAGCAAGGCCAGGAACTCACCGTCATGGACGGCAAGATTGATGTTCTCCAGCACTTTCAACTCATGCCCGCCCGCCGTATTGAAGGTTTTGCTGACCGCACAAAGCTCTGCGACTGGTGGTAGGTCATCCTTGTCTGATGGGGTGATGTTCATCGGATTCAATCCAGTCTGAAACGGCGGTCGGCGAAGCCATACAAGGGACGCCAGATAAATTTGTTCATCACAATCACGAAAAAAGACATGACGCCGATGCTCGCGACGATGAGGGGGCTATCCCCTGTTCTCGTCACCGCGGCGATGTAAGCGCCCAACCCGTCCGCCTTTAAAGTCGTCTCGCCCCAAGTGGCGAGCTCGGCGACGATGCTCGCATTCCAAGCCCCCCCTGCCGCTGTACACGCGCCGGTTACCCAAAAGGGAAATATTCCCGGCAAAATGAGGGTTCGCCACAAGTTCCAATTCCGCAGGCCGTAGACCAGAGCGGCCTCTTTCAGATCATTGGGGATTGCCATCGCCCCCGCGATGACATTGAACAGGATGTACCACTGTGTGCCCATGGCAATCAGCAGGATACTGCCCCAGTTCATACTGATGCGGTTTGCGACGAAGAAACTGACCACGATCGGGAAAGTCATATTGACCGGAAATGAGGCTCCAATCTGGGCCAGTGGTTGTGCGAAGCGGGCGACTCTTGGCTCAAAACCAATCCAGACACCGATGGGCGTCCAGATGAGCGTCGCCAACGTCAACATAGAAACCACACGGAGCAGCGTTAACGCGCCTAGCCACGCAATATGCCCGATGAGCTTGAAGGTCAGCGCACTCTGCAAGGCGTGTGCAGCATCAAGCGCTGCGGCGAGCACCTGGAGTCCGAGCCATAGGCCCAGTCCGGTGCCGACCCCGCGCCACAGCCAAGTGCCTAGGCGTCGGCTCTTAAGCGGGCGCCTTTTCCAGTTTCGCTTCCGCCGACGCAGCAGGCGTTCGACCCAACGCCCGATCCGATCATGCAGCCAGGTAAAAATATAGACGCCACGGAATAGGTTGTAGATCCAAGACGTGGGTGGCGAGGACGATTCCGTCAGCTCTACCTTGAATTTGTCGGCCCACGCGAGCAGCGGGCGCCAGACCAGTTGATCGCTGATGAGGATCAGCAGAATCATGGCGACGATAGCCCACACGGCGGCGCTGTTATCTCCCCGTTCGAGCGCCTGTGCCATATAAGATCCCAGCCCGGGGAGCTTGATATCTTTGTTCATGACGCTGATGGCCTCACTCTGGGCGACAAAGAACCATCCGCCCCCGAAAGCCATCATGGAATTCCAGATCAGGCTGTGCGCCGAAGCCGGTAATTCGACGGTCATGAAACGCTGCCAGCGGGTGAGCCCGTAAATCGATGCCGCCTCCTGCATATCGTTCGGCACTGTCACCATGGAGTGGTAGAAACCGAATGCAATATTCCAGACCTGCCCGGTGAAAATGGCGAAAATCGCGGCACATTCGACGCCCAGTAAACTCCCCGGAAATAATGCCATGAAGCCGGCGACGGTCGCCGAGAGGAAGCCTAGGACAGGGACTGACTGTAGGATATCCAATGCAGGAAGAATGAAGGCACGTGCTTTTGTGTTCTTGGCCGCCAGATAGCCGGTGGATACGGCAAAAGACAGTGAAAAGCCGAAGGCGATCCACATGCGCATCAAGGTTCGACCCGCGTAGTAGGGGATCTCGAGGGGTGAGCGGCTCAGCGGCTGCTGGGTCGCTGGGTCAAAATTGACCAACATCCCTTTACCGAAGTGTAGCGCGCTCCAGAACAGGCCGAGCAAGGCTAAAATAACGAGGCCGTCTATCCATCCGAAGCCTGGGCGCTCTTCGTGAATGACAAGTCTGGGGGCGGTACTTTTCATGATCGAGATTAAGTGCGTTGCCTGTCACGTATGAAACTGTCTCAGCCCGTTTAATCTGCGCCGTCGCCCGCGGCGGCGAAGTCTATCGCCGTTCCAGCGCAGAATATTTCCGAGTCCGCGTGGCCTATTGGCACAGATCAGTAACTCAGTCGCGTTGTTCGCTTGCGCGGACCACCGGGGAAACACCGTTTAGATTTTTGTCTGTTAGCCGAACGGTAAAACCTCAGCACGTGGCGTGCTGAAAGCGCGCCGGCTGAAGGTATTCGACGGTCACGCGAATGTCTCTATCCTGCCGTCAGCCAAAATATCACGAAACAAGGACCGCACTTAATTATGGTCGCACCGGCATCAGAGGGAATTATTTTTTTTGCATCCAGAGTGCGAAAAACTAATCGTGTGATGTCTTTCGTGGGCGTTTGTACGCGCGACGGCGCGCGCCGCAAACCTTGCCGGCGCGCATTCCGTCTCTATCGACGGTCGATAAAGACATGCTCCTTCCCGATCCACATGGCCGAGCGTTGGAAGTCGATGAATTTGGTTTCATCTTCAATCGCGAGTTCCATAGCCCGGGTCGCCTCGGGGATATTTGCCATGGTCAGCAAATCGGCATGGTTGAACCAGGCCTCGGCGTGCCCAGCGTAGGGCAGCGTCCGTGTCCCCCGTGGGCCGGTCAACTGAGGCTCAAGTTCATGGTGGTAATAATGAACTTGCAGGTAGCGTTGCATTCTAAATCCTGCTGAGACGCCTCGGATCAGCGGGCCATGATTTGTCCGCCAGTAGAATTGTGCCTCTTCAAGGCTTTGATTCGCGCACTGCCGAAGACAGAAGAAAAGTTTGACTAACGGACTGTGCTCCGTCGCGACCATGTATTCGGTCGGATTAACCTGTGGGTATTCGTGGGCGAACCACAAAGGAGAATTGGCCAGATCGATGAAGTTCTTTTCGTCTTCGAGCAGTTCCATCGCGGCTGCACGACCTGCGGGCGTGTCGAATGCTTCCAGGGATTTCGGATGGGTCATCCATAACTCCGCGACTCCATCATAGGCAGGCTCCATCCCCCGGCGTGCGTGCGCGAGAGCCTCATTTATTGGAGAGTCCAGCGTATGAAGTTGTATATAGCGATGGATATTCAGTGTAGTTGCGTGTCGCGCGACGAGCGGGCCGTGCACCTCACGCCAATACTGCTGAAAATCCTGCCGGGACATCCCGGGCTTTCTACGGAGCGCAAATTCCAGACGAATCATGTGTTCTCCTGCCTTGTCCCAAGTTACCAGCGGCTGTCGCGAAAACCGCTCGCAGGCGGCTTTCGATTCTGTATATAACCCGTGCCGAGACCTTGATTGGCATCGCACGGAACTCGGACGCGCCTGCGCGCGACCGGCGAGACCTTAATGCGCTTACGCCGCGACGTCGTGCGTGTTGGCACCCATTGTATCTAGACATCCGAACAAGCCCACGGGCTTGTGATCGCCGACCCATGGCAAAGTTGCAGTACCGACCGTTTGCGACATCGCTTCACGCGTGCCTGCGCTTCAAGACGCTTTTATGTATTGGCGGTCATAAACCACCCGATCCGCGAACAGTGCTTCAATTTCCCGCGGATTGAGGCCGAGTCGAGTTAAGGTCTGGGCCGAATGCTGACCTAGCCATGGGGCCGGTTGTCGAATGGCGGTGAGCGCACTGCTTGACTTTAACGGCAAGCCCAACATATTCATGCGCCCGATTAACGGATGCTCCACCTCGACAACCATGGCGCGCGCACGTACGTGCGGATCCGCTAGCGCCTGCGCATAGGTATAAACCGGGCCACCCGGAATACCCGCCGCGTCAAACTTCGCGACCCAATGTTCGGTATCCTGCGTCATGAATACCGCCTCGACCACTTGCTCAAGCCGTTCGACATTTTTTAAGCGGGCGTCGACGTCAACAAAAAGGGGCTCATCGAGCCATTCAGGGTGCGCACAGATCTCTACGCAGAAGGCGCGCCAAAGGCGGGCTGTATTGGCCCCGACAGTGACATAACCATCACGTGTCCGATAGGCCTGATAGGGTGCCGAGCGACGGTGGCGGGTGCCCGATGGCGTGGGTTGTTCTCCCGCGCCGAACATCGCCGCAGCCTCCCAAAAGGTCCAAGCGAGTCCCGCCTCGAGCAACGAGGTCTCCAGGTAACATCCTTCTCCAGTTCGTAATTTGCCTATGTAGGCACCGAGGATGCCGTAGAGTGCGGTGGCGCCGCCCGCGATGTCGTTCATGGCGATCCCGACTTTAGCCGGCCGCCCCCCAGGATAGCCGGTCATCATCATGATCCCCGACATGCCCTGGGCGACGATGTCGTAACCACCCTTGTGACCGTAAGGCCCGGTTTGACCGTATCCTGATATAGAGGCGTAGATCACGTTCGGATTCCGAGCGCGTACGGCCGCATAATCGACACCGAGACGCGCGGCGACCCCCGGTCTAAAATTCTCGGTGACGATGTCGGTGTCGGCGGCAAGCCGCAGAAAAAGTTCTCGGCCTCGCGGATCCTGAAGATTGAGCGCTAGGCTTTCCTTGTTTCGGTTCAAGACGGCAAAGCAATAACTTTCGCCGTTGACTTGAGGCGCGAATCCACGCGAACCATCGCCAACGGGAAAGTTTTCGACTTTAGTAATCTGTGCGCCGAGATCGCCCAGCACCATGGTGCAGTAGGGACCCGCCAGCACACTGGTCAGATCGAGCACCCGGACACCTTCAAGGGGCAATGTCATCGGTCGACTCGGTAGCGCACGGGGGCTAGGTGCTCCGTATGCGCCACTGCACCAGTGTATACGCGGGATCGCCTTCGTCGTGTGGCTCAAACACGGCTTGCACGGCACTGCCTATCACGACCTCCTGGTGCGGATCCCCAAGTAAGTTCCCGAGCATCCGAACGTTTCCGTAAGCCGGCAATTCGACGAGGACGACAAGGTAGGCGCCGTGTCCGGTGAGTGCGTGATGCACGGGGTGATGAGGTCGCTCATAGCTATAAATCAGACCCTTGCCTTCGATTTCGATCCAATCAATTTCCATGCAATGACACTGGTGACAGACCCATTCTGGTCCCCACTGCCAAGCACCACATCCGGTGCACTTTTGGATGACGAGTTTACTTTCGCGTGTCGCGCGCCAATAGGGCTCGGCCAACCCGTCAGGTCCCGCGCTCGGCCGTGGCAGGCCCTTAGGAAGATAGGTCTCACTCATAATGTCAACTCCGACCCGAGGATCAGAGAGCTTACCGGTGTGACCATCGGTCCGCCCATGATGATCGCGGCGTCATTTCTCGTTACCTGATTGATGGCAACGCCCCGGATCTGGCGAACCGCTTCGTGCACCAGTTCAAGCCCGTGCATGTAACACTCGGCAAGATTCCCGCCACTTGTATTCAGCGGCATTGTGCCATTGGGCGCGATGAGATTTTCCTTGACGAGGACTTCGTTCGCTTCGGCTGGCTTCACCAGTCCATGCTCCACGAGACTCATGAGCACGCCGCCCGTAAAATTTTCGTAACATTGCACAATACCCATGTCTTCGGGCAACAGTTTCGCCATACGGTAAAGACGCGGCGCCAACTGGGCAAAGTGACTACTCGCGTAGTGCGGCATGTTATGGACGGGCGCCGCACTGCGCTCGTCGCAACCCTGCGCAGCGGCCATGATGTAGACAGGCTTGTGTCGCAAATCCCGCGCGCGGTCCGCCGACACCACCAGGAGTGCTGCGGCGCCGTCATTCTCCTGACAGCAATCGTAAAGTCTGAAGAAGGGCTCGATAATCCAACGAGACTGGTCGTATTTTCCCTCGTCGAGCAAATGACCCTGCATGACCGCATTCGGATTGTTCTGAGCATGGTGATAGCAGGCGAGCGAGATGGCCCGTAGGGCGTGCTCAGTGATCCCATGGTCATGCATGAAGCGGATGACTTTCATGGCAAAACGCTGGGCCGGCGATATGACGCCATAGGGAAACATGAACGCATCATCCCCAGCAGCCACCGACGCTCCGGCACTGCGGCCATAACGTTGATATTGACCTTGCGCAAGCGAACGGAAGACCACCACGCAATCTGCCTGACCCGTCGCTACCGCCGCCGCGGCGTTGCCGATGGCCCCACATACGCCGCCGCCGCCACCTCCCCAGAACATGTTGGAAAACCGCAATTCTTTGATGCCCAACGCGGAGGCCAGCCGTCCTGCCTCAGATCGCTCATTGCCATAGGATGCAAAGCCGTCGATTTCGTGTGGACTAATTCCGGCGTCTTGGCAGGCACTAATGACCGCTTTCAAGGCAAGTTTGAATTCGCTATCCGGGGATTGTCCATGTTTGTAGTAGACCGTCTCACCGATGCCTATGATCGCAGTCTGCCCACGTAGCGTCCGGTCGATCATAAAAGCCCTTGCTGTTTCGTAGCGTCCCAGTTTAGGCCGATTAGCCTGAGAAACCTATCGTCCGATCAGTCTATTTTCTTCTCGCGAGTTTGAATCGTCGCCCTATTCGAACAGCGTTTCAATCCCTTCTCGCAATTGGTCGCGCCTTCTCTTTTGGTTAGTTTAATGCGCTCTATCGTGCACCGAGCGGTGCTACCCTGTCCCGAAAAAAAACTTACCTGTGACCAAAATATAAAAACAAAGAAGGGTGTCGGCGGCGTCGGGGTTCGCCGCGACGTAGGTGACCCCTTACTGTTTCTTTAACGCGGTTCTCCTGGGCGTTTGTGGGGAGCGATGCCTTGAGCTTTGCAACTTTTTTGGCGTGGGCGGCCGGGTGCCCGAGGGGTCGCCGCGAGACCCGCCATCACACTGGGGCGAGCGCACTGCTAAGTTGCCCCAATATCTCCAGTAATTGTGGCGCAGCCTAGCGTGAATAAAGGGCATCCTCAGGCATTGGCTGATCGTAACTTTTGGACTCGGCTAATGGTAAGGTAGCGATCCGTCCAATTGTAGGGATTGTGACCTATCGCCGAAAATAGTGGCCCCGGCCCGATGGTGTTTCTGAGTGTTGAAGATGCTCAGCGCCCCGCTGATTTGATCGGTCGGTTGCAGCCCGAGGCCGTCATATTCATGCGCGTCACGAAGTCGATCGACTCTTCGAAAACCAACAGCAAACGAGACGCCGTCGTCAGCGTCACGTGCGAGGATTTCTCTTAAGGTTGCGAGCATCACGTCTGGGTCAGGCTCGCCGTATCCGAGAAAATCCAGATCACGGGTGTCACGATGCGCATCGTCAAACCAGATCATTGGCAACATCGCGCCTTTAAGTAGGAAGCGGTCGGCGTGCGCGGATTTGGCGATCTGCACAGCAGCCGCCCAAGCGCAAATCAGGTCAGTACAAGATCAATGTTTTTGATCTCTTTAGCCGTTCGCACCGCGTGCCTCAAGATAGGAACGGGTCACTGTAGCAACGCGCCGCGCGTGCTCACTTGGCGTTGGCTTGCGCGGACGTAGAGCTTTTTGAGGCCTGCGATCACCGGAAGCCACTCCCGGACGGACGCCGTTCCGCATCGTTCGAATCCGTTCTAAATTTTTCGGAACGTTCTGTCTGCACGACCGGTCGGCAGCGAATGACGGTAAACGGTCCAGCAACTCTGTCATTGACGAGAGAACGCGCGGTGAACTAGCTTCCCGCTGAGTCTTCGTGTGGGTGCCAGAGCAGCCGGGCTTCGATGTCGGCGACCGAGGTGGCTTGCAGCAGCAAGGTGAACACGCGGCGCAGGTACGCGTTGGGCTCCAGCCGATTCGCCTTGGTGGTTTCAGTCCAGGAAGAAAGACTGGCGCTCAATTGCACACCTTTCACCGTGTCGCGGAGTCGAGTTGGCCCGGGGAGCTGTCGTCGGGCCTCTCAAAGATCCGTACGTGGACGTCTCCGTTCATATGGCTCTTGGGCGCTCAGTCGAGCCCTAGAGCAGATGCCGGTGTGCGAACAGCGTGGGGTTTTACGGGGGATATGGGCCAACTTCGTTTCCGCACGGCGTTGGGACCGCCGAGGCGGGCGATAGCACCGAAGATCAAGCTTCTCGCTGATCTCCACAGGCGCCAACCGTACTCGCTTGATTAGGACGAGCAGACTAAATTGTGTCAGCGTTTGCCAGATCACGTGGCACAGAGGGCGTTGTTCGTCGTCAACACCGGATGTCGGGATGCGGAAATTTTTAATTTGCGTTGGGCTTGGGAGGTAAAACTACCGATGTTGAAGACACTGGTGTTTATCCTGCCGGGTAACTTCGTGAAGAATGGAGATGAACGGCTGGTGGTGCTGAGTCGAATCGCTGGTTAGGTGACAGAGGGAATGCGCCAATAACATTCCACGCATGTGTTCAGTTATCGCGGCAAGCCGGTTCGGCGAATACTGAATGGCGCGTGGTTGAAAGCACGTAGGGCAGCGGAGCTACCGCAGGTGCGCGTCCATGATTTGAAGCATACGTTTGGTCGACGCCTCCGCGCGGCCGGGGTGATCTTTGCAGATAGACAGAATCTGTTGGGGCATCATGCCGGACGCATCACAACGCATTATTCGGCGGCAGAGTGATCGCGATTGATCGAGTCTGCGAACACCGTATGCGATCGCGACACGAGACAAGAACGGCTGGTGTTGTGTCGACTAATCGTCGGCTAGCTCACGCAAAGTTTTTGAGATGATCGAAGCGTGTTGTAAGTCATTGATTTTGGTGGCCAGGGGCAGAATCGAACTGCCGACACGCGGATTTTCAGTCCGCTGCTCTACCAACTGAGCTACCTGGCCGAATATTCAAGAAAGGCCCGCGAGTGGCGGGGAGCGCGTATTTAATCGACTCCACCCTAGGCCGTCAACCCGACCGCGCCCTAGATGGCGGACCACAGGCAATCTTGGACGCCAACCACGAGCACTATCGCGCAGCATTACTATGCCTGTCGGTTTCGCGCTGGCACGCGCGGTAGTGCCGTAGAACGGCAGAGAATTCTCGCCGCTATTCTGGGGCCTTGAACTGATCGGGTCGCGAAGATCCTTCGCCAAAGAAGTATTTTTCCATTTCCGCTTCGAGGAATTTGCGATCCTTCGATTCAATCGGCGTCAGCCGATATTCGTTGATCAGCATGGTCTGGTGCTTGAGCCAGCCTTGCCAAGCTTCGCGCGAGACCTCCGCATAGATGCGTTTCCCGAGATCGCCCGGGTAAGGGGGCATCGGTAGACCTTCTGCTTCGCGTCCAAGTTTGACGCAATTCACTGTCCGATTCATGACGTTGTTCCTTTCGGCTCGGCACTTAACTGCGCGATGATACTGGCAACGGGTGCCGCTAGCCCCACGTTGGCGGGCAGGGCATTGTTATACCAAAGCCACCTGTCCGAATCCATGATGCGGCGCGCGCGCGTGTCTGTCGTTGCCCGGACCGGAGAGATCGTGAGTCGAAAATGAGTAAAAACACGCACCACCGGCGGTGGCGCGGGCAGAGAGAGCTGCAGCACGAGTCCATGTCTTAGCCCCCAGTCCTCTACCGTTTCCTGCGCACTCAACTCGGGGAAGCCCCACAAGCCGCCCCAGATCCCGTTGGGCGGACGACGTTCAAGAAGCCACTCCCCACTCGGGTTATTCAAGATCAGAAATTGGGTGGCGCGCTCCGGCAAGGCGCGACGAACGCGGCGTGCGGGGAACTCGGAGACCTGTCCGGCTTGAAAGGCCTCACAGCTGTCGACCACCGGACACAGCGCACATCGTGGTGTATGGCGTGTACACACCAGTGCGCCCAAATCCATGATGGCTTGGGTGTATGCCGCGACATGGGTCGTCGGCGTTAGCGCCTCTGCTAGGGCCCACAAGGCCTTGAGCGTCTTTGGTTCATCCGGTACGCCGGCTACCGCGCAATGGCGCGCCAAGACCCTTTTGACATTGCCATCCAATATGGGGTGGCGCGCGCCTCGGCTCAGGGCATGGATTGCCCCCGCGGTTGAGCGCCCAATGCCGGGCAACGCTATCGTCGCTTCGATATCCGGGGGGAAATCGCCGCCATGCTGCGCACATAACTGGACCGCGGCGCGATGCAGATTTCGGGCCCGGGCGTAGTAGCCCAGTCCCGACCAATGGTGCAGGACTTCATCCAGGGGCGCCGCCGCCAAGGAGGCACAGTCGGGAAAGCGAGCCATAAATCGCTCAAAGTACGGAATGACGGTTGCCACCTGCGTTTGCTGCAGCATGATTTCAGAGATCCAGACCCGGTAGGGGGAGCGGATCTGTTGCCACGGGAGCGACTGGCGGCCATGGACGGCGGCCCAGGCGAGGATCCGATTACTGAAACTTTTCATTGGCAAAGCGCTCGATGTTGTTGACGGTCTCGTCGACTTCCGTGACAAACGAATGTTTGATCAGTACGGGACCAATCACCGGGGGGATCCAGAAGTCCGGGGTTTGGTCGGCCTGCAGTGAAATGCGGGTGTGATGGGCGTCGAGCGCCTGGAAGTGCCAGCGGGCTGTGCCTTGTCGGAAACTACTTTCGGCCGGTAGGATGGTTGCCGTGATATCTCCGTGAGGCGTCAGGATTACGTGCTCGACAAAATCCAAGTTAAAGCAAAACACGAGCAAGCAATGACGCAGCATGATTTGTCGTTTGAAAGACGAATCATCCATTCGCTGGAGCAGGCGGCTACGCCGGATTTCGTGGTTAACCCGCGAGAAATTTGCGACATCGAGGACGACACCGCGCACTGCCTGTAGGTTAGCACTCAATGTCGCGACAAAAATATAGTGATAGGCCCCTTCCTCAACCGCAATATCTGCGCGTTCAAGGGATGCGGCCAGCACCGAATCCGGTAGGAAAAAACGTAACGCGCAGCCTATCGTCGCGAACATTCTGCGCATGTTTCTGCGCTTTCGCTGGAGTACTCGTCGATTCCCAAAGGGCGCGCGTCTGTCGAATAACACGCCCGCCGACTCCGCCGCTGGCGTCAGGCAGGTTGGCGTTGGCGCAAGCGTTCGCGCGCCCGTGCACAGGCCGCGCGGACCTGACGCGGCGCGGTGCCACCCAAGTGGTCGCGTGCCGCAACTACTTGTTCGATATCGAGGATGGTGTAGACCCCGTCGGTGATCGCCGGATGCAGCACCTTGAATTCGTCGATACTAAGCGCGGCGAGTCTGCATTTTTTTTCGATGGCAAGCCGCACGGCGGCGCCCACAATGGAATGTGCATCGCGAAAGGGGATCCCCTGCCGCACGAGATAGTCAGCGAAATCAGTCGCGTTCGTGAAACCGTTCTCGGCGGCCTCGCGCATGCGCGCGCGGTTGACCTCCAAGGAGGGGATCAGATCGCCGAACGCACGAAGGCAAGCACGTAAGGTATCCACGGTGTCGAACAACGGCTCTTTGTCTTCCTGATTATCTTTGTTGTAAGCCAGCGGTTGGCCTTTCATCAGCGTGATAAGCGACATCAGATGGCCGACGACTCGGCCACTTTTGCCGCGGACCAATTCCGGTACGTCGGGATTTTTCTTTTGCGGCATCATGCTTGAGCCGGTACAGAAGGCATCCGCGAGATCGACAAAAGAGAATTGTTGAGAATTCCAGAGCACTAACTCTTCGGCGATGCGGGAAAAGTGCACCATCAGCAGCGCTCCTGCCGCACAGAACTCAATGGCAAAATCGCGGTCAGAAACGGCGTCGAGCGAATTTTCAGCTACGCTGTCGAAGCCCAGTAAGCGAGCCGTTAGCTCGCGTTGTATGGGGAAGCTGGTGCCTGCCAAGGCCCCCGCGCCAAGCGGCAGGACATTCAGCCGGCGGCGGGTGTCGCGCAGGCGATCCCGATCCCGATAGATCATCTCGAACCAGGCGAGCATGTGATGGCCGAAGGTGATGGGCTGTGCAGCCTGCAGGTGTGTGAACCCCGGCATGACGGTCGCCGCTTCCCGCTCAGCGAGATCGACCAGTCCACCCAGTAGCCGATCAATCTGAACACATAATTGGTCGATTTGCGTCCGCAAATAAAGCCGGATGTCCGTCGCCACCTGATCGTTGCGCGAGCGCGCAGTGTGCAGTTTTTTGCCAACGGCGCCAATGCGCGCGACGAGCGCGCTTTCGATATTCATGTGTACATCTTCGAGTGCGACTGACCAGCGAAAGGTTCCGGCATCGCAGTCTGCCTGGATAGCGTTCAGTCCAGCCACGATCTCCGCACACTCCGCCTCCAGCAGAATACCGCTCGCCGTCAGCATGGTCGCGTGTGCAATCGAGCCGGCGATATCTTCGGCGTAGAGTCGTTGGTCGAATCCCACCGAGGCCGTAAATTCGGCCACGAAGGCATCGGTGGGGGCATCGAAACGCCCCCCCCAGGATTGGTTGGTCAAGCCGGTGACGGGGCGCGTAGGGGGCGTGTGATCAGCGGAGTGGGATTCATTCGACATGGGCGTCACAATATGGGTAAAGCAGTGAGACTGGCCCGAAGTATAGCGTACTGGCCGGCTATCCCCGAGTCGCGAAGTCTGGCCGGACGTTACGTCAGGCAGAGATCGCCTGCGAGCACCTGCAAAGTAGTCAACGCCACCAGGGCTGCGGTTTCGGTCCGAAGCACACGGGGCCCCAAACGCACGGACTGATAGCCGGCCGCAATGAGATGCGCAATTTCAGCCGGGTCCAGTCCACCTTCGGGACCGATAACCAGGCTGAAAGAGGACGGCTGCCCGATCCTCGCGCGCAGATCGTGAGGCGCGCCGGGTGACAAGATCAGACGCATGGCGGCGCTATCGTCTGCGGCAAAAGCGGCCACGTCGGTCATCGGTGCGAGCGTCGGGATTCGATTACGGCCACACTGCTCGCAGGCGTGAATGACAATGGCGTGCCAGTGTAGGTGTCGCCGGCCGGCCCGCTCGTCCGTCAGTTTGACCTGGCTGCGGATAGTGGCCAGCGGCACGATCCGCGTAACGCCCAGCTCCACCGCTTTTTGCAGGGTGTAGTCCATGCGCTCGCCCCGCGCGATGCCTTGCGCCAGCGTGATCTGGAGCGGGGACTCGCGTTCCAGTGCCAACTGCGGACCGAGTCTGACGGTGACTGTCTCGCGGTTGCACGTCTGGATAGTCGCGGGATATTCGCCGCCCTTGCCGTCGAATAAGACGAGCGCGTCGCCATTGCGCGCGCGTAATACCTCACGTACCCGATGCGCGGTCGCCGGCGGCAGGGGCAATTCGGTCTCGGGGCTCAGGTCGACTGGTACGAACAGACGCGTCATGGCATGGTTCTGTTTTTTTAATTTGGATCGTCAGCATGTGGAAGCAGATTCAGGTGTTCTTCGCTGAGCTCGGCGTGACTCCCGTCGCGAAGCCGCGGCTCGAGATCGCCGCGATAGCTTTGTTGATCGAAGTGGCGCGCGCAGACAACCATCATACGCGCGAAGAGCGCCAGGCTATCGCCCAGGCCGCCACTGAGGTCTTCGGTGTCCAAGAGCCGGTAAGGACGATGCTGATCGAAGAGGCCGCGCGCGCCGTGGAAGAATCCATATCGCTTTTCGATTTTACCCGTGTGTTGAACGAAGGGCTCGATCGCGACGCGAAGTATCGTCTCCTGGAATGTTTATGGCAGGTAGCGTATGCCGATGGAAACCTAGACACGTATGAGGAGTATTACCTGCGCAAAATAGGCGAGCTCCTGCATCTTTCCCACCGAGATCTCATACGCGCCAAGTTGGCGATGGCGCCCGGTTAAGGCTAGGCGGCCTCAGTGCTTGGTCCGCGCGTCAGGTCTTTCTTCGCTGCCGCCCACCATGGCGGCGATGAGCTGGTCTTCCAGTTCGATCCGAGTGGTCAGATTTTCAGCCAGTTGCGAGAGCTCCGCGGCCAGATGCTTGTTCAACGCCTCCTCATCCGCTTTTTCGAAGCGCTCGCCGAAGCTCACGGCGGATTCTGTAGTTGACGCGATCTGGTCATAGATACCTTTCGCGGTATCCACGACGCGGCTGCGGCGCTCATTGCCTTCGCTCAGCCGTTGATAGAGTCCGAAGTGCCCTGCGGCAATGTAGTCAACCAAGATGGTCAGAAATTCATCGACCATTTCCTTTGCGGCATCGTCGATGTGATGCCAGTCCACCTTAGTCAGCTCCCACAACAGGACTAACATCTGCTGGCGCTGCTTCAGCATGTCATCGATCAGCTTGCGGGTGGTCACGCGCGCATCGGTGCTGTGATTGATGGTCTTATTCATAACTAACGGCTTCCGGGTTCCAGGCACTCGGTCTTTAATCACGCGAGCGCGGTCATTTTCGGCAGAAATAGAGTGCTGCTGCTAGCGTAATGTAGCGAAATCAGGTCGAGAGCGCACCTTTCGGGCTCAAACGCGATACCGACGCCGGTTAACCCGTAATCCGGGACCGCTACCCGCGCAGGGCCGAGCCCGGTGAATTCGACACCCCAGGCCACCGGGTTTCTGGGAAGCGAGCGGAACCTCCCCTACTATAGGCGGCATGTCTATCCAGCCTTCGTTTCCCCGCTGGCGTGAGGCGCTAGCCCGTGGCGCGCCGATCGTCGTCCCGAGCGGTCGCCTCGGTGCGGTCCTGCGGGCTTCTTTCGATCGCGACCAAGCGGCGCGGGGATTAGCGGTCTGGCCGGCACCGTCGCTCTACAGCTGGCAGGAATGGGTGACGCTCGCGGTGGCCGAACAGCCGGGCGCTCTCGGTTCGGCGGAAGTCATGCTCAGTCCTGCACAGGAACAGGCACTCTGGGTGCGTTGCATCACGGAATCTGCCACGGAGTTGGCGTTACCCGCGGTAGCGCCCGGGGCATTGGCGCGTCTCGCCCAGCGTGCGTGGGCGACCCAGCATGGTTACCGCGTACCAATACCGGCGCTGGCGCACCGAGGATCCTTAGAACAGCACGCTTTCCGGGTATGGAGTCTGCGTTTTCAAGCCCTTTGCGAGACGTTGGCGGTCGTCGATCAAAGTCGCGTGCTGCCTCGCTTAGCGCCACGCCAGGGGACGGCGGGTTATTGCGTCGGTTTCGACGACGCGAGTCCGGCGGTGTTACGGCTCCTGCCGCCCGCCAGCGCCTGTCCTGCCGCAGTGCGCGCGGGAAACTGGCAATACGCACAATTTGCAGCGCTCGACGAGGAAATTGCAGCCGCGGTGTCCTGGGCCATCGCAGGCCGACGGACAGGCGATACAGATGTGCCGGTGCTGGTCTGTGCCGATCCCGCGCTTGAAGGGCCGCTAGAGCGCGCGTTAAGCCGGGCCCTGACGCTTGGGCGCGGGCTCCTCTCGGGTTTTGGGACGACCGCGCCAGGTTACCGGGCGATCCGCACCGCCGAGCCGTCAATGTTGGTCGCGACGGCGCTGCAGATCCTGCAGGCGACGATTGAACTGTCACGCGTGACGGCAGCCAGCTTGATCACGAGTCCGTACCTCGGCGAAGGGATTTACACGCAGTCCGCGCGGGTACGCGTTGCGACAGCCTTGCTGGAGGGGGGCGTCGAACCCGTCGGACCCGTCACGTTGTCTTCCCTCTGCAGGGCAAAACGTTATGAAGGGTTGACTGATCTTTGGTCAGCCCTGCAACTACTTGGCGCGGAGCAGGGCAGACGTCTCGATCTCAAACAATGGTTGGCCCGTTTCGAACGCATCCTCGGCGCGGCCGGTTGGCCCGGGGCAGTGGCGCTGACGATGAGCGAGGACGACGATCTCAAGCGTTGGCGGCGTGCGCTCGACGAAGTGTCCACGCTGGATTTGGTTTTGCCGGCGCAGACGTTCGCGCAGGCACTGCAGTGGCTGACGCAGGCTGCAATGCGGAGCGCCGCAGGCACGACACCGGCCCTCGATGCCATCGAAATACTTTCCCTGTCTGAGGCGGTGGCGCTCGGCCCGGCTCACGTTTGGGTGCTTGGTTTACATGCGGGCGCCTGGCCGAAGCTCGAAGAGACAAGCCCTTTTCTGCCCTATGCGGCTCAGCGAGAAGCCGGTGTGCCGGCGGCGCTGCGTGACGAGGCGTTTACGGTCGCGGCAACCCGTTTTTCGGCGTTGAGCACCTATGCCCGCAGTCTGCAGGCGAGCTTCGCGGTGCATGCAGGTGACGTGGAGCAGCAGGCCGTGCAAGGCCTCGCTCTCGGCGCGCCCCGCTTGCGCGCAGATCCTGCACCGGCGGCCTTGCCTCGGGTCGCCTCGCCGCTTGAAGCGGTGACGGACGAGCCCGTGCCCGTGACGGCACAGGAGACTATCCGCGGCGGCACTTCGTTGCTGCTCGACCAGTCGGCCTGTCCATTCCGAGCCTTCGCACGCCATCGTCTGCGCGCGAAGGCCGCCGAGTATCCCGAACTTGGACCCGATCCGCGTCAGCGCGGGCAGTCAGTTCACCAAGTCCTCGCGGTATTCTGGCGACAATTCCGTACGCAGGCCGCCGTGAAGGCGCTGTCCGATACGGCGCGCGCCGCCGCACTGCGCGCGGCCGTCCGTGAGGTCCTCGCGGCTAACGAGATGCCGCCAGCCGGTTGGACGCTTGAGCATGCGCGTCTTGAGCGGGTGTGCGGTGCCTGGTTGGTGTTCGACCTGACGCGGCCGGATTTTGAAGTCGTGGCGTGCGAAACCCCTTACCGTTTGCAACTCGACGGTTTGACCCTGGAGCTTCAGATTGATCGCGTTGACCGTCTCGCGAACGGGACGATGCTGCTGATCGATTACAAGACCGGCGGAAAGCCCGCCCGCGGGCAATGGGATCTGCCGCGGCCCGCGCAACCACAGTTGCTCGCTTATGCCCTCGCGGAGCCTTTAGCGGGCGGAATCGCCTTTGCCTGCGTGCGGAGCGATCGTAGCGAATTGATCGATTTCCCGCGGGATATCGGATTGGGTCAGGACGTGTCAGCTTCTGCTGCTTTTATCGCTGCGCGGGAGGCTTGGGCAGACGAACTCACCCGCCTGGGACATCAGTTTCTGGCGGGCGACGCCGCGGTGGCACCGAAAGACCGCGGCAAAACTTGTCAGTACTGTGATCTACAGGTGCTGTGTCGTGTGCATGAGCGCAGTGATGAGGGCGCCGAGGACGAACGTGATGGATGAGCCCCTGACAGATGCGCTGGCCCGCACGACGGCGCTCGATCCCGCCCATTCCTTCATTGTCGAAGCCGCCGCTGGCTCCGGTAAGACGGCGCTACTGACGCAACGTTTCCTGGTGCTATTGACGCAGGTGGCGATGCCTGAAGAAGTCGTCGCCATCACTTTTACCCGGAAAGCCGCGGCTGAAATGCGCGGACGGGTCTTGACAGCGCTCACCACCCTGGCGCCGGCGACGAGCCTCGGCCGTGCGCAGCAGATCCTCGCCGATGCCGTCCTGGCGAGAGATGCCGACCGGGGCTGGCAGCTGCGCCAAAATCCAGGTCGGCTGCGAATACTGACCATTGATGCGCTGGTGGGCAGCTTGGTGCGCCGTTTTCCGCTGCAATCCGGGTTGGCGCCCGGCTATCGGTTGCATGAAGATCCGGCCGATCTCTATCGTCGCGTCGCGCGTCGTACACTGCTGTTGGCCGAAGAGCCAGACGGCGCGTGGGGCCAGACAGTGCGGCAGGTCCTGAGCGACTTGGACAACGATTGGCGCAAACTCGAATCGTTGCTCATGGAAATGCTTCCCCGGCGCGACCAATGGCTGTCGCTCGTCAATACCACACCGTCCCGCAACGAGTTGGAAACGCTTCGCGCGCAGCTGCTGGCGCAAGCGCTGCAGGGCTTGGTTGCTCGTTGCCCCTCGGGCCTTTGTGGTCAACTGGTCGAAATCGCGCGCTGGATAGGGCAATCCGTCGCTCAGCGCGCACCGGATCTTCCCGAGAGCCTCTTGGCAACGTTTGCCGCAGCGGTCACGGATTTCGAGGGTTGGCGAATGCTGGCGGAATTGCTGTTGACGAAAGACGGCAAACCACGACGAAATCCGCGAAAGGATCTCGAACCCGGCCCCGAATCTGACCGGGTCGCGTGGCGAGCAGCCTATCGCGCGCTGGTGGCCGAACTGGATGCGACGCCTAGTTGGTGTGCCGCGCTGGCAGACATCCGAGAGTTGCCGGACGTGCATTACAGTGCGCAGGAATTCGAGCGTCTTTGCAATCTGCTGGGCGTGCTGCGACTCGCTGCCGCCCAGTGGGTGCTGGTCAGCGCTGAGTCAGGCCTTGTCGATTTTCCAGCCCAAAGTCTGGCGGCACTGGCCGCCTTGGGCGAGCCGGAGGATCCGACCGATCTGGCGCTCGCCTTAGACTATCGACTCAGCCATCTGCTGGTGGACGAATTCCAGGATACGTCGCGTATCCAATACCAGCTGCTGGAGCGACTCACCGCCGGATGGACGGGAACCGACGGGCGAACGTTGTTTCTCGTCGGTGATCCGCTGCAGTCCATTTATCGGTTTCGCGACGCCGATGTCAATCTTTTTCTGACAACCTTGTCGCAGCGGCAGTTCGGCAATATTCCGTTGCTGCCGCTGCGATTAAACGCTAATTTTCGAACGGTGCCGGCCGTTCTCCATTGGCTCAACGGGGCTTTTTTGGCTGTTTTCGCGCAGGCGCGACAGGTATTGCCACCCTTCCTGCCCTTCCAAGCAACGCGCGATGACGATGGTTTGAGTGGCGTGCAAATCCACGGGTCGACACCGCATACGCTGGCCGATCAGATGCTGGCGGTGATCCGTACGACGTGGCGGGAAAAGCCGGCGGCCACCATCGCGATTCTTGTGCGCAGCCGCCTGCACCTCGGCGATGTCCCGGAAATACTGACTGCCGCTGGCATTCCGCTGGCGACCAACGACATTGATGCACTGAATGAGTTACCGCTGATCAGCGATCTGGTGGCGTTGACGCGCGCGTTGTTTGATCTCGCTGATCGCACCGCCTGGCTTGCCGTACTCCGCGCCCCCTGGTGTGGTTTGCGGCTGGCCGATCTCCATCGGCTGTTGCGGGACGTCGGCTCCACGACGCTTGTCTGGACCCAGATGAATCAGCCTCAGGTGATCGCGTCGCTCGCACCGGAAGAGGCGGCCCGCTTGGGTCGCGTGCGAGACATCTTGGGCCACGCGCTCGAGGTGCGCGGCCGAGTTCCCTATGCGACGCTGGTGGAACAAACTTGGTGCGCCCTGGGCACCGCATCCCCACTGCCCGACGCCGACGCGCGTCGTTATGCCGGGCGTTTTTTTGAGTTACTGGAGCGACTGGCCGAGGATGAAGCGCCGTTGACGGGACCGGTGATGGCGAGCCGGATCGCCCAAGAGTTTGCGCCGTTCCCACGACAGGCGGGTGCGGCGGTCGAAATCATGACCATCCACCGAGCCAAGGGGCTCGAATTTGACGTCGTTCTGCTGCCCGAGTTACAGCGCGCGGTGCGCGCAGAGCCCAAGGCGCTGCTGCTGGCGCATGCGCCGCATGTCGGCCATGCCGCGCTACCCTTGGTCGCGCCATTGCCGGGGGTGACCGGCCAAACGGGCGCCCTCTACGCCTATCTTCGGGCGGGCGCAAAAGCCGCACTGGATGCAGAAGGATATCGACTTCTTTACGTGGCCCTTACCCGCGCGCGCAGCGCACTGCACCTTTTCTCTCGAGTGTCCGACAAAAAACCGCCGCAGGGTAGCTTTCTCGAGATGCTGTGGCCGGTGGTCGGGGAGGGGCTGGCAGTTGAATGCGGCGCTGTCGGCGCGCCTCCGTCTGCGCCCCAAGTTGCACGCGGCTTTCAACGTCAGGCGTTCGCGGACTTGCCTCCAGCGCCGCCCGCACGGACCGGCGTGGTTGCCCAGCGTCAAGCGTTACCCTTTGAGTGGGCGAGTCCCCTCGCCAAGCCCATTGGCACGGTCACCCATGGTTTTCTCCAGGCGATGGCCGGTCCGGGCGGGGATATCCCGCCAGCTCCGACGGCGATTCGGGCGCGTCTGCGGATGCTCGGGCTGCGAGGCGGAGATCTTGAGCACGCCACGCGGGAGGTGGATGCGGCGATTCGAGCGACGTTCGCCAGTGCGCGCGGTCGGTGGCTATTTGCCCCGGCGCATCGCGAGGCGCACAGCGAGTATCGACTGGCGGTGGTACGGGGTACCCAGGTGGGTGATGTGATCCTCGATCGCACCTTTGTGTCGGCGGACGGGGTGCGCTGGATTATCGACTTCAAGACGAGCACCCATGAAGGCGGCGATCTCGAAGCTTTCATGACCTCAGAGGTGATGCGTTACCGCCCGCAACTCGAAGCCTACGCGCGTGCGCTTGCTGTCCTTGGCCCGGAGCCCGTCATGCTGGGACTCTATTATCCGCGGCTCGACGCTTGGCGGGAGTGGCCCGCGCCTTGATGGGAGGCACCTTTCGCGGTGGCGAGCCAAAACGCTAGCGCCGTGTGGTCGGCTCTGCCAGGTGACTGCCCTCGAAGCTGACGAGCAGGGACGCAGGTCCGCTCTCGATTCGGTGCAGGAGTTCGGTCTGCCGGTTGATCCCGGTCTTGTGGAAGATGTGTTTGAGGTGGGTCCTCGCGGTGTTAACCGAAATCTCGAGCTCCTCGCCGGCTTCATCTAGCGTCATGCCATTCGTCATGAATTGGACGAGCTTTGCTTCGGTATGCGTCAAGCCGTACAGTCCGGTTAGGACGTCGAATGATACTTGGCGCGGACTACTTGTATCGAAGAGATATAACAAAATCTGGGCGTCGGCTTCTCCGCAGCCCAAGCAAGGGACCGGCGCGACCACCAATTCCACATGTTCGCGAGAGGCCGGAGAGCGCACAAACATGGCGCCGCTCGCCCGCTCATCACCCCGTTGCGCCATGGTGACGGCAGCCTGTACCAGCTCCCTGAACCGCTGATCGAGTTGTCGATCGTTGAGTGTCAGGAGATCGTTGCGAAGCTCTATTCCCCGGTTACGACTGAGGGTTTCGCGTGCGCTGCGGTTCATTTGGCGCACCCGCAGATCGGCGCCAATGGTCAGAATGCCATGGGCCACGGCGTCGAGCGCCTTGTGGAGCGCTCGGTCCGGCGCATTATGTTCGATTTTGTGCGAGCCCCGCTCCGTGGCGGTCAGTTTCATCGCGACGCCATACACTTGTCCCTGCGCGTCATAGAGCGGGGACAGCGTGTCAGTGCAGGGTTCGCCTTGTCCGAACCGTCCGTTCTGCGGGCGGGTCAGTCGCTCTTCTACGGCGTCCTGCATCACGCGGGCGACCAAGGCGGCAGCCTGTTCGAGCGGCAGGTCGTACAATGTTTTAAGCAGATCCGCCAACGGTCGTCCTACGACCTGTCGTCGTTGCCAACCAATCAGGTATTCCGCGGAATTATTGACGAATCCGATCCGGCCATCGCTGTCCGCGGTGATGATGCCATCCTTCGGGCGCGCGCTGGCGTCTTCCCCCGCACCGGTAAGCACCTCATTAGGACGTGGTGGATGGTCACGGTGCAACGCGAGGTCAATCGCGCTCAGCAGATCTTTGGTCGTAAAGGGCTTGTTGATGAAGCCCGCGGGTCGGGTCGAGCGGGCGCGTTCGAGCAGCTTGAGATCGACGTGCGATGAAATGTAGATGACGGGGATATCGTGGCGGGCCCGGATGCGCTGTGCCGTTTCGATCCCATCAATGCCCTCTCCGAGCCGGATATCCATCAGGATCAGATCGGGTTTGAGCTCGCCGGCTTTTTCGATGGCTTCAAAACCATCTTTGGCAATCGCGGAAACATCGTAACCTAGCCCGCGCAGGCGCAGCTTTAGTGCACCTGCGACCGCCCGCTGCTCTTCGACGATGAGGATTTGCTCATGGGCCATCGGGAACCGTTATCCGCCTGCCGCAGGTGAACCGTCTACCAGCACTAGTGATCGTCTCGGAACTGGCGTTGGAAAAGTTCGCGCCGCTCCTGCGCATCAACCGTCAAGGTCGCGATAGGCCGAGCCTCCAGTCGACCCAGACCGATTTCTTCGCCCGTCTCTTCGCAATAGCCATAGGCGCCGTCTTCTATGCGCTTGAGGGCCTGATCGATCTTATTCAACAGCTTGCGATACCGATCGCGGGTACGCAACTCAAGAATATTGTCACTTTCGCGGCTGGCGCGTTCCGCCTCATCGCCGACATCACGGGTCTCCGTGCGCAAATGTTCTAGGGTTTCCTGCGACTCAAGGATTAGTTCCTGGCGCCAGTTCGAAAGCTTCTGTTTGAAATAAGCCAGATGAAGCGGGCACATGAACTCTTCGTTTGGCGAAGGGCGATAGCCGCTGGGAAGTTTGATCTCGTCCAGATTGATTACCTTGCGTACGGGGCTGGGGGTTTTGGGAGCGGGTTTCCCCGCTGTTTTCTTGACCGGCTCGGGTCCTTCTTTTCTCTCACCTACCGCTGGCACAGCAATCGGGAGGGCTATCGGCGGCGGTGCCGGTGGTGCGACTACGCCTTTCTTGGGCGCGCGCGCCACTTTCGCCACTGCCGCTTTGGCGGCCGTGGCGGGGGGCAGCGGTACCGTTTTTGGCGCAGCCTGTTTGGTCTTCGCCGCGGGCTTGACGGGCATGGTCTTCGCCGGCGCCACCTTTTTCACGACTTTCGCCGGCGTTAGGGGCCGAGGTGTCGCCTTGGCGGGGGCTTTTGCCCGCCCTATTGGCGCTTTGACGGCCGCTTTCGCGGGCGGTACTTTCACACGGCCCGTTTTCGCGGAAACCTTTTTCGACGCTGGTTTTGGCGCCGCTTTCTTTGCGGGTGTCACGGGCGCTTTCACGCTCGCCTTCTTTTTGGTCTGCGTTGCCGGCCGCGCTGGTTGTTTCGCGGATGCTTTCGCTTTGGGCTGTTTCGCCACGCGCTTCCTCCGATCGTTTTTAATCAGTCATTGCGAGCGATTATCTACCAAACCTAAAAAACTGCTTTACCTTTGGCGGACCGCACCTTAATCATTTTTGGTGGCCAACGCAACGAGCGATCGGGCGCGCGTACAGGCAGACACGCCCGTCCGATGCGGCGCCCGACACCGCGTGGACTCGCCGGCCGCACGCTCTCCGCGGGCGCGGGCGGGGCGGGGACAGTGAAAATCGGCTCTGTAACCAGGGGGATCTGGACGCGAGCGGCTTCCCTCCCCCACTCCGCATTTAGTAACATGCGCGCTGCATTGGAAACCTGAAGGTGAGCGGCGGGCTGACGATGAGCCGCTCACAGATTTAATGGCCCGATCTGCCATCACTTTCCCGGATTTGATGAGCGCCGGTGTCGAGGAGCGATTGAATGACTAAGCGGTTTTTCTATGGACTGGTCACGGGCCTGCTCGTTGCACATGGATCGAGTGTCCTGGCCGCTGGCGATGCGGCGGCCGGACGTGTGGCAGCTGAGACCTGTCTCGGGTGCCACGGCGTGGATGGGTATTTCAACGCCTATCCTAACTATCATGTCCCGCGCATTGGTGGACAGCAGGCAGGGTATGTGACGGCCGCCCTCAAAGCCTATCGCGATGGCGGGCGCAAGCACGACACCATGCATGCAAATGCAAGCAATCTGACGGACGATGCGATCGCCGACATCGCGGCGTTCTTTGCCAGTCAGGGTAAATAACGGGCCGCTCGGGCCTGTCTCTCTATCGATCCCGGAGATCTCCAGCATGACCTTATTGCGCCCCCTTCTTCTCGCTTGTGGAATGGCCCTGGTTTCCGGCGCTGTTTGCGCCGAAGGAGCTTCCCCCGCGAGTGACGGCTTGCCTTTCGAGAGCAAGCTTGCTGCCTGTACGGCCTGCCATGGCGAGAACGGTGCCAAGCCGATCATGCCCGAATACCCCATTCTGGCTGGGCAGCATGCGGACTATATCGCCCATGCCCTGCGCGATTACCGCATGGGGCGCCGCAATAACCCCATCATGGGTGCACAGGTGCAAGCCCTGAAACTCACGGATGCCGATATTGACCGACTCGCGGCCCATTTTGCGGCGCAGATCAGTCACCTCAGCGCACTCAAACGCTAGCGTCCGCGAGAACCCTAGTGTACCGGGGGATGCCAGTGCTCAGGGTTCGGCGCCGGACAACGTTCCCTCCCGGGGTGGCCCGAACAGCCGCCGTAGGCTTTCGAACTCCGGTTGATGCGTGGCGGTAATGTAGTGGTCTGTGAGGACGGCGCGCGCGCGCGGATCGCCTTGATAGGCCAGCGCCAGCTGGAGGAGTTCATTGCTGATGTTGAAGCGGGTAGCCTCCCGCAGCAACGCCTTGTCGGCGGGCCGTAAGGCGCCCGAGAGGACGAGCCAGGCGAGGGCTGATACGCGCTCGCCACTATCTTCGTCGACCAGCGCCTGCCAATGTTGTCGGCCTGCGTCCCGCGCGCCGGCGCGCCATTCCCAATAACCGAGCAGCCGACGCGCTGTGGGCGAATAGACGGACGCTTGCTGACAAGTCTCAGTCCATCCCCGAAGTGTCTCTGGCGTAAGTTCCATGCGGGGGCTCATCAGCCACGCATTGAAGCGCGTGATGCACAGTAATGCCTGTGTAGCGGGGCGGTCAGGCGCACGCGCGATGGCCTGCGTCGCCGCCTCTTGTGCCGCCGCGTACTCGTGCAATTCGCTGTGCGCCCGTCCCAGGGCGAGGTAATCCTGAACATAGGTCTGGGTGCGATCTGCACGGCCAATCGGGATGAGGCTGAGTGCAGTCACCATCAGCGCGAGCCACAGGGGCCGCCGATCTTGGGTCGCGCCGGCCGCGGCCCAAGCGCCCCCCGCCAACAGGGCCGCAAAGATAACCAGCGGTGCCCGAAAGCGGTCGCTCACGTAATAAAGCAAGGTCCCGCCCGCGTAAGCCCCGGCGAGGAGGACGAGCCCCCGGATCTCACGTCGGTTCCAGGCTCGCGCGGCACCCAGTACGCCGAGTCCCAATAGCATCGACCAGCCTAGCGGGTTATAGCGGAGCCAGGGTGAGCGCGCCTTGTGGAAGGCGTAGGTTTTGTTGTTGTACTGCTCCATATTGTTCATGAGGTAAAACGCCTTGTGGAGAAGTAGCGTTACCCAGCGGGCGGGATCGACGGCGAGGGTCTGCAGGGTCCGGTGTTGCCAGTAGGCTATTTGCGGTCGGTAATCGCCGGTGACATCACCGGTCGCGCGCCGGTAAAGAAGATCGCCTTCGATTCGTGCCGTATTGGCCGCCTCATCGACGGTCTGGATAACAAGGGTCTGCTCGAAATAACGCCCGTTCGCGCCCGGCCGATTGGCTGACCAGAAGTTGTAGGCGCCCTGCCAGGGAAGGATACGGAATTCCCCGGCGAGTTTCAGATTGAGGAGCCCCAGGGTGAGAAACACACACAGGGGTAACGCCCACGCGGCGAACAGCGCCCGCCGGCGGGCCTGCGGTTCGGCGGTGAGCCCGTGCACCAAAATCGGCAGTGCCACCACCACCGCCAGAAGCTGCGGACGGGCCAAGGCGCTTAAAGCGCACCAACCGCCGACACGAGTCCAGTGGGGCGGCCCGCGATCACCAGGAATGAGCGCGGCAATGCCCAGCATCAGCAGGGTCATGGCACAGGTGATGTCCAGCGCATCCCCGGCAAAATGCAGCAGAACCGGGTTGAATCCGATGAGGGCGGCAGTCGTGTATTGGGCTGCCCGGGAGCCCCACAAGCGACCGGCGACCACGAAGGCGAGCGCGGCGGTACTGAGGTGCAGGCAACCGTTCAGCGCGCGGGCAAGTAAGGGCAACAAACCGGGTTCTAACCCTGCCCAGAGCGGGAGCGCCAGCAGCGCGGGATAGAGGGGGGCGCGATAAAAGGCTTCTGCGGGAAGATGGCCGCTCGCGATCTGTTGGGCCAGTTGCAGGATCTCGCGCTCGTCCAGGACCGGCATACGGCCCAGCGCCGTGGTGCTGTACCAGGCAAGATAGCCCAGACAGTAGATAAGCAACGTGCCGGCGAAGCCTAAAAGCGGGATTTGCGACGCCCGCGGCGATGCCGGTTCGCGGCTGTCCGCAGGCGGGCGCGATCCGGCAGGACGGGGGGCTTGAGGCGCGCCTAGGCGTGGTGTCAGAACCGCGCCCCCTGGGTGGCGCAAAGGAAGCGCATGAAGGGCGTGGCCGCGGCGTACGTGGCAGTGACAAAGTCGAGCAGCTGCGGATCATAGAGCACGCCTTCGTCGAATTCCCGGAGCAAGATCAGATCCTTGCGTTTTAGATCTTCCTGCCAGGGATGGTTGGGCGGAATCGCGATGTCGGGGGGTAATCGTTTCAGCGACGCCCCATGAAACGTCAGTTCGCCCGCGCGCTGGATGGCGCGGCGCACGCTGCCCCACTGCTTGGGTTGCTCGGCAATCTGGGTCCGAATTCGGTTGAGTGCGGGACGCTCTGGCTGCCACATGCCGCACGCCAGAAAACATTCATCCACGCCGATGTGGAGGTAATAGCCCGGCGCGTGGACGTCAAAATCTGCGTCATGTCGAAAATGGATCCCGATGTTGGTTTTATACGGGCGCTTGTCATGTGCGAAGCGGGTATCGCGGTAAATACGGAACAAGGAGCCGCCGACCCGTTTGGGGATGCAGAGAAAATGCGGCGAGATGTGCGACAACGGGGTTGCCATGGCTTCGATGAAATCGAGCGCGGGGGTGACCACGACGGCTTCGAATTCTGGCTTGTGGGCATGAAACCATTCGCGGGTATTGTTCTGGGCCAGTTTGTGCAAAAAAGCGAGGGTCTCCGGTGCAAAACCCCTGAAGGGCGCGCTCCCGCTGAGGACGAGCTTCTTTTTCATGTACGGACTCCTTGGCTAGCCGGCTGAAAGGCGGCGGCAACCTGTTCAAAGGTGTTGAGTGCTTCGGTCTGCCACGCCTCGTCATGGCCGAGTTCGCGGCTAAGCAGACGGGCGACGGCCGGCGCCGCCTCGCGCGCCGCCCCGGCATTGAGAAACAGACAGCGCGAACGCCGGGCCAGCAAATCTTCGATGCTGACGGCCATCTCTTCCTGGATCCCAAGACGCGCGGCGCGCACAGAATAGGTGAAACCGGGCACCAAGGGGGTGTCGTCCTCCGGGGTACTCGGCAGAGGTGCAGGGGGGCGCAGTGTCGGCGGAATCAGGGAGGTTTGGGCCGGCAGATAATCGTGTGCCGTTCGACTCGGACGAGCGTGCAGCCGGTGCGCGCGAAGCGCTGTCGTGATCGCGTGTTCTGCCATGCGCCGGAAAGTCGTCCATTTTCCGCCGTAACTCGAGATTAAACCGGAGTCGTCGACGGACAACTGATATTCGCGGGACAGGCCCGCGGTGTGACTCGCGGCCACGCCGGCGAGGGGGCGGACACCAGCAAAACACGCTTGTACGTCGGTCAGTTGCGGGGGGTGTGCGAGGTAACGGCCAGCGACCGCGAGGATCTGGGCGATCTCTTCCTCGCTCGCGCGCGGATCCGCCGTCGACACGGTTGGCACATCGGTCGTACCCAGCAGCAGGTGGTCCTGCCAGGGGATCGCGAACATAATCCGTCCATCCGGAGTGTGCGGCATCAGAAGGGCCTCTGGCCTCGGCCAGAAGGCTCGCTTCACGACCACGTGGCTACCTCGACTGAGGGTGATGGGGGGATTAAGTCGTGCGCCGCCTAGCGCCGCGACAGCCGCGACACCGGGCCCCGCCGCATTGATGATCAGTGTCCCCTCAATTTCGTAAGTCCGACCACTTAGCTGATCCTGAAAGGCGACACCGGCCAGGTGACCATCTTGTTGTTGGTTGAGGGCGACGACGCGCGCGTAGTTCAGGACCGTCGCCCCTAGCGTGACGGCGCGACCCAGCACGGCGAATAAAAGACGTGCATCATCGAACTGCGCATCTTGGTAAGACAGCAGACGATGAGGCGCGGCCTGTAACCAGGGACGAACCGCCGCGCAGACCGCTGGCTCGGCGCCGGTATCTGCAAGGGGATGCCGCTCACCGGCCAGCGTGGCGTAGAGCGCAAGTCCAGCTCGGTACTTGAGGGTCTCGCAAAAATTGCTGGTCGGGATGAGAAAGCGTAACGGGCGGACGTGCTCGGGCGCATTGGCGAGCAGCAGCCGGCGCTCGCGGAGCGCCTCACGGACCAGACCGAGTTGTCCCTGCGCAAGGTAACGGATCCCCCCATGGATCAGCTTCGTGCTGCGGCTCGAGGTGCCCTGTCCGAAGTCAGTTCCTTCAAGGAGCACCGTCGACAGACCTCGACCCGCCCCATCCCACGCAATACCTGCGCCCGTCGCCCCACCCCCGATAACGATGAGATCAAACGGGCGACGGCGCGCGATGATCTGATCGAGGACCGCCTGTCGGCTCATGTCGTGCCCGTCTCCCAGTGCCCGGCGCGGGCGACGGCCGCCTGCCAACGGATCTCCAGGGCCGTCGTGTCCGACATCGAGTCGGGTCTGAAGATCCGTGCGGTCGATCGGGTCGCCGCAGCATAGGCGTCAGGGTCCGACCACAGTCCGATCCCCAGACCCGCGAGGGCGGCCGCGCCGCGGGCAGTCGTTTCCGTGTCCTGCGGTTGCTGCAGGGGACACTGCAGCAAATCTGCCTGAAGCTGCATCAATAATTGATTCGTACACGCACCCCCATCGACACGCAACGTGCTCAGCGTGGTCCCCGTATCGAGGTTCATGGCGGATATCACATCGCTAACCTGCAGGGCAATGGCTTCCAATGCGGCACGTGCAATATGCGCCTTGGTGGTCCCTCTGGTGAGGCCGATCAGTAATCCACGCGCGTCGGCATCCCAGTGCGGTGCGCCGAGCCCCGTGAATGCCGGCACCAGGACCACACCGCCACTGTCCGGCACCGAGGCTGCAAGCGCTTCGATTTCACCGGGCGTGTTGATGAGGCCGAGTCCATCGCGTAGCCATTGCACCAGCGCGCCGCCCATGAAGACACTCCCTTCGAGCGCGTATTCTCGTTTGCCCCGGTGAGACCATGCGACGGTCGTGAGCAAACGGGCCTGCGAACGGGGGATCTCGGTCCCTGCGTACCGCAGGATGAAGCAGCCCGTGCCATAGGTGCACTTTGCTTCGCCCGGGCGTAGACATGCCTGTCCAAACAGCGCCGCTTGCTGATCCCCCGCGAGGCCCGCCAGCGGCGCTTGAAGGCCGGGAATTTCGCTGATCGCCGCCAATTCGCCGCTGGAGTCGACTATCGTTGGCAGCAGTGCGCGCGGGATATTCCACAGACCGAGGAGCGCCTCGTCCCAGTCGCCCTCGGCGAGGTTGTACAGCATCGTGCGCGAGGCGTTGCTCGCATCCGTGAGGTGATGGCGGCCACCCGTCAGCTGCCACGCCAGCCAACTATCAACGGTGCCGACGGCGAGTTCACCGCGTTCGGCGGCCACCCGTGCGCCGGGGCAATGGTCGAGCAACCAAGCAATCTTGCTTGCGCTGAAATAAGGATCTAGCAGTAAACCGGTGCGCTGCTGGATCTCTCCCTCCTTACCCAGAGCCCGCAGACGCGCACAGGCCTGGGCGGTTCGTCGGTCCTGCCACACAATCGCCCGGTGCAACGGGCGTCCCGTGCGGCGCTCCCAAAGCACGATGGTCTCCCGCTGATTGGTGATGCCGACGGCGCTGATGGCTGCCGCCGTCAAACCGGCATCGGCAATGGCTGCAATGGCGACGGCCTGCTGCGCCTGCCAGATTTCGAGCGGATCGTGTTCAACCCGGCCGGGCGCGGGGAAGTGCTGCGCTAAGGGCTGCTGGGCGTGCCCTAAGGGGTTGAGCTCGGCATCGTAGACAAACGCCCGCGTGCTGGTGGTGCCCTGATCGAGCGCAAGCAGGTAGGTCATCGCCACACCCGCCCAAGGGAAGAGGACCTGCGTGCGTGCGCTATCGCCGCGGTTAGGCGGAAACTCAGCATCCGCATGACGACGTGGAGCTCGGACAGGGTTTCCGCGGCGTCGAACTTGGCGAAAGCGTTGAGCGCGGGCTGTTGCACCGGGCTGTACGCGCGCGTTGCGCGGGTCGCGTCGGTAAGATCAGGCGCCCGTGGCGTTATACGGCTCATGGTGGCATCCCCGCGTAGTAGAGGCGTTCATTCTTACGAGTGCGTCGCATAGATCAAGTGCCGGTGCGAAGTCCCGTTGCTTACAATGGCCAGCGTCTCCTATTTTTGCGTGAGTGAAAGCATATATATGGGCTGGTTAGCGACTTCTCAGGGCCCCCAGGCCCCATGCACACGCGTACCCACCGACATAACCTGGCGCTATGAAAGCGGTGGCGCACATGGGTCCCACTGAGCACGGGATGCCGCAATGGCACCTCTATCTCGTGCGCACCGCGCGCGGCGCGCTATACACCGGCATCACGACCGATGTGGCGCGACGCGTACGCCAACATCAGGACGGTCGGGGTGCCAAGGCGCTGCGCGCGAAGGGCCCGATTACTCTGGTGTATACCGGTGCGATCGGCTCCCGCGGCGATGCTTTGCGGGTCGAAGCCGCGCTCAAGAAACTGCCCAAAGCGGCCAAAGAAGCTCTGTTGGCGCGTCAGTTGGCGGGGGACGCGCTGCGGACTGTTTTCGGTCTGCCTCCGGTCCCTGTAGCGGCACTCACGGATGCGCTGCATAGAAAAGATTGACAGCGCTTTTGATGGGCACCGAGTCAATGCGCGAGAAGCCCGCTTCTGCGAGCAAATCTTTGGTACGGGCCGGTCCCATGCACGCGCCGAGTCCTGCGCCCTGATGGGCAATCGACTGGGTCATGCAATGGAACACGCTGAAGCCATAAAACATCGCGCCCATCGGGTGGATGTTTTCTTCCAGATGATCGGACACACGGGGTTCGATAATAAAAAGCACTCCGCCCGGGGCGAGGCGCTGCCGAATGTCCCGCAGTACGGGTAGTGGCGTCGGCAAGTCATGCAGCACATCGCACAACAAAATAAGATCGCAACGCAGATCTGTCGGGACAGCATCGAGGGTCGCGTGGATGAGGCGTGGCGGCGGGGTAAGTGCCGCCATCGCGGCGGTGGCTGCCGCGATGGACCGTGCATCGGGATCAACACCGATGACGTCACTTGCGGGGAAGGCGCGCGCGAGCGCCTGTACAACCTGGCCTGTTCCACAGCCCACATCAAGGACGCGCCCCCCTGCGGTGAGCCGCGCCACGACTTCCGGCAACTGCGCCAGCCAGTAGTCCACCAGACGATGTTCGTAATTGCCCCGGTTCATGAGATCGATCGCCTCACGACATTCCGGCGCGAAGTCGGCGAAGGGCACACCGCCGCCGTCGCGGAACGCTTGCAACACCCGGGGTGCCACGGTTAACAAGGGAGGCACCATGCCGAAAAGTCCCCCCATGTAGTGGTCGGTGGTTTCTGAGGCGAGCAGGTAGGCATGCTCCGCAGGTAGACAGAAAGTGCCGGTCGCCGGTGCATAATCGAGATAACGGGCCGCCACCATCCCTTTGAGCCATTCTTCGACGTAGCGGGCGGTTAGCCCACTCCCACGGACGACCGCGTCGAGCGTCATCGGGCCCTGATCGGCCATTACCCGGAATAACCCCGTCTGGGTCCCGAGATGGGCGAGCCCGACCGCCATGGCACCGGCCATATCGCGAAAAATACGGTCGGCCATGTCCTTTGTTTTTTCTTTGTCCACTGGAAAACCCTCTGACCTTGTTGCGATGGATATTACAGGCGCGCAAGGGCGCATTGTGGCCAGTCTACCCTAAGTGTTTCTATCCCATGGTGAAAGACGGGGCTGGTGCTTGCCTCGCCAACCCTTTAGCCTGCTGCTCCATGTTCGTACTCTTCACGCGTGTTCGCCGGGCGATTTTGTGTGGTCTGTCATGACGTCGGCGCAGAAGGCGGCCCCGCGCAGACTATTTCATGGCTGGTACGTCGTCGGCGCCGCCTTTGTCGTGCTGTTTCTGGCTTATGGCATGCAGTTCAGCTACGGCGTTTTTGTCGCTAGCATGTCGCACGATCTCGGTTGGAGTCGCGCGGAAACGGCCTTGCCTTACTCGATTTACGTTTTTGTCTATAGCGCGCTCTCGGCGGTCACGGGTCATGCGACAGATCGCTTTGGTCCACGGCGGGTGATTTATTGCGGTGCGTTGCTGCTCGGCCTTGGTTGGAGCCTGAGCGCCTGGGTCCGACACCCTTGGCAACTGAATCTAACGCTCGGTCTTGTCGCTGGCCTAGGCATGAGCGTGGCCTGGGTGCCCTGTAATGCGACGGTGGCCCGTTGGTTCACGCGACGTCGGGGCACGGCTGTAGCGATCGCCTCTTCGGGCGCAAGTCTGGGCAATTTCATCGTCCCCGCCGGCATCGCGGCACTGATCGGCAGTTGGGGTTGGCGCGGAACGTTGAGTGCGTTGGCGGTGGTAAGCGCCCTACTGATGCTGCTCGCTGCGCGGTTCATGGTGCGCGATCCTGAGGAGATGGGGCTGTGGCCGGATGGGGATCGCCTGCCACCGTCGCATGCGGCGCTGTATGGCGGCTATACCGTACGCGAACTCTGGCGCTCGGAATCCTTTCTGTTCGTCAACGCCATTTATTTTTTGACCTGGATCGTGGTCTTTATCCCCTTTGTTCACGCGCCGGCCTATGCCCACGACTTAGGGCTGTCGCCGCTGGCCAGCGCGTCTATCCTGAGCGGAATTGGCATTGGCGGCGTGGTCGGACGTCTGTCCTCCGGCATCGTGTCCGACGCACTCGGGCGGTTTCCGACCTTGCTGGCCACGTTTGCGCTGCAGGTCGCGGGATTCCTGTTGTTTGCCTGGGCGCACGGCATCGCGTCGCTATGGTTTGCCGCGGTTATTTTTGGCCTCTCGTATGGCGGCGGCGTTGCGCTGCTACCGCCGCTCTGCGGGGACTTATTCGGACGCGCCCATGTGGCCAGCGTGGTGGGCACGATCTTCGCCCTCGCGGGATCCCCCGCCGCCATCGGGCCGACGCTGGCCGGTTGGTTGTACGATACGAGCGGTAGCTACCGCAGTACCTTCATGCTCGCGGCAGGTCTTAATGGGCTAGCCTTTGGGTTGACCGCGGTTTTTGCCTGGCGACAGCGGCACGCGATCGCGTTCACACCATGACAGGGTCGTCTTGACCGGCCGTGGGGGGCAAATTTTGCACACCGTCTATCACCGGAGTTTTTGAATGAAAATGCCTTCGCGAATCGTCGATATCTCACAGCCGCTTGATAATGAAACGGTCGTCGATCCGCCGTTCATGCGACCATCTATTCGGTATACCACGGGTAAGGAAAATGCGGCGCTGATGTGCGAATTATTCCCAGGCCTGAAGCCGGAAGATCTGCCGGGTGGCGAAGCTTGGGCCTTGGAGTATGTCACCTTGACCACCCACAATGGCACGCACATGGACGCGCCCTATCACTACAACTCACGGGATGCGCGCGGCAATCCCATGCCGACGATCGACCAGATGCCGTTGGATTGGTATTTTCGGCCCGGCGTGAAGCTGGACTTTCGACACCTGGATGACGGGTACGTCGCGACGGCGGCAGACGTGCAGGCAGAGCTGAGCCGTATCGGTTACCGCCTCCAGCCGCTTGATATCGTGCTCGTGAACACCCGCGCCGGTGACATGTATGGCACAGCGGACTATATCCACTCGGGTTGTGGCGTGGGTCGCGAAGCTACCCACTGGTTGATTGAGCAAGGTGTGCGGGTCACCGGTATCGACGGCTGGAGCTGGGATGCGCCGTTCTCCAAGACGCTCGAGCGCTGGCTGGCCACGCGCGATCCCCGCATCGTATGGGAAGGTCACTACGCAGGGATTGATACCCCTTACTGCCACATGGAGAAATTACGGCATCTGGAGACCTTGCCACCCTTCGGTTTTTCGGTCGCCTGCTTCCCCTGCAAGATCAAAGCCGCGTCGGGTGGTTGGACCCGCGCCGTCGCGATGTTCGACTGAGGGGATCCCACGGTCGCCGAGACCGTGGGTTTTCGTCGATGCTGCGCTGCATCAGTCGCGGGTAATCGCGAGAATCGCGCCCGCCCCGTCGGCACTCACCAAGATCCGACTCCCCGCGACGGTCAAACCGGCAAAGGGAAGGAGTGGCCCAGGCATCACATCGGTGATCCCGGGCAACGTCTTAGGGACGATGCCGGCGGCGGCGCCCACGGGCAGGTGCTCTGCGATGATCGTATGCATGCCAGTTTTGCCGATATAACACGACAGTGTTTTGGCAGCCCGGTCGAGGATGAAGAGATCATCGCCGAGTAGGGCTAAGCCGTGTGGTTCGCTGAGTCCGCGTACCACCGCGGTGGCCTGTCCATTCGCCACATGCGCCACGCGCCCGGCGGCGGCCTCCGAAACGAAACAGGTGCCATCTTTCCGCACGGCGATGCCGACTGGGCCGGAAAGCCCCGCCGCCAGCACAGTCGTACCGTCCTTGGGATCGATTCGCAGCACACGCCCCGTACCCGTTTCGCATACCACTAATGCCCCGTCCGGGGCGATGGCTAATCCGGTGGGCTGATCGAGTCCGGTCGCCCAAACGATTGTTTCCCGTCCCGCCTCGTATTCGGCTACCGTACCGGCGCTGGTGGAGAGGAAGCATCGACCTGCACGGGCGGTGGCGACGCCGCGCACGAAGCCCGGGAAATCATGATTGACCAGTAATGCCGGGCGGGCCGCCTGTGTCCCATCTGGATGCATGATAGCCAGGCTCATGCCATCGGCGATGTACAGCATGCCATCCGCCCCGGCCGCAATGCCGAACGGGCCGACGAGCCCCGCGGCCACGAGCGAGCGGGCCTGCCCTTGCGCGTCGATTTCAGCGACGCCGCCGTCGATGAAGTGGGAGACAAAAAGCCTGCCGTCCGGCGCGAAGGCAAAATTATCGATGCCGGGTCTGAGCTTTGCAATCACCTGACGGGTCCGGCTGGTGAGGTCAATGCGGGTGAGATCCCCCGATCCTGCTTCGGTGGTGTACAGCTCGCCCCGCGGACTGAATTTTACGGCGGTCGGCAAGGCGAGCCCTGCGATCACGCGCTCTGCGGGTCCGCCGCTGACGGCTACCCGCCAGATTTCACCCAGCGCCACTTGCGGGAAGTAGAGGGCATCGTCGGGTCCCATGGCCAGTGCGTTGGGCAGGGTCAGGTGTTCGGCGATGACTCTCGGGGCACGTCCGTCGGGGTACAACTCGAGGACGCGGCCATCCATTCTGAACTCGTCCATGAAAATGCGATCACCGTGGGTGGTAATGCCGTTTGCCACCGGCACGCCTTCGGCGATGACGCGCAGCGTGCCATCCGGCATGCGGGCGCTGACCCGTTCGCTCATCACTTCGGTGATGTACATCACCCCATGGCTGTCAAACGCGAGATCATCCGGCGCTACGACCGCACTCCCGACAGGCACGACGGTATGTGCGACACCGGATTCGGTATTCAGCGCGCTGATCTGACTGCCGAAGGCCTGTGCCACATAGAGCGCGCCATCCGTGCCAACTTTCATGCCGTTGGCCCCAAACAGCGTACTGGGTGCGATAACGGTACTGAGTGTCCAACCCGGCGCGGCGCGTGGTGTCTCGCGGGGATCGGTTGCGTAATGTGCGCGGGTCATGGCGGCTCCTCTATCTCAGTTATACGCGGGGAACACAGTCCTCGCCGGCGGGTAGTCCTGTCAGCGGCTCATCGACTAGCCTGTGCGCTGGGTCTGATGGTGACTTCGGCGTACCACCGTGCGAAAGCAGGGCAGTCGGTCGGAATGTCGATCTGGTTGAATTTTGCAAAATCGCTCACACACAGCGTGGTGATGTCCGCGACCGAGAATCGGTCTCCCGCGACAAAGTGGCTATGCGCCAACTGCTGTTCGAATTTTTGGAAAAAACGACGTACGCGGCCATGGCCACGCGCGACGAGGTCCGGAATTTGGGGTACAGGTTCCAGACTGCCCGGCAAGCCCCGATCAACAAAGGCAGGATGGGTATTGCGAAACACCTCCGCGCAGCCAATGAGGCCTTCGTCGTAAGCGCGTCGTTCCCACATCTCGACGAGTCCCTTCTCGACGGCCGTGGCGCCCATCAAGGGCGGTTCGGGATAAACATCTTCGAGATAGCGGCAGATGGCCATCGCCTCGCCAATCCGGACGCCCTCGTCGGTTTCAAGCATGGGTACCATCGCGTGAGGCCATTTGTCCACATAGGCCGGTCGGAGTCGAAAACCGTCACCGATCACTTCTTCTAAGGCGGGCAGGTCAAGTTGTTTTTCGAGCATGAACATCCGTACGCGGCGGCAGTTCGGTGCGAATTGCCAGTTATAGATTTTCATCAGGCTCCCCAGCGAATGTTGACACGAACGCGGTCATCATAGGCCCGTTTGCGGATCAGCGATATCCGCCCAGGCGGCGGCGGAGCCGGCGCAGTGTCTCGGCATCGGCCAGCGCGGCTGCGTGCAAGCGGGGCTCCAACGCGGCCCGTAAAGCTTCACGCCGTGTCAGGTGATGCGCACGGTAATGGGCCAGGGCCATCGGTTCGGTGACGGCGCGCGGCGCGTATTGCGACAGGAGCGCCAGATGCAGTGCGCCGGTCCGATTGTCGCTGATGACCGCGTTGAAGCCAGAGGCGGCTTGCGGCTCGCGGATTTCCGCCGCCGCCGCTGCGGCCCGGCGTGCGATATCCGGCGGGGTGATTTCTTCCGGAATTTGCAGAATGCCCCGCTGTCTTGCGCGCAGTCCGACGGCGAGCTGCGCACTGAAATACGAGGTGCCGACCCCAGCAATCATGCCGATGAGTGCGGGGGCCATCCACCCCAGCAACCCTGGAGAAACAGCCCACGCAGCGAATCCCAATAGACAACCCATGATCGCGTGATGCTTGTGGTGGTGCCACGCTTCCCGCAGCGAGAGGCCTCCGTCATCACGCGCCTGGACCTTCCAGCCACTGTCGCGACCGCGCAAGACTTCAATCACGAAGCGACTCTGGAAAAGCATTTGTACCGGCGCGATAAGTGCGGAAAGGAGGGTCTCATAGAGCACGTTCTTGAAGGCGCGCGCGCGTCCCCCATAAAGGGCTGCCAAGGTGGGTTGGGCCGCGATAGCACACCAGCCAAAAATTTTAGGCACGAGAAGTACGGCCATGGTCATCTCGAAAAGACGCAGGGCGAGTTCAGGATCGATGACATGCCAGACGGGATACGGGGTGCGATTCGGAAAAAAATATTGGGGGAGCTCAAAGCGCGTCTGCAGTGCGGCGAGGATCCCCACCACGATGAAGGCGAACCAGAGCGGCGATGAGAGGTACGACATGATGCCAGTCAGCAAATGGAATCGGCTAGCCGGATGCAAGCCACGCGCGCCAATCACGGCGAGATGTTGTAAATTACCCTGACACCATCGCCGGTCACGTTGGGCATGATCCAGCAGGCTTGGGGGAGATTCCTCGTAGCTACCCCCGAGCCCTGGCAGCATGAACACGCCCCAACCGGCGCGACGCAGCAGCGCGGCCTCCACGAAATCGTGGCTTAGAATATGCCCGCCGAAGGGGGGGCGTCCGGGCAGTATCGGCATGCCAGCATGCGCGGCGAAGGCACGTACGCGGATCATGGCGTTGTGGCCCCAGTAGTTGCCGTCACCCCCGTGCCAGGCCGCAAGACCGGTTGCGAGTACCGGCCCGTATAGCCGGCTCGCGAACTGATGCGCACGGGCGAACAGGGTATTACGGTTGATCAGCAGCGGCACGGTTTGGAGCAACCCGACGGCGGGATTTGCGCCCATCAGGGCGGCCATCTGCACAATCGTCGAGCCTTCCATGAGGCTGTCGGCATCCAGTACCAGCATCGTTTCATAACGACCACCCCAGCGGGTGCAAAATTCTTCCAGGTTGCCCGCTTTGCGCGCCGTATTTTCGAACCGCCGCCGGTAGAACAATCGCTCGGTGGCATGCAGCCGACGGCGGGTGGCGTCCCACAAAATCTCTTCCGCCACCCAGGCATCCGGATTCGTGGAATCACTCAGCACGAAAAACTCGAAGGCCTCGAGTTGACCGGTAGCGGCAAGTGATTCGTACATGGCCACGACCCCGGCAAAAATACGCCCAGGGGCCTCGTTATAGACGGGGATCAGAATGGCGGTTTTCGGCAGACGGGTCCCCGCCGCGGCCGGACGCAGGCCGTTTGGCAGCCCCCCTTTGAGCACGGCATACAGGCCAAGCAATCCGGTCCACATCGTCAGGGCTATCCACATGAAGTTGATCGCGAATAGCCCCATGAGCAGGGCCTCGATAGCCGTGATGCCGCCCGGTAGGAAGACGCGGTAAATCTGGAAGGTCGCGCCAAGGGTCGTGGCACAAGTGAGTCCAAACACGCCGGCACGCCTAGCCTTGAGTCCCGGCACTTGAATCGACGGCGGCACCTCCGCGCTCGCCGGCGCGGGATGGGTCAACGATTGAACCGGCATGCTGAGTGGGGCACTAAGCGGCAACGCAATCGGCAAGGCGTCGTATAACGCCGCGAGAAACGCCGCCTCCGGGTTGGGGGCGAAGAGCGCCGCCGGCCAATGGCGACCAGGTTGTAGCGCCAGCAAGGCTGCCCGGCCGATTTCGGGCGTGATCGCCGGGTGTCCAGGCGGAACAGTGATGATTCGTCTTAGCCACGCATCGAGCGCGCGGGCTGCGCAGGCGATTGCCGCGGTGGGCGAGAGATCTGGCGGCTGGTTTTCCAGGACGGTCTCCGTTACCCACTGAAGCGTCTGGCCGGGCGTATAGCCCAGTGCCATGAAATAGCGGCGTAGGATCCGCCGAGTATGCGCTGGTCGCCTTGTTCTGGCGCTGGCCGCTTCGGCCGTGGGTGCCTCCGTCAAGCCGTCCACTGATAACACCACGTCTCACTCAGCGTTTGCGTGCCGTTAGTGAGATAGCAGCGCAGCTCGATGGGATCTTCACCGGTCGGCACGAGTTCGAAGGTGACCCGCCAACTTTGCGCGATGTCGTTAAATTGCGTGGTTGCATGTTGCAACTCGCCGCGTGAGGCCGAGATCTCCGCACGGATGGGCGCATCCGCCACGGTGGGGAGTGAGCCACCTGCAAAATCAAGGACGAACCGTCGGCTGTGTGCAAGGGTCCCTCGACCGCTTCGGGTGGCCAGCGTAGCCGCCATGCGGCGGGTGACAAAAGTGACGTCCCGACACCAGTGAAGCCGGTAGGCGCCTTGCCACTCGGCGCGGGCGGGGAGGGGCGTTTTCGGTCGCCAGAACGCGACGATGTTGTCATTGATTTCCTCACTGGTGGGGATCTCAACCAACATGATTCCGCCTTCGCCCCAATTGCCGATAGGTTCGACCCAAGCACTTGGTCGGGACTCGTAGTGCGCATCCAGATCTTGGTAGGTTTCAAAGTTGCGGTTGCGCTGCATGAGACCGAAGCCTTGCGGGTTGCGGTCCGAAAACGTGCTGATTCTAAGGCGTTCGGGGTTGACCAAGGGTCGCCATAGCCATTCGCCCGCTCCGGTGAGAATCATCAAGCCATCAGAGTCATGCACTTCGGGCCGGAAGTCATCGACATTTTGGCGCTCGTTTGCGCCAAAAAAGAATTTGCTCGTCAGCGGCGCGATGCCTATCTGCGTCACCTGCCGACGAGTGTACAGCGAGATGACGACATCGGTGATGGTGTCATCGCCCGGGCGCACGGTAAAGCTGTAGGCACCGGTTAGACTCTGGCTGTTCATCAGGGCGTGAATGACGAAACTGTTCGCGTCCACGGGACGTTCCAGATAGAACTCAGAGAAGAAGGGAAACTCCTCGCCGGTATCCGAGGCCGTGCCCACCGCGAGACCTCGCGCAGACACGCCATAGCGCATGTGGCGCCCGAGTGCTCTGAAATAACTCGCGCCCAGAAAGGCCACCAACTCGTCCAGCACATCGGGGTAGTTGAGACGGTGATGGAGTCTCACGCCGGCAAAACCGACCGTATCGCCGAGGCGCGCCGGATTGAAACTCTTTGCGCCGTAATCGAAAAGTGCCGAGTCGAAGTGGATCTCTCGGGCGCCGTCTTCCGCGACCTGAAAGACGCGCACGGGGGTTTTGTAATAGAACCCTTGATGAAAGAACTGGGCGCTAAAGGGACCGTCGGCCCACAACGCTGCCTCCGGTCGATAATGGATGTCTTGGTACTGCTCCGGACTAAGGTCATGCAAGATCTGTGGCAGATTACTGCGCGGTGGCTGGAAGGGGTGCGCGGCAAGCCGACGCGCGCGCGCGCGCAAGGCGCCGACAGAAAAAGGGATCGGGGCACTCAGTGCCGGCTGCGCGGAGAGCGCGCCCGGGGCGAAGGTCGCCGCGACGCCGGCCGCGAGGAGTTGCAATGTGAAATCACGACGGTTCATAGCTTGAATAAATCCGGGCTGGACAGTGTGCGCCGATCGACACCGCTCCGGCGCCCTTTACGGCGATGCACAATACCAGAAAATGGCTTCATCCTGAGACCCCTATACCTACGCTTGTGAACATTCTAAAGACACGCGCACTACGGCGAGGACCTTGCTCGCGAACCGGCTCGTTGGCCCGAACCCGAGGTGCGACATCTTCGAACCCGTGGGTGCTGCCTCGGTTAAGCTTTGGGTCGTCCTGACGGTGCTGGTTGCTGCCGCCCGCCATGAGTCGTCTGTCTGAGGCGCGATGACCGTGTTGTTGCCGAGCCGACGTCCGGACGCTCAGACGGCAATGACGATTTTGCCCTGCTGGATATTCGACTCCATGTAGCGATGGGCGGCGACGATGTCGTCGAGCTGAAAGATTTCTGCGATCACAGGCTGGTAGATCCCGCTTTCCAGGCCAGCATAAACGGCCGCTTTCACGCGGGCGAAGCGGTCCGGGAAATTCACGATTTCAAAAAGCGAAAAACCACGCAGTGTGATGCCCTTGGCAAGCCCCAGTCCGACCGGAAAGTGCGTTGGTGCGCCGTTTAGTCGCCCGTAGATGAACAACCGTCCCTGATAGGCCAGTGCCCGACAGAGGGTTTCAACTTCGGGCCCCGAGACCGGATCAAAAATCATGTCCGCGCCGTGACCCTGCGTTACCGCCATAATCGCGCTTGTCAGCGTGCCTTCGTCGGAAGTCAAAATATGCGCGGGACCTTGGGTTTGCAGAAAGGGTAGCTTGGAAGTGTCCCGCGTCACCGCGATCGGGATCGCCCCGATATGGCGTGCGATTTGAATCGCCGCAATGCCCACACTGCTGCTGGCTGCACGGATGACGACATGCTCACCGGCCTTTAGCTTGCCGTATTCGATTAACCCCCCGTAGGCCGTAATATAGGGCATCCAGATAGCAGTTGCCTCCACCCAGGACAGCCGTGCCGGAAACCGCGCAACCGCATGTGCGGGCACGCGCGCAACTTCACCATAAGTCCAGTAGCGGCCCATCTTGAACGAAGGAATCGTACTCACGGCGTCGCCCACCTGAAGGCCTGTGACCCCCGGGCCGAGCGCACGAACAGTTCCCGAAGCCTCATAGCCGAGGGTTGAGGGTAGGTCGGGCGCGTACTGGGGATATTCGCCGCGCCTGAACATGATTTCTGCGCGATTGAGGCCGAAAGCACGTACATCGATGACGACTTCATCGTTGGTGGCCTCTGGCACCGGGAGTTCGTCAATTTGCAGCACATCCGCCGCACCCACCGTGTGAAAGCGTACGACTCTTGGCATCCCGGCACTCTCCTGTAAAGCGGACGTGGATTCTACCGCGACCGACCGTCTTGCGTCGGGTGCCGGTGAGTCTCGAATGTCTGCAGTGCCTCGGTTAGCGAGGACACGCGCTTCTGACATGATGAGCTTTCGGGGTGCCGTCTTGATCTCAGTTGAGGCCACGCTTACGACTAGGGACCGATTTTCGCACGATGCCGACTGATCCCGACGTCGGCTCGAACACGACTTCTGCCTCGGCTTGTTCGAGCTGACGCATGACGTGGGCGACCTTGTCGTCCAAGGTGAATTCGTGGGATCCGTAATCCGTGCCTTCGCGTAACACAAAGGCCTCGATCACCCCGCGCAGCGCTTCGGCGGATAGGCTGTCGTAAGGGATGGCGAGCGGATCGTGCGGCGGGTCGGACATGTGTGGCTTCCCATGAAAACGGGCGTACAGGATCGGACGTCGGGTGACACGGCTACGATCATTGGTGATTCTGTCGCGCGGTGCAATCGGTCGCGTAAGGCGAGCACTGGCTGGACGCTGTACAGGATCACGTTGACAATGCCCGGGTACCCGATGCCATTGCCTGTGTAGATCGCTGGTCGAGGAGACTTTATGCCATTCGCGCAGCTGCGAGATCTCGCATTTTATTATGAGCTTAAAGGCGTAGGTCCCCGGGTCTTGTTCATCAGCGGCACGGGTGGCGATCTGCGTCGCCCCCCCACGGCATTCGATTGGCCGTTGGCGGCGCATTTTACGGTACTGGCCTATGACCAACGCGGTCTGGGTCAGTCGGCGCGTCCGGATACGCTTTACAGCATGGCGGATTTTGCGGCAGACGCCGATGGTCTGATGACGGCCCTTGGCTGGGCGACATGCAGCGTCGTGGGGGTTTCTTTCGGCGGGATGGTCGCCCAGGAGTTCGCCCTGCGATACCCCGGCCGGGTCGAGCGCCTCGTGCTTTGCTGCGCCAGTAGCGGTGGGGTCGGGGGGGCGGCCTACCCCTTGCACGAACTGAGCGATCTGTCGCCCCAAGCGTATGCGGCACATACCTTGGGGCTTTTCGATACGCGTCGCGATACGGCATGGCAGACTGCTTCGCCCGCGAAGAGCGCCGGCGCGCTGGCGGACACGATGGCAGCGATAACCTTCGCTGCGGGCGAGCCGGGGCGTGCGATCGGTGCCCGCCGGCAGCTCGACGCACGGCGCCGACATGATGCCTACGCGCGGTTGCCGAGCTTGAAGGTGCCGACGCTGATTTGCGGCGGGCGGTATGACGGCATTTCGCCACCCGCCAATCTGGAGGCCCTGTGCCGACAAATCCCTGGTGCCCGTCTTGCGATGTTCGAGGGGGGGCATCGTTTCTATTTTCAGGATCCCGCCGCCTTCGCTTGCATCTTGGCATTTTTAGGCGAGCGGTGATCGCAACCCCCGCGGCTGAGCGTATGCGGTTCTTGGGTATCCGCGGTTGACGCGCAAACTGCGCCGATTAATGACATCATGTCCGGATGCCTGCTTTTACCGATCTCCCCCTAGCCGAGCCGCTCCAGCAAGCGTTGCGTGAGGTCGGCTATAGCGGCATGACTGCCGTGCAGGCGGCGAGTTTACCGGCCGTCCTTGCGGGCGAAGATGTCATCGTGCAGGCGCAAACGGGTAGCGGCAAAACGGCAGTTTATGCCCTCGGGTTATTATCGGGCCTCGACGTGACGACTTTCGCCGTGCAAGGGGTAGTGCTATGTCCGACACGGGAGCTTGCGGATCAAATCAGCCGCGAGATCCGTCGCCTCGGGAGTGCCGTACCCAACGTGAAGGTCTTGACGTTGTGTGGCGGGATCCCGGTGCGTGTCCATCTCGCTTCCCTTGCCGTGGCGCCGCACCTCATCGTTGGCACGCCAGGCCGGATTCTTGACCTTATGCGGCGGCAAGCACTCCCTTTTAAGGACGTGGTTTCCCTCGTGCTGGATGAGGCTGACCGCATGCTCGATATGGGGTTTGCGGCAGACTTGGAAGAAATTATTGCCGCCATGCCGGTCAAGCGGCAAACCCTGCTGTTTTCGGCCACCATTCCTCCAGCCATCCGCACCCTTAGTCGGCAATACCAGCAGTCCCCGCAAGAGATTACGCCCGAAGAAGCACGCTTGCGGATCGAGCAGATTTTTTTTGCGGTCGAACCGGGCAGAAAATTGGAAGGCCTCGTCGGGCTGCTGGCCGTCCACGCGCCGACGTCAGCAGTTGTCTTTTGTAATACCCGGGATGCCGTCCGCGAAACGACGGCGCGCCTGAATTCGCAGGGGTTCTCGGCCCTCGCGCTGCATGGTGAGCTAGAACAACGTGCACGCGAGGAAATGCTGGTCTGTTTTGCCAACCACAGCACGCAAGTCCTGGTGGCGACGGACGTGGCGGCCCGCGGGCTCGATATCGCCGGACTGTCGATGGTGGTTAATTTTGATTTGGCTAATGACGCCGATACTCATTTGCATCGCATTGGGCGTACGGGCCGGGCGGGCAGACCCGGTCTTGCGCTCAGTCTGTGCACGCCAAGTGAGAAGCTTCGGTCAGCACGGATGTTCGACGGCATGCCCTCGCCGCCCTCGTGGCAACCCTTCCCGAAACTCGATCGGCGCGTGGAGCCGTCGCTGGCCCCCTTCGCGACGGTGATTATCGATGCTGGTCGACAGGATAAACTCCGTCCGGGCGATGTTCTGGGTGCACTGACGGGAGATGTCGGGTTACCGGTCGATGCGGTCGGGAAGATAGATATCTTCCCGACGCGTACCTACGTGGCGATTGCGTTTGACTGGTATGCGCGTGCGCTGCAACGGCTGAAAACGGCAAAAATAAAAGGTCGTACGTTTCGCGTCCGCACGCTTAATCCGCCCAGCGCGCAATAAGTTCCTCCTCTACTTTTCAGCTATGCCCGAAAGTTTGGATTGATGCCGTTTTCATCGCTTGGACTGACCGGATCTCTCCTGCTCGCCGTTGCCGAACAAGGTTATCACTCGCCTACAGAAATCCAGCGTCAAGCGATCCCGATTATTTTAGCCGGCCAGGATATGCGCGCCTGTGCGCCCACCGGCTCGGGAAAAACAGCCGCCTTTGCATTGCCCCTACTGCAAAGACTGTCGAAAAACCCGACGGGATCGCGCGTGGGTATCGCGGCGTTAATCCTCGCGCCCACCCGTGAACTAGTGCTTCAGATTGCGGCCGCGTGTCAGCGCTACGCTCATTTTTCGCCTCATCCCGTGAAAATAATGGGCCTGGTCGGTGGCGTCTCGCTCAATCCGCAGATGATGGCATTGCGCGGCGGCGCGGACATCGTGGTGGCGACACCCGGTCGTCTCCTCGATCTCGTTGAGCATAATGCGCTGAAGTTAGACTCGGTCAGGACGCTCGTGATAGACGAGGCTGACAAGCTCCTTGAACTTGGTTTTGCAGTGGAACTTGCCCGGGTGTTGGACCAGATGCCGCAGGACAGACAGACGCTGCTTTTTTCCGCTACCTTTCCAGCGGTTGTTGAGCGGCTTGCCGACACGATCCAGCGCACGCCCATAAGTCTCGGCATGTGTTCTTCCCCGACGATGCCTGCTGTCATTACGCAGCGTGCTATCAGTGTGGATCCGGCCCGTCGCACTCAACTCCTGCGTCATCTGATTCAACAGCACGGATGGTCGAGGGTTCTGGTCTTCGTGGCGACCAAATACGCCACCGGACACGTAGCGGAAAAATTACGTCGAGCCGGGATTGCCGCTGCCGCCTTCAACGGGGAGTTGAGTCAAGGCGTACGCGCACAGGCCCTGTCGGATTTTCAAGCTGCACGCCTGCAAGTATTGGTGGCGACTGATCTCGCGGGCCGTGGTATCGACATTGCGCAGCTACCCGTGGTCGTCAATTTTGATTTGCCGCGTGCGGCCGATGATTATGTCCATCGCATCGGGCGCACCGGGCGCGCGGGAGAAGCCGGCGAGGCGGTGAGCTTCGTCACGCCCGCCGCGGAGGCGCACTTTACCCTGATCGAAAAACGCCAACGGATGACGCTGTTGCGTGAGCAAGTTCCGGGGTTTGAATCCACTCCGGCGGCAATCGCGCCGGATGTGCCGGTGACGATTGGCGGAATCAAGGGGAAGCGCAAGAGCAAGAAAGATAAGCGGCGAGAGGCGATGGAGGTGATGTCGCCCGCGCAGGCGATTTGGGCTGCACGCGCGGTGAAACCCGAACAACAGAAATCCTGAGCGACGCCGTTCCAGTGCAGACGGGTGATCAGATTTGCCGGCGCCCACATAATCCAAGTTGCGGCAGACGAGAGCCAACTAAGCTGACCGCGCACGGGGAGGGCGATCGCCCCTAGTACCACAACCGAATTTTCGAAGATCCGCTATTCACCAACAGGAGGACCCTCAATTATGTTATTCGGCACGATGCTTTATTCGACTGACTATGCCATGCGACCCGATGAGTTTGCGGTGGCCTGTGAAGAGCGCGGTTTCGAATCGGTCTGGTTACCCGAACATACGCATATCCCGGCCAGTCGCCGGACGCCTTTCCCGGGCGGAGGGGATCTGCCTCAGGATTACTGGCACATGCTCGATCCCTTTGTCGCGTTGACCGCGGCGGCTATTGCCACCAAGAAAATCAAAATCGCGACCGGCGTATGCCTGATTACGGAGCGCGATCCCATCGTGACAGCAAAGGAAGTCGCGACGCTCGATTTGTTGTCCAATGGGCGTTTTTTATTTGGTATCGGCGCTGGCTGGAATGCGGAAGAGATGGAGAATCATGGGACCCGCTTTGAAGATCGCTGGAAAGTCCTCGAGGAGCGCGTTGACGCGATGAAAGCGTGTTGGACTCAGGATGACTCGGCTTTCCATGGGCAGCACGTCAACTTCGATTCAATCTGGTCGTGGCCAAAGCCGGTGCAGAAGCCACATCCGCCGATCATTATGGGCGCGGCCTCATCGTGGGGTCGTGAGCGCGTCGCGCGCTTTTGTGATGGTTGGGTGCCTCTCCCTGCACAAATGAAAAATATCGCGGCCGAACTTTCCGATCTGGAGAGTCGCTTAATACGACACGGAAGAAAGCTATCCGATATCGAGATTTCATTTTTCTGGGCGCCTGAAGACGCCGATGTACTAAAGCGTTATCGCGATCTTGGTGTGCACCGCGCGATCATGGCCTGTCCTGCCGACTCCAAGGATGCAACGCTCAAGTTGCTGGATCGACATGCGGCGTTGATGGTTGCCGTGGGCTGATTATTACCCGTGATCCCCCCGAAGTCGGGCTTCGGGGGGTATGTTTCAAAGTAGCCGGCTTACCGTCATCAGCTCAGCTCAGCTCGCATCATTCCGTTGGCGCAGGAACTGGAAGAACTCTGCACCTTCGCGCAAGCGGCGCTTCATCATCGACCAGCTTTGTAGCATTTCCCACGTGATTTCGCCGATTTTGCGCGGCCGGAAATAGAAGCGTTTATAGAAGGTCGCCAGCGCCTCGAAAATTTCCTGATGTGAGAGATGAGGATATTCGAGGGAGCTGATTTGGAGCCCATCATTTGCGACGACATCGCCGGCAGGCCGGCGTAACCAGTTGTTCTCTTGTGCTTCTTTGTAGAGCGAAGTGCCGGGATAGGCCGCGGCGAGAGACACCTGAATCGTGTGCGGATTGATCTCCTGTGCGAAGCGGATCGTCTCTTCGATCGTTTCGCGAGTCTCGCCGGGAAGACCGACAATGAAGGTGCCATGGATCTTGATGCCAAGCTTGTGGCAATCAGCCGTAAAGCGACGCGCAAACTCGACCCGCATGCCCTTTTTGATATTGAGCAGGATCTGTTGGTTGCCTGACTCGTAACCGACCAGTAACAATCGCAATCCATTGTCACGCATTACTTTCAGCGTCTCATATGGGACATTGGCCTTTGCGTTGCAAGACCACGTGACGCCCAGTTTCCCGAGCAGCCTAGCGGTCGCTTCGGCCCGGGGCAGATCGTCGGTGAAGGTGTCGTCGTCAAAAAAGATTTCTTTCACCTGAGGGAAATAGGTTTTGACCTTGGCGACTTCTTCCGCCACGACTTCGGGGCTGCGGGTACGGTACCGATGCCCGCCGAGTGTCTGTGGCCAGAGGCAGAAGCTGCAGCGAGACTTGCACCCGCGCCCGGTATAGAACGAGACGTACGGATGTTCCAGATAGCCGATGAAATAGTCTTCAATGACAAGATCACGCCTGTAGACATCGATCACCGAGGGCAGGGCATTCATGTCTTCAATGATCGGGCGATCGGCGTTACGGATAACCTTGTCGTCTGCGCGATAAGTGATGCCCGTTACGTCAGCCAGCGGTTTGCCGGCGGCGATTTCCTGGACGGTGTAATCGAACTCGCCGTTCGCGACAAAATCAATGGCGGTCGATGCGTTGATGCTGGGGCCTGGATTGACAGCCACATGGGCACCCACGAGACCCAGCATGAGTTTGGGGTTCGCCGCCTTCATGGCTTCTGCGATGCGGACATCGTTGGCGAACGATGGCGTACTCGTGTGTAGCACGGCGAGCTCGAAGCCGTGCGCCATCTTCACGACGCTCTCAACCGATAATCCACGCGCGGGGGCGTCGACCAATACACTGTCGGGGACCATGGCGGCGGGTTGGGCAAGCCAAGTGGGGTACCAGAAGCTGCGGATTTCGCGCCGAGCCTGATAGCGGGAACCGGCGCCGCCGTCGAAGCCGTCAAAGGACGGCGGGTTCAGAAAGAGTGTCTTCATGGTGATTGAGGGGTTCCTTTCAGTGCCAGATGGCCCTTTTTGTCTACACGAAATGAATAGCCTTGCCATTCTACGTCCCGGGTGACGAAGCTCATGGCCCACACGCCAAAACAGAGCAGATCCCGCACCACCGCAAGGCTATAGTGTGCGGGTGCGTCTATGTCATGCACGATACGCGCGGCGTCATGCATCAACGCCCTCAGGCCTATGCCCACGGCAATGGCCAGCAAAGCCCGCGCTGGGCTCGGCGTAACCAATGCAAACGCTACGGCGGCGGGCATCACGTAGGTTAGGAAAGACAAACAAAATCCGACAGGCTGTACCGTGCGGATCGTGCGCGCCCAACGCAATTCGTGTCTGATTAAGGCGCCCACCGAAGTCTCCTGAACCGTATTTTCTACCACATAGGGAATCAAAGCGACCTGTTTTCCGCAGCGAGCGACTAATTCTCCGAGCATGTAGTCATCCGCCAGTTCGTCGGCAAGCCGCTCGAACCCCCCGACTTCCTGTAAAATGGTGCGGCGCACAGCCATTGTAGCGCCGAAACAGAAATGCAGGGACTTAAACTTCAAGGCAACTAGCACAGAGGGTAAAAACCACTCATTGATGAAGGCCGCCCCGAGCATAGAGGCGAGCCCGCCATCGGGTGCCCGGCCACGATAAAGACAGGTCCCGGCGCCGACCTCTGGGTCATCAAAACTCGCGGCAACGCATTGAAGATAAGAAGGTTTTACGCGCATATCGCTATCCGCGATCACGAATAAGTCGTGTTTTGCCAGCAAGGCGCAATTGGCCACGTTCCCGATTTTTCGGTTGGTGCCGATGGCGCGCCCGTTAACGGTGAGCGTAATGTCTGCTGCCGGACACGCCGCCATGACCTGACGAATGACGGCCACGGCCGGATCATCCTCCGTGGCCACCCCAAAGACGACTTGGTATTCCGGATAGTCCTGACGACAAAAAGAACTCAAATTCTCAAACAATTCCACTTCCGCACCGTGAACGGGCTTCAGGATGGTGATCGGGGGAAAGTGTTTCGGCGACAGGTTGGTGGGCAGCTTGAATGCCAGCAGGCGCCTTATGGCGAGGAGGACATACCCGCTCGCGAACAAGAGATACCCTCCAAAAATCATCGACAGATCGGCGCGCACGGGGTTTTCTTCGCGTTAACCGGAAGTGAAAGGGTTGCGTTCGCTGAACAGCGCGCGTCGAACCCTGGATCATTCTCACTTGTCATAGGCTCTCTTCTGCGCCCGCCGCGCCGTCGGAATCCACGCGATAGTGATTCTCTGCAATATACCATGCCAACAGCGCGGGCACGCCTAGCGTCACCTCCCTGACCCGTTTGAGCAGGGACAAGGCCAATCCGGTCTCTCCGGGAAGACCGAGTTGCAGGGCAATCAGTAATAGGCCGCCCTCCTGTACGCCGAGACCCGCCGGCACGAAGAAAGCGGCCGCCCGTACGGCTTGTCCGATACTTTCGAATACCAACGCTTGGCCCGCCGATATCGGGGCATGTATGGCGGTTGCCATGACCAAGATCTCAACGATTCCGAAGGCCCAAGACGCCAAGTGATAACCACAACCCTGGAGGAAGGCGCCAGGAATCGCGTAGGTGCTTACAATCGCGCGATGAACATTCATGAATTGCGCGACCGGTAGTCCTGGCAGACGCTGGGCAAGCCAGTCGCCTAGCCGCTCGAGGAAACGCCCGGTACTCTGCCGTGGGAGCATCACGATTAGCACAACACAGGGTAGCAAGGCAGCCATCCCGATGAGCGAATAGCCGACCAGCCCGCCGCCGACACCAGAGACCACGGCAAAAGCGATGCCAGTCAAGACAAACGCGAAGAGTGTGATGGCTTCGATACTGAGGTCCACCGTAAGACTCGCGGCGACATTGGCGAGCGGAGCGCCGGCGAGTGTCAGCAAACGGGCTCCAATCACATCACCGCCAATCTGTGCGACGGGCAAGAGACCGCTGACCCCTTCCCGGACCCAGCGTACCCAGAGGTAAGTCCAACCAGACCGTCGAGTTTGCGGGTCCGCCACGGCATGCCAGGCGGCCCCTGACAGCAAGAGTTGGATGCCGTGCAGCGCCACGATCGGGACTAGCGCCCAGCGTACGGCACGAACAGTTGCCCATACCTCCGGCCCGTGTTGTTTTAGTAACAGCGCCAGCAGGCCTGCACCCGCGAACGCGGAGCCGATCACCAACCCGCGAGCCCACGCCTGGCGGTATGCGTTCATCGTTCGACGACGGCGGCGTGCGCTACAATCATCCGCGCCGGGCCGCCGCGAGTTCGGAGAAGGAGACGCGCTGCACCGTTTCCTCGATCAATAGCGCGCCGATCGCCGGACTCAGCAAGGCCGCCAGCTCTTGCGCACAGGCAGCGATAGGGAGGGGCCACGGACCTGCCGCATCGCTGACTGCCGGATGAAAGAAAATTTCCACGCTCTGTTCAGGAAGCACGCGCAAAATATGCGCAAGTCGCTCGATGGTCATCCGTCCCGTGTCATGCAAACCGACCACACAATCCGTCGTCGTGATCCCTAGGGCTCGGATGCGGCGCCGGATATGTTGTGTCCAGGGACGCAGCAGCACTGCCTGCAGCCGTCGCTGGAGCGCGCCAGACTCCCCCGCCAGCAGGGCGAGCAACGGTGGCTCGGCCGGCACCCGTAGCGCTTGCAAACCGTAATCTTGGCCGATCTCGAGCAAAAGCCTGAGGACCGTCGGGTGGAGGTGGAAATGGTGATGCGAATCGACATGGTCCAGTTTGAGGCCGGTAGCCTTGAAGGCGTCGAATTGGGCCCTGATCTCTCGTGCGAGCGCGCGTCGGGCGGCCGGCAGAAAAAAATATCGAAATCCGTTGTGGACGAGGTCTGTGCTAAATTTATCCTCAGGGGTGAGTAGGGCGCGGACCTCTCTGGGCGGCAGCATCGGGTGACCATCGACGACCACGAGGTGTAGGCCTACTTTAAGCGTTGGGTTGCGGTGGGCAATGGCGACTGCGTCGGCGGCCGCCGCGGCGCTGACCATCAGGCTGGTGGAATTGAGCACGCCATCGCGGTGGGCGCGTTCGATCCCCGCATTGACCGCCGGCGACAGCCCGAAGTCGTCCGCCGTGAAGATCACTTGTTTCAATGTGAAAAATTCCTGAGTCGGTCTCTGCCGGCGGCAGTCCTGCGGGTTGGGCTTTTGGGCGCGAAGGCCCCGCCTACCTTGAGCGCAGGCCAACGGCGCTCGCGCAAACTACCAGTATGACTACCCCTTTTGAAAGGGGGATTTTCGGTGCTCGAGCAAAATCGACGTACCGCATCAGTTGTGTGGTTTGAGGGGGCCTCTAGGTTTCAACTAGGGGGGCGCGCCATTTCATGCAAGCAAAGTGCAAAAATTGACCGGTCAAGTGCGGACTGGACGCGACCCGCCGCGGCCGCCGGATTTTTTATTTTTTTGCCACATGCAGCTTGTGGTTGGTGCGGCGCGACCCCATCGAGCCGACTAAAGTTTTGCCTTACGCGGGCGCAACCTCATAACCGAACTAAAATTTAACTAACGGGAGTCGATCGCGTGCGCCGAGGGCAGACCGCAGCGTCGGTGGCGTTATTTGAAGAGGAAACAAGATGGATGTCAGTGGCGGTGTCCAAAATGAGGGCCTTAATCTGCCGGGTCAGTTCGTGCATCCTGAGCGCTTAATCTTTGTTTTCTTTGATGCGATTGGCAATCCGCTGTTGAGCGGATCTAAATCGAGGACCCGCGGTCCAGATGCCCGGCATGCGGTCACGAGGTGGCGCGGTGTGCGCAGTCGCCCACTAGGCTACACCGCTGGCGAGGAGCTACTAGCCGGGCATGATCCGACGCGCCTGACTCGTCCGCCGCGTGTGGTTCTAGGGGAACGGAGTCCAGGGTCTGCGCGGGAGCTTTGCGGTGGCTGATTTACCCAGAATCCTCGTCGTTGACGACGACGAGCAGGCATGTGAAATCATCGCTACTTGGCTGGGTAACGCAGGTTTCGACGTCACCGTCGTCTCGAGAAGTGAGCATGGATTGCGCGAGTTTCGCGATCAGCCCTTCGATATGGTCTTGCTGGATATCAACATGCCAGACGATCTCAACGGGTATCAGCTTTGCGCGATATTGAGGGCTGAAGCCGGGAGTCTGCTGCCAATCCTGATGGTGACCGGGCTGAGTGATCCGCGGTCCATCAAAAGAGCCTATGAGGTCGGGGCATCCGACTTCATCGTCAAGCCCATTAACTGGACATTGTTGGGTCCCCGACTGAACTATCTTTTGAATGATTTTAAAATCCAGCAGGCCCTGGAAGTGACGAGCGCACGTACGGCCGCAGTGCTCGATGCCATTCCCGATCTCCTCCTCGAAGTAGACGACGAAGGCCGCTTTACCGGATATCACGCACGTGATCCTAGTGTGCTGCCGGTCGCTCCCGATCGGTTTTTAGGCAAAAAAATCGAGGAAGTCCTCCCGCCACGCGCCGCTACTATCTTTCGTTCCGGTCTTGCCGACGCGCGCGAGAAAAATTTTTCTCGCGGTTGGCAGTTTGAACTGAAACTGCCAGATTCGACCTGTTGGATGGAATTATCGATTTCGCTTAAAAAATCGAGCGTCGGAGAAGGACCCCAGTACGTTGTCCTTTTGCGAGACGTCACGGAACGAAAAATGGCCGAGAGCCAGATCACGCGGCTGGCCTATTTTGACAGTTTGACGGGGCTGCCAAACCGGCTTTCTTTTTTGAACAGGTTGGAGCGAGAGATTCGGCGGGCCGCGCATATCGGCGAACGATTGGCGATTCTTTTCGCCGATCTGGACGGCTTCAAACATATCAATGACACGCTCGGGCACAGCATCGGGGATCGCCTTCTGCAAGGCGTAGCAAATCGTTTGCGGGATGTCCTGCGTCCAGCAGATATGGTGGCACATGGCAGTGAGCCTATCGGCGAAATTGGTCTTGCGCGGCTCGGCGGGGATGAATTTACCGCTCTTTTAGTCGACGTGCCGAGCCCGGAAGACGCGCTCTTTATCGCCCGACGGATGGGACATCGTCTGCGGCAACCCTTCGAGCTTGATCATCGTGAGCTCACCCTGACGAGCAGTATCGGTATCGCCATCTATCCAGATGACGGTGCTGATGCCGAGACTTTACTCAAGCATGCAGATACGGCGATGTATCACGCCAAGGACTTAGGCCGTGATAACTGTCAGTTCTACAGCGCAGCGCTGACGGAGCGCGCGGCCAAGCGGCTCGATCTCGACGCCAGTTTACGCACTGCACTGCAGCGTGAGGAATTCAGCCTCGTTTATCAACCCCAGTTTAATTTGATATCTCAACGGGTGGAGACGGTCGAGGCGCTTATTCGATGGACTCGCTCCTCACAGCAAATGGTGTCTCCGCTCGACTTTATCCCGGTTGCAGAGTCGAACGGGCTTATTTTCCCCATTGGTGAATGGGTTCTGCGCACGGCGTGCGCCGATGCGGCACGCTGGTCGAAGGGTGGGCGTCCGGTTCGCGTGGCGGTGAATCTCTCCGCCGTACAGTTCGGCGATCCGAATCTGAGTCAACTCGTGATCAATACGCTGGAGGAGACAGGATTAGCGCCTGAGCTTTTGGAACTGGAAGTGACCGAAAGTGCTGTCATGCAGGATCCGGCGGCCTGTATTAGCGTCCTGGAAATGCTCCGAGCCCATGGGGTACGGGTCGCCATGGACGATTTCGGGACCGGCTACTCGTCGTTAAGCTATCTGACGCGAATGCCTCTACATCTCCTTAAAATTGACGCCAGTTTTGTGCGCGATCTGCCGAATGACCGCGATAGTTTCGCGATTGTGGCGGCCATTCTCGCGATGGCGAGCAGTCTCGGGCTGAACGTTACGGCCGAGGGCGTCGAGACGCTTGAACAGGCGCAGACACTGCAGCAGATGAACTGCGATACGCTCCAAGGCTATTTATTCAGTAAACCAGTCCCTGCGGGAGATATACCCAACCTGCTGATCCGAGATTGGTCACTCACCGGGTTGAATGCATTCCCGGCAACCGCGGCGGTAAATGTGGCGTAGGGGGGACAAGCAGGGCGCAAATTCCTGCTATTGTGGCTGGGCCCATGGATTTTCGGAGGACAACGTCGATGTTCAAAGTAATGGTCATGATAAAACGCAAATCCGGCCTGAGCATGGAGGACTTCATCGATTACTATGAATCGATGCATGCGCCGCTTGGCTTCAGCAAGGTGCCGAATCTGAAGCGCTACGTACGGCACTTTATCCGCCCCTATGGTAATGCGGTCTATGGGGCTGATACGACCTCTGCCTACGATGTGCTGACCGAGCTTTGGTTTGATGATGAGGCCGATTTTAATCGCGGTATGGCGTATCTGACCGAGCCGGAGACGGCGGCGATTATCGCTGCGGATGAAGAAAAATTGTTCGAGCGCTCCTCTATCCGATTTATGGTGGTCGAGGACCATGAGACTCGCATCCCGGCAAAACCCTAAACGAGGCGATAACGCAGCAACCTCGGGGTTCTCGCGGGGAGCTCGCCCGAAGCGTACTCGCCACCCGTTGCTAGAGCTGCGGCGGAACGCCAGCAGATTATTGCATCGCCACCCGTTGACGATGGACAATTAAGCTACCTGACAATGCCCACTGGAGGCCTCTCGCATGACCCTTGCTGCCAATTCCGCTACGTTCTCTTCCGGTTACAAAACAGACGCCATCGAATGGCAGCGTATTGTTGGGACACCCCGCTTTGACTACCCCATAGACTATTGGGTAGCAGTGCTTGGTGTTCAACCCGAACTCGGTCGGATCGATTTTCTGTCGAAGTGGGCGCCTAACGCCTATTGTCATTATCATCGCCATCTCGGACCGACCACCCTGCTTGTGCTCGAGGGCGAACACCACGTCGTGGAAACCACCCCAACGGAAACCGTCCATAAAGTCCGGACCGCGGGGCACTTCGCACGAAATTTGGGGGGTGACGTCCATATGGAGTACGGTGGCCCACAGGGCGCCGTCGTGTTTTTCAGTGTTGAGGCGGTGGACGGCAAACTTTTCGACGTGCTTGACGCCAAGGGCAAGGTTCTGGTCACCGCAACCATCGACGACTTTGTTAACGGCAGATTAAAGGGCTAGCACTAGGGCCGCGGTGTTGTCTGGGAAGTCGGTTGAGATCTTTCTCAGACACCGCTTAGCGAAATTGCCGCACGATGGTGCTGTACTCATCAAGTACCCGCAGTGCCTGGTCTCTAGGGTAATCTGCAAAAGGCAAGAGTACGCGGTTGGCCCCCAGCTTCAACATCCGTTCCAATCGCGCAGGTTCAAGCGGACCATCCTCACGGACTTCGGCCAGCACGGTGATGTCGAGTGTGGCGGGGTCGCGGCCACGGGCCCGCATCGCGGCGTGGATATCACTGAGCGCCTCTGGAAAATTCTCTAACAATCCCTCGATCGGCATCCAGCCATCACAGTATTCGGCGATCCGGGCGGGGACGTACTTCGAATAGGCACCCATCAACACCGGCGGACCCCCGGGTTGCAAGGGCTTCGGCCAGCACCACATCGGAGGAAAGTCGGTAAAAGATCCATGGTATTCGGGCTCGTCCTCGGTCCAGATCCGGCGGATCGCCAGTAAGCGGTCTCGCGTCACCTGCCAGCGGTCGCGGAAGGCAACACCATGGTCGGCCATTTCCTCTGCATTCCAGCCTGCACCGATGCCGAGAATGAGCCGTCCCCCAGACAGTCGGTCAAGTGATGCGGCTGCTTTGGCGAGGTTGATGGGGTCGTGCTCTGTAACGAGCGTGACGCCCGTCCCGAGCTTCAGGGTAGTGGTGACCGCAGCCACCATCGATAGCGCGACGAACTGATCATGGCTGTGCCAGTACATGGAAGGGAGCGCGCCACCTCCGATAAATGGCGTGCGGCGACTCGTGGGAATGTGCGTATGTTCGGCGTAGAAAAGAGACTCGAAACCGCGCGCCTCGAGCGCCGGGCCCAGCTCCAACGGGTGAATGCTCCGGTCAGTTGGGAAACAAACAATTCCGAAATTCATGCGAGTCCCCTATTTTCTTAGGTCGAAGGCCTATCCTCGCGGTAACGCTTAGATTTGATCCACGCTATCGCCTTGATCAACTATCCATGGCGTCGACGCCGGTTTGGCAGCTGATCAGCTGTCGTGTCTCGAACTTCAGTGTCCTGCGACGTCGCGCACAAGTTCGTGAAGAAGTAAGGTTGCTTGGGTTAAATCCTCGACGGCAATGCGCTCGTCTCGCCCGTGGATACGTTCGGTTTCACCGATCGGCAGATGTTCGGGCATGAATCCATAACATACGATCCCTTTGCTCCGAAAAGTGTTGCAGTCGGTGAATCCCGCAATGAAGTTCGGGGTGATCTGGGCGTGCGCGTCATGGCGCTGAATGAGGGCGCCAATAGCCCGGTACAGCGCTGTGTCTATCGGCGAAGCGTGCGCCTGCGACGACAACAGCGTGCGAATGTTGACCTCCGACTCGTTCATGACTTTTGCCAGCGTGGCGATAACGGCTTGCGGATCTTGGCCAGGTAACAGGCGAAGGTCGAGTACCGCCTTAGCCTGGGCAGGATAAACATTCTCTTTGCCGCTACCCGTTAGCATCGTAATGGCTAGGCTATTCCTGACCATCACCACGCGGTGCGGATCGCTCATGAATGTTTTCCGAAAAGCGGAATTGTTTTTCAAAGACTGGGCCAGGTTCTGGTAGTCACCACGTTCTGTCTCAGGCAGCGCTTGCACCCGCTGCGCAAACACTTTTTGGACCTCGGGTACGACGATGATCGGGAACTCAAAGCGTTCCAGCCTGGACAATGCACGGACGAGGCGATGTGTGGCGGCCTCATGTCGTGGAAGCGATGCATGGCCGGCTGGTCCGTTCGCCGTTATTTCTAGCCAGAGGGGTACTTTTTGCGCGAATTCGACCGCGTACAGCATGCGTTTATCAGCCAGCTCTAGCATTCCGCCGCCTTCATTCAACGCGAATTCGACATCCTTGAAGAGGGCAAAATGCGCATTCATCATGAACCGCGCACCTTGAGCGCCCCCTTGCTCCTCATCAGCGACGCCAAGCAGGACGACATCCCGTGCCAACGGAATGGAGAGTCGCTTGAGCATCACGAAAGCTAAGGCTTCCATAATGCCAGGGCCTTTATCATCCAGTGTGCCTCTCCCCCACAGGTACCCGTCTTCTCGGACGGCCGCGAAGGGCGGTTTCTGCCATTCGCCCGGGACCGCGGGCACGACATCCATGTGATGTACGAGCATCAAGGCTTTGCGGCTGCCGTCGCCTCGGAGGCGGGCGTAGAGGTTTGCTCGTCCAGGTGCGGATTCAAACAGCGTTGCTTCTATTCCTTCCTGATGCAGGAAGGCTGCGAGGAAACGCGCTGTCGCCAGCTCGTTTCCAGGGGGATTTGTCGTGTCAATCCGAACGTATTTTTGCAATAGGCAGACCGCTTCGGTCTCAATAGCGGTTTTCTCCAGACTGAGCGCACGAGGACAGTCGCCGGGCTCCGCAGCTGATGCCGATTCTCCCCATAAATTGAGTAAAATCACCACCGCCATTAGGCTTTTTTTCATGATTGATTCCCGTCCACGAGTCGGATAGTTAGTCAGCTAGACCCCGGTTGCGTGGGTATTCCCGGCGAAGCACGGGAACCCAAGTACCTTGTGGGCAGCCGAGTTTACCTACTTGCAGCGAGATGTCAGCGTCTATTTCTGTTGGCAGCCGCCCGAGGGCACGTCAGACACCGGCCGAGCCGGCTTATCCACGCACTCCGGGGATCATGCATTTTGCCTCCAGATGACGGGCTATCAGAACGATAACAGAGACCAGTCCCAGGTAGACGATGCCGGCGAATAGGTAAGCTTGGAAAAATTTAAAATTCCTTGCGGAAAGTTCCTGTATTTGTGCGAAAAACTCCGTGTACTGAATCAAAAATGCGATTGAACTGTCTTTCAGATTAAGAATGACCTGATTGGTCAATCCCGGAATAGATAGGCGAAGTACTTGAGGTAACGTGATCAGGGTGAAAACTTGCCATGACGTGAATCCCTGCGCACGCGCCGCTTCAAGTTCGCCCGTGTCCAATCCGCGGTATGCCGTAGTGAGATATCTCGCGTTGTAAGCCGCGACATTCAGGGTGAAGCCGATGATCGATACCCAAAGGGGTGACAAGCGAACCCCCCATTGGGGCAGACCGTAATACATCAAGAAAAGAAGTACCAGCAGAGGCGTTCCGATAAAAAAAGAAATATAGCTCTCGACCCAGTAACGCCCTATCCGATTGGACGTGAGTGTGCAAAAAAAGACCAGTACGCCGCCCACAAAGCCGGTGATGGATATGGTCGTGGCCAGCAACAGTGTGCTGCGTAAGCCCCCGAGCAGGAGCGCCGAGTCATTGCCGACGTCCCGGAGGAAATCCGTCAATGCCATCATTTTAACGCCGCCGGTTGGCCAAAAAACTGACGGATTCTGGGATCTGCGTGGGTGGTCAGGAGTTGTTCGGCGCTGTCTTCCGCCTTAACCTGCCCATCATCGAGAAATATCACACGGTCGGTGACGTGCCTGGCGAGTGAGACGTCATGCGTGACACAGAGCATGGTTACGTTTTCGCTCCTAAGTTGGTTGATTACCGCGGCGACCTCGAGTGACATCAGTGGGTCGAGCGCGGAGGTGGGCTCATCGAAGAACAGAACAGCCGGGTCCATGGCCAGCGCCCGGGCTATCGCGACGCGTTGTTTCTGCCCCACCGAAAGGTGCGCCGGGTACTTGAGCCGGTGGGCCCCCATTTCCATCCGCTCCAATTGATAAGCGGCTTTCTTGTCTGCCGCTGCGGTGGATAGGCGACGCAGCTTCCGTAGTCCCAAGGTAATATTTTCGAGGACCGTTAAATGTCGATAGAGCGCAAATTGCTGAAAGACGAATCCAATTCTTTGGCGGTGCTGTCGAATATCTGTATCGGGCAACGCGACATCCTCGCCCCGGAAAAAAATTTGGCCGCCATCGGGTTCGAGCAAACGGTTGAGGCAGCGTAGGAGCGTTGATTTGCCACAACCCGAGGGCCCCATGATGACTTTCGTCTGACCTTCGTTCAGTTCGAAGGTGACGCCGTTGAGTACGGTTCGTCCATCGAATCGTTTGACTAGGTCTTTGATCTCAAGCAGCGCCATTTGTGAACCTCATTGCGTCGCAAATCCGGGAACCCGAAATTTGCGTTCAATCATGCGCATCAACAGGCAGAGGAGTTGGTATATCCCAAAGTAAAGTACCCCGACCGCCGTATAGATTTCGATCCCTCGGAGCGTCGTTGAGGCCAGAGCCATGGCTTGCTTGGTAATTTCCGGGATCCCCACCGTATATCCGAAGGGGGAGTATTTCAGGACAGTGGTGAATTCGTTCAGCATGCCAGGAACGGCCAGTCGGAGCATCTGCGGGAACTCGATCGAAAGAATCACCTGTAGGCGGCTAAGACCCATGACTTCGGCGGCAATAATTTCATGCGGGTCAACCGCATCCAGCGCGCCGCGAAATACTTCGGCGAGATAGGCACCGCAGACTAATCCCAAGCTTAGCATCATGGAGACAAGCGGAGACGGGCGGATCCCCAATCCGGGAAGTCCGAAAAAAACGATAAACAACAGGACTAAAACAGGAATGCCGCGAAATACGTAGGTGTACAGCGCGAGAAGCCGTGCTACTCCTTTTCCAAATAATCTTCGCAACGCCACGATGCCGAGACCGGTAACCAATCCGGTAATGACACAGGACACGGTCACCAGAAGGGTGTAGCCCGCGCCCTCGAGGAGGAGCGCGAGTATTCCACTAAAACGCACGCCTTGTGCCGGTATCGTCTACTTGATCCAGCGGTCAATAATCGCCTGAAGTTCTGGGCCAGAAATTTGATCGAGGTAGTGGTCGAAATCCACCCGTAGCGTGGAGCCTTTGGGGAAGGCAAAACCAAACCGATCAAATCCGGAAAAGACGTGGGAATCCTGGATCGGGAGCTTTTTTCGGTAGACTGCGGCGACAGTGCCGTCAAGGAAAGCCAAATCAAGATTTCCGTTTTGGAGATCGGTCAGTACTTCGTTGTAGCTCGGGTAAAGTTTGACGTTTGCAATCTGGTAATAGCCCTTGGGCTGCAGTTCTTTTTCGATAAAAGCGGTATAAGCCATGCCACGTGGATAGCCGATTGAGTATTTTTTGAGATCCTCCATCTTCTCGATTTTAATATTTCGCTTGGTAAGGCTGACGAGATTCCAAGTGTTCTCCATATAGGGTTTGGAGAACTCCATGACCTTCTTGCGCTCCTCAGTGATAGAGATCCCTGAGAAGGCGACGTCAGCCTGTCCACCGATTACGGCGCCTAGCATGCCCTGCCAGTCGTAAGGGGTGATCTTGAGTTGGCAACCACGTGCCTTGCAGTAAGCCGTGAAAATATCAAAATCGATACCGGCAGTTTTGCCGTTTTCCTCGAAAAGGTTCGGTGGCGAGGCCGGCGTCACGGCGACCTTTATCTCTTTCATTTCGTTCTTTTCGCCACAGCCCGCACCGAGGAGGAGGAGAAGGCACAGAAAACCGCTAAAACGTTTCATTCACAAATCCTTTTAAAAAGCCAAGTAACAGTCGCGCCGGGAGCATACCAAGGAGAGACCATGCTGGCGAAAAAATTAAATCGATCGTGTTGCATCACCGCATGGGGCGCGCAGTGAGGCAGATCCGGACAGGCTCAGCGTGGCGCCATGCGAATTGCGCCGTCTAGTCGCACATCTTCTCCGTTTAAATAGCCGCAGGTAATCATCGTCAAGGCGACTTCTGCAAACTCTCTCGCATCTCCTAGACGCTTGGGGAAGGGCACCTGCATAGCTAAGCTGGCCCTGACCGTTTCCGGAGCTCCTTGCAGAAGGGGGGTATCGAAGATCCCCGGTAAAATCGTGTTGACCCGAATAGCTTCACTCGCGAGGTCTCTCGCGATAGTCAATGTCATGCCGACAACCCCGGCTTTTGATGCAGTATAACCGGCCTGACCAATTTGCCCGTCTTCGGCAGCGACGGACGCTGTGTTCACAATAGCGCCGCGTTCGCCGTCCGGAAGCAACGGTAGTGTAAGCATTCCGGCCGCACTTTTAGTAATGCAGCGGAATGTCCCTATGAGGTTAACCTGAATGATGCGTTCGAAATTTTCGAGCGGATATTGCCGAACCTCGCCCGATTGCCGGTCCCGTGAGACCGTTTTTGCCGCACCACCGCCAACACCGGCACAGTTGATCAGAATGCGCTCTTGGCCTATCGCCGCACGGGAAGCCGCAAAGCCGGCGTCAACCTGCTCTGATGAGGTGACATCGACTTTGCAGAAAATGCCACCGATCTCCTGGGCGAGCGTCTCGCCTTGCGTTTCATTCAAATCAAATAACGCCACTTTTATGCCATGTAAGGCTAGGCGACGGGCCGTTGCGGCGCCGAGACCCGATGCGCCACCGGTAATAACGGCGGTTATTGTTGAATCTAGTTTCACGTGGTTTATCTCCTGTCGGTGTGTGTTTTTAGAATAAAAAACGAACTAATCAAGTGAGCCATTATACAGGGCGCGAAAAACACACAACTGATAGGGGATTCGAGGGATTTTGGGGCCTCGCGGTGCCGCAAATTAGTGATTCCTCCGGGCAGATTCTGGTCCAGAGTAAGAGACGCAGTGAGCGTCGCCAGAACGTAGCCTAGGTTTCTGCGCCACACCCGCCCTAAGAAATACCCTACGGCAATTGCGTAACACCTGCTTTACAAACGAAGAGGCTGGTTATACCGGGTTTTCGTTTAGCGCTCTAACAACCTCGTCACTGACGAGAAAGCACGGGGCGAACTAGCTTTCGGCAGAGTCACGTTGCGGGTGGCTGGTGCGGTGGCACAGTCTGGGCTGCAGTTCAGCCCTTCTTCGGCAAGGAACACCCCATCAGTCCGAACGATGCCCGTGGGCGGAGCATGGGCAGCGGTACAGCCCGAAGCCTTCAAGCTTTCGAGAGCGCCCTGCGCGCCCTGAACATCTACCGCGGTGACCCCGGGGCGATCATCGAGGAGGCCCTGGCTGAGGATCCTGACTTCGCAACGGGAACCACATTTCTGCTATCACCATTTCTCCGGGCTCCACGATATCTTGGGAGTACGTCCGCGTCTCCAGATAAGAAGCAACCGGCTGTCGGAGTCTCTCCGTGAGCGGCAGTAACGCTACGCAACCTGACGTGCACACCCCGCTTCGGCGGGGTTTTGTTTTTATGGGTGCACTGGAAGGAGATGCGCGGTTTGCTCCCCTTGCATAAAGTTACACAACTATTTGAATTTAATGGTGGGCCCGCTCGGACT
>CAIKBL010000041.1 GCA_903825645.1 uncultured Pseudomonadota bacterium | reverse complement strand
GCCCCGCGACCCTGGCCGCGGCACGTGAGTTGCCGAATATCCGCGACATCGTCCGTAAGCCTTTCCGGTATCAGGAGCTGAAGACCGTGTTGGACGCTGTTCTTGGCTAAGGACGCACCTACCAAGGTGCTTGCCGGCGCCGTACCTAATGCGAATCAACGCAGTCCCAGAACCCACCAGCATCGCCCTTTTCGCCCTCGGCCTTGCCGACGTAGCCTTCATTTATCGTTGGACTTGGCCGTCACAAAAAATGCGAGACATGCTGGCTGATCGATACCGCGCAGTCCACATGCCTTTTAAAGCAATCGGCGTTCGCCCGTGAGTTCGATGGACGCGGTGGTCTAAACCAGCTTCAAATCAGCGATGATTCCCTCACGTGCTCTCCTGCCGACGAAGTTCAGGCTGTTACGCACCATGCGCACGACACCAAGCTGCACACAAGCCTTGGGGTGGACGGTTTCGATCGCTTCGGGAAACCTTCTTAGCCCGTCGATACGGGCGATAAAAGCGTCCCGCTCGCCACGGTTCTGTACCTCCGCGACTACCTGTAGCCGGGAGTAAACATCGTCGGTTTGGGAAATCTACAACCCGAGCACTTCCTTGCGGAAGTCCACATTGACGCCAATGTCACTAAATACGTCGCCTTGGTCCGCACCGCGCCTACCTGTTCACTTGACGACGGACAGCTCTGACGAGCCCGTTTCAGTCTGCAAATCCTGCACAGGCCCTACATGGAGAGCATTTGTACGTTCGGTTACGATGCTGAATTGGCTAACAGATTGATTTGATGGTGCGCCGTGTAGGGATCGAACCTACGACCAACGGATTAAAAGTCCGCTGCTCTACCAGCTGAGCTAACGGCGCCAAGCGGGGAAAAAGAGCGCGGATAATAGCCATCCGGAGAGGGCGGTACAAGTAATGGCATGAGTCGACAAGGACAGTTGAGTCCTCCGCAGCGCTCGCGACAGACTGTCGGGTGCTCACAGTGCTTGAAAAAAAATAATGAATCTCTATCTTCCGTCTGCCCCTTTTTTGTACCGAGGAACGCCATGCCCACCTATGTTTACCGCTGTGATGCTTGTGACCACCGGTTTGAGATCGTCCAGCGCATGACTGAAGATGCCCTTACGGGATGCCCTACCTGCAAAGAGCCTAAACTCGTGAAAGAGGTTCAGGCCGCAGGCTTCGCTCTGAAGGGGACCGGTTGGTACGTCACCGACTTCCGGGATAAAGGAAAAAAACCTGCCGCAACCACCGCCGAGGGCGAATCCGCGAAGACCATCGTCAGTGGCGTAGACACCAAGTCTGAAAGCACCGCCGAAAGTAAGAGTGAAGCGAAGACTGAGACAAAAAGCGAGACTCCAAAGCCTGCCTCGACTGGTACGGCCAGTTAGGGTTCGACAGGCGCCAGCGTTCACCCGCTCGTAGCGAGTCGATCGTCGTCGCTCAAGGCGCCGGCGCGTGCGGCGTTGCGGCAATTACGTTCAATCCGTATGATTCCGGCGCTTGCCGTTAACCGTCTGATCCCGCTCGTCAATCTTGAGAGTCCGAAGCCCATGCGAAGTCATTACTGTGGCCACGTCAACGAACAACTTATCGGACAAGAGATCTCAGTCTGCGGCTGGGTCCATCATCGACGGGACCACGGGGGCGTAATCTTCATCGATCTCAGGGACCGAGAAGGGGTACTACAGGCGGTCATCGACCCTGACACCGCGACAGCATTTGCGCTGGCGGAACGCGTGCGGAGCGAATACGTCTTGCGAGCGACGGGCATGGTTCGTGCTCGACCCGTCGGTACGGTTAACGCGAACCTTCCCACCGGAGGGGTTGAAGTACTGTTGCATACGCTCGAAATTCTGAACACGGCCCAAACACCGCCCTTCCAACTGGACGATGTCTCGGTTCAGGAAGAACTTCGGTTGCGCTACCGTTATATTGACCTGCGCACGGAAAGAATGCGCAATAACATCTTGTTGCGCGCTCGGGTGGCTCGATTTTTCCGTCATTTCCTTGACGACGCCGGTTTCCTCGACATCGAGACGCCGATGCTGACAAAAGCCACCCCAGAAGGCGCGCGGGATTATTTGGTTCCAAGCCGCACACATCCCGGACGTTTTTTTGCGCTTCCCCAGTCTCCCCAGCTGTTTAAGCAACTGCTGATGATGTCCGGATTCGATCGCTATTACCAAATCGTGCGTTGCTTCCGTGACGAAGATTTGCGCGCCGATCGACAACCTGAATTCACCCAACTCGATGTCGAAATGTCCTTTGTGGATGAGCACGCGGTGATGGATCTGATGGAGTCGATGATCCGCACCCTTTTTCAGGAAGTCCTGGATGTTGCCCTGCCCGATCCGTTTCCGCGGATCACCTTTGAGGAATCAATGCATCGCTACGGCAGTGACCGGCCGGATCTCCGCAATCCGCTCGAATTAGTTGAGCTGAAAGACGTCATGCAAGCGGTTGAATTCAAGGTATTTGCTGCGGCAGCTACAGATCCGGGTAAACGTATTGCCGCGCTTAGGGCACCAGGTGGTGGTGCCCTGTCTCGCAAACAAATCGATGATTACACCGATTTCGTGGCGATTTATGGTGCGAAGGGGCTCGCCTACATAAAAGTTAACGACTTGGCGGCGGGGCGTGAGGGACTGCAGTCCCCGATTTTAAAATTTCTACCGGACCCGGTGATCGAGGCGATTATCTCACGTACCGGCGCACAGACCGGGGATGTGATCTTCTTTGGCGCGGACGAGACGCGTACTGTAAACGCCGCGCTCGGCGCCCTGCGCGATAAAGTGGCCGCAGATCTCCATTTGGTTGCGGACGCGTGGCGGCCGGTGTGGGTCATCGATTTTCCGATGTTTGAATGGGATGCAGACAACAAGCGTTGGACCGCCCTTCACCACCCCTTTACGGCTCCCTATGCCGATGAGGAAGTGCTCGTGCGCGATCCGGGGACGGCAATTTCGCGCGCCTACGACATGGTGATGAACGGCTCAGAAATCGGGGGCGGCTCGATTCGAATTCATCGCAGCGAAATGCAACAGAGTGTTTTTTCGCTGCTCGGCATCAGCGTGGAAGACGCACGGGAGAAATTTGGGTTCCTGCTCGATGCCTTGCAGTATGGTTGCCCGCCCCACGGCGGGATCGCGTTTGGCCTCGATCGACTGGTGATGCTGATGACGGGCGAGCGTTCGATTCGCGATGTCATCCCGTTCCCCAAAACTCAAACGGCTTCGTGCCCTCTCACCTCGGCGCCTGCTGCGGTGGGTGAGATGCAACTCCGAGAATTAGGGATCAGGCTGCGCCGCACCGAGTCCCCGGGAGGGAATTGAACATCACCCTTGAGATGCGTTCATACTGCCCCCATAAGCTGCGGACATTCGCTGAGGATAGAGGCTGAAGCGCGCATGACAAATGCACAGATCGACTTGATCGACACGGTGGCGCGGGATGCCCCTGTCTTTAGGGTGCCTGTCACTGTGGTCGACGTACTGGATGATGATGAGCGCGCGGACCTACGGATCGAAATCAAGCGACTGCTCGTGCAGGAAAATGCGGTGCTGGTGGCTCACTACTACACCGATCCTGATCTCCAGTCGCTCGCGGAGGAAACCGGAGGATACGTCTCGGATTCCCTCGACATGGCGCGGTTCGGGCATGAACATTCGGCGCAGACCGTGGTGGTCGCCGGGGTTCGATTCATGGGCGAAACCGCCAAGATATTGAATCCCGAGAAGCGTGTGCTAATGCCAGATCTTGGCGCCGAGTGCTCGCTTGACCTCGGTTGTCCGCCGGCTGAATTTAGCGCTTTCTGTGACTTGCATCCCGACCGCACGGTCGTGGTCTATGCCAATACCAGTGCCGCGGTGAAAGCACGTGCCGACTGGATGGTGACCTCTGGAAGCGCGCTTGATGTGGTGCGACACCTGATCAGCAAGGGTCAGAAAATCTTGTGGGCGCCTGACCGATATCTCGGCGACTATATCCGGGCGCAGACGGGCGCCGATATGCTGTTATGGAACAGTGCGTGCATTGTCCACGAGGAATTCAAAGGTCGTGAGCTCGCGACGTTGCGTGCAGTACATCCAGATGCCAAGGTCCTGGTGCACCCTGAATCGCCACCCTCCGTGATCGCACAGGCTGACGTGGTGAGCTCAACTACCGGTCTCATTACCGCGGTCAGAACTTTGCCGGCGCGGAAATTCATCGTCGCCACCGATCGGGGCATTTTCTACAAGATGCAGCAGGCGGCGCCTGACAAACTGTTGATCGAAGCGCCGACGGCCGGTGATTCCGCGACTTGCCATAGTTGTGCCCGTTGTCCTTGGATGGCGATGAATGGTCTGCGGAAGCTCGCTGCGGTGCTGCGGACCGGGGCCAACGAAGTGCAAGTCTCCCCCGCGTTAGGTGCGCGCGCAATCGTGCCCATCAGCCGGTTGTTAGAATTTTCGGCGGGCCGCCAGCAAGTCATTCTTGGCAATAATGACGCATGAAGGTCGCTGAGGCTTTTAGGCGATTGGGACGCCCTCACGCGCATCCGCGGCCATGGTTCGAGTCATCGGTTTGACTAGGCGTCTGCGCCTTTCCGGATGTTGATTATCCTGGGCATTGATCCGGGATCCCGGACCACCGGCTACGGGGTGATTAGGATGGAACGTCGGGAGGCGGTACATGTGGCGCATGGATGCATTGAGGTCGCCGATCTCCCTTTCCTTAATCGCATGTGCGTCATTTTCGACGCCTTGACTGAAATAATTCGGACTTACCAGCCGCAGGAAGCCGCCATCGAAAAGGTATTCATGAGCCGTAATGTCGATTCTGCCTTAAAGCTCGGACAGGCGCGCGGCGCGGCCCTAGTCGCGGCCGGCAAAGCAGCGCTGGCCCTTCACGAATATTCGCCCAACGAGATAAAACAAGCGATTGTAGGCCGTGGCCACGCGGATAAAGCACAGGTCCAACATATGGTGAAGACGCTCCTTGCCCTGCCCGAAATCCCTCGTCCGGATGCCGCAGATGCGCTCGCTATCGCAATGTGTCATGGGCACACGCAACAAGGACTCACGGCTGTCCGCGTGGCGCAAGGCGCGAGCAGAGGGCGATATTCGTGATTGGGCGTATTCGTGGCCTCTTGCTAGAAAAAACGCCGCCACGGCTACTCGTGGATTGCCAAGGCGTCGGCTATGAAATTGAGGCCTCCATGGCCACCATCTGGACACTGCCCGAAGTAGGTCAGGAAGTGACCCTGCATACCCAGTTGATGGTCCGGGAGGACGCACACTTATTGTTTGGTTTCGCCACGGTTGCAGAGCGTCGTTTGTTCCAGAGTCTGCTCAAGGTGAACGGCGTGGGTGCGCGGATGGCTTTGACTATCCTGTCGGGGATCCAGCCGGACGAATTCGCGGTATGCATCCAGCGTGGCGATACGGCAAGACTGACGGGACTGCCTGGCATCGGAAAAAAAACAGCGGAGCGGCTGATCATTGAAATGCGCGATCGTGTGGGGGACTGGGCGGCTGCTGGCGATGCCGTGTTTACCGCGCCGCCTGGCCAATACATCCCTGATCCGGTGGCAGATGCGGTTAGCGGTTTGATCGCACTCGGTTATAAGCCACAAGAAGCTAGCCGATTAGTCCACGCCGTCGACAGTGGTGGCAAGACCAGTGAGGCGTTGATACGTGAAGTTCTTCGCAGCCTCGCCAAAAGCTAGGAGAATAGCCGTGGTCAACGTCAAACCTCGATGGGGTCGGTTACACTGGGCAATACTTCGCGTACGACTTATCTGATGTCCAACCCTCTCACCTCACCTGCAGCCGCTCCGGACGACTCTTCGCTCGATCTTGCCATTCGCCCACGAAGCTTGGCCGACTACATTGGGCAGCCCGCGGTGCACGAGCAGATGGAGATTTTTGTCGCTGCCGCGCGACAGCGCGGCGAGGCTCTTGATCACGTCTTGATTTTTGGCCCGCCGGGGCTTGGAAAAACCACGCTTGCCCACATTATCGCCAACGAGCTCGGCGTGAATTTGCGGCAAACCTCCGGCCCCGTCCTTGAACGGCCAGGCGATTTGGCGGCATTGCTCACTAATCTAGAACCTCGGGACGTCCTGTTTATCGACGAGATCCATCGACTCAGTCCAGTGGTGGAAGAAATTCTCTACCCGGCGATGGAAGATTTTCAACTGGACATCATGATTGGCGAAGGACCGGCCGCGAGAGCGCTGAAACTCGACCTGCCGCCCTTCACACTGGTGGGGGCAACGACTCGCGCGGGCCTGTTGACTTCGCCGTTGCGCGATCGCTTCGGAATCGTTCAACGGCTCGAATTCTATGCCACGGCTGATTTAGCGCGAATCGTGACCCGTGCGGCCGGGATCCTGCAGGTTCCGATTGAGGCTCAGGGCGCACATGAGATCGCCGGGCGATCCCGTGGGACCCCTCGTATTGCCAATCGGTTGCTGCGTAGAGCGCGAGACTATGCCCAAGTCAAAGCGGATGGACGGTTGAGTAGCGAAGTGTCCGCACGCGCACTCGATTTGCTGAACGTAGACGTACTGGGCTTTGACCTCATGGATCGCAAATTGCTTTTGACCATCATGCAAAAATTCGATGGCGGTCCGGTCGGCGTTGATAGTCTAGCTGCCGCGCTGAGCGAAGAGCGTGGCACGATTGAGGACGTCGTGGAGCCTTTTCTGATTCAGCAAGGCTACCTAGTACGCACGGCCCGTGGCCGGATGGCAACCCGCCTGGCGTGGCAACATTTTGGGTTCGCACCACCGCCCTCGGCGGCGCTTCCGGTCGCCGATTTGTTTGAAAATCGCGAGTAGACAGGGCGCGGTGATGGTTGAATTTAGGTTGCCGGTGCGGGTCTATTATGAGGATACCGATGCGGCAGGTATCGTCTACCATGCGAACTACCTGAAATTTATGGAGCGGGCGCGGACCGAATGGTTGCGCGCGCTCGGCTTTGAACAAACGGCACTGGCCCGGCAATATGATCTGGCCTTTGTAGTCCGTACCGCGAGCCTCGATTTTCGGCGTCCTGCCAGATTTGACGACAATCTTGTCTCAGTGTGCCGGGTGTGGCGTTATGGCCGCGCCAGTATTGATTTTGAACAAGATGTTGAGACTCTTGCGGGGGCATTGCTCTGTCGAGGCAAAATCCGCGTGGGTGCGGTGAGCCTCAATCAAATGTCGTCAAAGCGTATGCCAGATGAAATTTTCCTGAGGATTAGGGATGGAAGCTGATCTATCAATTACAAGCCTCATTCTTGGGGCGAGTTTGCTCGTCAAGTTGGTCATGTTGGCTTTGCTGTCAGCGTCAGTCGCCTCTTGGTCTTTGGTCATCAGGAAGCGCCGGGCTTTGCTTGACGCGATGCGCACGGCGAAGGGGTTCGAAGATCAATTCTGGTCTGCCGAAGATTTGACCGCCCTATTTAATCGCATCAGCCAGCAACGGCATCCGTCGGATGGCTTGCAGCGCATTTTCGAGGCGGGTTTTAAAGAATTTGCGCGTCTGCGTAAGAAGGACGGCATCGCCCCTGAAATGATTCTGGAGGGATCACAACGCGCGATGCGCATCGCAGTGAGTCGCGAACTGGAAGATTTGGAAGCCAATTTGCCCATGCTGGCTACCGTCGGCTCGGTGAGTCCCTACATTGGTCTGTTTGGGACGGTTTGGGGGATCATGAATTCCTTTCGGGGTTTGAGTAGCGCCCATCAGGCGACCTTGGCGATGGTCGCGCCGGGCATTTCGGAAGCCTTGGTTGCCACCGCAATGGGACTCTTTGCCGCGATTCCGGCCGTTATTTTCTTTAACAGATTTTCCAGCGAAATTGATCGACTGACGACTCGCTACGAAATCTTTGCTGAAGAATTTGCCGCAATCCTGCAGCGGCAAGTCCACTCCTAGGGAGGCGTAGATTGTGGCGAACGTGATTCAACGAGGACGACGTGGCAAGCGGCTCATGGCAGAAATGAACGTGGTCCCCTATATCGATGTAACGTTGGTACTGCTGATTATTTTTATGATCACGGCACCTTTGATTACCCAAGGGGTCAAAGTGGACTTGCCCCAGGCGCCCTCTGAGGTGATTGCTCCCAGCGACAAAGAGCCCGTTATCGTTACGATTAATGCTAAAGGCGATATCTATCTCGATTTGGGCGAGAAACCAGACGCCCCGATTGACGAAGAAACGCTGGTAACGCGTCTCGCTGGGGTGAGCAAGTATCGCCCGGACACCGATTTCCTCGTTCGGGGTGATGCCGGAGTCCCATACGGCAGGGTGGTAGGCGTGATGGCGTTGATGCAAAGCGCGGGCATTAAGAACGTCGGCCTGTTGACCGAACCACCCGCCAAAAAGCGCTGATCGACTGCCCTCCGGAAATTCCCGCGTGAAAGAAAATCTCCGCCCTAACCTGTCCCGACTCTCCGAAATCAGCCGCAGTCGCTCGTTCTACTACTCCTTGTTTCTGCATGGACTCCTGATCTTGGTCGTCGTGGTGGGAATTGATTGGAAATCGTCTCCCGTTCAGGCGCCGCTCCCCGCTGCGAATATCATGCAGGCGACCGCGATTGATTCGGGAAAGGTCGCCGCAGAAGTGCAGAAGCTCAAGGCGGCCGAACAACGCAAGACCGCGCTGGAGAAAAAACGACAGGACGACGCCGCGGCACGGGTCAAGGCAGAGGAGAAAAAACTCGCCGAAATCAAAGAGGCACAGGCGACTGCTACGCAGGAAAAGGAACTCCAGAACAAGCAACTGGCGGCAGAGACAAGACGCCTTCAGGCGGAAAAGGAAAAAGCGGCGGACGAGGCCGAAAAAGCCGAGGCAGCCAAGAAAGCCGAGACGGCCAAGAAGGCCGAGACGGCCAAGAAGGCCGAGACGGCCAAGAAGGCCGAGACGGCCAAGAAGGCCGAGGCGGCCAAGAAGGCCGAGACGGCCAAGAAGGCCGAGGCGGCCAAGAAGGCCGAGGCGGCCAAGAAGGCCGAGGCGGCCAAGAAGGCCGAGGCGGCCAAGAAGGCCGAGGCGGTCAAGAAGGCCGCCGCTGCGCATGAGGAAAGCTCACTCAAAGACGCCATGGCAGCTGAGGAGGCCGAGCAGTCAGCGGACGCGCAGGCGAGCGCCGATGCGACCCAACTGCAGCGCTATATGTCGAGAATCCAGGCGGCGATTAGTAACGGTTTCGTTTATCCTCCCGGCTTGCCGAGTGGGCTAAAATGTACACTCTTCGTGCGTGTCGTCCCTGGCGGCGAGGTGGTCGAGGCGCGCGTCGTAAAATCGAGTGGCAATCCTGTCTTTGACCGCCAAGCGGAAACGGCGGTGCGCAAAGCTTCCCCGCTGCCCGTGCCCGAGGAATCGCGTCTCATGCAGCAGATGCGCGAGTTTAATTTCGTGTTCGACCCGGAGTCTTAGTATCGTGATCAGAATCGCTATCGTTTTTCTTGTTCTCGTGGTCGGTATCGACGCCACCGCCCAGACGGCGTCCCGTGGGCCGCTCGAAATTCGTATCACCCAAGGTGTCGAAGGCGCATTGCCGGTCGCCATCGTGCCCTTCGAGTGGGGAGGCGCCCCGCTGCCAGAAGACATCGCCCAAGTCATTGCGAATGATCTGACGCGGAGTGGTAGTTTTACCCCCATGCCTCGGCAGGATCTGCCTGCACGTCCAACGGACGTTACCCAGATTAATTTCAAGGACTGGCGCGCGGTCGGGATGGATAATCTGGTCATCGGCAAAATCAACGCGACGGGCGAAGGCGAATACACGGTTGAGTTTCGCCTGCTCGACGTATTCTCTGGCAAGCAACTTGCCGGTTTCCAGATCCCGTCGCACGCGTCTAATCTGCGTCTAACCGCCCACCACATTAGCGACATCATTTACGAAGCGCTGTTGAAGACGAAAGGCGCGTTTTCGACCCGCATTGCTTATGTGACGGTTGACCGTAGAGGTCCTAAAGACTCAACTTATCGACTGCAGATCGCCGACGCTGACGGCTACAGTGCCAGAACCATTCTGGAATCGACGCAACCGATTCTTTCTCCGGCATGGTCGCGCGACGGAAATCGACTTGCTTATGTGTCTTTTGAGGAAAAGAATTCGGCGATCTATGTTCAGGATATCCGCACAGGTGAACGGCGGAAGGTCGTATCGGGGATCGGGATTAATAGCTCACCCGCCTTTTCGCCCGATGGACAACGCTTGGCGGTGACGCGCTCGCTTGAGGGGAACCCGGACATTTATGTGGTCGATCTGTCGAGCGGACAACAAACGCGGCTGACGACAGATGCCGGAATCGACACGGAAGCGTCCTGGTCTCCTGACGGACAAACGATCATTTTTACCTCCGATCGGGGAGGCGCGCCGCAGATTTATCGGGTGTCGCCCGCCGGCGGGCCACAACAGCGTGTGACTTTCAATGCGGGCGATTACAATGCGCGCGCGAGTTACGCACCTGATGGAAAATCATTGGTCATGGTGCATGGTGGAGGCGGTTTTCATATCGCTATTTTCACGCTTGCGACGGGTGAGTTTCACGTGATCAGCCAGGCTAGTCTTGATGAATCACCGAGTTTCGCGCCCAATGGCAGTATGATCATCTATGCCACAATGGGTGGACATGGGATGGAACTCGCGGCGACTTCAGTGGATGGCAGGATCAAGCAACGGCTGGCGCTTCAACATGGTCAGGTTCGGGAGCCCGCTTGGGGGCCGTTCCGCGAATAGCGAGCGCAAAATTTGCCGCACCTTGAGATCTTCTGGGTGCTCTAAAATCGATGAATCAACTGGTGAGGAGAGGGATTATGACGCGGTATTTGCTAAATATGACGTTGGCGGCGATGGTCGTCGTGACGCTGTCTGGGTGTAGCAGCCTTGGCAAAAAGGCGCCGGCGAACGCGGCCGTTGAAAATGGAGGGATATCCAACGGCGAAATGAACGATATTGATGCCGCAAGGAGTCGCGGTCTTAAAGACGGCGCGGGCGCGGCGGGCGCGAATGCCTTGAACGATCCCAAGAGCCCGTTGTCGACGCGAATAATTTACTTCGATTACGACAGCACGACGATCCGTAGTGATTTCGGTCCTATCGTGCAGGCCCACGCCAGCTATTTGGCCGCACATCCCGGGACTGCACTGACTTTGGAAGGGCATACGGATGAGCGGGGGACGCCAGAATACAACTTGGCCTTGGGCGAGCGTAGAGCGATGGCCGTACGCCGTCAGCTTGTCTTGCTCGGTGCGAACGCCGGTCAGGTGAAGACTGTCAGCTATGGCAAGGAACGCCCGGTGGCCGAAGGACACGATGAAGCTAGTTACGGTAAAAATAGACGAGTCGAACTCGTTTATCCTTGAACGACCGGCAATTCATTGCGTAGAGCGGGGGGCGCGCGGAAATGGCTGAACGATTCGGTCGGTACATAAATAAGGCGGTGGCCCCCCTGCTGTTGGTGTGTCTGGCGGGGCTATTACCCGTCGCGACGTCAGCACAGACCTCCGATGATTTGCCGAGTCGGGTTGGTAAGTTGGAGCAGACGCTAAACAACCGTGGGCTCCTTGACCTGCTGCAGGAGATCGAAGATCTCAAGCGCGACATGGCAAAGCTGCGCGGGCAACTCGAGGAGCAGGCGTATGCGTTGGAGCAGCTTAAAAAGGGCCAGCCTGCGGGGACGCTGAGCGGCGGGCGCTCGCGTGCCGCGGCGACGGTGGCCGGTGATGGCGCGCCGTTACCGGTACTACAAGCGGTCCCGCAACAGGCTGTCGCGGGCACGCCAGCGACGCAGGGTGACCTGCAGGTACAGTTGAATCACCCGCCCGCGATTGGCCCAGATGGTCTCTCGACGGGGGGGGGCGCTACGCCAGTGATGAGTGCGCCACAAGCCGTAGAAATGCCTCCTGGAGCGCCGCCCGCACAAGGTTCGTCGCTACCTGCCCCTGGGGACGGGCCGCCCCCCACGATGGAGGCGGCCGGATCTGTCGTCGCGGGATCCCCGCGGACGACGAGTGATGACACCGGCTCTGAAACGGCGTACCGGGACGCTTTTACTCTTTTAAAGTCAGGCGAATACGAACAGGCGATTAGTGCGTTTAGCGCTTTTCAGCAGCACTATCCGACCAGTCAGTACGGCGACAATGCACAATTCTGGCTGGCCGAAGCGCACTATGTGAGGCGCGATTTCCCTGCCGCGCTGGGGGCATATCAGCAGATGTTGTCCAACTATCCGACGAGCAAAAAGCTGTCGCACGCGATGTTGAAGATTGGGTATTGCTATGCGGAGCTCGGAAAAACGATAGAAGCGAAGGCGGCCCTGACCGATCTTCAGCAGCGCTTCCCAGGCTCGGCTGCCGCGCAGCTTGCCGCGCAACGCATCGCGCAGTTGCCGGCAAGTCGCTGACGCGACATGTTTTGCGGCAGAAACCGTTGAATTCACCTTGTGCGGTCGTTTTGCTCTCCGGTGGGCTTGACTCCGCGACAGTGCTTGCTGCTGCGCGGGCAAAAGGGCGGCGGTGTTACACGCTGAGTCTTGATTACGGCCAGCGCCACCGTGCGGAGCTCGCCGCCGCACAGGTATTGTCGCGCCAGCTCGGTGCCATAGAACATCGGGTCATGGTGCTGGATTACGGGCAATTGGGGGGGTCGGCCCTCACCGATCCCGAATTGGCGATCCCAGAAGAACGTGCCGTGGGGATCCCAGTAACTTATGTGCCCGCGCGTAATACGGTCATGCTCGCCATCGCGCTGGGCTGGGCGGAGATCCTCGAAGCGAGTGAAATTTATATTGGCGTCAATGCGGTGGACTATTCCGGCTACCCGGATTGTCGTCCAGTGTTTGTGTCGGCATTTCAGGCCTTGGCGGAGGTTGCCACCAAAGCCGGTATTGAGGGACACGCTGTTCAAATTATGGCGCCGCTCATGCATTTGACTAAAGCTCAGATTGTGTTGCGTGGACTCGCCCTCGGGGTGGATTATCGGGAGACGGTTTCCTGTTATCAGGCAAACGATTTGGGTGAAGCTTGTGGGCGTTGTGATGCCTGCTATTTCAGGCGCGAAGGTTTCCGTCAGGCAGGCAGCGCGGATATGACGCGCTATCAGGGCGCCATCGCGAACCGGTAAGCACCTAGTTCTGGCGTCGCATTCGAAACCCGCAGATTTTCGTCCCCGACGCTTCCCAACTGCAGATAAGTTCCGTACAGCGACTGGATTTCCCGGACGTAAATGATGGCTTGACCGTAACCCCGAAGAGGTTTTGTCCCATCCGTCGGGCGGGCGAATTCGAGCATGGCGGTTTCGACGTTACCAAACCATTTGTTTGGATCGAGATGAAGTTTTGTCGCCAGCTGGCGCGCTAGTTGCACGCGATCACGACCGGCGTTGTAGGCCGCGAGGGCGAACCAGGTGCGCTCGCCGATCGGGACTTCTTCGTTGAATTCATTACGCAACGCCGAGAGGTATTTGACCGCAGCATGTATCGCCGGGTCGGGCGCTCGAATATTGCGGAAGCCGAGTGATTTCGCGGTGTTGGGCAACATCTGCATCAGTCCAGTCGCGCCCCCGGTAGAGATTGCCTGAGGGTTAAACTGACTTTCTTCAAACATCTGCGCTGCAATCAACCGCCAGTCGAAATCGTAGCGATCTGCATAGGTTTTCATGATCGGGTCAAACGGTGAGAGGATTCGGTGATTGTCGGTGCCGCGCCCCGCGTTCGACGCCGGTGAAAAATATTTGTTGCTCAGGATCGCATCCAGTCCGGTTGCGTGACTCTCTACTAAAAATCGGTCAATCGTCGCCAACAGCAGCGGATCGCCTGCCCTGACGGTCCATCGATAGGCGAATGCATTGGGCACGCTGACGCCCGCGATGAACGATGGATGGGTCATCACGATGTGGTTGGCCGTCTCGCCGCTGACGAGTAGACCATCCACCCGATGTTCCAACACGCTGGCCAGTAGCGCCCGGGCCGGCAGATGTCGATCCGCCGAGAGGACCTCGAGTCCGGTCATGTCCGCGGCACTGCGTGCGGCGCGTAGTTCGGGTGAGTCAGCATAGGCGATGACTCGTTTGCCTCGCAGTGCTGCTGTACTCTGGATCGCTGAATCGCGACCGGTAAGCACAACGTACGCGGTGTGATGATAGTGTCGAGAGAAACGGAGTTCCGAATCACTTCTCATCAGATGGGCATCAATGCGTCCGCTAATCAGATCCGCCGCACCTCTTTTCAGCCATTCGGTCATTTGCTCGTCGGAATGGGCGAGCAGCACCTGCACCTTCAGTCCCTGAGCCTCGGCAAAGGCGGTTGCCAGCTCGAATTCAAAACCGGACGGTCGACCGTGATCCACGAAATAATTTTCGGGGTCGAGGCGGGTCGCGATCCGTAAAACGCCACGGCGCCGGATTTCAGCGAAGTTGCGCAGGGCGATGACGGGTTTGTAGTTGGCCGTGTGATAGCGCGCGATGAAATGGTTGAGGCTTCTCAACAGGGCGATGTGGTCTCGACGTAAATACCATCCCGAGGGTTGATCGTCAGTTAGGTCAAACAGCGGTTTCAGGGTCGAGAACCCGAGGAGATCGGCTTCTCCTGAGGTGATGGGCAAGACAGTTGCGTCATAATGGCCGTCGGCGACCAAGCGCAAGGTCATTTCGCGACTTAGGTGCTCTGGCAGTGCGACGAGATGGAGATTAGGAACGACCCCTCGGAGTTTTTCGAAATAGGACCACAGGGGTGATGTCGAACAAATCCCCAGATGGACACCCGATAAGCCCAAGGGATCCCTGATGGTGAGGCCGTTTCGGCCAATTAACTGGTAGTGCCACGTCGCCAGCGGTTGTGTGTTTAAAAGGCTTGCACGGGGCACACGCGCGTCGACCATTGCGCCTAAGGCGATATCGGCTTCACCCCGCATCAGCGCAGCGTACAGTGCCTCGGGCGTTGCAACCGGTATCCAATCGAGTTCGAGATAATGGGCTTTGGCGTAATCGGTGAGTACCGACATCTCCAGCGACGCGCGTCCGAGAATCGGATTTGGGCGTTCTCCCAACACCAAGATCCGCAGGTGGGGCCGCTCGCCATTCGTCTGCGGCTGAAGTCCTAAGTCCTGTGGTGGGACGCGAGGTGGCAACAGTGATGCGGCTGCCGCGGGCAGGATTTCGAACCCGAGAACAAGGGCGAGCAGCGTCACGCACCACCGTGCGATGGCGCGCTTGGGAGCAGGACGGATCATTCCGATACAAGGCCTTTGGAATTGAGAATACGTTTATTTCGTCGGCGAGAAGGCCATTCATCTTTGTGAAAGCCATCTGCCTCAATCGCGGTTCGTCTACCTGACTTTAGTCAGGAAAGGGCGGAGTTCTCATCAACGGAGCCAGATAAGAGTCTAATCAAAAAAATAAGAATAAGGAAGTAATATGTTGTTTTTAATAGATAACTGTAAATTTTTCAGGATGTTGCCATCGCCGTCCTTGCCTCCTCTAGACGCCTTAATGTCCCGATATCGAACCACTGACCCCGATGAATCTGACCCGTGACGAGGCCGTTAGCAGCGGCTTTTCGAAGGAGCGGCGCAAGCGGGAACCGGGGGTTTTCGACGGTCACGGGGAACAGCTGGGGCGAATGCACGGCGATGCCGCTGAAGGTAAATCGTGGGTACAACAGGTTCCCGACCAGATCGCCCTCGAATGAAAAATCGCCGGCAGGATGATGCGGCGGATTGTCGATCAGCACCAGATGTGACAGGCCGCGCGGCGTTACGGGCAAGGTCAGAAAATCAAAGTCACAGAAAATATCCGCATTTACGGTGATAAAAGGTCCGGGCGCGAGTAGCGCAAGGGCTTGGCGTATCCCCCCGCCGGTTTCCAAGGCGCCTTCGGGCTCCTTGGAGAGGCGGATTCGCAGCCCGTAGCGGGTGCCGTCGCCAACATGTTCGGCAATCAACGCACCCAAATAAGCGATGTTGACGACGCAGTCGGTGACGCCGGCCTGTCGTAGCCGATCCAGATGATGGTCGATTAACGGTCTTCCGGCTAGTTCGATCAGTGGTTTGGGCCGCGAATCGGTGAGCGGTCGGAGGCGCTCACCGCGACCCGCCGCGAGGATGATGGCCTGCCTGACCAAGGGGGTAGTGATACGTAGGTTCGGGTAAGACATGCGGGACTTAGATTTCGGGAAAGTTCGGTCTGCCCATAAAAACAGCAGCAGCGGCTTGGTGACCGTGGCACACTGTCGGATAATCAACTAATTCTGAAATTCTAACGGAATCGAAGCCTTGCCGGCGCGCCACTTTTGTGTCCGACGAGGCCAAAGAACCCGTGGACCGAATCTGAGCACCCGTACGCCTGATGTCATACCAAGAATCCCCGATTGACGGCGTGCGCCTGACGACACTCGCTAAGGCAGTGCTCGAAATCGAAGCACAGTCGATTTTGGGGCTGTTGCCGCAAGTTGGTCCCGCCTTTATAGCGGCTGCCCGTTGCCTGTTGTCCTGTCGCGGACGGGTCGTCGTGCTGGGCATGGGTAAATCAGGCCATATCGCGCACAAAATTGCAGCCACTTTCGCCAGTACGGGCACGCCGGCTTTCTTCGTCCATCCCGGCGAGGCAAGCCATGGCGACATGGGCATGATCACAAGCCACGATGTGGTGCTCGCGTTGTCGAATTCAGGCGAAACGGACGAGTTGGTCGTGCTCATTCCCTTGCTGAAGCGCCTCGGTGTTCCGCTGGTCGCGATGACGGGCAATCCGCGATCCTCGCTGGCGGAGTCGGCCACGGTCCATATTCATATCGCGGTCGCGCAGGAGGCCTGTCCGCTGGGACTCGCACCGACTTCCAGTACCACGGCAGCACTCGCCATGGGCGATGCGATGGCTATTGCCCTGCTTGAAGCACGCGGTTTTACGCAGGAAGATTTCGCGCGGTCGCACCCGGGCGGTGCGTTGGGCCGACGGCTTCTACTTAAAGTGCGCGATTTGATGCACACCGGGGACACCATGCCGACTGTAGGCCCTCAGACCCGGCTGGTCGATGCACTGCTTGAGATTACCCGTAAGGGAATGGGTTTAACCGCCGTGCTGGATGATCAGGGCACCGTCTTAGGTATCTTCACCGATGGGGATTTGCGTCGCGCGATCGATCGAGGTCTCGATGTGCGGACCATCTGTGTTCAGGAGGTGATGACGGCGAGCTGTAAGACTATTTCGGGCGACCTACTGGCGGCGGAGGCGCTCGGTGTCATGCAGGACTTGGAGATAAACGCCCTGCTGGTGGTCAACGAAGCGCGTGTGCTGCAAGGTGCCATCAATATGCACGATTTGCTGAAGGCACGCGTGATATGAATTTTCCCCTCGAGCCGCCAATTCTTGCCTCGGCGCGCGAGGTTCGTATGGCCGTGTTTGATGTCGATGGGGTTCTGACTGACGGTCGAATTTTGTTGGGCCCAGCCGGCGAGGAATACAAACAATTCCATGTCAGGGACGGCCATGGCCTTGTGATGCTGCGTCAGTCTGGTGTGCAACTGGCGATCATCACCGGCCGCCAGTCGTCAGTTGTCACCCATCGAATGCAGGAGCTAGGGGTGCGCTACGTCTATCAGGGCAGGTCCGATAAACTGGCCGCCTTGCACGAGCTTTGTGCGATCAGCGGCGTAACGCCGGCACAGATTTGCTATGTGGGTGACGATTTGCCGGACATTCCAGTGCTGCGTGCGGTTGGATTGCCAGTCGCTGTCGCAGATGCCCACCCCTCGGTTGCGGCGGTCGCCCGTTATCGCACCTGCGCGGCGGGGGGGACTGGCGCGGCCCGAGAAGTGGCTGAGCTGCTGATGATGGCACAGGGTACGCTCACCGATGCCGCGCCCGCGCCGGCCGGACCGTCGTCACCATGGGAACCGATCCGCGCATGAGTCAGGCTTGGCGCGTCATGCTGGCGACGGCGTTTCTAGGTGCGCTGACGTTCTGGATTTTACGGCAGCTCGACGAAGAGCAGACCAGCAGTCTTGCCCAGACAAGGCATGAGCCCGATTACTATTTTGTAGAGATGACGCGGCGAACGATGAACCGAGAGGGTGAGCTGCAGAACGTGCTGACCGCGGAGAACGTCTATCACTTCCCAGACGATGACACGACCGAACTGGCTCACCCACATATGGAGATCTACAATGGCGATCCGAATCCTTGGCAGGTTGTGGCCGAGCGCGGACTGATAAAGTCCGACAATGAAATTGTTTTTCTGCAAGGGCGGGTGGAAATATGGCGTGTCAATAGCGAAGGGCAGCGTCAGTTCGAGATACTGACGTCTGAATTCCGTGTGTTCCCCAAAGTCCAATACGGGGAGTCTGACAATGCGACGACCATCCGTGGGTCCTCCAATGTGACCAAAACACGCGGCTTCCGAGCTAACTTTGAGCACAATCGACTAGAACTGCTGGAACGAGTCAGAAGCCGCTATGAAAAGCCTCCGCCTGCTTAGCCTTGCTTTGTTACTGCTGCGCCCTGTGTTTGCGCTCGCATTGAGTACGGATGCTGATCAGCCCATCGAAATCGAGGCCGATTTCGGCGAGCTTGACGATGAATCTAACCGCGCGACCTACACGGGGAATGTGGTCGCCGTCCAGGGCTCCATGCGGATGACCGGGGAGAAGCTTATCGCCAACTTTACCGACAACCACGATTTAGTCGACGTTTATCTGGATGGTACTCCGGCACATTTCAAACAGACGCCGGATGGTGGCAAGGACGATATCCAAGGTCAGGCAATGAAGATTGAATACCATCAAGACAAAAATCTTCTGTTTTTGATCGATCGAGCACGCCTCAACCAGGGTGAACGCCTTTTTGAGGGGTACCGGATAAATTACGACACGAAGCGAAGCATTATGACGGGCCGCGGGGCTTCCAGTACCCCACGAAACATCCAAATCCCACAGACGTCTGGTCGGGTTAAGCTCGTTATCCCACCCCGACAGCGGGACCCGCAGAATGGTGCAGGTACGGTGCATGGGATGACGCACGACGCGCCGTTGCGAAAGCCGCCGCCCGCACGTGCCGCCGCGGCGCCGACACGCGCGTCACCTACACGTTCAAGCGTCGGCAACGGTTTGCCGGCGACCGATGGAGCAGCACGTGAAGTCCAGTAAAAACGGTCCATGCACTCGGATCTGTCTTCGATGAGTGTGCTCTCTGTTCGCCACCTCGCCAAGACCTACAAGCGCCGTCAGGTCGTCAAGGATGTCAGCCTGCGCGTGAACGCAGGCGAAGTGGTGGGGCTGCTTGGCCCTAACGGCGCGGGGAAGACCACCAGCTTTTACATGATCGTTGGGCTAGTGCCCGGGGAAGGTGGGACGATCCATCTCGACGAAGAGGATTTGACGGCACTTCCCATGGATCTGCGGGCGCGCAAGGGCCTGGGTTACCTGCCGCAGGAAGCCTCGGTTTTCAGGAAGCTGACCGTCGAGGAAAACATTGCAGCGGTTCTCGAAATTGTCCCCGGTTTAGGACCTGACGAGCGTAGTAGTAGGCTCGATAGCCTTTTGCGGGAATTTCATATCGGACACCTGAGGAAGAACCTGGGGATGTCCCTCTCCGGCGGAGAGCGCAGGCGAGTGGAAATTGCACGCGCGCTGGCGATGCAACCTCGATTCGTGCTGCTCGATGAGCCGTTTGCGGGGGTGGATCCGATCTCCGTGGGCGATATTCGCCGCATTATTATGCATTTAAGTGGCCTCGGCATCGGTGTACTCATTACCGATCACAACGTGAGGGAGACGTTGGGCATCTGTGATCGCGCCTACATTGTCAATGAGGGACGCATTATTGCGGAAGGGACCGCGGCGCAGATACTTGAGAACGAGCATGTCAGACAGGTCTATCTGGGTGAGGATTTCACCCTCTGAGAGTCATCAGAAAGGGTACCGGATTCTGCGACGACAGATCCCAAGCGTGCCCTTCATCAGTTTGCGCTACACTCTGCTCATGCAAGATACGTTCCTTATCAAGCGCTGAGCAATGAAGCAGTCCCTGCAACTCAAACTTGGCCAGCAGCTCGCGATGACGCCGCAGCTGCAACAAGCCATTCGATTGCTCCAGCTCTCTTCGCTAGAACTGAGCATCGAGGTTCAGCAGGTCCTTGATTCCAATATGATGTTGGAACTGGAAGACGATAGCGAACTCCCAGATCTCGGTCTCGACAGCCTCTCGTCCGACACCACCACGAGTGAGGATCTGGACGGCTCCCGAGAGGATTGGAACGGTGACGGAAATGCCCCTGAGGGTGGGCGAGAATCACCCGAGGACTGGGATAGCGGGGTGGCGTCGACCACCGAAGATATTCCGCAGGACTTGCCAATCGATATCGACTGGGAAGATGTGTTTGATAGCACGCTGCCGCAGGGGGCCCCGCAGGCCCCGCAAGAAGACTACGGCGATCGCGAATCTCAAGTAGGCACCACCGAGACCCTGCGTGAACACCTGCTCTGGCAATTAAACCTGGCGCCCCTCAGTGCCGCCGATCGGAAGATCGGCGAGGCCATCATCGATGCCATCAATGAAGACGGCTATCTCGAAGCCACCGTGGAGGAAATAAGGGACATTGTTAGCGTCGGCGAACCGCAGCCATTCCTGAGCGAGGAAGTGACGGCCGTTCTGCGGCTCGTGCAGATGCTGGAGCCGGCCGGCGTCGGCGCGCGAGATTTAAAGGAATGCCTGCTTCTGCAGCTGAAGCAACTGCCACCCGAGACGCCGTGGCGAGAGGAGGCTCGCACACTTTGTGAGCACCACTTGACGTTGCTCGCTAGCCGGGATTATGCCCAGCTCGGGCGTCGTCTGGACCTTGCCACCGACGATCTGCGAGCTGTTATCGCGTTGATTCGGTCGCTCGCGCCGCGCCCTGGCGGGGGTTTTTCGGCGACCAATCCGGAATATCTTATTCCCGACGTGTTTGTCCGTAAAATAAAGGGGCGCTGGCGCGTTGAGCTCAACGGGGAGACGATGCCTCAGTTGCGAATAAACCCCTATTACGCGAATCTGGTCCGGCGCGCTGCAAATACGGACGACAACAACGCGCTGCGCACACATCTGCAGGAAGCCAAGTGGTTCATCAAAAGTCTCCAGAGTCGTAGTGAAACCCTATTACGCGTGGCTAATGCCATTGTGGAGCGGCAGCGGGCATTTCTGGAACACGGTGAGGAAGCGATGCGACCGCTCATCCTGCACGATATCGCCGACGCGCTCGGGATGCATGAATCAACGATTTCTCGGGTGACCACACGGAAATACCTCTACACCCCCCGGGGTACTTTTGAACTGAAATATTTTTTTTCCAGTCATGTGGGAACTTCGCTGGGTGGCGAAGCGTCGTCCACGGCGATCAGAGCCGTGATCCGAAAATTGATTTCTGCCGAAAATGGAGACAAACCCTTGAGCGATAGCATCATCGCCTCCATATTGTCCAAGCAAGGGGTCAATGTTGCGCGGCGTACGGTCGCTAAATACCGTGAGGGGATGCAGATTCCGCCGTCCAACGAGCGCAAAAAATTGGTGTGAGGGCAAAGGTGCCCACCCGGTGCAACTCTGCCCGCCTGGGACTTTCCCAGATTTTTATGTCTTCTAGCTAGGAGCGAATTGTGCAAATAAATATCACGGGCCTTCATCTCGAGCTCTCACCAGCCTTGAACGAGTACCTCAAGACGAAGTTGCAACGTATCCAGCGACATTATGATCAAATGGTTGACGCCCATTTTGTGTTGGGGGTTGAAAAGCAATTACATCGTGCGGAGGCAACGGTTCATGTTGCCGGAAATACCCTGCACGCGACCAGTGAGCATCAAGACATGTATGCCGCGATTGATTCGATGTTGGATAAACTCGATCGGCAGGTTAAACGGCATAAGGAGAAACTTACCGATCATCACGCGCGTGACACCGTTGGGAAGGACTAGGGGGCGCCAGCAGCGCGAGTCGCTAATACGCTGGTAAACAAAGAAAATTTAATGAAAACCCGGCCCGGATCCTCGCCGGACCGGGATCTCGCTCCTCTGTGACAGAACAACACCATGACTGTGCAGCGCTTCATCATCGTCTCTGGACTCTCAGGCGCCGGTAAAACGATCGCACTACATGCGCTGGAAGATGCGGGGTTCTACTGCGTTGATAATCTTCCCGCAGGGTTTCTAGCTGACTTCGCCCATTTCGTGGGCCAAAGTCCGCTCCCACGCTATGCACGGGTTGCGGTCGGCATCGATGCCCGTAATCCTGATGGGGATCTCCGGCAGCTGCCCGAGATTCTGGATCTCCTAAAAACCCGGGCCTTCGAGGTCGAACTTGTCTTCGTCGAAGCCAGCGATCAAGCGTTGATTAACCGCTTTAATGAGTCCCGTCGCCGCCACCCGCTGTCAACCGTCGAGGTACCGCTGCGCCAGGCGATTGCACGCGAACGTGCGGTTCTCGAGCCGGTGATCGCCCGTGCGGATTTGCGAATTGATACAACGCACACCCATATTCACGAATTTCGCGCGCAGATCACCGAACAAGTCAGCAAACGCACACCTGGCTCCCTCACGGTGCAAGTGTCCTCCTTCGGTTATAAAGACGGTATTCCGCCCGATGCCGATTTTCTCTTCGACGTGCGGTGTTTGCCAAATCCTCATTGGGATCCGCAGCTGAGGGAGTTGTCAGGCCAGGATGCCCCTGTGTGCGAATTCTTGGACCGTACCGCGTATGCGACGGAGATGGTGGCTGATGTCACACAACTGCTTGAGCGCTGGATTCCGCGTTTTGAACGGGAAGACCGCAGTTACCTGACGATTGCTATTGGATGTACGGGCGGTCGCCATCGATCCGTTTATGTCGCCGAGCGGATTGCCGCACATTTTCGCGCCCGCTGGCATATTGTGCTTTCCCACAGAGATCTCTGAAGAACATGCTGAGTGCTTCGGTCAAAATTATCAATCGGCTTGGTCTGCATGCACGTGCCGCCGCTAAATTTATGCAAATGGCGACATCCTTTCGCTGTGAGGTTTTCGTTGAGAAAGGCACCAAAAAAATCAACGGGAAGAGCATCATGGGTTTGATGATGCTGGCTGCATCACAGGACTGTGAACTCGTTATTAGCACCGAGGGTGAAGATGAAGAAGCCGCCTTGCAGGCCTTGATTGCCTTGATCGATAGTCGTTTTGGTGAGCCGGAATGACGTTTTCTCTCCACGGTCTTGCGGTCTCTCGCGGGATTGCGATCGGCAAGGCGCACATCCTTGCCCACGAGGACCACGACGTCCGCGAAAGTCTGATTGATCTCCCAGAGATCGAGTCCGAAGTGGCGAGGCTTCGTGCCGCAATTGAGGCCTCGGCTGAACATCTGCGACAGATGCGCGACAGAATTCCGATAAATTCGCCGCACGATGTTGCCGCATTCATTGATACACACCTGCTCATGTTGGGGGATCCGACGCTGGCGGAGGAGCCGATTCGTCTGATCCGTGAGCGACGCTTGAATGCCGCGTGGGCGCTACGCAATCAGCGTGACGCGATCGTGAGTGTTTTTGACCAGATGGACGATCCGTATTTGCGCACCCGTCGTGATGACGTGGAACATGTGATGAACGGAATTCTACGGAGCCTGCAGGGGGTGAGTCTTGCGCGGACGGCGGGTGCTGAAGACCGGTTGCAGGGCGCGGTGTTGTTTGCTGATGATCTCGCCCCCGCGGATGCCTTGTTAATGCAACATCATGGGGTGGTCGGGTTTGTCACCGAATTTGGTGGACCTACCTCTCACACCGCGATTCTCGCACGTAGCCTCGGGATCCCCGGTATCGTCGGCGTCCGTCATGCCCGTCGATTTTTGCAGTCCGGCGAATTGCTCATTGTCGATGGCAACGAAGGTGTTGTGGTTGGTGAGCCCGATCAACGGACCTTGGCGCATTACCGTCGCCGACAGGACGAGCGAGCCCGTTATTCCGCAACGCTGAATAAGCTGAGACGGGCGCCCTGCGTCACGCACGATGGTGTCACGATTGAACTTCAGGCTAACGTCGAACTGCCTAGCGATTTTGCGGCGGCACGTGAGGTGGGCGCGCAGGGGGTGGGTCTATACCGTACCGAATTTCTCTACATGAATCGTCCTGACGCGCCAACCGAAGAAGAGCATTTTGACGCCTATCAGCAACTGGTAAAGGCGGTTAGCGGTCTTCCCGTCACCATTCGAACGATGGACATTGGTGGGGACAAGCAAGTCGATCCGGCGCTGACTGCACGAGGAAAAGGGGCCAATCCGGCGCTGGGCCTGCGGGCGATTCGGCTCGGCCTGAAGGAGCCGACCCTATTTCTGCCGCAGCTGCGGGCAATTATTCGGGCGTCGGCATTGGGACCGGTACGGATGATGATCCCCATGCTTTCGCAGGTGGAAGAGGCCAGTCAGGTCCGAGAGCTGGTCCGAGGGATCCAAGCCGAATTTAGCGCCCAAAAGATTCTATTCGATCCCGAAATGCCGGTAGGCGGGATGATTGAAGTGCCGGTTGCAGCCGTATTTGCGGACGGCTTCGCACACGTGCTCGATTTCCTTTCTATCGGTACGAATGATCTCATTCAATACTCGTTGGCCATTGATCGGGTCAATGACGAGGTGAATTATCTCTATGACCCCTTCAATCCGGGCGTCTTGCGGTTAATTTCGATGACCCTCAAGGCTGGCCAGAAGGCGCGCGTTCCCGTCTCGATGTGCGGCGAGATGGCGGGAGATGTGCGTTGTACCCGTCTGCTCCTGGGCCTGGGGTTGGACTGTTTCAGTGTTCACCCGTCGGTCCTGCTCGAAATCAAACGCGTGATTGCAGACACCGACGCCGGCGTTGTTCGCCAGCTCGCGGAGCGTGCAATCAAGACTTCCGACCCGGTGAAACTCCGCAGATTGTTGGAGGAAATCGGCTGACGCCCTTGTCGGTGAACCTCGGGTGTATCGCCACGTGCGCGCGTTCGTCGGCGATCTCTCGCGAGCCTGATGGCGCTGATTTAGTGCAAATGCCGTCCGGCAACTCTAATTTCACCATATACTTACGTCATAACGTTCATCTAGCATCGAACGCAATTGATCCTGTCGTAAGCTGTGGTATCCTGCGTGCCGCGCACATATATTACTGCAGTGCGGCAATTTTATTTGCAAATAAGTTTTAAACACTTTCAAACAGGACGGGAAGTACGTTATGGGCAACCGATTAAAAGCCAGTTTCGCCATCTCTGTGAGCCTATTGCTCGGTGGGTGCGCTAACCAATGCCGCGTCAGTGAACCCGTGGCGCCAGTCCCGGTTCAAGCGGCGGCACCCGCCGCCGTGCCGGCACCAGCACCTGTCGTACCGCCGCAAGTCGGCACCACGATGCTGAGCCTGGAAGGAACGAATTTCGACTTCAACAAAGCGATCCTTCACCCGGAAGCGCTTGCCAAGCTTGACCATGTCGCCGAGGTGCTCACGCAGAATCCGGCCGTCAAGGTCAGCGTCGAAGGACACACGGATAGCGTGGGCTCAGCGCGCTACAACCAGAAATTGTCCGAGCGCCGCGCGCAAGCTGTCGTCAAATATCTGAGTAGCAAAGGCATTGATGCCAGTCGCCTGTCGCCTGCCGGCTACGGCAAGACTCGCCCGGCTGCAAGCAACCAGACGAGTGAGGGGCGTGCACGTAACCGCAGAGTTGACTTGGTGGTCGCGAAGTAAACGGGGTAATGTGGCGTCTGCGCTTCGGCGTAAACACCCGCAAAAAAGCCCTCTCCGGAGGGCTTTTTTGTACCTGCAGATCTTGGTTATTAGGGGCTAAACCGGCGCGCGCCGTTGGTGGCGTCGCGGCACTAAAGACGTCAGGTCTCGCGTGCCCACGGTTCGACATCCGTCTTCTGCGCCACGGTTCAGTACGCGGATTGCATTGAATTGGGTGCAAGGAGACGGCGAGTGAGGGTTCTTTTTTTGACGTCAAGCCGTCTTGATAAGGACGCGCGGCCTCCCTACAGGCGGGTGCCCGTCAGCCTCTACACCGTGTCTCACGGCGTGGGGAAGCCCGCAGTGGGTCACCAGCTGAAGATTACCCATCTCGGGACCGTGGGCGGCGCGAGCGTGTCAATTCGGCTCGACAGCCGGCCATCCCCGTTATTGTCCACGAGATAATAGGGCGGACCAACGACGGGCGTGACCTTAACCATGTAAAGTCTGCCGCTCACCCTGTACTCTTCAACCGTGGCGTCTTTGCGGTGCACGATGGTGATCTCGGGCTGCATTGTCTGGCCGTCTTCGATAGAGGAAGGCGGCGGGGGCGCTGACTCGGACACATCTTCGAGGCGTTTAGCGGCGAAGGCGGAAGCGGACATCGCTGCGGCCAGCGCAAAACAGACCATAAGCGAAACAGGGGAACGACGGATTAGCACTGGACCCTTTCTGGATTCGACGAAGCCGGAGGTTCGTCATAGCATAGCACCACCCTTGAGACAGATCTGCTCGTGATCCCTCTTCAACTGTCGTATCTCGAACAACCACAGAGACGCTATGTCTGTAACTGACGCGCAAACCCCGATCCTCGTTCTGGTGGATGGCTCTTCCTATCTTTATCGGGCCTTTCATGCCCTGCCGAATCTGACCAACAGTGCCGGGCAGCCTACGGGCGCGATCCATGGGGTCATCGCCATGCTCAGGAAGTTACAGGCTGAGCTGCCCTCGTCACTGTTCGCGGTGGTCTTTGACCCAAGAGGCCCCACCACCCGGGATGGTTGGTTCGCCGGTTACAAAGCGCACCGTCCTTCGATGCCGGAAGAACTCTCCTCGCAGGTTCCACTACTTTTCGAGGTCATCGATGCACTCGGCTTGCCAAGAATCATGATGACGGGTATCGAAGCGGATGATGTCATCGGTACGCTCGCCCGGTTAGCGGAGCGCGCCGGGCACGAAGTGGTCATTTCCACGGGCGATAAAGACTTCGCGCAACTGGTTGGACCGCACATTACCCTCGTCAACACGATGGACAATACTCGGCTGGATAGCGCCGGGGTCTTGGCCAAGTTTGGTGTGCCGCCTGCGCTCATCGTCGATTATCTGACGTTGATTGGAGATACGGTCGACAATGTGCCTGGCGTTCCTAAAGTCGGGCCAAAAACGGCGGTGAAATGGCTTCAGGAGTACGGCAACCTTGACGGTATCATCGGGAATGCCGAGCACATCAAGGGCACGGTGGGCGAGAGTTTGCGCGCAACGCTGCCGCAGTTGCCGCTGTCACGGCGGCTGGTGACGATCATGGACGATCTGGAACTCGAAACCCCCTTAACGGCGTTGGCACCACGGTCACCCGACACGGCAGCTTTACGCGCCCTGTTTCAGCGTCTGGAATTCAACACTTGGCTGCGCCAGTTTCCGGACTCGCCAACCGCATCGGAGATCCCGGAAGTCGTCACTCGCGCGGACTATGAAACCGTCTTGACGATGGAGCACTTGGAGGTTTGGCTTTCGCGACTGCGAGCCGCGCCCTATTTTGCCTTTGATACGGAAACCACAAGCCTCAATTACATTGACGCTCGGATTGTGGGCGTCTCCTTTTCCTGTGAGCCAGGCATGGCGGCCTACGTGCCACTCGCGCATACCTATCTAGGCGTCCCCCCCCAGTTGCCCCGCGAGATCGTTCTCGACTTACTCAAGCCCCTCCTTGAAAATCCCGCCATCCTCAAGCTTGGGCATAATCTCAAATACGATAAAAGTGTACTGGCGAACCATGGGATCCAACTGCGCGGCATCCGCTATGACACGATGCTCGAATCTTATGTACTGAACAGCACGATAACCCGACACGATCTCGATTCGCTTGCACTCAAGTACCTCGGTCATACCACCATTCACTTCGAAGACGTGGCGGGTAAGGGCAGCAATCAGCTGTGTTTCGATCAGGTCTCCATCGAACAAGCGACCCCTTATGCCGCAGAAGACGCGGATATCTGTCTCAAACTGCACCAGAGTCTGTGGCCCCGTGTGCAACAAATACCGACGCTTAACCAGTTACTTGATGAAATAGAAATCCCACTGGTGTCCGTGCTTTCCCGCATCGAACGCCGGGGTGTTCTAATCAACACCACGATGCTCGCCGCACAGAGCGAAGAGCTCGCCTTCAAAATTCAGGTATTGGCCCGGGATGCCTACACGCTTGCCGGATGTGAGTTCAATATGAGCTCACCCAAACAGATTCAGGAGATCCTTTTCGAGCGCCTCGGGCTCCCGATAACCGCCAAGACCCCTACTGGCCAACCTTCGACGGCAGAATCGGCCCTGCAGGAATTAGCCGAATCCTATCCGTTGCCCCGCCTGATTCTGGAGTACCGTGGACTAACTAAGCTCAAATCCACCTACACAGATAAGTTGCCGCTCGAGGTCAATCCGGCTACCGGTCGGATCCACACCAGTTACCATCAGGCGATTGCGGCCACGGGGCGTTTGTCATCCTCCGATCCTAACTTGCAGAACATACCCGTCCGTACGCCGGAGGGTCGGCGCATCCGCCAAGCATTCATTGCGCCGCCCGGGTCGCGCTTGCTCGCCGCAGATTATTCGCAGATTGAATTGCGCATCATGGCCCATCTGTCGGGCGACGAGCGGCTGCTCGCCGCCTTTGCGATTGGGGCGGATATTCACAGGGCTACGGCCGCGGAAGTTTTTGGGATCGCCCTCGAGGCGGTGGGCGACGAGCAGCGAAGAGCCGCCAAGGCAATTAATTTCGGTCTGATCTACGGGATGTCTGCTTTCGGACTAGCCCGTCAACTGGGCATCGAACGCGGGGCAGCGCAGGCGTATGTGGATTTGTATTTCGCCCGCTACCCCGGGGTAAAGAAATACATGGAGGACACACGGGTGCGTGCCCGCGAACAGGGGTACGTTGAAACGGTGTTCGGACGGCGCCTGTATTTGCCGGACATCGATTCTCGTAACGTGCAGCGTCGACAGTATGCCGAGCGTACGGCGATCAATGCGCCCATGCAGGGCACGGCGGCCGATATTATCAAACGTGCGATGCTTGCCGTTGATGACTGGATGGTGCGCGAGCGGCCGCCCGCATCGCTCGTTATGCAGGTCCATGACGAGCTCGTTTTTGAAGTGGCGACTACCGCGCTTGAAGACGTCACGACGCAGGTTCGCCGCCTGATGGCGGGGGCGGCGGCGCTTGCCGTTCCCTTGGTCGTGGATATCGGCGTTGGCCTCAATTGGGATGAAGCCCATTAATCGGGCCACTCTGATTTTTTGGGGGGCTTGTGCTACTATCCCGGCCATATCAGACGCTTTGGCCTAACCGGCCGCGCGTCGACAATGTTGACCCCAGACCACCTCAAAATCTGTTCCAGGTGTTAGCTTCATGCTGCTGATTCCTGCCATCGATATCAAAGACGGCAAATGCGTTCGCCTACGGCAAGGCCGTATGGATGACGATACCGTGTATTCGGACGATCCGGTCGCGATGGCGCATCGCTGGGTCACGGCCGGCGCACGTCGCCTGCACATCGTCGATTTGAACGGCGCGACCGATGGTCGGCCGGTCAATTCCGAGGTCATCCACGAAATCGCCCGCGCGTTTCCCCAAGTCCCGGTGCAAGTGGGCGGGGGGATTCGAGATGAAGATACTATTCAGATTTATCTCGATGCTGGTGTGCGTTATGTGATTATCGGGACGAAGGCGGTGACGGCGCCGCACTTTGTCTCTGATATCTGTCTCGAGTTTCCCGGTCACATCTTGGTCGGACTCGATGTCAAGGATGGCAAGGTTGCGATTGAAGGATGGTCTAAACTGTCCCGCCACGACGCAGTCGATCTCGCGAAAAAATTCGAAGAGGACGGCGTCGAAGGGATTATTTTCACGGATATTCGACGGGACGGCATGATGAATGGCTTGAATATGGAGGCGACGATCGATTTTGCCCGTCCTCTTCGGATCCCCGTTTTCGCGTCGGGTGGGGTGACTAATCTGGACGACATCCGGGCCTTGGTCGCCGCGGAGCCAGAAGGCATCGCCGGTGCGGTAACTGGACGTGCGATTTACGAGGGTACGCTAGATTTTCGGGCTGCCCAAGCGCTGGCTGACGAACTATCCGGCGCGACCTGACGCAATCTTCCTGCTGCGCTAAAAAAACCGCGGGCCGCGGGATGTCCCTTGGCTCGGGTCAGTCTTAACTACCTCTACATCAGCCGTTTGAGTTTTTGAACATGGGTCTCGCGAAACGCATTATCCCGTGCCTTGATGTCGACGCCGGGCGGGTCGTCAAAGGGGTCAAGTTTGTCGATATCCGTGATGCCGGCGATCCCGTTGAAATAGCCCGGCGTTACGACCTTCAGGGGGCTGACGAAATTACCTTTCTTGATATTACGGCGAGCAGCGAGGGTCGACAGACACTGGTCGAGGTCGTCGAGGCGGTCGCGGGACAGGTATTTATCCCACTCACGGTCGGGGGCGGGATCCGCGAAATACAGGATGTGCAACGCATGTTGGCCGCGGGTGCTGATAAAGTCGGGATCAATACGGCGGCAGTCAGTCACCCCGATTTTGTGCGGGCAGCGGCTGATAAGTACGGCTCGCAATGCATTGTGGTGGCGATTGATGCGCGCGCGCGTCCTGATCACAAAGGGTGGGAGGTGTTCACCCACGGCGGGCGGCGGGGTACCGGGCTTGACGCGGTCGCCTGGGCAGTCCGCGTGTCGGAGCTTGGTGCGGGGGAAATTCTGCTGACGAGCATGGACCGCGATGGGACGCGGGATGGCTTTGATCTGGCGCTTACCCGCGCGGTGGCTGACGCGGTGCCCATTCCGGTCATCGCCTCAGGTGGCGTGGGGGAACTTGACCATCTTGTCGCGGGTGTCGCGCTCGGACACGCAGACGCAGTGCTTGCGGCAAGCATTTTTCACTTCGGCGAATACACGGTTGGACAGGCAAAACGTCACATGGCAGCAGCGGGAATCGAGATGCGTCTATGAGTTGGATTGACGCGGTACTTTGGAACGCGGAGGGTTTGGCCCCTGTCGTGACACAGGATGTCGTGACCGGGCGGCTATTGATGCAAGCTTGGATGAATCGTGAGGCGCTTGCCGCTACTGTCGCGGAAGGACGGGCAGTCTACTGGTCGCGCTCGCGTAGTCGGTTATGGCGAAAAGGAGAAGAGTCCGGTCATGTTCAACAGGTGAGAGAAATCAGGCTTGATTGTGACGGTGACGCCCTTCAACTCATTGTCGAGCAAACGGGCGGAATTGCTTGTCACACTGGACGCGAGTCATGTTTTTACCGCAGACTGGAACAGGCCCAATGGCTCGCCGTTGACCCTGTCGCGCGAGATCCCGCGACGATGTACCGGGCCCCTGACTCGAAATGAACCGGGGAGCGCCAATGTCCGACGATATCCTGAACCAACTGATCCAGATCTTGGAACAGAGGAGAAGCGCCGATCCCGCGTCGTCCTACGTTGCGCGACTCTACCATCAAGGGATCGATGCGATTCGTAAGAAGATTGGTGAAGAGGCAACAGAGGTGGTGATTGCGACGGGCGGGACTGATCAGGACGCGGTTGTCCACGAGATGGCTGATTTGTGGTTTCACTGCCTCGTCGCACTGGTTCATCAGGGGATCGACCCCGCGCGAGTGATGACGGAACTTGCCGGACGGTTTGGACGTTCTGGCATTGAAGAAAAAGCCTCGCGTCAGACACAATAGACACTTGTTTAATCGAAGCGTTTACCTACGGGTGAGCGCGGGAGAAAGCTCATGGGAATTAGTCTTCCGCACCTGATTATCGTGCTCGTGATCGTCATTCTGGTGTTCGGGACCAAAAAAATTCGAGGCATCGGTGGCGATGTCGGTGGCTGGATAAGCGATTTCAGAAAAGCAATTAAGGACGGCAATGACGATCCGCCGGTGGTCGATATTAATGCCGCAAAACACGTAATCGACGGTGAAGTCGTCAAATCTGAGCAAAAGAACGTCTAAATTTACTATGTTTGATGTCGGCTTTTCGGAACTGATGCTGATTGGGTTGGTCGCGCTACTGGTGCTTGGCCCGGAGCGGTTGCCGCCGTTGATTCGGACGACCGGACGTTGGGTGGGTCGCGCTCAACGCATGGTCCGTGAACTGAAAAACCAGCTCGAAAACGATGCGAGCCTGCGTGAACTCAACGAGTTCAAGCAGGCCCTGCGATCGGACGATTTGAAAAAGCTCGCCGAAGAACCCCTCAAACCGGTGGGCGAAACGGCGCAATCACTCCAGTCACCTCATTCACCCCCACCCTGACCTATGGTTCCGCCGCGAAACACCGACGCTCTGGAAGAGGGCGAGCAGTCCTTCTTGTCCCACCTCATTGAGCTTCGGAACCGCTTGATGCGGGCCGTGATCTGTCTGGTGGCGGTCCTGCTCGTGTTGATGCCGGTTTCGAATACCCTCTATGAATGGCTATCACGCCCACTTTTGCGGCAGATGGCCGAGGTGGGTGCTCAGATGATTGCCACGGAGGTGACTTCGCCTTTTCTGGCGCCCTTCAAGCTCACGTGTTTTGTCTCGCTTCTCATCAGCGTGCCCTACATCTTTTATCAGCTCTGGGCCTTCATCGCGCCTGGACTTTATCTGAACGAAAAAAAACTGGTCCTGCCGCTGCTTATTTCCAGCACCTTCCTGTTTTATTGCGGTATTAGTTTCGCCTATTTTGCCGTTTTCCCGGTGGTCTTTGGTTTTCTGACGACGGCAGCCCCAATAGGTGTCACGGTCATGACCGATATCTCCAAATATCTGGATTTTGTGATTGTGATGTTTTGCGCCTTCGGGGCCGCTTTTGAGGTGCCGGTGCTGACTTTTTTGATCGTGCGCACGGGTATGTCGACTCGCCAGGCACTGACCGAGATGCGTCCGTACGTGATTGTCGGCGCATTCGTCATTGGGGCCGTCCTCACCCCACCCGATGTCATCTCGCAAACCATGATGGCAGTTCCCATCTGGATGCTCTACGAAGTCGGCCTGTTGTTTTGCCGAATCTTTATTCCCGAGGAGACGTCCGGAGAGGGCTCCGGCAAGGCCCTAGTCCCTAAATAAAATAAGGCGCTAAATCCAATTCAAAGCCTGCGCCAGGGAGGCGCCGCGAGCGCCCGCTGGCGATCAATCGGTTATAGCTGCTGAACACCACCGCGCGACCCAATCAGCAAAATATCGGCAGGCCTACGTGCAAACAATCCATTGGTGACCACGCCAGGGATCTGATTTACGGCTTGTTCTAGGCCGACGACGTCCGTCATATCGAGGTGGTAGACGTCCAGCATCCAATTGCCATTGTCGGTGACAAAACCCGTCCGATATTCGGGTTGCCCCCCCAATTTAACCAACTCACGGCCGACCAGACTACGGGCCATCGGAATCACTTCGATAGGCAGTGGGAAAAGGCCTAGCTTTTCGACCAGTTTTGATTCGTCCATGATGCAGATGAACTGCCGGCTTGCCGCCGCGACTATTTTTTCTCGGGTGAGCGCGCCCCCGCCTCCCTTGATTAACTGACGGTGCCTGTTGGCTTCGTCCGCCCCATCGACATAGACGTCCAGAGGACCGACCTCATTAAGATCCAGGATTTCAAGTCCATGACCCCGCAGCCGCGCCGCAGTGGCCTCGGAGCTCGGCACTACTCCGTCGATTTGGTGTCGTATCCCGGCCAGCGCGTCGATGAAATAATTGGCAGTGCTTCCCGTGCCAACACCGACGATCCGGGCGTGTCGGATAAAATCGACGGCCGCTTCAGCCGCTTGTCGTTTTTTTTGATCTTGGGTCATGGTGGTCTCCTGATGCGATGACGTCCGCGCGCGCGCCCGTAAATGTTATCTTAGCCAGATGCTCGACCACTACCTGAAACTTATCCTCAAAGCTCCCGTGTACGACGTTGCGCGTGAGACGCCACTGGACGCCATGCCGCTTATTTCGCGCCGCACGAATAACCGGGTCTGGATCAAACGGGAAGACATGCAACCTGTTTTCTCTTACAAGCTGCGTGGTGCGTACGCCATGATGGCGAGCCTGAGCCTTGAGGAGCGCCAGCGGGGTGTGATCACCGCCTCGGCGGGGAATCATGCCCAGGGTGTAGCGCTCGCGGCCGGACGCTTACAGATGCACGCGATCATCGTCATGCCGAAAACCACGCCGGATATTAAGGTCGCCGCCGTACGGCGACTCAACGCCGAGATCATTCTTCATGGGAATACCTATGATGAAGCCAGTATCCACGCCCGCGAGCTGGGCGAAAAGAAAAACCTGACCTACGTTCCCCCCTACGACCATCCCTTGATTATCGCTGGTCAGGGGACGGTGGCAATGGAAATTCTGCGTCAACATCATGGCAACCCTGAGGCCATCTTTGTGCCGGTCGGCGGCGGTGGCTTAATTGCCGGCGTTGCAGCTTTCGTCAAAGCACTTGAACCTGGCATCAAGGTGATTGGCGTTGAAGCGGTTGATGCCGCCTGCATGAAAGCAGCACTGGATGCCGGGGAGCGGGTAACGCTCGAGAAAATCGGCATATTTGCGGACGGCGCCGCTGTCAGGCAAGTTGGGGTCGAGACTTTTCGGATTGCCCGTGAGCATGTGGATGAAGTGCTCACCGTCTCGATCGATGAAATCTGCGCTGCAGTCAAAGATATTTTTGAGGATACGCGCGCCATTGCGGAGCCGGCGGGTGCGCTAGCCCTCGCCGGTCTTAAACAATACGTGGCCCGCGAGAAAATTCAGGACAAAGATCTCGTCGCGATCCTCAGTGGCGCGAACGTCAACTTCGATCGGCTCCGCCACATCGCGGAATTAGCGGAGCTTGGTGAGCGGCGTGAAGTGCTGATAGGGGCGGTCATCCCGGAACGGCCAGGTAGTTTTCGGCGTTTCTGCCACGCCTTGGGGCCACGGGCTATCACCGAATTTAATTATCGTTACGCCGGCGAGGAGCGGGCGACCGTATTCGCCGGTGTCCAGCTGCGCGCCGGCGAATTGGATAACAAGATCTTGTTGTCTAGTCTGAGCAGTAGCGGTATCGAGGCGATCGACATTACGGACAACGAGCTTGCGAAAATGCACGTGCGTTACATGGTGGGGGGGCACGCAAGTAATTTGTTAAACGAGCGCCTGTTGCGTGTCGAGTTTCCAGAGCGCCCCGGCGCGCTGCTGCATTTTCTAAACCAGGTTGAGGATCGTTGGAATATCACGCTGTTCCATTATCGCAATCACGGCGCGGCAAATGGGCGCGTGCTGATGGGGATCGCCGTGCCGAGTAACTGCAATGCGGACTTCGACGCATTTCTGGCAGGACTCCAGATGGAGTGGGTGGAGGAGCGTGATAATGCGGCCTACGAGCTTTTTCTGCGTTGACCATGTCAATCAAGCTACTCAGAAGTTCGCTAACCGAGGTCGTGCAATCACTTGCCGCGGCTGGTTTGAACCAAGGGGCGGCGGGCAACGCCAGTGCGCGTTGGGATGACGGTATGCTGATCACCGCGACGGGCGCGCGCGCCCGGACACTGGAAGATAAAGACCACGTCGCAATGTCCTTGACCGGTGTTGTCCGACCGGGACAGCGTCTTCCCTCCAGCGAATGGCGTTTCCACGCGGCGATTTATCAGTCGCGACCTGAAATCCACGCGGTCGTCCATGTTCACTCGCCATACGCCACCGCACTCGCTTGTCTGCGTCGGGACATTCCGGCTTTCCATTACATGGTTTCCATGGGCGGTGGCGATTCTATTCGATGCGCTCCCTACGCAACGTTTGGAACGGAGGCGCTGTCGCAGTCCGTGATGGAAGCCCTGACGGGGCGGCGCGCCTGTCTTCTGGCCAATCATGGATTGGTCGCCACCGGTGATTCTTTGACAAGCGCAGGGGAATTGACGCTTGCGCTTGAAGATCTCGCCCATCAATATTGCGTAACGTTGCAGTGCGGCGAGCCCGTGCTGCTTTCCCCGGAGGAGATGGACGAAGTGCTGGAGCGTTTTAAGACTTATGGACAACAACCCGCCGAGTAAGCCCAGCGGACCGCTCGCAGAATTCACGAGTCGGCCGACTTTTCAACTGGCGATCCCCGCGCTTGATTTGGGCGCATTGCGCGTGTTCTACGTGGATCTCCTCGGCTCGAGCGTCCACCGGGAGGACGCGAACTCGCTGGAACTCATCTTCTTTGGTGGACGACTGCAGGCGTACAAGGTGACCAAAATGCCGGAGACTGTGGCCGGACAACGGGGTGGAAAATCAGTTCCTGTGCCCAATTTCGGGCTATTGATGAGTTGGGTGGACTGGCACCGAGCGGTGGATCATCTCAATTACGTGGGGATCACCTATCGTTTGCTCCCAACCACCTTGGCGGGGCCCGATGGCGGCACGGAAGCGTGGTTTGCGATTACAGATCCGAGCGGCAACTGCCTGGCATTTGGCACCAGCCGCGGCGACTAGCCGCGCGCACGCATGCAGGAACATCTCAACGGCTGAATAATTCCTGTAGTCGCGCACCCGGATCAGCACTACGCATGAAGGCTTCGCCGACCAGAAAACAGTTCACTTCACGGGCGCGCAGACGCGCGACCTCCTCTCGCGTGCTGATCCCCGACTCGGTCACGATCACGCGATCGGCGGGGATGTCATTGATTAATTCAAGCGTCGTCTCGATGCGGGTGACAAACCGTTTCAAATCTCGATTATTGATCCCAATTAACGGCAACCGCAGTCGCAAAGCCCGTTCGAGCTCTTCGCGATCATGGACTTCAATCAACACGTCCATCCCGAGCTCAGAGGCAATGCCCGCGAGTTGCTGAAGCGCTTCATCGGTGAGGCCGGCGACAATGAGCAGGACACAGTCCGCACCGAGCGCACGCGATTCGTATATCTGATACGCCTCGCACATAAAGTCCTTACGGATGACCGGGAGGCTGCAAACGCTCCGGGCGGCGAGTAGATCTTCATCCGCCCCCTGAAAATAGCGTTTGTCCGTGAGCACGGAGAGGCATGCCGCCCCCCCTTGTGTATACGAGTGCGCGATGTCGGTGACGATATAGGGATCACGCATCACGCCCTTGCTCGGTGAAGCCTTCTTGCATTCTGCTATGACGCCAGCTTCTCCCCGTGCGAGCTTACGTCGGAGCGCGGCCTCAAAGCCGCGGGCTGGCGGCTGATCGCGTGCGGCGGCGCGGACTTCGGCAAACGCGCGCAGCGCGACGCGCTGACGCACCTCTTCGACTTTATGCGCAAAGATTTCCTGGAGAAGATCTCGCCCGGGCGCCAGTGGTACATTTTCTGAAGACATCTGATGACTCAATCGGTTCGGGGCAAAGTTTGGGTCAGGGTGACGTAGCGGGCGAAACAGGCCTGAGCGGCCCCACTTGCCAACAGTTCGAGCGCACGTTGATAACCGGCGTGCAAGTCGCGGCACAGGCCACAGAGGTAGAGTGCGGCGCCCGCATTAAGCGCAATCACATCGCGTGCTGGGCCCGGGTTGTTGGCGAACGCCTGACGAATAATCGCCAAGCTTTCTGCTGCATTATTCACTTTCAAGCGCGCGAGTCCCGTTCGTGGCACTCCGATCGACACCGGATCGAATAGATATTCCGAAATCACTCCCTGATTTAACTCGGCGACACGGGTGGGTGCGCCGATGCTGATCTCGTCCAAACCGTCTTCCGCATGCACTACCATCGCGCGTTCACAACCCAATTCTCGCAGTACGGCCGCAACACGGGGAACCCATTCTTCGTGAAACACGCCCATCAGCTGTAATCGTGCGTCGGCGGGATTGGTCAAAGGGCCGAGGAGGTTGAAGATCGTACGGATCCCCAATTCTCGCCGCGGACCCGCGGCATGTCGGGCGGCACCGTGATGGGTTTGGGCAAACATAAAACCGAACCCAACCTCCCGGATGCAGCGTGCGATATCGTCGGGGGCGAGTTCGAGTTTGGCGCCTGCCGCTTCAAGTAAATCAGCCGACCCACTCGAACTGGATACCGAACGGTTCCCATGTTTGGCGACGTGGCCTCCGCCGGCGGCAACGACGAATGCAGCGGCTGTCGAGATATTAAAAGTCCCGCTCGAGTCGCCTCCCGTGCCGCACGTATCAATCAAGGGCAAGACGCCCACCTCGACTTTGACCGATAGCGCCCGCATGACACGCGCCGCTGCGGTTATCTCATCAACGGTTTCGCCTTTTTGCCGCAAGGCGACAAGGAGGCCTGCGATCTGTGCCGGCGTCGCGTCCCCCGCCATGATTTGATGCATGACGGCAGTCATCTCTGTGAGACTGAGATCGCCTCGGCTAACGGTTTTAGCGATAGCTTCCCGGATATTCATGTTGTTGCTGCCCGGGTTTGTTCGAAAAAGTTACGGAGCAGTTGATGCCCAAATTCGGTCAAAATCGCTTCCGGATGAAATTGAACGCCGAACAAGGGGAGTTCACGGTGACGGACCGCCATGATTTCATCCATTTCGCCGCCCGGCAGCGCCGTCCAAGCCGTGATCTCCAAACAGGCCGGGCAGGAAGCTTTCTCAATGACGAGGGAGTGATAGCGTGTCGCAATAAAGCAGTCGGGAATAGCCTTGAAAAGGCCCGAGCCGCGATGATGAATAGGCGAGGTCTTCCCATGCATGACCTGCCGTGCGTGAACCACTCGGCCCCCATAGGCCTGGCCAATGCTCTGGTGGCCGAGACAAACCCCGAGGATAGGAAATTCATCGGCGAGTTCCCTGACCACCGCGAGGGAAATGCCCGCCTCATTCGGCGTACAAGGGCCCGGGGAGACGATAATGTGAGACGGTCGCATCGCGCGAATCGTCGCGAGATCCGTGGCGTCATTGCGCACCACTTCCACCGCATAACCTAACTCGCCACAATATTGGACTAGGTTGTAGGTAAAAGAATCGTAATTGTCGATCATGAGGATCATAAATCTAGCAACCCATTGAAAAATAGAGAGGCCTGATCCAAAAAAGCTTTGGGGAACTCGCCGTCTTTATCGGCTTTCCGCGACGGCATTCGCACTCGGGCGACCCAGAAGTCAACCCGTTCAGGACTGACAGCGCCGAGCTGCCATTTTCGCCTAGAATGGGGCAAAAATGTATCGCCACCGGCGTTGAATGCGTGATAGGACTGCTAGCACCACAGATATGTGATCGGGCTGACGTGCAATCAGTGCGGCGCGATATGCTTGCGTGCCCCCCATCGCCGCGCGCCTCGTCTCTTCTTTTTGTAGGGCCCGCGGGAGACCACCTTGCGTGGTCCTCCTCATCTTCAGCATTAAGTATTTGCGCGCTGCAGGATTCTAACGATGAGAACGCTGCCAGTTTGCCTACCGATATAACCACCATGCGCGAATTGCGACAGCCCTATTTTTATAGGGGCCAAATAGCGCCTGGCTTCGGAAAGTGTTAGTCAGGACTGATGAGGTTGCGTCCAACCCCGTCGTCAGCGTGCGGAGACGGTTCGGTGAGCACGGGGGGAAACAGGAGCTTGAAGGCAGTGCGTCGTCCAAGTTCGGATTCCACGAGGATATGACCGCCAACGGCGTGCACCAAGCCGTGCACCAAAGACAGGCCCAGGCCCGACCCGTTGCCAACTTCTTTGGTCGAAAAAAAAGGCTGGAATATATCCGAGAGGATCTCTCCTTTAATCCCGGGCCCCTTGTCGATTACTTCGACTTCGACAAACTGACCTTTAAAAGGCTGCTGGCAGGCCGCGCAAATTCCTTCGGCGGACATTGCGCCGTGAAGGTTTATTTGTATTTCGCCTCGATTGCCCTGCGCCTCACATGCGTTTAGGACGAGATTCCTTATCGCGTCTTGCAGTTCGGCGGCTCGGATGGCGATCAAAGGCAGATGTTCGTCATGCGCATACGCTAGCGTGATACCACGGGGCAATAAGGTGTGGATGAGGACCAGTGCTGTGCGGATCACGCTATGCGCATCGATAGGTTGAATGGCTTCGAGGAGGTCAGTAGGTTGACTGTATCTCAGTAAACTCGAGACTAAATCAGCGCCACTTTCGGCACTTCGTTCAATTTTATCCAAAATCGGATCAAGCACGCTGTTCGAGTCTGGCGTGCCTAATTTTTTCGCTAATTCCACAAAATTGATAATATTGTGGATGATGTTGTTGAAATGATGGGCGACGCCAGCCGAGAGCTGGCCCATGGCTTCCATCTTTTGGGACTGAGTCAGCTGCGCGCTAAGACGCGCGCGTTCCTCTTGGGTTAGTAGCTGCTCCGTGACATCAAGGATGGAACCAGACCCTTCGATACCGCCGCACTGATCTCCGCCGAGGTTCACTGTGGTGCGAATATGGCGCACTTCTCCGTGCACGATGAAGCGCAGATCGTACTCAAAAGAATCAGACGCTAACGACATTTTTTTTAGAATATCGCGGAGTAACTTCGAATCTGCAGAATGGATTATCTCGAACAGGAGATTTGGATCGGATGTGACTGATTCGGCAGTGACGCCCAGAAGCTCACAATAGCGAGGGCTCGCGTAGGTAATGATAAATTTCCCAAACGGGTCAAGCTTGAAAGTAAACAGACCCACTGGGACTTGTCGGGCGAGATTTTCGTAACGAGTTTCCGCACGTAGGCGCGCCGATATCGCGGCATTACGCTCGGTGACATCGCGATCTGTCGTCGCCACCGCTGTGATGCGTCCATCTCGATCCACTAACGGCGTTACCGTTGCCCATACGTCGATCTCTGCGCCATTCTTGTGCCGGCGCTTGGTTTCCACGCTAGGTATTTTTTCTCCGCGAAGGAGGCGTTGGATGATTGATGGCTCCACCTGCAGCGCGTCTTTTGACCGCAGCACGGACGCATTCATCTTGAGCGCTTCCTCTTCTTTCCAGCCGTATAAACCTTCAGCGCCTTTATTCCAAGCGATAATATGGCCATCCATTCCCTGTACCGTGAGGGCATCCGTGGAATCCCGAAGTACAACGGCGAGTCGCTGAGACTCCGCATACGCCCGCAATTGAGGACTGATATCAACGAAGGAGATTACTGCTCCGCTGATATCATTAGAATGTGCTTGGTAGCGCGAAATTTGGCGCAAATAACATTTTTCTTCTGTGCCCATGATTTCGCGAGCCGCCACTGCGCGCCCGCTTATCACAAGATCGATATCGTCCAGCAAATTGGGATCCGTCACTTTCAGTCGGAGATCGATCAGTGGGCGCCCCACGTCAGATGGCATAATATTCATTACCGTCGCCATCGAGGGTGTAAACCGCCTAATCAGCCGTTCCGCATCCACAAACAGAATTGGGATGTCCGTGCTTCTCAATAAATTCGATAAATCGTCATTGCTTTCCGCCAGCTCTCCGATTTTAATTTTGAGCTCGTTGTTTACCGTGCTGAGCTCTTCATTAGTAGCCTGAAGTTCTTCCTTCGAGGTTTCCATCTCCTCATTGGAGGCCTGCAACTCCTCATTTACCGACATCATCTCTTCGTTGGCGGCCTGAAATTCCTGGTTGGTCAATTCGAGCTCTAGGATTTTTTCTTGCAACTCTTCGCGGGTAATCCGCAGTTCATCTTCTATGCCCTGAACTAACGATCGTTCCGGCGGCACCCAGTTGTATTCACGCGATTCATGCTGTGCTGGCTGGTCGGGCCGGTTTTCGAAAGCAATCAGAAACAGGCGTTCGATCGAGCCCGGTATCGAGATTGGCCTGAGCGTGAGTTTGATACGTCGCCGTCCGACACGATCCACCACATGGGCGTCGTCGATTTCCACCAGCTTATTATCGGCGACGGCACCACGTAGCGCGTCCCGCAGTTTTGCCTGCAATTCCCGTCGAACTAGCGCGAATAGATTGCGTGTTGGGGCGCCGGTGGGTTGTTCCAAAAAGGGTCCAGTTTTCCCCGAAAATTGCAGTACATCACCCTTAGAATCGACTAGAACAGCGGCCGGCACGAAATTATTGAATAGAGACTGCTTCATAACGTCTGCGAGACTACGATCTGCAATCTTCCTGTCCGCGGCGGGTGTATAGGCGCTCCGTAGCATTCTGGTCGGTAAGTCGAGCAGCGGCAGACGTGAGTCCCCGACTCGACGGTAGATCCGCCATTCCTTGTTGATGGGTTCGAACAACCCCTCGTCTTCACTCACCATTTCCGAGTTCCCTAAGAATAGGCAGCCACGCTTTCTCAGGACAAAATGGAACAGCCTGAATATTTTATTCTGCAGATCGATGTTCAGGTAAATGAGCACATTCCGGCAGGTAACTAGGTCCAGATTGGAGAACGGCAGATCACTGATCAGATTTTGGGTCGTGAAAAGGATGGCTTCTCTCAACGGCCGGGAGGCCTGGTAATTGTGGCCGTTCTGGACAAAAAAGCGCTCCAGATAAGAGGGAGGAAGCGCGGCTACGCTCTCTTGCTGATACAGACCTGCGCGCGCAATCGCCAGCGCGGATTCGTCAATATCGCTGGCGAAAATTTGAAGCGGACAGTTTTTCCCTGCTTTTTTTAGTTGCTCGATCACCAGCATCGCGATGGAGTAGGCTTCCTCACCAGTGGCGCAACCTGGGACCCAGATCCTGATCGGCTCATCGGGATGTTTGTCGGCCACCAAGGGGGCGATGACCTCAGCGTCGAGGGCGCTGAAGGCAGCGGTGTTCCGAAAAAATGACGTCACCCCAATAAGGAGATCTTGGCGCAGTTGGTGCATTTCGTTTTCGTTTTCGCGCACGAGTTGAAGGTATTCAACGAACGTCTTTCTCTCGTGGAGTCTCATGCGCCGATCGATGCGCCGATAGATCGTGCCGGTTTTGTAACCGCTGAAGTCATAACCACCGCGGACCTTTAACAGCGCTAAGAGATCCCGTAGCTCATCGCTTTCCGCGGGAGAGGGGAGAGGGGAGAGGCTGTGGGCATTTCGCTACAAAAGTGTCGCAGGAACTTATCGAGGTAGTCGACAATCCGCTCGACGTCACAGACGACATCGGTAAGCCCGGTGGCGATAGCGTGCTGCGGCATGCTATCAAATTCGGCAGTGTCTGGGCTCTGCACCAACACGAGGCCCCCGCGGCTCTTTACGGCACGTATTCCAAGCGTGCCGTCTGCACCATTGCCCGACAGGACGACGGCGACCGCACGTTCCCCCCGTTCCGTTGCCAGCGATGTCCAGAAGGCGTCAATGGGCATCCTCACGCCATTCTCCAAGACCGGTTCGCTCAGTTCAAAGACATCTCCGCGCACAGTCAGGTAATTTCCGGGCGGGATGATGTAGACATGGTTCTGCGCAATGGGCATGCCGCTGACCACCTGCGCGGTGGGCATGACGGTATCACGGGCGATGATCTCTGCTAGCAGACTGCTATGGAGAGGAGCCAGATGTTGGACGATCACGAACGCTGCACCGGTGTCTGGTCGTGATCGGCGAAAGAATGTCTGCAGCGCGGATAGGCCGCCTGCGGATGCCCCAATCCCCACGACGACGCAGGCCTGTGAGTTCATGCTAATGGGGTCTCCACATCCGTCGGAGGATCAAGCCAGTCAGCACGCAAAAAACCATGGTAGCCACAACTATTTCTTGCCCATACTGCAACTTGAATCCGGCTTTGTCCATCTCCCGCTAGGGCTCTAAGTCCGTCAATTGGTGGCCCTGCGTTTGTGAAAAATTTAAGCGCCGTCAGCGGCGCTACGCCAAAAGGAAGCGCATCCGATGGACACAGTCGGATTTGAGCAGACGGTGCGGGTGATGGCGGTGATGAAGGTGTTGCGGGTGCAATGTCGGGCGGCCGATCCTAGGGACGGCGGGATGCGCAGCGCGACGGCATTGTGCCAATGGCCATTCTTGGCGACGTTTTTGGCCGGTTTGCGCGATGTGTAGCGAACTGCCCGTGATGTATCCGAGTCGACATACAGCGTCCGCGGTAGGACTGTTGCGGGTCTGGTCGTTGTCGATACTCGATGGCAGCGATGTCCGCGTGACGGGACTACGCGACGGAAGCCGTCTTGAACACGAGGAAGATGGCCTGTCCGAGTAGGTGCATGGGCTCGTAGGCCGTCATGCGGGTCAATCATGCCGAGTCGCCCGAAAACCGCGCATCAAACTTGAAAACCTGGCGATATGAATGCTTTATAGAAACGGGCTATCTCGCGACGGCTGGTCGGGCAAGGATCGTCAAACTCGCGCTTGCCAAGCACCACCGAGCGTGATTCGAAGGACGTTGCGATTATGTCCGACTCCTTCGATTTGCTCATCTATTGCGCGGTGGGTTTTTCGCCCTCAAAACATGTTCTTATGGGAAATTTGGGTTTAGTCTGGGTACACCAATCCAAGTCAGGGGAAATTAGATGAGTGCGGAACGAAACAAGCAGACCGTCCACCATAATTTTGAACAACTCGCGCAAGGTAACGGCGAGCCGTTAGTGAGCAGCCTGGGTGATGATGTGCAATGGACCATTATCGGGACTACGGTCCTGTCTAAGACGTTCAAGGGCAAGCCGGCCGTGCTCGATTTTCTCGGCAAATTTCGGGAGGCGTTGGTGGACGGTCATATCCATATTCACGTCGACAATCTGTTGGCAGACGGGGATTTCGTGGTCGCACAAGGGCACGGTCATGCGATGACCAAACGTGGTGTGCCCTATAACAATACCTATTGTTGGGTCTATCGTTTCGAGCAGGGCCAAATCAAAGCCATCACGGAATATCTTGATACCGAACTTGTGACGCAGGCATTTGGCTGACGAGACAGGGCGATTTTTGAGCGGGAAGTCTTGGGGCTTCACTGTCCCGAGCTTGGCGTCGGCCAATCAGCCAATCAGATGCGGTAGGATATCCTTGATCTGCGCGACGTAGGCGTCGGGTTTATACCCGGTTAGATCGATTCCTGCGGAATACCCGTAGCTAACACAGAAAATCCGCATGCTGGCCGCTCTCGCCGCGGTTAGGTCGGCCATGGAGTCGCCGACCATGACGGTATCCGCGTTAGACACGCCGCAATCGGCTGCTGCCCGGCGCAAGGGCGCAGGGTCAGGTTTTTTGGTCGGAAGACTATCTCCTGAGAGGATTACCGCAAAATAAGGTGTAAGCGCCATGCGTTCCAGTAAGGGGAGCGTAAATTTAGCCGGTTTATTGGTCACACAGCCCAACAGGATGCCGTGGCCAGCCAGCGTATCCAGCGTTTCGACCACACCGGCATAAAGTTGTGTCTGCGCGTTTAAACAAGCGGCGTAATGTCGCTGAAAGCCGAGGTAGGTTGTTTGGTGGAGGGCCGAGTCGGCATCGTCATCCCGCGTGCCTGTAAGGCAGCGGTGGATGAGTCGCTCAGCACCGTGGCCGATAAAATCGCAAATTTCCGCGATCGGGCGCAGCGGATGGCCGACATCGGCCAAAGCCTGATTGGCCGCATGGGCGATATCGGGCGCGCTGTGTACCAGCGTCCCGTCGAGATCAAAAAGTACCAGGCGGGCTCGTGAAGACATCATGTATGACCTGCTGCCCGAATTTCATGCCGCATCGCGGCAACAGTTGCGGAGTAGTCTGCGCTGTTGAAGATCGCCGATCCGGCGACAAAAGTGTCGGCCCCTGCTGCGGCAATTTTCCCGATATTATCGACTTTGACGCCACCATCGATTTCGAGCCGGATCGGGCGGCCACTTGCAGTGATCAGCGCTCGGGCAGTGCGCAACTTATCCAGCACCGCGGGGATAAAAGACTGACCCCCGAATCCCGGGTTGACGGCCATGAGCAATATCATGTCGACTTTGTCCATCACATAGTGCAGCGTCTCCAGCGGCGTTGCGGGATTAAACACCAATCCAGCCCGACAGCCCGCTTCCCGGATCAGCCCGAGGCTGCGGTCTATGTGGTGGCTCGCTTCGGGATGGAAAGTAATATAGGAGGCGCCGGCCTCCGCAAAATCGCCGATTAGGCGATCGACCGGATCGACCATGAGGTGCACGTCGATAGGGGCTGTGATCCCATACTTGCGTAAGGCGGCGCATACCAGGGGACCGATGGTGAGATTGGGCACGTAGTGATTGTCCATCACATCAAAATGGATCAAATCGGCCCCGGCGGCTAAAACGGCGTCGACTTCGGCACCGAGACGTGCGAAGTCCGCTGAAAGGATGGAAGGTGCTATGAAAGGTGGCTGCATGTCGCATCGCCCCGGATTGGAATCGGGCGCACTGTAATGGAAGCTACCCTTAATTGCCCAGCGGTACGTATGGAACAGGAGTGTTAGGGACACAATGAGTGTGCAAGAGCGCTTGGGCGGGTTTCCAGCTTGGTGTCTTTGGGGGGCGCTTGTTTTTTCGGGCGTGAGTCAAGCGGCGCAACCGGCTACTAAGGAGTCGGTTTCCTCCAACGGTAAGCCCGGCGCCGTGACCAGTGCGCCGATCGTTAGCCCGTCGCCGCCCGTCGCCGCGGGAACACCCGGTACCGATACCCGCGAAGCGGCAGTGCGTCGGGCGCTAGAGCGCGACGGACTCGGCCCTCGTCTCCAATCCTTGAAACTCAAGCAAGGCACCTTCCTCGCCATCTTAACCCTGCCCCGTGCCGTCACGAAACCGCGGGGGGCGCTGTTATTAGTGCCCGCCGCCGGGGCTGCGCTTTCAGATCTCTTACCACTTACGCTTGCCAGTCTGCCACCGAAAGGCGGTTGGGTGACCCTCGCTGTGCAACCCGCCCCCCCGGTACCCAGTCCTGATGATGGTTTCTGTCCACGGCTAGCGGCGGGCCTTGCCGCGCTCAAGGCGCGCGCTGACTCGCCGATTGCGCTGGTCGCGATTGGCGATGGCGTTGACAGTGCCATTGCCTGTTACGCGCGGAAGTTTCCACCGGAGATCGCCGCATTGGCTGGCGTCGGCCGTTGGCGCAGTAGCCTAGAAGACATCAGCATCCCGGTGCTCGATCTCGTGCCGAGTGGCGATCAGGCGGCGCGGGAGGCAGCGCATCGGCGCGAAATCAGCGTGGTTGGCCGGTCGGGGGCAAGCTACCATCAGGCAACGGTCGACGTCCCGAATCGAGGCTTTCAGGGCGGCGAGGAAGAATTGGCCAAACGTCTGCGGGCCTGGCTTCGTCATGTGCCGACACGCGCGCCATCCGCCACCGCCACGCCACCAAAGGTATAGGCGACTTCGAACGCTGGTTGGCCTTTCACGTCTGAGGCTCGGCGTTCTATTTCGCGCAAGGTTCCCCAACCAAGGTAGTGCTGGTCAATTTCTGTCCGGACGATACTGAAAGGCGGACCCGTCACGCTCGCCGTTGGGTATTCCACGGAGATCAATAGCCCACTTGCAGAAGGGCTGCACAGCGACCGCAGCGTCTGGAGATAAGCTTTTCGCTGCGCCGGCATGAGCGCAATCAGCGCTGCGCGATCGTATACCGCATCGCAGGGCAGACATAAGTTCGGGCGTGCTGCAAAGAAGTCGCCGCAAAAAATTGTGATGTTCTTCGCGCTATAGCGACGGAATTCACCGACCGGCGTCACCATAGGTTCCAGTGCCTGCTCCCCGAAGAAATCGGCGGTCGCCACATCACTCAATTCGAAACCGATGACGCGCAGCCCCAACCGGGCTAGCCACTGCATGTCACGCGATTTGCCGCACAGCGGAACCAACACGCGGCTCCCCGGGGGGATGTCCAGCCGCGGCCAATGGGCAGTCAATAAGGGATGAATATCGGTTTGATGGAAGCCGATCTCATTGGCCTGCCATTTGTCGAGCCAGAATGTCGAATCCATTTTTAGAACGCCTCCTTATTGGTTCGGGCGCAACTTTGCGCGATTCGCTTTATTGTTCCCGCCACCGAGCACTGCTATTCCTCTGTCTCAGGATAGGCGGTGGTTGTTGCATCAAGCCGACGAATAAAATTGAAAAGCAGTTGATGCGTCTCACCAATATTCTCGTAGAGGATCCCGTGACGGTCGGGGACCACCCAGGCGAGTTATTTATCGGCGCCTCCGGGTCGATCGACGATGACAGCGGCGCCGGAGTGATCGACGACAGGATCTGCTGTTCCTTGAATGATTAGCGTCGGACAATGGATCCCGGACAGGGATTGTTTGACTGTTGAGGCGAGTAGAGTCAACTCATAGAGCCCGCGCACAGGCATATGACGGTAATTGAAAGTCGGGTGCTCGGTTTCGGCAGGTCGAAAAGGCAAAAAATCGCCTTGCTTGGTGAACCATTCGAGCAAGCGGTTAGCACCATGTACCAGCGGCACTAGATGCATGCGTCGGTTTCGAAACCGGAAGACCGGCGACACGGCGGCAATTCCTGCCACGACCTCAGACGACGTCAGTGCCTGCAGGAGCGCTAACGTCCCTCCGGTCGAGAACCCGGCGAGGCAGCTTTTTTCGCAATAAGCACGGAGTATTTCAACCCTGCGATGAACTGAACGTTCCCAATCTCTCCGTGTTCGTGCCCGCAAGTCCCAGGGTGAAGTTCCGTGCCCTTTCAGGCGTACCCCCATCACCGAATACCCGACCGCGTGAACCGCCTCACCGAACGGCCGCATCTCACCTGGATTGGCCAGAAAGCCGTGAACCAACAAAACGCCAAGCTTTCGATCACGAGGAGATCGCAGAAGGAAAGGTGAGGGATCCGCTGTTGCCGTTTCCTCGGTATTGATCGGCCGGTGTTTTTCTTGGCTGAAAACACGCCTGTCCCATTCCAACGCGCGCAATTCATCGCTGAGTCGGTACGCGGCCATCTCTGTTGGGGTGAGCGTTAACGCGGTGTCGATTGCGGCGTTAACCACGGACGCGATCGCTGTCATCGGAGCTACTTCATTTGCGTAGACAGCGAGCAGATTTTCGCCAATATTTCGCTCAAAACAAAGCGCTCTGTTGAGTTTGGGTTGGCAAATAACGTCGCCGTTTTCCTGGCCCAGCGAGTCCGTGTCGACAGCGGATTGCAGGAGCATGGACAGCGCTGCGGAATTCCCTTCGATGATTTGACAATAGCTATCCGGATTAAAGCAGCCGGTGTGAAGCTCGATGCGCGGCTGGGCCATGAGCATTTGTGTGGCTAGATACAGTATTTTCTCAAGATATGCGCGAGTAAGTAAACCGCTTCGGGCCACGCGCGCTCAGCGTGAGGATGGCGCACGCAGCCAAAGGGCTTGGGTTGACGGTTCTCTCCCGGCTCATGGTACGCGCGTGCCGCTATTGTCCCGATCGCCCACCACACGCCGCGGCGTGGCGTGTGGGTTTGGCCGGCACGATGGTCTACGGTTATCGGGTTGCCTACGCGCGCTATCAGAAAATCTCCCCGAGGCGTGTTCATTCGGCTACTCATTTATCGAGAGATCGGTATCTGCGCGGCAACCACGGGTGGCGGACTGCTCGCTTGGATGCTGTGCGCTCAATCATCGCCTATTGGTTGGGACTAGCCAGCTGCCGGGCACTTAAGCTCGGGATCTGAATAAAGGGCACCGCCTCCATCGCCGCCGCAGATGGCGCGAGATTAAGATTACGCACCTACGGCGGCCTCGCCAAGGGCGTTTGGTTTTCCCTTGTTTCTGGTTACAAGGCCATTTTTTCCCGCTGGCGCGCGATAGCCCAGATTACATGTTCTTGAACCATGGGCGTCGATTTCTCCAGGTTCGTATGTAACGCCGCGATGATCTCCCGAGAGGGCTGCGCGTTGCCTAAGGCAACGGCCAGGTTCCGTTGCCACTGTTCGAAACTGATTCGGCGTATCGCACTGCCTTCGGTTCGGCTCAGGAAAGTTTCCTCATCCCATTGCCAAAGATCTCGTAACGAGACGTCATCCAGGTCATGCCGGACTTTGAAGTCAGGCTCTACTGTAAAGGTCGCTTCGCGGTTCCAGGGACAGAAGGTTTGACAGTCGTCGCACCCAAAGATTCTATTTCCGATAAGCGGACGAAGTTCTAGTGGAATCGCCGTGTGGGATTCAATAGTGAGGTAGGCAATGCAGCGACGTGCATCGAGTTGATAGGGGGCAATTATCGCCTTGGTCGGGCAGACTTCTAGGCAGCGCAAACAGCTTCCACAATGGTTCTCGTGGTAGGGGAGATCTACCGGTAGTGCCACATCGGTGTAAATTTCGCCCAGAAAAAACCACGAGCCATGCGTACGATTGATTAGATTGGTATGTTTTCCGATCCACCCGAGTCCTGCATTGCGGGCGAGCGCTTTTTCCAGCACTGGCGCACTGTCGCTAAAGACTCGGTAACCAAAGGGTCCTAGGACCGTCTCGGCATGACGCGCGAGCGCCCGGAGTTTCCCCCGCATGACTTTATGATAGTCACGGCCCAGCGCGTAACGCGCCACATAGCCGCTATTCGGATCAGCCAGGACTTCGGTCATTTTCCTCGCTTCCGGTGGCAAATAATCGAGCGCCACGGAAACGACGCTGAGCGTGCCAGGAACGAGCAGATCGGGGTGGCTCCGTTTTTTGCCATGGCGCTCCAGATAGTGCATTTCGCCGTGATAACCCGAGGCTAGCCAGGCATCGAGAAGAGCTTCATCGCGACTCAGATCCGTGTGCGCGATCCCGACTTGGTTGAAACCCAGCAGGCGTGCTTGTTGTTTCAGCAAGTGGGCGAGCACGGCGGGCGCTGGCGGGTCTTGACTAATCATATTGTGGGCCGGGATCGCCGGGGGGTGAGCGCGCGATGTGCGTCATAACGCATCCGAAGCGCTCTCTGCAAAGTTGAATTAGCGTTGCACTTTCGGGGACGTCGCCCGTTATTGCTTGGGCGTGCATAAGGAGGTCAACTCTATTCTCGCGCTCTGTATCAACGAGAAACGGGGTTTGGTTTTAATGATCGCCTGCCTGGTTCGTGCCGCAGCAGATGGGCTGAGATCTATAGATGTTGAACGGCGTAATCCGCTAAGCGCGAACGCTCTCCGCGCAGCAACGTGATGTGCCCACTGTGGGACCATTGCTTGAAACGGTCGACAGCATAAGTCAGTCCCGATGTCGTTTCGCTCAGATAGGGGGTGTCGATTTGGGCAAGATTTCCGCAACACACAATCTTTGTCCCGGAACCTGCACGAGTTACTAAGGTACGCATCTGTTTGGCGGTGAGATTTTGCGCCTCGTCGATAATCAGGTAACGATTGAAAAACGTGCGTCCCCGCATGAAATTCATCGAACGGATCTTTACCCGGTTCTGTAATAAATCGGCCGTGGCGGCCCTTCCCCATTCGCCGCCCTCTTGGGTCTCGGAAAGCACTTCAAGATTGTCCATTAAGGCACCCATCCAAGGGTTCATCTTCTCTTCCTCGGTCCCCGGCAAAAAACCGATGTCCTCGCCGAGGGGCACGGTTTCCCGCGTCACAATCACTTCCCGATAACGTTTGCCGTCTAGGCACTGGGCCAGACCGGCGGCAAGCGCAAGCAGCGTTTTCCCTGTGCCGGCGGCGCCCAGTAGGGTGACGAAATCTATCTCGGGGTCCATTACAAGGTTGAGCGCGAAGCTTTGTTCTCGATTTCGCGCGGTCAATCCCCAAACAGCATGTTCGGTCAGGCCGTAATCTTTGACCGGATCTAGCACCACCCGGGAGCCCACGATCCGCCGGGCCACCAGTATCAAGTCATCAGGACCGGGACCGAAGAGAAATTCATTAGGATAAAAGTGATCAAAATGGCTTGCTGAGACGGTGTAATGCGCGGTGCCTTCGGTCTGCACGGCGGTTAAATCCTGTCCGGCGGTCGCCCAGAAGTTCGGCGGGAGTGCGCGTGCGCCGGTGTACAACAGATTGATGTCGTCCAGCACCATGTCATTGTAATAGTCCTCCGCGTGGATACCGATCACCCGGGCTTTAATTCGCAGGTTGATATCTTTTGAAACTAGAGTGACTTCGATATCGGGTTGCTGTCCCTGCAGGACGAGTGCGGTATTCAGGATGCTGTTATCGGGTGAGCGACCCGGTAGCTCGGCCATGACCGCGGCGGGTAGCGGTGTCGTTTGCAGGCGCAGACGTCCGGCCGGCGGCGCGCCCGCTATATCGCGCGCCGGTAAGGGAAGTCCCGCCTCAATGGCGGCGCGGTCACTGGCACCAATAAGTTCATCGAGGAAGCGGCTGACTTGCCGGGCATTGCGCGCCACCTCCGAAACCCCTTTCTTCGCGGCATCCAGCTCTTCAAGCACCATCATCGGCAAATAGATATCGTGTTCCTTGAAACGGAACAGGGCGCTGGGATCGTGCAGTAGCACGTTGGTGTCGAGGACGAACAAACGGGACCGCGCTCCTGGTCGGGACGCGTCGCTCATGCCGGCTATTTCACCGGCTCCATGATGGCATCTAGATTCAGATGGTCGCAGAAATCCATGAACTCGCCGCGGAGCCCGGCGATCGAAACGTCCGTCGGTACACTGATGGTCATGTGCAACGAAAACATGGGCGTTCCCGTGTGGGCGGCGGTGTAAGTGCCCGAGTACATGTCTTCAACACCAATTTCGCGCTGGGTAAAAAATTGCGTGATCTCATGCACAATTCCAAGTCGGTCAACAGCCACCACTTCGATAGCGTAGGGCATCATGTTGGTGTGTCGTTTGCGGGGCTCAGCACGTTGCGACAGCATCTTGACCTGCAACTGGCTCTCCAGTCGTGGCAGCATACTTTCGATTTTCGCGATAGCGTCCCAGCTGCCGGTCAGCAGCAGCAGCAGCGCGAAACGGTCACCGAGTACGGTCATGCGGCTTTCGCCAATACAGCAGCCACAATCCCGCACGGCTTTGGTGAAAGCCTCTATCAGGCCGACACGGTTCGCTCCCATCAGCGTGATCGCGATGGAGTTATGGGTGATTTCGGGTGGCGACTTGTTCGGGGTCTTCATGAGGCGAGGTAATTGTGCCTGTGAATACGCATTGACCGCAAGCGCGCCGGCAAAAGCAACGTGGAGTCGTATTCCCCAAGCGGGGGTTTCGAGGCGTCTGAGCGGCGCCCGTCCGGGCGGTGCCTTCTTGAGTTAGCAATGCCAGAAGGCTACTATACACGACCGTTTTTCCGGGGTTCTGGCATGGCTCAATTCCACGGCAGCATGGTCGCCATCGTGACGCCCATGAAGGGTGGCGTCGCCATCGATGCGGCGATCGACTGGGACCGCTACGCGGAGCTGCTCGAGTATCACATCAGCGAACAAACCGATGGCATCATCGCCGTCGGCACGACCGGCGAATCTGCCACACTCACTGAGGCAGAACATTGCGAGGTCATTCGCCGGACCGTGCAGTGGGTGCGTGGCCGCGTCCCAGTTATCGCGGGCACCGGTGCTAATTCGACTGCGGAAGCGATCAGCTTGACGCGTGCGGCCAAAGACGCGGGTGCGGACGCGTGCCTTCTCGTGACGCCGTACTACAACAAACCGACGCAGGAAGGCTTGTATCTCCACCATAAAGCGGTGGCGGATGCCGTTGCTATCCCGCAAATTCTATACAACGTCCCTGGACGTACGGCTTGTGACATGCAGGTGGAGACGGTCGCGCGTTTGGCGGCGGTGCCTCACATTATCGGCATCAAAGAGGCGACAGGTGAGGTGAGTCGAGCGACTCGCTTGCGTGCCTTGTGTGACAAGGATTTTTTGCTTCTGAGTGGCGATGATGCAACGGCGCGCGAATTCATTTTGGCAGGGGGCGACGGCGTTATATCGGTAACGGCCAATATTGCGCCACGTGCGATGCATGATATGTGCGCAGCGGCGCGGGCCGGGCATATCGAGCGAGCGGCGCAAATTGATGCGCCCCTCGCGGCTTTGCATCGGGATCTTTTCTGCGAGGCCAATCCTATTCCGGTTAAATGGGTGGTGCATGCACAGGGGCGGGCAGACGTGGGCATCAGACTTCCGCTGACCTGGTTGACCGAGGGCGGACAGAGAATTGTGCGGGCGGCACTCGCACAGGCTGGGCTCTCAATTCACGCGTAGTTAACCTGACCGGTTTAACATCCGCTTTCACGCTATATCCTGCGAGGTTCTCCCGCGATGTCCAAGATGCTATCGATCGTGCTGCTTGCGCTCATTTCTCTCTCCGGCTGCAGCTGGATCATGCCTAAGCTCGACAAAGTCGAGGCAGATAATCGCTCGCAATATAAAAAGAGCAAAAGTCTGCCTGATCTCGAAGTTCCCCCCGATTTAACGACTGAAGCAATTCGGGACCGCATGAGCGTACCCGAAGCCGGTGGCACGGCTAAATATTCCACTTACCAAGAGCGCATCGCAGAGCGAAAGCAGCAGCAGAGTGCCCAGCCGACCCCAGTCAGTCAGGAGCACGGCGGTGCTGATACCGCGGCAACACCCCCCCCGCCGCTCGTCCCTGTGGCGCCCCCGCGCCCGGCCGAGAGCAAACCGGAAAGTAGCCCGCCAAGCGCAACCACGCTGGACCGAGGTGCAGAAAATAAACAGCGGGATGATCAGGAAACGTCCGCGAACGAGGGCACACGCGTACTCGATAATGAGCACATTATGGCCGTGTCGGGAACTACGGCGCAGCTTTGGCCCGTCTTGGTCGATCTGATGAAAGAGCATAACTACGCGCTTGCCCTTAATGATCAGGAATTGGGTGTCATCGAGACGAACTGGATCGAGAACGAGAAAGAAGGACATCGTGAAAAATACAAAATTTTCGCGGAGCCGGGAGAAAATCTAGGCGCAACAGTTTTATATGTCTCTAATCGGGCAGAGTCTCTCGTGCAAAAAGACGGAGAAATGGTGTGGCAACCCAAGACACGTGACGCGGCTAGGGAAAATCAGTTGGTGGCGCAGATTCAACGAAAATTGGGGACTGGCGCCGTGCCTGGTACGGCGAAAATAAGCGCTGCCAGCGCTGACGCCATGCCCGCGCTGACCGACGTGGTGATCAGCACCCTCGGCAAAGTTTCTATGTTGGTGAGCCAAGATTTTTCGACGGCGTGGCGGAGCATGGGCGTCGCTCTGGAACGTGCCGGATACGATATTGACCATTACGACAGGGACACCGGGACGTATTACATCCGGATCCCGCTGACGCCTGACATGCAGCAACCGCGCACCGCCTGGCTTGATAAGCTGGCTTTCTGGCGCTCCGACAAGGAGCGAAAAGAAGTCGAACTGCAGATTAATCTGAATATTGTGGGTACCAAGACAGAAGTGCTCGTACTCGACAAGAAAGGGCGGTCCGAAACCGATGAGCTTTCCAAGAAAATTTTGGACCGGTTGAGCCACGAAATAAATAAGCTCGCCAGTTGATTCCGTGCGTTGTGCGCTGATTGGGAGCGGCAGTGGGGGCAATGGGACCTTAGTTGCCAGCGGAGCGACGACCCTCTTGATCGACTGCGGATATTCCCTCCGCAGCTTTGAGGCGCGAGCGCGGGCCTTGAGCGTGGACCCTGCAGCGCTAACCGGTATTCTCGTGACGCATGAACATGGCGATCATGCGGGCGGCGTCGACGCGCTTGCGCGAAAATACGAGATACCAGTGTATGCGACGCGCGGAACTCGCGCCGCGACGGAGGCGCGCATCGGTTCGTTACCGCACTGGCAACAAATTTCGGTGCACGCGGATTTCACTTTGGGCGAGATTCAGGTTCAGCCTGTAGCGGTTCCGCATGATGCTAGAGAGCCCAGCCAGTTTATCTTCACGGTCGAGACGGCCCGGCTGGGTCTATTGACGGATGTTGGAAGCCAGACTGCCCATCTCGCTGACCAATATCGGCTCTGCAGCGCGCTGATTCTCGAATTCAATCATGATCCGGCGTTACTGGCTGCCGCGGTCTATCCTGCTCGGCTCAAACGCCGCATAGCGGGTGACTATGGGCACTTCAGTAATGCCCAGTCCCAAAATTTTTTGCGGTCAATGCAATCGGCGAATCTCAAGAAGGTCGTCGCTGCACATCTCAGCAAAAGAACGAATCATCCCGATCTCGTCACGGAGTGCTTACGTCAGGTGGCGCAGGAAACGCGCGGGTTTGAATGGTCGATTGCGACGCAGGATGAAGTCGTACCCTGGTTCGATGTTTGAACCTCGCGGATCCGCGCGTCGTTATCTCAGCCTTTGATGTGGCGAAGCAGTCGGCGTCGCTTCTGGACTTGGCGTTTGGTTAGTGGGTTACGCCGTCCTTCGAAGGGGTTTTCCCCGAATTTGAATTCAACGCGGACTGGCGTTCCGACTAATTTCAGAGATTGCCGGAAGAAATTGGCGAGATAACGACGGTAGCTCTCCGGCACTTCATCCGTCTGTGTCCCGTGGATCACAATCGTCGGCGGATTTTTACCCCCAAAATGGGCATAGCGCAGTTTAATCCGTCTACCTCGAACGAGTGGTGGGCTATGTCGCTCAAGCGCACGCTCCAGCAGATCGGTGAGTACCTTGGTCGGTACATCCACATGGGCAGACTGCCATGCGGCATCGATCGTTTCAAACAGGTCGCCGACTCCCGTGCCATGTAGCGCCGAGATATAGTGGGTTTTCGCAAAGTCTACGAATTCGAGACGACGATCAAGCTGGCGACGCATCTCGTCTCGCAATTCTGGCGCGAGGCCGTCCCATTTATTGACGGCGATCACAAGGGAGCGACCACACTCGACCACCGAACCCAGTACCGTCAGGTCCTGCTCGCTCAGGCCCTCCCGCGCGTCGAGCACGACGAGTACAACATGAGCAAGATCGATCGCTTGCAAGGCCTTAATCGCGCTGAATTTTTCAATCACATCGGTGACCCGACTTTTACGCCGTAAGCCAGCGGTATCGATCAACGTATAGTCCCTGCCCTGACGCGTCATCGGGATCGCTACACTGTCGTGGGTTGTCCCGGGCATGTCCGCCGTGATCATTCGCTGCTCGCCCAACATGCGGTTAGTCAGCGTCGATTTACCTACATTAGGTCGACCGCAAATGGCCACCCGAATACTCTGGTCGTGAGGGTCGGGCAGATCGGATTCCTGGAGCCAGCCTGCGGTGATGTTCTCAATCATCGAGGCGACGCCTGTTCCATGAGCCGAGGAAATGGCAAATGGGAGCAGTCCGAGTTCAGAGAACTCTGCACATACCGACTCGGCATCAAAGCCTTCGGTTTTGTTGACCGCAAGATAAAGCGGCGTACTGTTCTTTCGCAGTTGTTGGGCAAGTTCCCGATCGGCGGGCGTCAGACCCGCTCGCCCATCGATCAATAAAAGGCCGGCCGCGCACTCCTCGAGCGCCTGCAGTGCCTGCTGGCTGACTTTATTGGCGAGGAGATCGGAAGATTCGCCTGTGATGCCGCCGGTATCTACGACCAGAAAGGCCGCGTGCCCGACTTTCCCTATTCCAACCTTGATATCCCGCGTAACTCCCGGAATATCTGCAACGAGGGCATCACGGGTGCGGGTCAGCCGATTGAAGAGCGTCGATTTGCCGACGTTAGGGCGGCCCAGAAGTGCCAAGGCCGGTTTTGCATCACGTGAAATATCTAGCGCCATAGTTCAGGGTATCCGGATTATTTGGCGCTGAAGACAGCGATTCTTCCGGAGGAGCTGTAGCCTAGCAACACATCCCCCATATTGATGGGCGCGGTCAGGATGCGCTTTTTATCGATCTGAAGCCGTGCCACTATCTCGCCCGTCTCCGCGTCGAGCCAGTGCAGATAGCCCTCGAAATCGCCCACCACCAGGTAGCGTTCAAAGCGGGTCGGAGCGGTCAGATGTCGAAATTTTAAATCCTTCTGCCGCCACACGGCGCTGCCGTCAGTGCGATTTAATGCCCACACCACACCACGTTCGTCCGTCACATAGACGCGTTGCTCGTCCACGGCGACGTTGTCGTATGTCGACATCACGCGGGACCATTCGACATTGCCGTTATCTGTGTTTAGCGCCGCAATCTTGCCCTGAAAACCGCCGATATAGGCAAAGCTGTCCTTGATGGCCGGCTCCCCATCGATGTCGACGAGACGTTCCAGATCTGACCGCCCGGTCGGTTGTGCCAGCTGCACGTCCCATAGCGGACTGCCTGTTTCAAGCCGGAGGGCCACGACGCGGCCATTGGCAAAACCGGTGTAGGCGACGCCTTCATGCAGCGTGGGCGCGCCAGCCCCGCGCAGGGTCAGGGCGGGGACGCTACGATCGTAAACCCACTTTTCGACGCCCGTTCTGCTGTCCAGAGCAAAAAGATTGCTGTCTCCGGTGCGTACGAGTACGACACCATTGGCCGCACGTGGCACGGCGACGACTTCGCTCGACACTTTTGCGATCCAGAGTTTTTTTCCGGAGGTCGCATCTCGTGCCACCACTTCCCCTTGCGAAGTCCCGACGAGTACGGCGCCGTCACCCAGGCCAGGCCCCGCCGATATCAGACGATTTTCGTCGCGTGCCGACCATTGCTTATGTCCATCCGCGACCGCGAGTGATAAGACGCCCCCTTCCCGATCGGCTACATACACGGACGTGCCGTCAGTTGCCGGTACGATTTTGAGATAGAGATCTGCCGTCCCCTTGCCGACTTGTCTCGACCAGCGCTCCTTAATCGTTATCTTGGCGGCAAAATCTTTGCTGAGTTCCGTGGGCTTCGTTTCCGGATCGACTTTCCCCTCGTCCGTTATCCACCCAATTGTCGCATCGCGGATAGCGGTCCTCGTATCGTCTCCGCACCCTGTCAGCAGGACGGAAAAGAGGAGCACGAGGGGAAACGTGATGAACGTCTGGCGCATTGTTTATTTCGTCTGGACAGTAGTCACGTCCGCACCTAGCGCGTCGCGTTTAAGTTCAAGATAACCAGGATCCCCACCGACCGCGCCGACCGCCGTAATTGCTTGCGAATACATCGACCGCGCCTCGGCGCGTTTGCCGAGCGCGGAGAGGACGTCACCTTTCAATTCCGCGAACATCTCGGTTTTCGAAGCAGTCGCGTTTTTGGAAATTTCGTCCCACGCGCCCTCCGCGTTGCCTTCCGATAAAAGGATTTGGGCGAGTCTTCCGCGTGCTACGGATACGAGTTCCGAATCACGACCGTTGTCGATTATCCAGTGCAGTTGCTTTTTTGCCTCAGCCGGTTTTTTATCTTCGACTTCTATGCGCGCGAGCAAAAGCGCCGTGAGACGGGCGTATGCGCTGTCGGGATAACCTTCGATGACTGCTTTGCCAATTGACCGGACCTCGTCGCTTGGTCCTGCCGCCGCGCGTTCGAGGAAATGCTGATAGTTGATCGAGGCACTTTCGGCCTTTGATTCGATCACCGATTGCCAATACCGGTACCCAAAAAGAATGACCAAGCCGATGAGCAGCCCGGAGAGCATTGACTTTCCATTGGCATTCCACCACTTGCGGAGCTCGTCGATTTGTTCGCGTTCTGAGGTGTCAGTTTCCACCTGGTATACTCCTGATGCTCTGGGCAAGGACCCCGGTCAGGGGCGATATTTCCTGTGTTCGCTCAACAAGCGGGCCAAGTGCGCTTGCCATCTTCTCGCGCGTAACGCGACACTGCTCGCCCTGACCACGCAGCGGCTTAAGCGTGACTTCACCCGCCGCATATTCGTCCGCACCGATGATGATGGCGACCAAGGCGCCGCTTCGATCGGCTCGTTTCATTTGCGACTTGAGACCCTCTGCACCGCAATGGCACAGTGTCCGCAAATCCGGGTAGGCGGTGCGCAGGGTTTCTGCAGCGGCCAAGGCGGTCGGCTTTTCTGACACCGTAGCGCCGATTACGTAGAGATCAGCGTCCGTGCGGACTTCCGGACGCCCGGGAATTAATTCGATCAGTCGTTCGATCCCCATGGCGAAGCCGACAGCCGGTGTGGGGCGTCCCCCCATTTGCTCCACGAGCCCATCATAGCGACCGCCTGCACAGACGGTACCTTGGGCACCGAGTTCGTCCGTGATCCATTCGAATACGGTTTTGGAGTAATAATCGAGACCCCGAACGAGGTGTGGATTCACGCGATAGCTGATCTGAGCCGCATCCAGGACCGCGCGGACACTCAGAAAATGCGCGGTAGATTCGTCATCTAAACTATCGACCAAACGTGGCGCATTGGTAATGAGTGCCTTGAGCGCCGGATTTTTAGAATCCAGGATCCGCATTGGATTTCGGGTGAGCCGACTGAGACTGTCCGGATCGAGTTGGTCGAGATGATCACTAAAATATTCAACTAGGCGATCCCGATATTGTGCACGCACTGCGGGCGTGCCGAGTGTGTTGATCTCAAGACGTAGCTGATTGAGTCCGAGTGCTTTCCAGAGCTGGGATGTCATCAGAATCATTTCAGCGTCGATGTCGGGTCCGTCCATCCCAAAGGCTTCGACACCGACCTGATGAAATTGTCGATAGCGCCCCTTTTGAGGTCGTTCGTGCCTGAACATGGGGCCCATGTAGAAAAGACGCTGGGGCGTTTGTAATAAACCATTCTCGAGCACGGCCCGGACGCAGCTCGCGGTGCCTTCAGGACGCAGTGTGAGGCTGTCGCCGTTGCGGTCTGTGAAGGTGTACATCTCCTTTTGCACGATATCGGTGGTATCTCCGATTGATCGTGAAAAAACCTGGGTCGATTCCACGATCGGGAGTCGGATTTCCTGATAGCCATAATTGGCCAGCACACGCGTAATGCGCGACTCTATTTCTCTCCACCAACCAGCGTCGGGAGGCAGGATGTCATTCATGCCGCGGATGGCGCGCAATGCCGTCATATGAGACTCCTAGTGGGGCTCGCCGAGGGAGAATCGCGCCACCCCATTGACCGCTCGCGCCCGAATATCGATGGGCTTGCCATGCAATGTAGCGGATACCCTGTGCGCGTTGCCGATGAGCAAATCGTAAGGCGGCTTGCCCGTGACCCCAACCTTCTGTCCGCGCTTCAACATGCCGAAATAAAGGCGCTTACCAGCCACATCGGAGACTTCGACCCAAGACTCCCCACGCCCCACCAGCTGGAGCTCTCCAGTCGACGACGCGGTGGGCGACGGCGCCGCCGGTTTCGGCTCCGGGGTTGCGTTCACGGCCTCTTCCTCCGGGGGCGGCTCCTGCTCGGCAGACATCGGTGTCGGCTCGGTAACGGCGGGTGAAGCAGCGGCGGTTACCGGAGCCTGTGCCACTGACGCTTTCTGCGGCGGCGATCCACCCTGACCCAATGGGCCTCCGGGGGTTTCCGGCGGCGTCTGCTCTTTCGGTTTGTCGACCGGCTTCTCGGAACGTTCTCCTGGCGCGCTCGGGAGTAATAACCCGTGGGCGGGAGAAGAAAGAGCGGTCGGCTTTGTCAACGGCGGCGTGGCGGGATTTTTGTCGGCGCCCGTTGGTGCCGGCTGTGGTCCGGTTTCCAGTGCTTTGATTTCCCCCGGCGCGGGGATTTCTGTCAGGGCCTCGGTAGGCTCCGCGGGCGCCTTGTAATTATGCTGCCACCACAATGCCACTAAGGCCAGCACGATCGCGACCAATACCAAGCTGATGGTACGGATGAGCGCACTCGAGCTCGTGATCTGCACGGGACTTCGAGACGAAAAATCAGCGAGCGCCGGATCTTCTATCTGCGCTTGTTGGATGTACTGGGCAAGAATCGGGGCCGAATCGATGTTCAACTCGCGAGCGATGCTACGGATATAGCCTTTGACGAACGCAGCAGCCGCCAGGCTCAAATAATCTTCCCGTTCGAGTGCCTCAACCACTTTGAGTTCGAGACGGGTACGTGCTGCGATATCTGCGGCGCTGATATTTGCCGCCTCACGGGCGCGTTTAAGCATAGCACCAGCACCCAACGCTAGGCGGGCGGCACTGAGTTGATGTTCCTCACCGGACGTCTGCATCAGTTGAATTTTCCTTGCAGATACAGGCCGTATTCCGGCGAGTCTGGGAATTTATTTTTCAGTTCCAGGGCATAACTGGCAGATGCGTTGCGATCATCGATCCCATGTTCGATCCGGATCCCTAGCCACAATGTCTGGGCGCTCTGCACATCCGTTTCCAGATAGCGTTGGAAATAGCCTCGGGCCTCGAGGAAACGCTGTTGATCAAAACTTAACTGAGCCATTCGCAGGAGCGCCGGCGCCAATTTCGGCGCAATCTGCAGGGCACTTCTGAAGTACTGCTCGGCGTGCGCTGGGTCCTTGGCCTGCTGTGCACAGGTGCCTGCGTTGGTCAGCGCGTTCGCGGGTGCCCGGTTCAATGGGTTTGAGAAAGCCTCCTCGAATTTTTCTTGCCCCTGCTTATAGCGACCTTGTTGGCACAAGAACAGTCCGTAGTTGTTTAGCGTCGAAATGTTTTTGGGGTCGAGTCCGATGGCTGTCTTGTAATGGACTTCGGCTTTCTGTGTTTCGCCCAACAGGTTGTAGAGAACCGCGATCGCATTATGTGTCTCTGCTACCCTTGGGTTAGCCGCTAGCGCCTTTTCAAGTTTGTTTAGGGCAAGCTCATTATCGCCTTCTCGCATGTAGGCGATCCCGAGCTGGGTGTCGATTTCCGCAAGCTTGATGCGATTCTCGGTGGAGCCTGGTGAAGAAGAGGAGCCCGTCGACTGACAGCCGGTCAGTAAGGCCACGACCATCGGAACACACCAGACGACCCGCAACATGCTCATTTCTCTTACCGCGTCGCCGCGGCGGATTCGCGTCGATGGCGCGCGGCCTTGGCGTGCACGCGTCCAACCAATTGACCACACGCGGCATCGATATCGTCCCCGCGGGTCTTGCGTGTCGTGGTCACATAACCCGCTCTTACGAGGATTTCACGAAATTGGGAGATAACTTCGTGGGACGAGCATTGATAGTCGGCGTCTGCAATCGGATTGAAAGGAATGAGATTGATTTTGGCCGGCACCCCGCGTAGCAGCCGTGCCAGTTGCCGTGCCAGCGCGAGATCATCGTTTACGCCGGCAAGCATGACATATTCGAATGTAATCTGATCGTGCGGACTGTTCGCCAAATAGCGATTACAGGCAGCCATGAGCTCAGCGAGTGGATAAGTACGGTTCAATGGCACGAGCTCATCGCGCAACGCGTCATTAGGGGCGTGCAGCGAAACAGCCAAGCTTACCGGACACTCCTCACGGAGCCGGTCAATTCCGGGGACGAGGCCCGCCGTGCTTAGGGTGACGCGGCGGCGGCCCAAGTTGTACGCATTGTCATCCATCATAAGCCGCATAGCGGGCACGACCTGCTCAAAATTGAGCAAGGGCTCACCCATACCCATCATCACCACGTTCGTTATGTGACGATGGGTTTTTGGATTCTGGCCGAGGTGGCGGGCAGCGACCCAAACCTGTCCAATAATCTCGGCAGTCGAAAGATTTCGGCTGAATCCCTGCTTCGCGGTGGCACAGAAACTGCAGTTGAGTGGGCAACCGACCTGCGACGATACGCACAGCGTGCCGCGTTCCGCCTCTGGGATGAAAACCATCTCGATGCAATTACCCCGATCCACGCGCAACAGCCACTTCAGTGTTCCATCTTCGGATTCTTGCAACGTGACCACTTCAGGCGCTCGAAATTCGGCTTCGGCACTGAGGCGTTCGCGCAACGCGCGGCTCAGATTGGTCATCCGCGCAACGTCCACCACCCCTTGCTGGTGCGCCCACCTGATGATTTGGGTCGCCCGAAAGGGACGTTCTCCTATCGTCGCGAAGTAGCGTGCCAGCCCCGCAGCGTCAAGATCAAGCAGGTTGACCGGAGCACTTGTCATCGGAATCAGCGCGGACACAGCTCGCTGGCGGCGAAGAAGAAGTTGATTTCGGTCTGGGCTGTCTCGGGTGCATCTGAACCATGTACTGCATTTTCGGAAATATCTTTGCCAAACTCCGCGCGGATAGTCCCCGGTTCGGCCTTGGCTGGATCGGTTGCACCCATCACTTCACGATTTTTCGCGATGGCATTAGGTCCCTCTAAGACTTGCACCAAAATGGGTCCCGAGGTCATGAAATCCACGAGTTCCTGAAAAAATGGGCGCGTGCGATGAACGTCATAGAAATCTCCGGCCTGAGCGGGCGTCAGATTGATCATCTTCGCGGCGATAATCCGGAGCCCGGCAGCCTCGAATTTGGCAAGGATGCCGCCAATCTGGTTGTCACGGACAGCGCTCGGCTTGACAATCGATAAGGTACGCTCAATGGACATAGAAGAAGGACTCCTCAAAGTGACATAAGATATTGAAATTGAGCACCATTATATTGGGTGCTGTGCACAAAAGCACGGTGCGGGCGGGGTTTCAGGTCAAGACGGCGCTTTTGCCGTCCTGATGCGGCGCTTCAGTACATGCCGGTTTGCAGGCGCGCGGCCTCGGACATCATTTCAGAATTCCAGGGGGGATCAAACGTCAAATCGACTTTGACATCAGTGACGTTGGGAACCTGGCGTACCTTGGTCGCAATATCCTCCACCAGGATTGGCCCCATGCCACATCCAGGTGCAGTAAGGGTCATGTCAATTTCCACCCGCTGACCGTTTTCGGCTAACGGAACCACTTCGCAACGGTAAATCAAACCGAGCTCAACGATATTAATCGGGATTTCCGGGTCGTAACAGGTTTCCAGCTGAGCCCAAATCAGTCCCTCGTCAACGGAGCCGTCGTTGACTTGGGCGCGCTGCGTCGGGAGTTCGTTCGGCACCATACCCAGCGCATCGATCTCGCTTGCCGGAATGCGCGCAAGGTTTCCATTGACGTTGACCGTCACGGACCCGCCTAGGGCCTGGGTGACCAGAACGGTGGTTCCTTCCTCCAGCGTGATATTCGTCCCCTGGGGGATGAGTACCGCCGCGCAGGCACGGCTGAGCCTGATCGGTTGGTTGAAATCTTCGGGTGATGTCATGCGAACCCCAATATTCTTATTTCATAAATACAAGCTGAGATCAGGCGAGCATTTGCCGTGCTTTTTCCAGCGCAGTGAAGAAATAATCAATTTCTTCCCGCGTGTTGTAGAACGCAAACGACGCGCGAGCTGTCCCGGGTATACCGAAGCGCTGCATAACGGGCATCGCGCAATGGTGGCCCGTCCGAATAGCCACGCCTTGGTTGTCGAGGAGCACGCCGAGATCTTGGGGGTGCGTGCCATCGATCAAGAATGACAATACGGCCGCCTTGTCACGCGCGGTTCCGATGATGCGTAAACCGGATACCCCGCGAGCCTGTTCGGTGGCGTAAGCTAGCAAAGCGTCCTCGTGGCGAAGTGCGCCACGTCGATCGAGTCCGTCGAGATACTGAATGGCCGCTCCCAAACCGATCGCGCCGGCGATATGGGGAGTTCCGGCTTCGAACTTGTGCGGGAGATCGGCGTACTCGGTGCCACTGAAAGAGACGGTTTTTATCATGTCGCCGCCCCCTTGGTAAGGCGGCATCTCCTCGAGCAATTCGCGTTTACCGTAAAGCACACCGATCCCCGTCGGTCCAAACAGTTTGTGTCCCGAAAAAGCATAGAAATCACAATCTAGCGATTGGACATCCACAGGGGCATGCGCAACTGCCTGCGCACCGTCAACGAGCACCTTTGCGCCTACCGAGCGGGCTAGGCGCACGATTTCGGCCACCGGATTAATACTGCCTAGCGCATTTGAAACATGACCGAATGCGCATAACCGGGTCCTGTTCGTGAGCGCTGCCGCCAAGGCCGAAGGCGTTATCTCCCCGGCGTCATTAACGGGAACCACCTTGAGAATGGTCCCGATCTGAGAACCCAGTATCTGCCAGGGCACAATATTGGCGTGATGTTCGGCCTCACCGATAAGAATTTCGTCGCCCGCCTTGAGCTGGGTACGTGCGTAGCTCTGGGCGACCAAATTGATCGCCTCGGTAGTCCCTCGGGTGAAGATAATTTCTGCCCCTTCCTTGGCGCCTAGGAATTGGCGGACGATTTCTCGCGCCCTCTCAAACGCCGAGGTTGCGCGCTGACTAAGCGTGTGAACACCTCGGTGAATATTGGCGTTGTCTTCTGCGTAGTAGTGACGCAAGCACTCAATAACGCTGAGTGGTTTCTGGGTTGTCGCGGCGTTATCGAAATACACCAACGGATGCTGGTTTATCCGCGTGCTGAGCAACGGGAAATCGGCCCGAACGCGCTGGACATCGAAATGGGATATATACGCCTCAGCGGCACCTGAACTCATATCAAGTTACCGGATAGAATTCGCGCCAGCGCCTCATTGTCATTGGCAAATCGTGATGAGACCAGCGCCTGGAGCTCGCGCACAGGGATAGTCGCCAGCGAAGCCTGCACAAAACCATAGACGAGTAGCGCCCGCGCTTCTGCTTCGGGCACGCCGCGTGCCCGAAGATAAAATAACGCATCCTCATCAAGTTGCCCGACTGTCGCACCGTGGGCGCAACGAAGATCGTCGGCGTAAATTTCGAGTTCAGGCTTTGTGTCAATCTCGCCCTCGTTGGAGAGCAGTAAATTATGGCTCGCCTGCGTGGCGACAATTTTTTCGACCCCGGGTTGCACGATGATTTTGCCGTTGAAAACACCGCGGCCATTACCGTCGGCTATGCCTCTGTAGGTCTCATCGCTGCTCGTGTGGCTTGCCCGATGGTCCACTCTCGTGTGGTGGTCGATATGCTGATCTAGGCCGGCCACGAACACCCCGTTGAGCACCACCTTGCCACCGGCGGCGGCCAACCGACAGTCGATATCCACGCGAATAAGTCGTCCACCCAAGGCAAGTGAGAAGTTTTCAACCTCACTATCTGACCCGATATCTAGTTGTAGTTGACCAATGTGTGTCGCGTTTACCGCTTCACATATCGCACGATAGTGGCTGATGCGCGCACCGCGCGAGGTCTCGATACGGGTGAAGGCGTTGGTCAGGCTGGTAGCTTCACCGTCGCCCACATGAAGCTCAATGATCGAGGCTTCCGCGCCAGCCCCCGCAGAGACGTGCAGATGCGGGGAAACAACCGAGGGGTGGAGCTCCCCGGTGTTCATGAAAATGACCAATAACGGTTGAACCAGGCGATACGCGTTGGCCAGCTCTACGGCGACACCATCCTGTGCACCGGCGGCGTTGAGTGCGGCGAATGCGGACGCATCTCCGGTGCCGAGTTTGCCGAGATGTGTCGCGAGCCATTCCGGTTCTTCCGTTGAGGCGCGATGAAACAGTCGCAACCGGACTTCTTTCGGAAGGGTGTCGAGCGTGGAGTGGACCGCCGAGAAATGACCGTTGATGAACACCACCCGGTGCGCTTCAAGACCGGCAAGCGGGACCGCGACGGGAGCCCTATCGGGACTCCGGCCTAAATTAAACTCGATACGATGCAATCTGCCAATATCGGTATATTTCCAGTCCTCGTCGGAAATTTCCGGAAGTCCACGTACGCCCGCATGCGCGAGCGCGGCGAGGCGGGCGGCGTGAATACCGTTCACCGGCGACACCGTTTCCAAATGTCGGGCAAAAGTCTCGAGTAGACCCATCAGGCGGCGTCCGCTGACAGCCAATCGTAGCCGCGAGCCTCCAGTTCCAGTGCAAGCTCCCGAGTCCCAGATTTGACGATTTGCCCGTGTGCCAGCACGTGGACGTAATCCGGCACGATGTAGTCAAGCAGTCGCTGGTAATGGGTCACCACGACAAAGGAACGCGCCGGCCCCCGCAATCGTGTTACGCCATCGGCCACGATCTTGAGCGCGTCGATATCTAGTCCGGAGTCAGTTTCGTCGAGGATCCCCAAACTCGGTTCCAAGATACTCATTTGAAAAACTTCGTTGCGCTTTTTTTCGCCGCCGGAAAAGCCTTGGTTTACCGGCCGGTTCAGTAATCCGTCTTTCAGGCCAATTTCTTTTGTTTTTGTTTTGACCAGATTTAAGAACTCTACTGCGCTCATTTCACCCAGGCCACGGTATTTACGTAAGCCATTCATCGCGGCCTTCAGCATATAGACGTTGTTTACACCCGGGATCTCCACGGGATACTGGAAAGCCAGAAAAACGCCTTCCCCCGCGCGATCCTCGGGGGAGAGCGCGAGTAAATCCTTGTCGTTATAGGTGATCGACCCTTGCGTCACGGTATAGCCCGGGCGTCCCGCGATCAGATAGGCGAGCGTGCTTTTGCCGGATCCGTTAGGGCCCATGATCGCGTGCACCTCTCCCGCAGGAACCGTCAAATTGATTCCTCGCAAGATGGGTTTGCCGTCCACTTCGGCGTGAAGATTCTCTATTTTCAACATGGTGTAATACTTATCCTACTGCGCCTTCCAGCGTGATATTGAGCAATTTCTGAGCCTCCACCGCGAACTCCATCGGCAGCTCCTTGAAAACCTCTTTGCAGAACCCGTTCACAATGAGGTTAACGGCATCTTCGCCACCTATGCCGCGGCTGCGTAGGTAGAACAATTGGTCTTCGCTGATTTTCGACGTGGAGGCTTCATGCTCCACCTTTGCAGTTGCATTGCGGACTTCCACGTACGGGAAAGTGTGCGCGCCGCATTGGTTACCCATAAGTAATGAGTCACATTGCGTATAATTACGTGCGTTCTCTGCACTTTTTGCGATTCGAACAAGACCCCGGTAGGCGTTCTGACCGTGCCCAGCAGAGATACCCTTGGAGATGATGGTGCTTCGCGTATTACGTCCAAGGTGAATCATCTTGGTACCGGTATCCGCTTGTTGACGATGGTGAGTGACCGCGACCGAGTAAAACTCGCCCACCGAATTTTCGCCTTTCAGAAGGCAGCTTGGGTATTTCCAGGTAATGGCTGAGCCAGTCTCCACCTGTGTCCAGGAAATTTTCGAATTGCGACCCCGACAATCGCCACGCTTGGTCACAAAGTTATAGATGCCACCCCGGCCTTCTTCGTCCCCCGGATACCAGTTTTGGACCGTGGAATACTTGATCGTGGCATCGTCAAGCGCGACGAGCTCCACGACCGCTGCATGCAGTTGGTTCTCATCCCGCTGGGGTGCCGTGCAACCTTCTAAGTAACTGACATAACTGCCGCTATCAGCGATGACCAGCGTGCGTTCGAACTGCCCTGTATTCATGGCATTGATACGAAAATAGGTCGAGAGCTCCATCGGACAGCGTGTGTTTTTCGGAATGTAGACAAACGAACCATCTGAGAATACGGCGGAATTTAATGCGGCGTAATAGTTATCCCCTTGTGGGACGACCGATCCCAGATACTTTCGTATCAATTCTGGATGTTCTCGCACGGCTTCAGAAAACGAACAAAAAATGACACCAGCGGCGGCAAGTTTTTCCTTGAACGTCGTATGTACGGATACGCTATCAAAGACGACATCGACGGCTACGCCCGCGAGCATTTTCTGCTCTTCCAGCGGGATCCCCAGTTTCTTGTAGGTTTCCAGTAGTTTGGGATCCACGTCCTCGAGTGTTTTAGGGCCGTCGGCGTTCGATTTCGGCGCGGAGTAGTACGACAGCGCCTGAAAGTTGATCGGCGGGTAATGCACGTGAGCCCACTTGGGCTCGCGCATTTTTTGCCATCGCTCGAAGGCACGCAGGCGCCATTCGAGCATCCACTCTGGTTCCTGCTTTTTGGCAGAAATTAGTCGAACTACGGCTTCATTCAGCCCTGGGGGAACCTGATCTTGCTCTATCTCGGTGTAAAAGCCGGCTTCATATTTTCGACTTAGCAAGTCTCGGACGTCACTGGAGGAGGTGGCCATCGAATGCTCCGGATTAGGCTACAGGCTGAAGCTCTCGCCGCAGCCGCACGTTGCCTTCACGTTAGGGTTCTGGAATTTAAAGCCTTCGTTGAGGCCTTCACGTGCGAAGTCGACTTCGGTGCCGTCCATGTATTTCATGCTTTCGTCATCGACTACGATTTGTACGCCCTGAGAGACGAAGACCTGGTCGTGCTCCTTGACGTCCTGCACCGGCTGAACCACGTACATGAAGCCCGAACATCCCGTGGGTTTCACTCCTACCCGTAAGCCGTTTCCGTTATTTTTCGAAAGAAAATTCTGAACATGACGCGCAGCGCGTTCAGTCAGGGTGATTGCCATTGTTTTACTCCATCTCTATCAGTGCCGAAGCTGCCGATTAGAGGACGCCTGAATTTAAGGGAGACACAACCGTTTTCAGCCATTTATGCAGCACTTGCGGTGCCGTGCCCGCTCGGTGCTGTTTGACTACCGTTTCTAGGCTGACGCTGCTTAAAAATTGCCGGATTTGACTGCTTAAACTTTCCCATAAATCGTGTGTCAGACAGCCCTGATCGCCACGACAGTTTCGTTTCCCGCCACAGCGGGTCGCATCCACCGACTCATCAACCGCATCAATAACGTCGGCGACCGAGATTTCCGCACCGGCACGACCTAGCTGATAGCCGCCACCTGGTCCTCTGGTGCCATCGACCAAGCCACTGCGCCGCAGTGCCGCAAACAATTGTTCGAGGTAGGACTGTGAGATGTCATGGCGCGCGGCGATTTCCGCCAGCGCTATGCGTCCGCCTGTGCTATTCAAGGCGAGATCTACCATCGCGGTCACGGCATATCGGCCTTTTGTTGTTAACCGCATTGCAACTCCGTTAAATTCCTACCAAATTACTATGTAATTCTGTCATTTCCCCAGTAATTTAGTCAAGAATTATCCGGCAAAGCCGATCGGTCTCGGTGTCGCGCGGTGCCGTGAACGGGCGCGCTCAGGGCGGGGTGATGTCAGTTGCTGTGGAGGACGACGTTTCGCAAGGTGCCACGGCTGGCAAATCGATCGGGATCCCGTGACTTTTTAGGGCGTTTGCCAGCGTCGCGATCTGTTTTTCGAGGCCTCGAGCATGGTCGAGGAGGGCGTCGACCGCCTGCATGAGGGGGTCGTTCTGATCTTTCGCTTGGCCATACGCGTCAAAGCCGATGCGACGTGCGGTTTCTTCCCGTGCGGCCTGCTGTTCACTACGCGCTGCACCGGCAACGCGGCCCGGAATGCCGACGACAGTCGCACCCGCGGGTACATCTTTAGTCACCACCGCATTGGAACCGACCCGCGCATTTTCTCCGATCGTAATGGGCCCCAAAATTTTTGCACCCGCCCCAATGACCACGCCATTGCGCAACGTTGGATGCCGCTTACCTTTGTTCCAAGTCGTCCCGCCGAGCGTCACGCCGTGATAAAGAGTGACGTCATCGCCAATTTCTGCGGTTTCGCCGATCACCACGCCCATGCCGTGGTCGATAAACAGACGACGTCCAATCATCACGCCAGGATGAATTTCAATCCCGGTCAGAAAACGGGCGAGATGAGACAATGCGCGGGCGGGTAACTTAAGTCCCCTAGACCAGAGCCAATGGCTCGCTCTATGCAGGACCAGTGCATGGACGCCTGGGTAAGCAATCAACAGCTCGAGTGTGTTACGGGCGGCCGGATCCCGCGCGAAAATACTGCGGATATCTTCTCTCAGATGTTCGAACATTCAATTGCCATTCCGATGTTAAGATTATAGGGATTCTTATTCGTTGCTCGAGAGGTTCTCCGTGGCAGAAGAAAACCCCCCACCGGTGAAATTGAGCATACTACAAGTCATCCAAAGCGTGCTTGCCGCGACTATGGGCGTGCAAAGCAACCGTAATCGGGAACGCGATTTTAAACAGGGTACGCCCCGCGTATTCATTGTCGCGGGCCTCCTGGCCACCGGCTTATTCATCCTTACGGTCTATGGCGTGGTTCAGCTAGTCCTGAAATCGGCGATGGGCTGAACGCCAGAATTATCCAGCCCAAGGGCAGATGCGTCTATTTCCGTAGCCGCCCCAGTTGTTCAGTCAGGCGGGTAATTTGGTCCCGATTGTCCGACGCGCGTTTTCTTTCTTTCTCAACTACTTCCGGCGGCGCTTTGGCGACGAATGACGCGTTGCTCAATTTGCCCTCCACGCGCTGCAAATCTTGATTAAGCCGGTCGATCTCTTTCGTGATGCGATCCCGTTCGACAATGGGATCAATCAAGTCCATGAGCGGCACCAAGATAGTCATTCCTCCGGCAAGTGCCGTGGTCGCGTCAGGATCCGATACGCTATCGACACGCTCGATTTCAGTGACCCGCGCGAGTTGTCTGACATATTTTCCCAGCAATTCCAGCACCGCGCACTCTGTCGTGTTCCCGCCGTAAACGCGGATCGGAATGCGTTTGGCGGGTTCCAGATTATTCTCGGCGCGAATACGCCTTACGCCGAGAATGAAGGTCTTCACCCAATTCAGGCTTTCCTCTGCCGCAAGATCGATCTCAAAATCGGCCGCCTCGGGATAGCGCTGAAGCATTATTGTCGTGTCCGTTTTCCCGAGCAGCGGTGCGATCTTGCACCAGATTTCGTCCGTGATGAATGGCATGATGGGATGCATCATGCGCAACGCGCTTTCGAGCACCGTAACGAGGGTATGGCGGGTTCCCGCCTTGACCGAATCCACTACGTCGACGTCATTGAGCGTGACCTTGGCCAATTCGATATACCAGTCGCAATACTCATCCCAAACGAACTCGTAAATAGCTTGCGCCGCCAAGTCGAAGCGATACGATTCGAAAGCTGTCTCGACGGTCGCGAGCGTTTTTCGCAGGCATTGCTTTATCCAGCGTTCCGGCAGCGCCCCGACAGTTTTGTCCGGTACTACCACCGGTAGCGCCTCCTCGCCGACGACCATCAACACGAAGCGGGAAGCGTTCCAGACTTTATTGCAGAAATTACGGTACCCATCTATCCGGCCGAGATCAAAACGCACATCCCTGCCCTGTGTCGCCATGGACGCGAAGGTAAAGCGCAGGGCGTCAGTCCCGTAACTCGGCAGTCCATCGGCGAACTGGCGACGGGTTGCCGCTTCAATTTTAGGGGCCTCCTCCGGGCGCATCAGGCCGGTGGTGCGTTTGATGACCAGCTGTTCAAGGCCAATGCCATCAATGAGATCGATAGGGTCGAGGATATTCCCCTTCGATTTCGACATTTTGTTGCCTTCGGCGTCGCGCACTAGCCCATGGATATAGACCTCTTGGAAGGGTACTTCGTCCATGAACTTGAGGCCCATCATAATCATCCGGGCCACCCAGAAAAAAATGATGTCGAATCCAGTTACCAGGACGGCTGTCGGATAAAAGGTTTTGAGTTCCGGTGTTTGCTGGGGCCAGCCGAGTGTCGAAAAAGGCCACAAGGCAGATGAAAACCACGTATCGAGGACGTCCGGATCTTGTCTTAACACAACATCAGGTCCTAATCCTCCCCGATGTCTGGCCTCCTCTTCAGTACGTCCGACGTAGATAGTGCCGGTGGCGTCGTACCACGCCGGGATACGATGGCCCCACCACAGTTGGCGCGAGATGCACCAATCCTCAATATTGCGCATCCATTCGAAATACGTCTTGCTCCAATTTTCTGGTACGAAGCGGAGTCGGCCGTCTTCCACGCAGGCGATCGCCGGTGCGGCCAATGGCGCAATCCTGACAAACCACTGGTCCGTCAGAAAGGGCTCTATGACGGCTTGCGACCGGTCTCCACGGGGCACCATCAGCTTGTGCGGATCCGTTCGGGCCAGTAGTCCAAGGGCATCGAGGTGAGCGATGACATGACGGCGAGCGTCAAATCGATCGAGACCACGATACGCTTCAGGTGCATTTTCATTGAGCGTCGCGTGCTCAGTGAAAATATTGATCTGCGGCAGCCCGTGGCGCTCGCCGACCGCATAGTCGTTGAAGTCGTGAGCCGGAGTGATCTTGACGCACCCGGAGCCAAACGCCGGGTCAACGTAGGTGTCCGCGATAATCGGGATGCGTCGATCGCAGAGCGGCAGCAGTACGAATTTTCCGATGATGCGGCGGTAACGCTCGTCTTCGGGGTGTACAGCGACGGCGACGTCGCCAAGCAGCGTTTCAGGACGAGTGGTGGCGACCACCACGTGACCCGTACCGTCTTCCAGTGGATACCGGAGGTGCCATAAACTGCCTTGTTCTTCTTGCGATATCACTTCCAGATCAGAGATGGCGGTTTTGAGCACGGGATCCCAGTTGACCAAACGTTTTCCCCGATAAATAAGTCCTTCCTCGTGGAGTCTCACGAAGGCTTCAGTGACCGCGCGCGACAGGTCTTCGTCCATCGTGAAACACTCGCGGCTCCAATCCATCGAGGTGCCCATGCGCCGGAGTTGCTGAGAGATCGTGCCGCCGGATTCCGCTTTCCAATCCCAGACGGCTGCTGTGAAACGCTCGCGACCCAGATCTTGACGCGAGAGTCCCTTCAAGCCGAGTTGACGCTCGACCACCATCTGGGTGGCAATTCCGGCATGGTCCGTCCCGCACTGCCAGAGTGTTGCGCGTCCGCGCATTCGCTGATAACGGATCAGGCTATCCATTAACGTGTCTTGAAACGCATGTCCCATATGCAGGCTGCCCGTCACGTTCGGGGGCGGCAGCATGATGCAATAGGGATCGTGAGTTCCCGCGGGCTTAAAATAGCCAGCCGCCTCCCACGCCGCGTAACGAATTTTTTCGATGCTGTGCGGATCGTATGTTTTAGCGATCGGCGAGACGGGGTCTGACGGCGGCGTCGATTGTACGGTCATCGTATTTTCTTCTTCGGTTGTCGGTTCATGGGGACGGGCTGCGGCATTTTCGGCGATTTCACTTGCTGTCCGGCGAGGTGTCTCGCTGGCCAGAACCGTCGGACTCCGGTCGATACGGCGAGTGGCTTCGAAGAGTCTGGGATCAACGTTAGTCACCGGATTGGTTAATATCGGCGGCTGCAACCCAAGAGAGGGATAGCGTCCCGTTAGTTTCTGCTGAAGCCTCTCACGCTTACCCCCAAGGACGACAGTCGTGCCACTGAGATCCGTCTCGGGCGTGCCAGACACTGACGGGGTCGCCGCGCCTAGTCCGGACTCCGTTTGTGTGCCGTGGTCCTGCTGGTCTTCGCTCAAGTAGCTTGTCCTGCATTATGTGTACTCAACGGATAGCCCCGCGTTTTGTAGTAGCGGTAACGTTCGCGCGCCAGCTGCCGACTGTGATCGTCATGTCCGGTCGTTTCGACGACACGCTCGAACTGGCTGAAAAAATAAGGGACTTCTGTATGCAGATTTACGAGTACATCCACGCATTCCGGCGGTTGCGCGGCGCTGCCCAGCAAGATTTTTGCCTGGCCCGCCTCAGGCCCACCGGTAACGGCGTGTGGCACGAAGCTGGTGTCGTGGAAAGTCCAGAGTAACTCATCGAGGCCAGTCGCCATATCTTCATCTAAACAATGAATATAGACCTGATGACCCGCCAGCCACAGACGCTCAATAAGCTCGCAGACGCAGACGTCATGTTGGCGGCGTTCCTGCGCGGGCAGTACTTCGAAAAGAATATTCGTCATGCGACCCAAGAGGTCGGGCAACGTTCGAGCAAATATTCCATTAGCAAGGGGACTGGCCGGCCGGTGGCGCCCTTGGTCTTGCCGCCAGTCCAAGCAGTGCCGGCGATGTCCAGGTGCGCCCATCGATAAGCTTTGGTAAAACGCGCAAGGAAACAAGCTGCCGTTATCGTCCCGGCTTCCCGACCCCCGATATTGGCCATGTCGGCAAAAGGGCTCTCGAGTTGCTTCTGATAGTCTTCCCAGAGTGGGAGTCTCCAGGCGCGGTCGCCGGCGCGTTGCCCGGCGCTGAGCAGCGCCTCTGCCAGCGCATCGTCGTTGCCAAGCAAACCACTTGCGTGGCTTCCCAGTGCGATCACGCATGCGCCGGTCAAGGTTGCGATATCAATAATCACTTCGGGATCGAAGCGCGCGCTGTAGGTCAGTGCGTCACAAAGAATGAGCCGGCCTTCAGCATCTGTATTCAGAATCTCGATGGTTTGGCCCGACATGCTGGTGACGACATCGCCAGGCTTTGTGGCGTTGCCGTCGGGCATATTCTCCGTCGCGGGGACAACGCCGACCACGTTGATCGGCAGTGCCAGCGCCGCGACGGCCTGCAAAACACCGAATACGCACGCGGCACCGGCCATATCGAATTTCATTTCATCCATGGCAGCCCCGGGCTTGAGCGAAATTCCACCCGAGTCGAAGGTCACCCCCTTGCCGACAAGCACAACCGGCTTGATATGACGGGGTCCACCCTGGTATTCGAGGGTAATGAGTTTGGGCGGCTGGCGACTGCCGTGCGCCACCGAGAGTAATGAACCCATGCCGAGTTTTTGCATGTCGGCTTCATTCAGAACGGTCGCCTTGAGGTTGGACATCCGCTGGGCGAGTTCGACCGCAGTGATCGCGAGATGGGTTGGCGTGCAATGGTTTCCGGGCAGATTTGCCAGGTCCCGGGTGAGTACGACGCCGTCCCCGATCCCCTTGCCGAGCCTGATGCCGATCGCAACCGCCGCCTGGTCCGCCCGCTCAGCGAGCAGCGTTAAGCGGCCGAGGAGGGCTTTCCGCGAGGGTTTGCTCTTCATCTTGTCGAAACGGTAACTGGCTGCACTAAATGCCAACGCGGTCTGCCGTGCTTTCCAGCAGCTATCGCGCTCCCTGACGGTGACCTCGAGTAGCGCGCTAGTGACATTCTTCAACCCGGCATCGCACAGCGTTTTAGCAGTCTTGTTGAGCACAGTCAGATATTCCTGTCCCGAGAGACCTTCCTGCTGTTTCCCACAACCCACCAGCAGCACCCGCTCGGCTGCGATGCCGGCAACGTCTGGCAGCATTAGCACTTCGCCCTGATTACCGATAATATCGCCCCGCTTGATGACGCGGCTGAGCGCTCCCCGACTGGCTTTGTCGATCGACTGTGCGGTTGGGCTCAGGCGGCGTCCAGAAAAAATAGGGACCGCAATGCAGGCCGCTTTAAGGGTGCGTACGCTACCAAGTTTGATCGAGATCTCCATCTTGATGTTTCTCCGCAGATGTCCAGCCGCACGTTGATAAAGAGGGTCGCCCCCGGTGACATTACTCGAGGACATCGTTCCCGCGCTGGGCGCGAGCAACCGCCGCAGTGTATTCGTTCGTTGATTGGGCCGTAAAGCACGCCTAACCCTATGAAGATTCTCGATCGCTACATTGGCTGGAACATCATTTCCTCCACCTTGACGGTGTTGGTCGTATTGGTGGTGATCTTCACCTTTTTTGCGTTTATCGACCAACTGGAGGACATTGGTCGAGGCACTTACACCCTGGGCAAGATTTTCGTGTTCGTGCTGTTCAGGATCCCCAACCTGACTTACGATCTGTTTCCGATGGCCGCACTGATCGGGTCGCTGATCGGCTTCGGCACCATGATGCGCAACGGTGAGTTAGCGGTAATCCGCTGTGTGGGAGTCACTAAGGGACGGGTAGTTTTTGCGGTGGTCAAGGGCGGCTCGGTTTTACTCGTGGCTGCTATGCTCAATGGGGAATTCATTGCCCCGCCTGCCGAACACTTTGCGCGCGATTATCGCGACATCGCGATTAATGACAGGGTCACGTTCATCTCTGTGAATGGATTTTGGGCCCGGGACGCCAATAATTACATCAATATTCGTGAAATACTGCCTGGCGACCAGCTGCGGGATGTTTATATTTACGAATTCGATGCGGACAACAAGCTTCGGCTAAGCACTTATGCTGAGTTCGCCCACTACGCCCATCATCAATGGGTCCTCCAAAACATTTCGCAGACCGTCCTTGACGGAGACGGTTTACATCGGCGCACGGTGCGGGAGGCCGCGTGGGATTCCATGTTGAAACCGGATCTCCTGCGAGTTGTGACGATAAACCCGGATAGTCTCTCGATCTGGAGCCTTTTCAAATACGGCCGTTTCCTTTCCAATAACGGACAAAATCCACAACGTTACCTGCAGGCAATGTGGATCAAGATCAGCTATCCGTTCGCGAGCATCGTGATGGTCGTCCTGGCGGTGCCGATGGTACTACGCGCCAGCCGCAGCGTTACCATTGGTCAACGCATATTAACCGGGGCCTCCATTGGACTCGGTTTCCACCTGCTTAATCAGGCAACTGGGCGCCTTGGTGTGGTTTATGATTTCCCCCCTATTCTCAGTGCCGTCGGCCCCGCGTTGCTGATGAGTGCGGTTGCCGCCTACTTACTCGCCCATACGCCGTGATATCGCTACTTTTTAAGTAGTGCGGTCATCTTCGTAGATTAGACAGGTGCGGGAAGCCCTGTCATGCCAGGTTCGTCCGTCGGGGTCCCACCAGGCTCGCCAGTAGCCCATTCCGGCAGGAAGCCATGCGAGCAGTGCGATGCAGAAGCGGATAGCGGTCTGACCCCAAGAGGGTTGACGTCCCGATGATTGGTCAACCACGCGGAGTTTCCAGCTGCGCATGCCGAGCGTTCGGCCATGCCGCCAACAATAGGCAAAATACCCGTAGCTGACGAGAACAAGGTAGACGGTGAATCCCCATGATTGGGCTGCAATGGCCTGTCCATGATGCCAGGCGACTGCGATCGCCGCGGCCACGAAGCAGACGCCGAAAACCGCGACGCTGTCGTAGACAATCGAAGCAGATCTGCGCGCGAGAGAAGCAGTCGCCGTCGGAGAATAAATGACATCTATCATGTTGGTGTTGTTCGGGAGCGGGGCTTGAATCTGTCACAATCCTGACTGTTCCGGCAAGCCCGGCTTTGACCTCTACGTTGCGCTACGGCGCCTGGGTTTTTGATCGTCAGTGAGAGGAAGAGGAAGATGTGTGAGTAGTTTGATGTCGCCGCCACTTTCGGAATTGAGGATGGCTGCTGCCTTTGCTTTAGCTCTCTGTGATCCGAGCGCGAAATGTAAGGCTGTCGAGCGCTTAAAAATAGCCGCCGCTGGGGGGGAGTTGAGCGTCGAGCCACTTGCCGTTGTTGAGATGGGGTCCGAACCGGGTCGCCCGGCGCACCCTACCCTGGTTCACCCCTCACGCGTCGCCAGACGCCGTCTCGGGACATTGACCGGACGGATCGCGCTTTTGCATGCCCTGGCCCATATCGAATTTAATGCTATCAATCTTGCGTTGGATGCGGCTGCCCGTTTCCCGGGGTTGCCTGAGCAGTATTACTACGACTGGATAAAGGTAGCGGGAGAAGAGGCTTATCATTTTAGCCTTTTGTGTGAACGCTTGGCTGCCGTTGATCAGACCTATGGCGCGCTGTCGGCACACGACGGCTTGTGGGAGGTGGCCGAAAAAACACGGCACGACGTGCTTGCCCGCATGGCAGTCGTGCCCCGCGTCCTTGAGGCGCGTGGTCTGGATGTGACCCCAGGATTACAAAACAGACTGCGCGCGGTCGGTGATGAGGCTACTGTTGCCGTGCTTGAGGTGATTTTCCAGGACGAGATCCGTCATGTGGCGATTGGTAATCACTGGTTCTATTTTCTGTGCCGTACGCGCAGTCTCGATCCCCGTGCTACCTTTCTCACCTTCTGCGCAGATCTCGGTATCTCAACCCCACATCCGCCCTTCAACATGCCAGCCCGGAAAGCGGCCGGATTCGATGCTGACGAACTGATTGCCCTTGAGAAGTAAGCTGCGGACTACCCCATTAACGTAACTTCAGCTTGCGTAAATCACGAATGGCTTTGCGATGCAGGGGGACAAGAAAGCCTGCCCAGAGACGATGCAACGCCCACAGGATGTGGGCATAGCTCGGAAATATAATGATGGGGCGGTTGCGTTGTACCCCGCGTAAAATAGCGAGCGCGGCTTTTGATGTTTCAAGGGGCGCGAACGGCATATTCGCCAAGGCGCGTTCCCGATCAACGTTAATAAACAACGTCGCGTTGAAGATGTTTGACTGTATGAAACCTGGGCATACGGCACTGACCTTGACGCCGAGGTCTTCGCCTTCTGTGCGCATCGAAAGTGACAGACCAACGACTGCATGTTTGCTCGCCGCATACGGCGCATTAGTAGGAAATGGAATCAATCCGGCCAAAGATGCGATATTGATAATATGGCCGTGACCTTGTTGCGCCATCTGCTTGTAGGCGGCATCTGTGCCGTACACGACGCCCATTAGATTCACGTCTAGCACACGACGCCAATGCTCGATAGTCAGGTCGCGAGCGTCACCCGCAACGGAAATGCCCGCATTATTAAACATGAGATCAAGCCGACCATGCGTATTCACGACGGTCGTGATCAGTGCTCCTACCTCATGGGCATTGGTGACATCGAGCGTGGCGGCACTCGCCGTTCCGCCGGCCAGCATAATCTCAGCCGCGATGGCGCGAGCCGTTTCTGGATCGACATCCGTACAGATGACGTTGGTACCCAGTCGACCTAGTTCGCGACTGATGGCCGCACCGATCCCGGAACCCGCGCCAGTGACAATGGCTATTTGATTATTGAAGGCTCGCATAGGCATTATTTCTTGGCCAAGGATTTTTGCCCATCAATGCCAATCTGGCGTCCCGCGCCGATCGGGGGCGGCAATGCGTGGTGTTTTTCGTGAACAGCCACCATTTGGGCGAGTATTTCCGCTGGAAATGGCGCGGCGCGGCGGGTCTCGAGGTTTACATGAAGGGTCAATTGTTCCTGTGTCGAGAGTAGTTCGGTGCCGCGGTACATCACTTGATAAAGGTGCGCGAGCTTGTCACTGAAATCGAGGACTCGCGTTTCGATATGCAGGGAGTCATGCAGGCGTGCCTCCTGCTGATAAGTCAGATGTGCTTCAAGGACCATCCATGAATTTTGGGTTTGGTGCGTATACGCCGCACCCATCCCTAATGTTTCGACGAACGCTTCGCCAGCCTGATCAAAGGCGAGCGAATAGTAGGCGACATTCATGTGATTGTTATAGTCAAGCCACTCTGGAGGCACGATAAGGGCAAAGCTGCTGGTGACCGCTTGTATCTCAGACATCCGTTTTCCTTTCTGACGGGACGTAAGGTGCGAAGTCGTTATCCACTATCCAGGGCCCTCTTTTCCCTTGTGCATTGAGGCGGGAAAGCTAAAAAAAATACCCACGAAGCACATCATGACCGGTTTTAACCTGCCGTTGAACCATTGGTTTGCCGGCGCTACCGTCCGTAATGCGCTTAGGGCCGAATTTAAGCCTAGGGATGCCACGGGGTATACGAAATACCTCGCAAGGCACTCGGCGGGGCTAATCTGTATGGGGTGCCCACCGCTATCCAAGCGACCGGCATCCACGGCGCGATAGTCCGGGCGGAATTTTTATGGTTCGGGAACGGCCGTTAGTGGTCGTCACTCGTCAACATGGACAGGCGAACGTGAACTTCCCCGGGCAACGGAATGACTGCTCGTCATTCTCGGACGCCTGCGTAACAAATCATCAAGCGGGTGGGCCGAGTTATCTACCCTCGGTTAGGGGAGCAGCCCGCTCCTCTTCTCGTCAGGCAACCCGCTGGGCGGAAAGCTCCGACACCCAGCTACCACGACGGTGGCTTTGGGTAATAATTTCACCGGGCGTGAACCGTTCTTTCAGGAGACTCAGGCATTTAGCCGGATCTGCATCACCACACATGAACACATCGATCGCCGCGTACCCGACCTCTGGCCAAGTATGGATGGTGATGTGACTCTCCGCTAACACCGTGACGCCGCTCACGCCCTCTCCATCTCCGAAATGGTGGTAGTGGGAATGGAGAATAGTCGCACCCGCGGCGCGCGCTCCGTCTTCCAGAGCGCGGCAAATATATTCGGGCTCTTTGAGGTGATCGGCACCCCAGAACTCGATGAGGAGATGATCTCCGGCATAGCGGACACCCGTGGCGTCAACTTTAAAATGGTCCAGGGAACTATCGCTCATGCCAAACCTCCCGTAATTGCATCCATCCATCGCGGTAAAATAAAGCTCGCGTAATGGAGCTCTGGTGTGTAGTGCTTGGTAGCAAATTCCTGCGCCCTGAAACGCTCCTGCAGCCGATCGAGGTTTGGTTGGAGGACTTCGATCGTGTCGCTCGCCAGCCCGAGCGTCATGTTGCCGCCGTAGTAGGTCGGCACGGCGATGCTATAACAGCGCGCCTTCAACCCCATATGGCGCAGTAACCGCATACTTTGTCGTGATTCTTCAGGTTGCAGAAAAACGACACCGTCCTGAAGCGCAAGGACGCCACCGGGGCTCAATGCGTTACGGCAGAGATCGTAAAACGTGTTCGAAAAGAGGACTTCGGCGGCACCCACGGGGTCGGTGGAGTCGACCAAGATGGCGTCATATTTGCGACGCTCCCGCTGCATGAACACGAAGGCATCTTCGATCACGAGTTCAACTCTAGGGTCTTTATAGATCGCGCCAGCTGCATTCAAGGAGGGCATATGGGTGACGCAGAAATCGACGACAGTCCGATCAATCTCAACCATGTCGACACGGTCTATGTCGTGCTTCAGCACTTCACGTAAGATCCCCCCGTCACCTCCGCCTACAATCATCACGCGCCGCGGATTGTTGCAGGCGAATAGCGGGACGTGCGTGAGCATTTCGTGATAGACGAATTCGTCTTTTTCGGTAGTCTGGACGATGCCGTCTAGGACCAGCACTTTCCCCCAGCGGGCGGTCGCGAAAATCTGCACCTTCTGAAAGGGCGTAGCACCTTCGAATACCAACGCCTCGGCGGTGAAGCCCTGGAAAATCTCATCCCCGTACAGGGTTTCTTGAAAACGGATTGCCACCGCTAGTGTCCCGCACTCAGGAGAAGCCATGGACATTGAGCGTAGTGATCTGTCACACGCGCAGAAGTGGAGCGCAAGTCTTTCGCGCCGAGGGAGGTGGCCGCCACGCGCTTCCCGTCAGCTGGAGGTGTCGATGCCTGGGAGTGGCTCCCGGCCAATAGATTCACATACATTTACAGAAACCCTCGTAGATGAAAGCGGGGCGATTGCCCACCACGAGCGCGGCACCTCTCTTGGCGCCGCAGGGTTTCTTGTCAAAGGCCGCGGACTACCGGAGATACACACTCGATAGATAACTTGTCCCGATACTAGAACAAATCACAAAGCCCCCGACCTATTGCAGAGCGCGCAATTTACACTTTTCATTCTTGATTGCAAGGAAATTTTGCCGTCGATAGGCGGCGCCAAGCACGACCGAAGGACCACCTATAGTCGTCTGGACGTTAGGGTTTTCCGGCTTTGGTGGCAGCGGGCAACCACTGCGTCAAGCGCTGGAGGGCCGACCGATAGCCTCCCACGTTGTAATGGTCGAGGCCTTCCAGCACCTCATAATCAATCGGCAGGTTTTGGTCGCGGAGTGCGTCAAGACGAGCACGCACGGGGCCACTTGGAAAGAGCTGATCTGAGTCTGAGTGGAGGACATATGTCGGGGTGGTGACGGCGGGCAAATGCGCTGGAATCGGTGCGGCGATCGGGACGACCGCGGCTAGACGAACATCCGTCTGGGACAGCAAATGCCAGCAGCCGATTCCACCCAGACTGTAACCGGTTAAATAACAGCTGTCCGGGTTTGTTGCGTAGTGCAACTCGATAAGTCGTAAAACCGCACGGATAGCGAGGCCATTCGCGGCCGACTGCCAGTCTCCGCCCTGACTGACGGGTGCGACGAACACTGCACCGAGGGCCTCCCAAGCGGGCACTATTAGTTGCTCAAGGAGACCACGACCATAATAACCACTCGGTTGGCCACCATAATGCAACACCAAGACGAGTGGCGCGCCGCGCGGCGTGAGGGGAAGGTGCAGGGTCATCGCGACGGTGAGCTCGCACAATTTCGCGTGAATGTCGTGATAGCCGGGGGTGGTCGGGAGCGATGTCAGGCCTGTCATAATTGTCACCGGAGTCCTGATGGACGTTTTTTTAGTCTGCGCTGTAAGGTTCGTCGGTGCATGCCCAAGGCCGCTGCCGCCGCCGACACATTGCCGCCTGAGCCAATCAGCGCGCGCTGAATATGTTCCCATTCTAGTTGATCTAAGGGAGTCGGCGTCTCCAACAGTCGCGTCGGCACAATGCCCGGCTCGTACGCGAACGCGTCGAGTAAGGTGGTTACGTCAATCGGTTTGGTCAGGTAATGATGCGCGCCCAACTTAATAGCCTCTACGGCCGTTGCAATGCTTGCGTAACCGGTTAAGACGATGATCTTGACACCTGGCCGGGCGGTGCACAGGGTCGAAATCATGTCCAGTCCGCTTTCTGTGGCCAGCCGCAGATCAAGCACCACGGAATCGATGGCCTGCGCGTGTACAAGTCGATAAGCCTCCTGCGAGGTGTGCGCACACCAGGGCGCTAAGCCGCGTCGGCGTAGGGCAGACGCCAGTACCGTGGTAAAAATTTCATCGTCGTCGACGATCAGTATTTGGGTCATCCGCGAAGCCCTTGAAGGGTCTCCAGGGGTAGTTTGACTGAAACACGGGTGCCTCCCTGGGTTCGCGCGTAAAACTGAACTTCTCCACCGTAACGTTGGAGGGTGGTGGTGGCCAGGTAAATGCCCAGCCCCATGCCACCCGCGTCGACTTTGGAACTCACCACTGCCCGACCTAGCTGCGCTTGAACATCCGAGGCGATGCCGGGACCCTCATCCATGATTTCCAGCGCCAGATATCGGCTATCCCATGCGCATTCCAATGTGACGGCATGTGGGGAAACTTGGCCAGCATTGTTGAGAATATTATTCAGCGCTTGCCGGAGCGTCCGGTCGACGACGATTGGCAGCGGCGGTCCTGGACGGACCTTTTCCTGCAGATTCACCTGTGGATTGAGGGCGCGGAAATCAGTTGAAAGTTGTCTCAGAAAACGCTCTAAGGTAATCCGATAGACCTCTTCAGCCGGTAGTTGACCCGCATCGACCGCGAGCTGAGCGAGCGTGCGTTTGCAGCGCTGTAATTGGTCTTGTAGCAGACGCACGGCAGCCTGTAAGTCCGGTTGATCGGACAGATCGCTTGCGAGATCGTGTGCCACGATCGCCATCGTGGCGAGAGGCGTACCTAATTCATGGGCTGTCCCAGCTGCAAGCGTGCCCAAGGCTACAATGCGTTCATTGCGCAATACGTGCTCTCGTGTGGCGGTAAGGGCCACGGATTGTTCATGAAGTGTCCGGGCAATGCGCGCCACGAAAATCGCAATACAGGCTGCGCTGAGCAAAAAGCCGTACCACATCCCCCAAACGTGCAAGTCAAAACCCCAGACACTCACGGCACTATGATGCTCGTGGGGATGCACAAACATGAGTGCCGTGTAGGCAAGTCCTGCGGCGCCCGCGATGATGGTCGTATGCATCAAAGGGAGTGCCGCTGCGGCGAACGTAATAGGGAGCAAGAACAGAGAAATAAAGGGGTTCAGTGCTCCCCCGGTGAAAAAGACCAGTACCGTCAGTGCGATGATATCGGCGAGTAGTTGAGCTACGAATATCCACGCGCGAGCTAATCGTGCCTCATTCAGATGGCGCCAGGTGAGGGCAGTTAATGCAGTCATGAGAAGGAGCGTGATCGAGACCGCGCGCCAGGGGACCTCGAAGTGAAAGCCAGCGTCCAATACAGCCAGCGCCATCAATTGAGCGATGATGAGGAGACTACGTAGGATTAACAGGTATTTGAGGACGACTTGCATGCCCGGTTTTTTTCACTGCCACCTCATGGTCTAGGCGTGCCGCTCCCCGCGCCCGAGGGTGGCGCGGATGCTCGAGGAGCGGGCAGTTTCAGCTCGCTGTTATAGCCGCGAGGACAGCGACAGGGTGCGACTCCGCTTTGGGTACTTTTCGCCAGTGCCTACGGACTTTTCCGTCCGCGCCAATCCAGACCGTCGATCGAATGACCCCGACCGTCTTCTTCCCGTACATCATTTTTTCGCCATAAGCGGCGTATTGCGTCATGACTTTTCTGTCCGGATCAGAAAGCAGCAAAAATGGAAGATCGAACTTCTCGATAAATCCAGCATGAGAAGAAACGCCGTCAGCAGAAATGCCGAGGACGACAACGTTCTGTTTCTTGAAGCTGTCCCAAAGGTCACGGAAGCCACAGGCCTCCTTAGTACAACCGGGCGTGTCATCCTTGGGGTAGAAGTACACCACCACGTCCTGTCCTTTGAATTCGGCGAGCGAACGTGTCGTTCCCCTGTGATCCTGTAGGGTAAACGCAGGTGCTACCTTTCCTTCTTCAATCGCCATCAGGTTCTCCTTGGTGCTGTGCTCGTCGATAGCTTTGGGTCATGTACTCATCAAAATCGGCCGGGGCGATTTCTTCAGCATCGGTGGTGTCATAGACCTCCATATGGTCGCCGCGCCGAAACATCCGCTTGCCGAGTCGCGGAAAATCCGCGATATCGATTTCGGCGCGTTCGCCCCCGATCAAACAAATAAGTGATTTTCCGAACGGATTACGCAATTGATGCGGAACCGAGGGCGCGGAGAAGCCGACGAAATCTCCTACGCCGAGTAGATGTTCGCTCCCATCTATTTCAACCACACCTTGTCCTTGCAATACGTAAATCCACTCCTCCTCGCAGTGTCGGGTGTGATAAGGCGACGCTTCTGTGCCGGGATTCAGTCGGATAAGGTTCACCCTTGACCGAGTAAGGCCAACCATCCGATCCAGTTGGGTACCAGGTACGATAGAGTCTGGGTTCCAGACTTGTGAAACCGTCTGCCGAAATTCAAGGGCCTTTTCGGCGCGAACGATCGGATCTTTTTTTTCTTCCATTGGGATCGATTCAACTCATCGGTAGCGACGCAACACAGGCTCGCGAGTTAATTGCGTGTCTCTGTGCCATATATGAGCATAGCATTGTCGTGTGGGATGCACAGCCGTCCCCGTCAGTTCCATCCTGAGGAGAAAGCCGTGAAGGTCGCGATTGTTCCTGTAACTCCCTTTCAGCAGAATTGTTCGCTTATCTGGTGCGAGACCACGCGTCATGCCGCCCTCATCGATCCGGGCGGGGATCTGGAAAAATTGCTCGCACTGGTTGCCCGCGAAGGATTAGTGCTCGAGAAAATCTTAGTTACCCACGCCCATATAGACCACGCAGGCGCAGTCGCCGAACTCGCGGTGCGACTATCTCTTCCGATTGAAGGCCCTCATCAGGATGATCAGTTCTGGATAGATTTGTTGCCGGAGCAGAGCGCCAAGTACGGGTTCCCACCGGCGGACACTTTCGTTCCCGATCGTTGGCTCTCAGAGGGCGACGAAGTCACCGTCGGCCATGAAACCCTGCGGGTTCGCCACTGTCCCGGCCACACGCCCGGACACGTCGTGTTTTTTCACCCGGACGCTAAGGTCGCTTTCGTCGGCGACGTGCTGTTTCAGGGATCGATCGGACGTAGCGATTTTCCGAGAGGCGATCACGAAGCGTTAATCAACTCTATTCGTACCCGACTCTGGCCCTTGGGTGACGACGTTACCTTCGTGCCAGGGCACGGTCCGGTATCCACTTTTGGCGAGGAGCGTCGAAGCAATCCCTTTGTCGGGGATTTCGTGCGCTAAAACAACGGCCGGGCACTTAGGACGAGCTCTTGCGCGTCCCTTGGCGTCGCCCGCGCGGGGAAACTACTTATCCGGTGACGACCAGCAGATCTTTTGCATCTACTTGTTGTCCGATCGCGACCGCAATTTGTTTTATTTCTCCAGCTAGTTCTGCTCTGATGGATGTCTGCATTTTCATTGCCTCCAGCGTCATGAGGATATCCCCACGCGCTACCTTGTCGCCTGTTTTTACCGCGATTTGCGTAATGACGCCGGGCATCGGTGCGCCGAGTTGCAGGGGATTATCACGCTCCGCTTTAGGGTGTGGAGCCTTAGTTGGGGCGAGGCGTGCGCGATCCGCTACCTTGATTGGGCGTGGTTGACCGTTCAACTCGAAGAAAACCGAACGGCAGTTGTCATCATGGGGATCGCTGGCACCCACATAGCGCATGACCAGCGCCTTGCCGCGTCCCATCACCACATTGACTTCTTGGCCGGCTTCCATGCCATAGAAAAAGACGGAGGTCGGTAGCGGGGTTAAATCACCGTATTCCCGTTGCGTGGCCGCGTACTCGACGAAGACTTGCGGGTACATGAGATAGGACGCGAACTCAGCATCCGAAATCGCCCGTTGTACCCGAACCTCTGCGTCCCTGCGGGCGACCGCAAGATCGACGCTCGGCATAGACGCCCCGGGGCGTTCCGTCAACGCGGCGGTATCTTTTAGTATTTTCCGCTGTAAGGGCACCGGAAACCCTTGATAGGGCTGGCCAAGATCACCACGGAAAAAAGACACGACGGATTCTGGGAAGGTGATCTCCGTGTCAGCAGATTCGACGTCATCACGCGTCAAGCCACTGGTGACCATCATCAGCGCCATGTCGCCGACCACCTTTGAACTGGGGGTCACTTTGATAATATCGCCAAACATTTCATTTACCTGGGCGTAAGCTTTGGCCACTTCGGGCCAGCGTGGGGCGGAGATCCCGAGCGATAAAGCCTGTTCGCGGAGATTCGTATATTGCCCTCCCGGCATTCCGTGCACGTAGACTTCAGATGCGCCTGCACGGATCTCGCTTTCAAAGGCACTGTAATTTCCGCGCACTTGTTCCCAATAGCTCGACAACGTCCGAATCTCGTCCGGATCGAGTCCAGTATCACGGGGACCATGACGAAGCGCTTCAACAATGGAGCCTAAGTTGGGTTGCGAAGTCAGTCCGCTCATCGCGTCCATTGCGGCATCGACAGCGTCCACGCCGGCCTCGACGGCCGCCAGCACGCTAGCCGCAGAAATGCCGCTGGTATCGTGCGTGTGAAAATGAATGGGCAGTGCACACTCGTCTTTCAGCGCTTTGACCAGCGTGTATGCAGCGGCGGGTCGACAAAGCCCCCCCATATCCTTGATACCAATGATATGGGCGCCAGCGCGTTCGAGGGATTTCGCCAATTGCACGTAGTACTTCAGGTCATACTTAGTGCAGGTTGGATCGCTGAGATTGCCGGTGTAACAAATCGCCCCTTCAGCGAGTTTGCCAGTGGCAATCACTGCATCGATGGCGACCCTCATATTCTCGACCCAGTTGAGTGAATCGAAGATGCGGAAAACATCGATGCCCTCATGTGCGGCTTGTTGGACGAAGTACTCGACAACATTGTCGGGGTAGTTCGTATAACCCACCGCGTTTGAGCCGCGTAGCAACATTTGCAACAGCACGTTTGGCATTCGTTCGCGCAGGCCACGTAGACGCTGCCAGGGACACTCATGAAGGAATCGCATGGCCACATCAAAAGTGGCTCCTCCCCAACATTCGATCGAAAACAGGTTCGGTAGTCGCTCGGCGTAGGAGCCCGCGATCTGTAACATGTCGTAGCTTCGCATACGCGTCGCCAATAAGGATTGGTGTGCATCCCGGAACGTTGTATCGGTCACCAGTACACGTTGTTCGTTACGCATCCAAGCGGCAAAACCCGCGGCTCCGAGTTGAGCGAGTTGTTGGCGGGTACCTGCTGGCGGGATCCGATGCGTCATCGGCGGCGGATCCGGAACCACGGGCTTTGCGGGTCGCAGACGATTCTTTACGGCGTCATTGCCATTGATGATCACATCGCCGACGAAACGTAGCAAAGGGGTAGCGAAATCTTGACGATGTTCGAAATTAAAAAGTTCTGGTGCAGTGTCAATGAAGGTCGTGCAGTAGCGAGCCGAAACAAAATCCGCATGGCGCAATAGTTGCTCAAGAAACCGGAGATTGGTGACTACGCCCCGAACTCTAAATTCACGCAGCGCCCGAAGCATACGTGCAGTAGTCTCCTCAGGACTGGTTCCCCAAGCGGTTACTTTCACGAGCAGAGAGTCGTAAAAGCGGGTGATCTGCGCGCCGGTATAGGCGGTACCTGCATCGAGGCGGATACCAAACCCCGCTGGGCTGCGATACGCCGTGATAGTTCCATAATCCGGAATAAAATTATTCTCGGGATCTTCGGTAGTGACCCGACATTGCATCGCGTACCCGTTGCAGCGAATCGCGGACTGGGCAGGGACGCCACTTTCCGGGCTCCCTAGTACGGCCCCTTCCGCTATCCTGATTTGAGCTTTGACAATGTCGACGCCGGTAATCGACTCTGTCACGGTATGTTCGACCTGAATTCTGGGATTCACTTCGATGAAGTAGATCTCCCCGGTGTCGGCATTCTGCAGAAATTCGACGGTCCCGGCGTTGGAATAGCCTGCGTATCGACAGAGCTTTATCGCCGCTTCACAGATCTCGGCACGTTGCTCCTCACTCAGGAACATCGATGGTGCGCGCTCCACCACCTTCTGGTTACGCCGCTGGACCGTACAGTCTCGATCAAATAAATGAACCAGATTGCCGGCGGTGTCGCCGATGATTTGGACCTCTACGTGACGAGCACGGCGTATGAGCTTTTCGAGATAGACTTCACCATTTCCGAACGCTTGCTCCGCCTCGCGTCGTCCAACAGAAACCAGTTCGAGCAAGGTGGCGGCGTCCTCGATGACCCGCATCCCTCGGCCCCCTCCACCCCACGAAGCCTTTAGCATCAAGGGGTAACCGATGCTTTCGGCGAGCGCGTGAATCGTGTCAGGATCCTCCGGTAGTGGCCCGGTAGCCGGCATGACAGGAACCCCGGAAGACACCGCTATTTGGCGCGCCGCGACTTTATTGCCAAGCGCACGCATGACCTCGGGTGAGGGGCCGATGAAGATTATTCCGGCGGCCCCGCAGGCTTCCGCGAATTCCGGTCGTTCGGAGAGGAACCCATATCCGGGGTGTATGGCGTCTGCGCCGGCTTCGAGCGCGATCCGGATAATGTCTTCCCCGTCGAGGTAAGCCTGTACGGGTGTTTTGCCATGCCCCACGAGGAAGGCTTCATCGACCTTGAAACGGTGGAGCGCGAAGCGGTCTTCCTGAGAATAAATGGCGATGCTTTCAATTTCGAGCTCTGCCGCCGCCCGCATGACGCGAATGGCGATTTCACCCCGATTGGCTACCAGCAGGCGTTTTATTTTTCGTTTGATCACTTCAGTGTGTTCTCATTTTTTCGGCCGTAGTGGGCTGGGTTATGTGGGTTAGCAGATCATCAGCCGATCTCTTAGCCGCACCGCAAGATCAGACTCTACACGAGGGGCTTGATCCATGAAATCTACCACACGGGCGGGGCACGGTGGACCTCGGTAGCGCGGCGAAGCGGTGTCCAAAAGCGGTCGCGTCGCGCCTTTCTTCCAGGCCGACCGGGCGTTTTCAGCGCACCGATTCTCCGGGCGGTAACAGGATCGTTAACCGTGTTCCTTGACCCAGCGCGGTGTCCACGACGATATGCCCTCCCAAGCGATGCGTGAGGCCATCGACAACCGCAAGCCCAATGCCGGTGCCGGTGCCGACGTCTTTTGTGGTGAAGAAAGGGTCGAAAATTTGCTGCAACACCGCATCGGTGATGCCACCGCCATTGTCCTGCACAACGAAGGCGAGGTAGTCACCGAGCACCGTTCGGTGACAGGCGTCGCAGGTGCCCTTGAAGGCGGGCATCAGGGAAGCTTTCATGGTGATCGCGCCGCCCTGATCGATGGAATCACGGCTATTGAGGACCAAGTTGACGAGTATTTGATGCAAATCAATTGCATCCATTTTCACCTGCGGCAAGGTGCTCGATATGTCTGCGGTAAAGGAAATTCGCGCCGGGATAAGTGATTCCAACATTTCAGCTATTTCTCTCATCACCGGCAAGGGATCTATCAAGCTCGGGGCGGTGCTGGCGGCGTGCCGACTGAAGGCGCGCAGTTTCTGGACGAGTGCGCGGCCGCGTTCGCCGGCACTGACGATGACTTCCAGATGCCGAATGACTTTGGGATCGCTGAGCACGGTATCCCGATCTTGAGCCTGCATGGCGTGGGCCAGAATGCTCGCGAGAATATTGTTGAAATCGTGTGCGATGCCGCCCGTGAGTTGTCCAATCGCATCCATTCGCTGCGTGCGCTGCAATTGGACCACGATGTCTCGACGCTCCTGCTCTGCAAGCGCACGGGGTGTGACGTCCCGAATCACCGTGAGGGTCTGGTCCTGCCCGAGTGAGACCATGCTGAATTCTCGGTAGCGCACGATTCCCTCGTCTTCAGCCACACTGTAATCCCCACTCACCATTTTGTGCGTCCCGAAGACCGTTCGCTGAGCTTCCCTCAGACGTGCGGCAACCTCGAGCTGGATTGTTTCAGGCGGCGCGTCCGTCGGCGACATGTCAGCGGCCAGATTCCAGTCCTGCGGACGGCCGGTCTGACGATCGATCAGCGTTCCGTGCTGATCATGGATGAGGATTAAATCGGGTAGGGCACCGAGCAGTGTCCGCTGTCGCAATTCGCTCTCCGCCAGCGCGATCTCGGTGCGCTTCCGTTCGTGGATATCCAGAGCAATTCCGATTGCTTCGACGGGGCGGCCCGTCGGACTTGATTTCGAGACTATCGCGTGCGCAAAGACCCACTGCCATTCACCAGACTGCGCTTTGATACGAAATTCGCCATTGAGCGAACGCACCCCATCCTCGGGGCTATAGTTGAATTTTATCTTGAGCCGGACGCTGTCTTCTCGATGAATCATCAATGACCACACGGCTTGTGTCAGCGCCAAATCCTGATAACCGTAACCAAGCATCGCCGAAAAATAGCGATCGAAATGCATGGAATGGTCGAGTAGGTTCCAGGTGAAAGTGCCCGCTCTGGCATTATCGAGGAGGAGTTCCATCCGGGATTGGCTTTCTCTCAGGGCCATCTCGCTCTCTACCAGGCGTTGTTCGGTTAAGTCGTACAACGTCAACAGCCCTTGCGGACGACCGCGCTGCGTCCGGACGAGTCGCAGATCACCACGATAGGTCCGCTTACCGCGTTTGGTTGAAAGCGTTTTTTCGAAAGTCAACGTATCCTTTTCTTTCAGGGTTTCAGGCCATTGTCGGAACGCAGTATCCGGCGGTAGCAGGTCATTTAGATCGGATAGCAATTCGACCTCGGATAGTTCCATAAATGCAGGATTTCCGCTGACTAGCCTGCCGCTGACGGCGTACAAACCGATGGTCAGCGTGTAGTTCGAAGCAAGCGCGAACATCTCCTCAGCGGGAGGTTCAGCCTGCGCTTCAACGAGCAACACATGACGATTGTCCGCTAAAGTTACGAGGTGGTGGCTTTGATAACACCGCCGGGTCGTCCCACGTGAGTCCAGTGTGACCCATACCGCGATTTTTTCTCCATCTTTAACTCGACACAGGTAATCGTTCAGAAGCGCGTAAACGGCCTCTGACTGTGTGGCATTGTGGTTGCGTTCTTGGAGTTCTCGAACGGTGCTGGCTTTCCATATCTCGAGACCTGCCGGGTTTGCCCACAGCGCTTGACAGCGCTCCGCGTCAAAAACCCACACGGGCGTATCGACTCGATCGAGTCCGGCGAGCTGGCGTGCGAGATCGGCCAGTACGGCACCATCTGTCGGCTCGTCAGGCCGGTAATGACGCGCGTTCCGCCAATCAAGGTTTTGTGTGTCTTCAAGAGCCGATGAGAGAACCGACACTTCAGTCTCCGCGGTCACGGCAGTTTATGTTCCTGTCGAAATTCATGGACATGCGCGCGCCAGGCGGCAAGTACCGGGAATGTCTGCAAGGCATCTGTCCGTAGACCAGCGAGGCTTCCGTTAGTGACTTTATCAATTAAATGGATTGCCTTCAGATCGGCGATGCTCAGCGTCTTGCCCGCGAGCCAACCGTGACCCGCCTCGAGGATTCGTCGCTGGAGTAAATCAAACCACTCGGGCAGCCAGCGTTCCGTAAGTTCCGCGCGTAGCTGAGCCCGTAGCCCATCGTCCGTCACCCTGATACTGACGCTGATGCGCGTACCGTAATCTTCGATATTGTCGAGCAAGGCATCAACCCGCAGTGCATCAATCGGATCGGGCGGGATAAGGCCAGCCCGCAGACCGGCCCAACGTAAGAGGGCATTACTCTGTCCGAGCATGGTGCCATCATCCAACTCGAGAACGGGTAGCGTATCCCAAGGCAGCCGACCTTCTTTTCGCAGCACCATGAATTCAGCGAAGTTAACCCGTGCGTCTTCGAACGGTATACCGCCGAGACGGAGTGTGTCCCGGATGGCCTCTCCACGCCCTGGAAAGTCAAAATAGATAAGTCGCATCGTGGGTCCCCTGCTTTGTAATAACTACCTAAGGTCGTTGGCCTGAAGCGCTTGTCCTACGAGACGCTCTCAAGAACATTACTTGCCCGGTATATTGACTCGTTCGGCGGCAGGCAGGCCACGCGATCGCCATTCCGGGCACTTCAGTGAGGTTTCTTCTCGCAAGGGGACAAGGCTGTTCGATCTGTTTTAACCGCCAACTCTCCCATCTGGAGAAAACCACGTTCTGTCAGTATACGCAAGACGGCTGCCCTAACCCGGCAGACTATCTCCCGTGCCCCACCAAACCGGCGGGTTCCTCATACGTACGGATGTTGGCGTGCTTTGCCGCTAAGTTTCATTTGTGTGCGTATCGCGTCAGTTAACGACGCGCTTTGGGTACGACCCAGACCTTTACTCAATGGACCAAGTCCTTGGCGGGACGGAAGATTTGCCCGTCCATTCTCTTGATTCATGCGTTATGGCACACTCCTCATTTTCGGGACCGGTACAGGCTTCGCGCCGTTTGCCCCGATACGTGGGATGCCGCGCCCGCTATCGGGATCGAACAACAGCCACAAGCCTCTAGGTCGGCCATACGGACGGCATCATTTTGGTGCTGTGTTAGCCCCAGGCACTTCGGAGTGATATATCCCCGTGAGCGGTTCGAAAACTAAAACGCAGCCTTCCATTGCCGGTGAGTACGCAGGGCCCGCACAGGCAGCACCGCGCGTGCTAATCGTCGACGATGAGCCATTCCTCGTTGAAGTATTGCAAGAGTGGCTAATCGGCTCGGGATATGTGGTCGTCGCTTGCGAGGATTCGCTTAGTGCTTTACGGGCACTGAACGAACAAGCCTTCTCCCTTCTGGTGTCCGATGTGATGATGCCCGGGATTCAAGGACCCGAACTCGCACGCAAGGCGCGAGTGGCTCAGCCGAGGATTGCGCTTTTGTTCATCTCCGGTTTTGCAGGCAACCACTTGGATCCTATTTCAAGTCAGCAGGTGCCGTTCCTCGAGAAACCTTTCCGTAGGGAAGCCTTTCTTGGTGCCGTCAAGGACGCGCTGAGTCGGCAGCAGGGAGCAGCTGGCGGGGAAGACTTGCGTCCACGGGCGTTGATTCTGGACGACGAGTTGATCGCCTGCGAGTTCATGTCGGACGTTGCGGAAAGTGCGGGCTACCATACCCGCAGTCTGACAGACGCAACGGAACTGTCTGAGGGATTAGCATTCAATCCTTCGCTCATCTTGCTTGACCTCAATATCCCGGGCATGGACGGTATCGAAATGTTGCGGGTCTTCGCGGAGCGCCGCATCGACGCGCGTGTCGTGTTGGTGAGTGGGGAGGATCGGGCGGTGCTGAATGCCGCGAGTAAGTTAGGAGTCGATCAGGGGTTGAATATCGTCGGTACCCTCCGCAAACCGCTCAGGGCCGCAGATCTTCTGGCGCTGTTTCGTGCGGCTGGGCGTCCTGCAGCTAATCCGGCGAAATCGAATCCCCCAATTTTCGTTGAGGAGTTACGGCGAGCGCTCGAGGGGGATGAGTTCCTTCTGTATTATCAGCCACAGGTGGCTTTGGCCGATGGCGCCTGGGTGGGGATCGAGGCACTCATACGTTGGCAACATCCGCAGCATGGTCTCTTGTTTCCTGGGAGCTTTGTCGAATTAGCCGAACGTTCCGGATTGGGGTTGCCGATGACCTTATGGGTTATCAAGCGCGCCACCGCGGAATGCGAGATGCTTAATCGAAGTATAGGGTTCACGGGCACACTGTCCATCAACCTCCCCCCGGTGGCGATGATTGATCGTAACCTCCCGGAACAGATCATGTCGGCGCTTGCCCAATCCACCTGCCCCAATAACAGGAAGCAGTTTGAAGTCACGGAGACTTCCGTCGCGCCGGATCCGGTGGCGGCGCTTGATATCTTGACCCGCCTGCGACTGAAAGGGATTGCGCTTTCCATCGATGATTTCGGGACCGGTCATTCCTCGCTCGCGCAATTACGCGAGCTACCCTTTGGCGAGCTCAAAATCGATATGAGCTTTGTGCGCAACGCTGAAATCGATACAACGGCCCGGGCGATCGTAGAACATTCCATACAGCTCAGCCATCAACTTGGCCTGAAGGTCTTGGCGGAGGGCGTCGAAACAGAATGGACCTGGCGCTGGTTAGCGGCCGCAGGTTGCGAGCTCGCCCAAGGTTACTTTATCGGCCGACCCATGCCTGCCGCTTTACTGAGCGACTGGCAAAAGCTGTGGATTGCGCCAAAGGGGTTGTCGTCTTAAATCGGAACGCCTGTCGGTGGCGCGCCGTTTCTCGAGACTATCGTGTCAAAAGTTAGCGTACCCGATGATGATCTTGTCTTTTCGTAATGTTCATCGCAAAGGCACTTGTCGATTCTGGGTCGACAGGGAGCCGCCGGACAATAGATTCTGATGCGCGGCATAAGACTTCTTCTCAGTGGATGTGGTAACCCAATTTGCCTTCGAGCAGTCGTATTCCTGGTGTTTGGCGGGTGTTTTTTTTCGAGGATGGTTACGGCCGCTGAATCCTCCGGGCCGGCGCCCTTGCCGGGGAGTAATGAGGCGGCATTTCGCCTTTTTGCGGAACGGGCGGTGAATGGCGATCCGGTTGCTGAAAATAATTTGGGCGCTCTCTACCTAAAGGGAAAAGGTACCGCACGGAATTTTGATTTGGCCAGAAAATGGTTCGAGCAAGCGGCGAAACAGGGTTTTCCGGTCGCTAAACAAAACCTCGGTATGATTTATCTACGTGGGTATGGGGTTGTGGAAGATCCGGTTGTCGCCGCGCGCTGGATGGAAGCGGCGGCGGCCGATGGAGAACGTGAAGCACAATTTTTTACGGCGCTTTTCTATTACCGTGGGAATGGGGTGACGCAGGATTATCAGCGGGCACGGCAATGGTTTGGGCGAGCTGCAGATCAGGGACTTGTGTCAGCTATTTATAATCTGGCAGCCATGCAATTAGCCGGCAAAGGTGGTCCACGCGATGAAACCCGTGCGATGACTGCTTTGACACAAATCAGACAGGGTTCAGACGACGCAGCGCTGTTAATGGGGCAGGTCTATCTGGAGCATGGCGACGAGGCGGAGGCAGCCGTTAAAGCGTTGACGCTGTTCAAACCGCTGGCCGAAGCTGGAAATCCCACGGCGCAATGTCAGCTGGGACTGATGTATATCGCCGGTCGGGGGGTACCGAATGATTACGAGGAAGGTCGCTTCTGGCTGCAGCAGGCCAGTCGGCAAGGCTCCTCTCTCGCACAATTGAACTTGGGTAATGTGTATACGCGAGGCTTAGGGGTCCCACGTGATCTGGTCGAGGCGGCCGCCTGGTTTTCTTTATCTGCCATAAATGGCGAGTTAGTCGCGAATCAGAATCTCGCCAAGGTCCATACCAAAATGTCCGCTGTCGAAATCACACGGGCCGAAGCGCGTGCCACTGCCCTGCGGGAAAAATACCCACAGGCAATGCTCATGGTTCGACCGCGCTCCCCGTGAATAACGAGGTGATCCCATGCCTGAAGCCGGGGGCCTGACATGAGTGCCTCGATAGCCTACACGGTGATCCTTGATATGGACGGTACGCTACTCGATCTTAATTTCGATGATCAGGTCTGGAATTACGCGCTACCGGCGGCGCTGGCGGCACGGGATGGGGACTCAGTCGAAGCGGCACGCCTGCGAGTGGCAGAGACGTTAGGTAGCGTCCGTGGAACCCTTCCCTGGTATTGTCATGATCATTGGGAGCGTGAATTCGGTATTTCCGTGCATGAGTTGGAAATCGAACTCGCCCATTTTATCGACTTGCGCGCGGGCACATTGGATTTTCTGAAATTTACACAGGCGAACGCTTATCGCACTATTCTTGCCACGAACGCCCACCCCGTCAGCTTGGAACGTAAAATGGTCCGTACAGGTTTGCGCCATTATTTTAGTGCGGTGATCAGTGCACATAGTCTAGGGGCGGCGAAAGAAGATCCTCTCTTCTGGACACAACTGGTCGCCACTGAGCGTGTCGATCCGGGTCTCGCGATCTTGGTGGACGATAACCCGGCGGTGCTCGCTACGGCACACCGCTTCGGGGTACGACATGTGTTTGGGGTTCGCACGCCGAGCAGCACGGGCCTGCCGAAAAGCTTTCCCGAATTCGCGAGTGTCGAGAGTCTCGCCGAACTCATCCCGTGGTTATCTGCAGGGGTTAACTAGTCGCGGGGTACGCCGGTCATGGCTTTTGCCAGCACGAACTCGTAAACCGTGCGTCCATCCTGGATGGCACGGGCTTCAAAGCGCGTTCTGATTCGCGCCTTGGGGCGAGACGCAAAGGTGTCGGGACCTGCGAGGTTGAGCCAACAAGGTTGGCCGACCAATTCGGCCTGAATGTCCGTGGCGTAATCACTACTGTCGGTTGCGATATAGACGCGACCATGTCGGTGCAAAGTCCGCTGTAAGGCGGAAAGTAGCGCCGCACGCACCAAGCGCCTTTTATGGTGCCGTTTTTTAGGCCAGGGATCCGGGAAAAAGATGTAGACCACCGTGAGACATTCTGCGGGTAAACGTGCGAGGACCTGCTGAACGTCTTGTATACACACACGCAGGTTGGATACTCCGGCAGTCTGCGCTTGGTTCAGGAGATAGCCGACGCCGGGTCGATGCACCTCGACCCCTAGATAATTGTTGTCAGGGTTGCCTTCGGCACAATTAAGGACGCAGATCCCATTTCCCACGCCGATTTCGAGATAGAACGGCGCTTTGTCCGGAAATGTAGTGGAGAGGTCGATCGGAAGTATAGAGTCCTCGATTTCGAATCTCGGCAGCAGACTCTCGATTGCGCGCTGCTGCGCAGCGGTCATGCGGCCCTCTCGGCGAACAAAACTCTGAATGCCGCGGTAGGCCTGTGGGGGATGGTCTGAGGACACCGCTTTAGGTGAAGAAAGTGCCGTCGAGGGGAGAAGATGCCGCGGCGTGAGTGCGACGAGGCATACGACCAGCCTGATAGGCGAGGCGACCTGCGACGATCGCATGTCGCATAGCGCTTGCCATCTTCACCGGGTCGCGAGCCTCCGCAATGGCGGTATTCATGAGCACCGCGTCGCAACCGAGCTCCATGGCGATACTGGCGTCGGACGCTGTGCCGACGCCAGCGTCAACGATGACCGGTACGCGAACGGTCTCGACGATTTCTCGAATGGTAAAACGATTCTGTAGTCCGAGTCCCGAACCAATAGGTGCCGCCAGCGGCATAATGGCGACACAGCCGATGGCTTCCAGGCGTCGAGCGATGATGGGATCGTCGGTGGTATACACCATAACTTCAAAACCCTCCCGACACAGTATTTCTGCAGCGCGTAGCGTCTCGACAATATCTGGATACAGCGTTTTCTGATCGCCCAAAACTTCAAGTTTGACTAGCCGGTGCCCATCGAGAATTTCACGTGCGAGCCGGCAGGTCCGAACAGCTGTGTCGGCATCGTAGCAACCTGCCGTGTTGGGCAGAATCGTGAAGCGATCCGGCGTTATATAGTCAAGTAGGTTCGGCTCCCCAGCGTTCTGGCCGAGGTTTGTACGGCGGATGGCGACTGTGACGATTTCTGCCCCGCTCACCTCAATCGCCATCTGCGTCTGCGCAAAATCGCGATATTTGCCGGTACCGACGAGTAGTCGCGACTTATAGTTCACCCCAGCGATCACGAGATCATCGGTCTCCGCAGACATTTGAGTTTGTTCGTTCATAAGTAATTATCCGGGCATGGCGGACGTGTCGTTGGTCTTGGGTGTCAACCGCCGCCAATGGCCTTGACGATCTCAACCGTATCGTTAGCCGTCAAATAATACGCGCTAAAACCGCTTCTAGGCACAATCTCCCCATTCACTTCGACCGCTAGGCGACCCTGGATGGCGAGTGTCACGAGAAGTTCAGTGATCGACAGGTTTTCGCTAACTTGACGGGGTGCGCCGTTGATGACTAATTGCATCCGGATATCACCCTTGGCTACAAAGGAATTTTGGCGCCCTCACGGGCAACGTGAATCTGTAAGCTGGAACCACGTTCGGCCACCAGAGCCAGGCATTCTTGATGGATGGTCGCTATCTGGACATCGTTGTGACCAGGATCATGATGATACAAATAGAGCACTTTAATCTCCGCATCGATAGCAAAATTTACCACATCGACATAACAGGAATGCCCCCATCCGCGCTTTTTCGAGTAGTCCTCAGGGGTATATTGTGCATCGTGGATGAGGATATCTGCCCGTCTAACCCCGCTCAGCTCGACGTCACGTTCTTCGCGCTGAATGCGGGCAATCATTTGGTGTTCTTCTTCGGTAAATTCGTCCGTTCGCTGTGCAATTGAGGAGCGCAGAAAATCAATTTCGTTATCGGGCATGTAGATAATGACTTTGCCAGCAATCTCCACCCGATAGCCATAGGTTGTGCCGGGATGATGCACGTTGTGATAGCTCACATCGAAGGGACCATGCGGAATTTTCCCCTCGATCGGTTTTACATATTCAATATCTGCAGCCCAGCTTCCTATTTCGATGGGGAAATAGGGCGATTTCATTTGATTTGAAAGTCGTTGCTCAATATCGCCCACATTTTGCCCAGGACCGAAAAATCGAATTTTCCATTCGGCGGAAAAAGCGGGCTGAAAAAAAGGCAATCCGCAAATGTGATCCCAGTGGTAATGCGTGAAGACTATTAGTGTTTCCGGCGTCGGCGACTCCGATATCAAGAGGTCTCCGAGCGGGATGATGCCTGTTCCGCCATCGCAAATAAGCAGGTGATTCCCAGCCCGAATCTCGACGCACGAGGTATTACCCCCAACGCCGAGTTTATCTGTCTGCGGTGAGGCATAGGAACCCCGAACCCCCCAAAAGCGCAGATAGTTTTCACTCATGCGCGTGTGCTTTCATCTATGGCGCGTGCTCCAGTATATCGACTAATTAACTCAGCCAGCTGACGGCTCGTGATTGGTTTGGCGACGAACTCTAGGACGCCAAGATCCTTTGCCGAGGCCCGATCTTGGGCATAGTCCTTGGAACTCACGACGATTGTCTGTGTCTTTTCGTGCAACGAAGTCAGGCGCAGTTCCTGCAAATAAGTTAACCCGTCTTTTGCGGGCATGATGATATCCAGAAAAAGCAACGCAGGTTGGTGCGTATCTAGACACGCCGCTGCGGCCGCGGCCGATGGAAAGGTACGCAAATCGACGCCGAGACCAGCAACCGCCTGCTCGAAGAAAACGCGCATGGCCGAGCTGTCATCTACGGCTACCACGAGGGGGAACGCAGACGTGGTGGTGGAAGATGCCATTAAAAATCTCGAACAAGGGGGTACATTGGGGGAGCGCCCATTGGCATCACTATAAGGCAAGCCGACGCTTAGTGGCGAGCAACGATTACGGCGGATGTCGGCAAACCAGTTCCACCGCTAGATTTCATCGAAATGAACGGTGGCTTTGACGGCGTCCGACAAATGTCTAGAATGGCACCCTTGCCGCGGGTGTAGTTCAATGGCAGAACTTCAGCTTCCCAAGCTGATAGCGTGGGTTCGATTCCCATCACCCGCTCCAACTTTTGCGTTTCGTTCCTGGAAAGCCTCGGATGTGAGCGGTGGCTGACCGGAAAACACGATCGACCGCCCTTAATCGCGTCAGGGTTTGGGGGAGGGCGAGCCGCCTACTTTCGTTAGTACCGTGTGCACTCCAAGCTGGGACAGCCGTGCGCGCATCTGCTGAGCCTCGTTCACGTTCTGAAATGGACCTACCTGTACCCTTTGCCAGACTTCCTTTCCATTCATCAGCACGCGCTGGATTTTAGCCTGTATACCCTGTAGCGCGAGTTGGGCTTTGGATTGGTCTGCCTCGTCAAAAGTCTGGAATGCGCCTACTTGCAAAATGTACGTGGCCGGCACCGCAGTAGCCGGTGCGGCCGCCGTCACCCCTGTCGCCGTCGGGCTTGGCACGGTGTTGTTCGGTGGCGGCTTCGCGGCTGAGACGATTTTCTGAGCGGGTCGCTCATCGGCTTTCGGGGCGACTAGCTCTGCGTCCGGAACTTTCACCTCGACACCGGGGAGAATTTTGTAAAAATCAAACTTGGGCAATGCAAGTTGTTCTTGCTCTTGCGCGGGGAGATCGCTGACCACCGGCTCCTCGACAGGCGGCGTGGGCGGCGCCGCGGGTTCGGCTGCAGGGGTGTGGACTTGGGTCTGACTGGGTGCCGGCATGGGCGCGATATGGGTATGCTGAAGCCAAAGATAGACCAGCATGCCCGCCAGTCCCATCGCAAGTCCTGTCAGAAACGACAGCCAGCTGCCCGGGCGCCGTCCTTTGGTTTGACGTTGGGTGGTCTTTTTGTAATCTCGCGCCATTACATTTCCCGGGGCGCTGATACGCCCAATAGGGATAGTCCATGTGAGAGGACCAATCGAACTGCTTCACACAGCGCGAGTCGTGCCTGCCGCAGCGGCACATCATCCACATTTATCTTGTGATTGTTATAGAAAGCATGGTATTCAGTTGCAACTTCACGTAGGAAATTAGCGATTGTATGGGGTTCCCGTTGCGCTGCCGCGCCGGTGATCACATCCGCGTAGCGCGCGAGTAAGGCCGCCAGCTGATGCTCTCTTGGTTCAACGAGACGTGCCAGGTGCTCGATCCCGTGTGCCGGTTCGCAGGGCCCCCACTGTTGGGCAACCTGACGGAAAACGCTGCAAATGCGCGCATGGGCATACTGTAAATAGTAGACCGGATTATCCTGATTTTGAGCTTTGGCGAGATCGAGATCGAAATCGAGATGCTGATCTGAACGTCGACTGCTGTAGAAGTAGCGCGCGGCGTCGACCCCGACTTCGTCGATAAGTGCGCTGAGGGTGACGAATTCGCCCGAACGAGTCGACATTTGGACTTTTTCGCCACCCCTGAATAGGCTCGCGAACTGGACCAGCAGGATTTCGAGCCGGTTCGGGTCAAGCTCCAACGCTTGCAACGTCGCTTTGACGCGCGCGATATAACCATGGTGGTCCGCACCCCAGATATTGATCAGGTGGTCGAACCCCCTTGCAAACTTGTCAACATGATACGCCACGTCGGAGGCAAAATAGGTAGGCGCGCCGTTCTCCCGGATAAGCACCCGATCTTTTTCGTCATTGAACGCTGTCGACCGAAACCACTCGGCCCCGTCTTTTCGGAAAACATGACCAGTCGCACGCAGCTGCGCCATCGTATTTTCGAGTTGGCCATTTTCGATGAGGGACCGCTCGGAGTACCAGTTATCAATCGTGACACCGAAGGCGAGCAAATCTTGTTTTATCCCTTCGAGAATGGCGGAGCAGCCGAACCCGTGCAGGAGACGGTAATTTTCTTCGCCCAGGACGGCACGACAATGTGCGACACGTATATCCAGCGCCTCTTCTTCACTAACGAGATCCCCGATCTCGGGCGGCCGTATCTCGTTGGGGACAAAGCGGCGCCCGAATTTTTCTGCGAGGTCAATCGCGATTTGGGCCACGTAATCCCCCCGATAGCCATTAGCGGGGAAATGCATTTCAATCCCCGCCTGCTCAAGATTACGTAACCAGACGCTCAGCGCCAGAATATCCATCTGCCGTCCGGCATCATTTACGTAATACTCGGTGCTGACGTTGTAGCCGGCAGTGCGCATCACGTTGCGGAGCGCGGCACCGTAGGCAGCCCCACGGCCGTGACCGACGTGCAATGGTCCGGTCGGATTCGCGGAGACAAACTCAATTTGGACCCGCCCAGATTTTTGTTGTAGCGATTTTCGGCCGCAACTGAGCGGGTCGCGAAGTAGTGTTTCCACACTCTGGAAGAGTGCTTCCTGCCGAAGGCGGAAATTGATAAAGCCGGGGGCGGCGACTTCAATGTGTGCAATTCCGGCGGCGTCGGTCGCAGGATCACTTCGGAGTTGGCTTGTAATCAATTCCGCAATCACCAAGGGCGATTGCCGGCATGGTTTGGCCAGGAGCATCCCAATATTGCAACTGAAATCCCCATGCGCGGGCTGTCGCGGAGGCTCGATAGCAATGCTTGGCAAGGGTGCCGGCACAACGAGCGCGCCCGATGCTGCCAGCTGCTGCATGGCGTGTTCGACTAGGCTTCTTATATTGTCCTTCAATTCAACCTCTTTTCGGCATCGGGGGGGTACCACGATGCATGGCACTTAGGTTCCCGATCGGCCAACTTGACCTACGATCTTACGCTTCGGCGAGTTCCGCCGTCATGGTCATCGGGTAAGGCGGCCGGAACAGTATCAGCGTTTGTCCATTACGGAAATCCCGGCGATTGTCCCGTGGGTCGCGCGCGTCCTTCGCCGCACAAGGCTCAGCGCTTTGCACGCGTTCCCAAAACAGCCCGCCTCACGCTATTTCCTGGGCGTCTACGTCTAGTGACCAACGGACCTTTCTGGCGAGCGGGCAGTGATCAATTTGACGGAGCATGAGCGTGATCGCTTCCGACAGTGTGGCTCGATCATGGGAGGTCAAAAGTAGATTCGCCCTGAATTTGCCAATTCGTCTCTCCATTAGCGCTGGAATAGGACCTCCAAGGGTAACGCCCGCAGGTAGCAGGGGTTTGAGTGTCGCGACAAGCTGCTGCAGGAAACGTAACGGGATTGGACGCTCCGTCGCCTCTGCTCGCAGTAGCGCCAGCGTGGTTTCGGGAGGCAGCTCTGCCGCGCTGCGCTCCCGCAGGGCGTGGTCGGCGAATTCGCGGTAATCGCCCCTTTTCAGGTACTCGAATGCGGGGTGATGCGGGTGGTGACTCTGGATTAAAACTTCTCCCGAGTTTATGCCGCGCCCCGCGCGCCCCGCGACTTGCATGATGAGTTGCACGAAGCGCTCTTCGGCTCGAAAATCGGTTGCAAGAAGACCGCTATCGCCATCCACAATCCCCACCAGCGTTACCCGCGAGAAGTCATGCCCTTTCGCAATCATTTGGGTCCCAACCAAGATGTCGACGTCCCCCGCATTGATGGTCTCAAAAGCGCGCTCAAGCTCGCCCTTACGCGTCATCGAATCACGATCGATCCGTATGGCACGCAAGCCTGGGAAAAGAATAGGCATTGCGGATTCAAGTTGTTCCGTGCCTACTCCGACGCTGGCAAAGGTAGTCAATTCGCCACACGGGTGACCTGCAAACCGTGCTTTTAGGTTGCGCGCAGTACCGCAGTGATGACACCGCAACTGTTGTTCTTCCTTGTGAATCACCAGCCGAGCATCGCAACGCGGACAGCTTGCGATCCATCCACAACGGTGGCAAAGCACCACAGGCGCAAAGCCGCGTCTGTTAAGAAATATTAGTGATTGCTCTCCGCGCGACGCCCGGAGCTTTATCGCCGCCTGTAGTGGCTCACTGAGTCCTGCTTCGACGTGTAGCCCGCGGATATCCAAAACCTGGATGCGAGGCAAGGTGGCGCCTGCGGCACGCGAAGGAATTGCGACGTACTGATACTTACCGCGGTCGCAGTTTAAAAGCGATTCGAGCGATGGGGTTGCAGATCCCAGCACGATCGGGATCCCTACGCGATGGGCGCGAACAACGGCAATGTCTCTTGCCGAATAGCGTAGACCTTCTTGCTGCTTGTAGGATTGATCGTGCTCTTCATCGACAACGATCAGACGCAGCTCGGGCAGGGGAAGCCAGACCGCTGAGCGTGTGCCGAGTAGGACGCGTATTTCCTGTGTCTTGCAGCGTTGCCAGACTTCCGCACGGGCGCGTTCTCCGAGACCGGAATGAAGGACGGCCACGAGGGTGCCAAACCGCGCCTCAAAGCGCTTCACCAACTGCTCGGTGAGCCCTATCTCAGGAATGAGGATCAACGCCTGGCCGCCCACAGCGACGACATCACGAACCAGATGCAAATAAATTTCGGTTTTGCCGCTGCCCGTTACGCCATGCAGCAGATGCGTCCGGTATCCCGTCTTGATGCCTTGGAGGTGAGTCATCGCCGCCGTCTGGGCCGGGTTAAGCGCCAAGAAGTTATCGTACGGGATGACGAGGGGATCAGGCAGGACTGCCCGACGCATCGAGTAGAGCCAGCCTCGGCGCGTGCAGTCCGCTATCACGCGGTTCAAGGTCACCCGCTCGCTACCTAACGCGTCACGGCTAAGTTCGCCGTCGGAGGCCCGTAGTAGAGTTTCCCGTTGGCGAGGGCCCAGTTTGTGGCCGGTTACGAGCATTTTTTTGCCGGATTCTGTGATTTTCCAGAATTCTTTTTCGGACGTCCTGAGGGCATTTCCTCGACGTAATTCACCGGGCAACAGTGCCTCGTACACCTCCCCGGGGGGACAGTGATAATAGTCGATTGCCCATGCCGCCAACGAAAGCAACGAGGGATCGATAATCGGCGTCAGATCTAGGACTTCGCAAATAGCTTTGAGTTTTGGCTTGTCGATATGACTGGTCTCGGCAGCGCCAACTACCATGCCAATTCGTGTGCTGCGGCCGAAAGGGACCATCACTCGACATCCGGGAGCGATCGCGTCGGTCGAATGAGTGGGATATAGGTAGTCAAAAAAACTCCGTAGTGGCGCAAAAACCGCCACTTTAAGAAAACGGGGAAAGGATCCATTCACAGGGGTAAGCCCCCTGTGTTGGGGAGTTTGAGTTCCGCGAGATTTAATCGGCCGGCGTCTTCGGCCAGTAATGTCGATAGTTGAGCCTGATCCATATACTGGTAGGCGCTATTCGTTAGTGGGCTGCTAATGGGATGACGCAGACATCGCATGGGCAAAACGGTGAGGACGAAGTCAATACCATCCCGACTGATTTCGAGCTGAATAGCACTGTCCATATGTCGGCCGTCTCGGTCTGGGCGCGTTTGCCCTAGCCTGAAAACAAGACGGCTTTGAAGAAGGTGGCGTGTGACGCTTTCGACTTCATCTGCAAAAAGATGGAGCCCGACCGCCGAATGACGCAGGCATGTCCCGTACAGCACGGCGCCGTGTAAACGTGGCGAAAATTTTTCTAGAAAACGCATGGCTTCGAGTGCGGCTTTGCGTAACTTGGCGTTTCTATCGTGTAATTTTCCGTGTTCAAAAAGCCGCTGGTACTCGATGACTGCGCCAAGTATCGTCAGATTATCCGGTAGCTCATTACGTTCGCTAAGCGACATCGTGGCGGCCGCTTTGTGTTTGGCCGATTCAAAGTCGCACGCTGCCCCTTCGACCAATAGCCGGGCCGCTAATTGCGCGATGAGACCGTGTCGGACGGAATTCTCCCGGCGTCGAGAACGCATGGCGGGATCCTGCTTTTTCAGAAGAGTTGCTCGACTGTCTTGGACGGCGGTGGCGCTGCCTGAGGGTGTGCAGCCGGTGAGCCGCCGGCAGATTGCGGGACATCTTGCGCCCGAAAAGTCTCGTAGCTCGCGGCGGCCGTACTATTTGGTTGTACCCGCACGGTGACCATACCTGGTGGGAGCGCGAGCTCTGCGAGAGGCTTTCCTTTTAGGGCACTGCGCATGTATTCAATCCACATGGGGAGCGCAGCGTGGGCGCCAGTTTCCTGCGAGCCCAAAGTAGTTGAATTGTCGGAACCGATCCAAGCAGTGGTCACGATGTGCCCGTTAAAGCCCGAGAACCACGCATCTTTGAGATCGTTTGTCGTGCCCGTTTTGCCGGCAAGATCGGGTCGTTTCAGCTCGAGAGCCCGACGCGCGGTGCCCCGTGTAATGACATCTTTCAACATTGAATACATGAGCCACGCATTTTGGGCGTCAATGACCCGTGACGCACGCTGCTCGGCGGGTATTTCTACAGTTGAGCGCAAGGCCTCCAGATCGCCAGGCTCGGTATGCTCAGGCGGCGTCAGTTCGCACGTCGGACAAGCTTTTTTGGGCGTCGCGCGCCATACGACTTTGCCGTCTTGATCTTCCACGCGAGATACAAAATAAGGCTCGATCAAAAATCCCCCATTCGAAAACGTCGCGTATCCTGTTATGAGTTGCAATGGAGTCACTTCTCCGGTGCCAAGCGACAGTGATAGGTTGTGCGGCATCTTCGCGGGGTCGAAACCGAAACGACTGATATGCGCAAGCGTCTTATCGATGCCGACTTCGCGCATCACGCGAATAGAGACTAAGTTTCGAGAGTTCGCCAACGCGTCACGCAGACTCGTCGGGCCGTAGTAGGTGCCCGTGTAGTTTTCCGGGCGCCAGGCGGCATCAAGCCCTGGCGCATCAAAAACGATGGGGGCATCGTTGATGTAACTCGCCGGCGTAAAGCCATTATTCAGCGCAGCCGAGTAAATGAAGGGTTTAAAGTTCGATCCCGGCTGTCGTAAGGCCTGTGTGACGCGATTGAATTTGCTGAGCGCAAAGTTATAGCCACCTACCAGTGCCATGATGGCGCCGTCGCCTGAATCGAGTGACACCAAAGCAGCCTCGACAGCCGGTTTCTGTGCGAGACGCCAGCCGCCCGATTCGGTTTTGTGCGCCCTGTCGTGCTGGTTTGGCGTGGATGCTACCCAGCTGATCCGGATCACGTCGCCCGGTTTTAGGAAGTCGCCGGCACCGTGGGGCGTCGGCCCGACCTGGTCGGGGCTGATGTGGCGCCGTGCCCAGCTCATGCCGGACCAACCTATTTTTAAACGGTTTCCTTGTGCGTCGAGCGCCTCGATTTCTCGTTCGCCGACAGTGGTCACTATTACGGCAGCGAGATCCCCGACCGATGGGTAGGCGTTCAGGAGCTCCGCCCACTTGGTACTCGGCGTTGCGGCTAGATTTAGGTTAGCCTCTGGTCCTCGGTATCCATGACGTCGGTCGTATTCGGTCAGAGTTGAGGTTAGCGCGTTGACTGCCGCTGTCTGGTTTTCGTGGAGAATCGTGGTAATCACCCGGTAGCCTTGGGTAAAGGCGGCCTCGCCGAACTTTCCCCCCATAAACGTGCGTGCCATTTCGGCCAGATGTGGCGCGTTGGTCTCGACGGCTTGTCCGTGAAGATGTGCGATCAAGGGTTCTTGCTGGGCTGCCGCAAATGCTTCGCGGTTGATAAAGCCAAGTTCTAGCATACGACTCAGGACGTAACCCCGGCGAGCCACTGCCGCGCGCGGATCGGTGACCGGATTGAGGCGCGAAGGCGCTTTCGGTAAGCCAGCGATGAGCGCTATCTGGGCCAGCGTCAGATCTTTCAACTGGCAGCCGAAATAGACTTGTGCTGCCGCTGCAACTCCGTAAGCGCGGTGACCCAGAAAAATTTTATTTAAATACAACTCCAGGATCTGATTTTTTGTGAGCTCGCGCTCAATTTTGATGGCAAGTGCAATTTCGCGTAGTTTCCGTTGGTAGGTTTTTTCGCGACTTAAGAAGAAGTTGCGGGCAACTTGCATCGTGATGGTACTGCCCCCCTGAGAGCGTTCCTGCGAGCGCGCGACGTTAAACGCCGCCCGTAGCAAGGCCATCCCATCGACGCCGGGGTGCTCGTAGAACCGATCGTCTTCAGCGGCCAGAAACGCCTGTTTCACCAATATAGGAACATCTTTTATCGCAACCGGAGTGCGCAATTTTTCACCGAACTCGGCAATCAAGCTGCCGTCTCGGGTATACACTTTCAACGGGGTCTGGAATCGGACGTCCTGTAGACTTTCTGTCGGCGGTAGTTGGGGCAGTACCCACCAAGCTAAGCCGACGATGGCCGATATCATCAGTGCGAAGCTGAGGAGCACCGCGTAAAACGCGAGACGCAACATATTGTGGTTACCACAAAACCTCATAGCTATATCTACAAGGCTTTACATTAGGAATTTTAGATAAGGTCTGGTTTTATATTGAAATTTTAAAAATAAACAATTTGTATTTTAAAAAACGGTTGGCTATAGTTGTGTTCAACCTCTAAGGTCAGCGCGGATTTTGTCGTGCTAACCTTGCATTCTTAAAGGGAGTATTCGTGGCGCTGTTTCGACGAACTCATGTCCCGCTCTTGGGCGTTGATATCAGCTCGACTTCGGTGAAACTGCTGGAACTCGTGCGGACCGGCAACCGGTATCGGGTTGAGAGTTATGCGGTCGAGCCTCTGCCGCCTAATTCCGTGGTGGAAAAGAATATCACGGACGCTCAACTCGTCGGCGAAGCGATTGGTCGCGCCGTAAAAAAATCCGGCACGAGAACACGCGCCGCCGCATGTGCAGTGGCCGGCTCTTCAGTGATTACAAAATTAATTTCGATGCCAGCGAATCTGAGCGACGACGAACTCGAAGGTCGTATTCAGATCGAGGCAGATCAATACATCCCGTATTCTCTTGATGAAATCAGCCTCGACTTTTCGGTCCTCGGGCCCTCCGCAACCGATCCGGACCGGCTCGATGTGTTGCTCGCGGCCTCCCGCATAGAAAACGTCGATGTCCGTGTGGCGGCCCTCGAAATTGGCGGCTTGCAGGCGAAGATAGTCGATGTCGAGGCCTTTGCGCTCGAGAACGCCATCTCGCTCATGGCCGGCTTAGGCGGCCCGGTCGCAAACTCGCGCATCGTGGCGGTCATGGATGTCGGGGCAACGGCGGCGACTTTGAACGTGTTGGAAGATCACAATATTATTTATACGCGCGAACAGTTATTTGGTGGCCGTCAGTTAACCGATGAAATTCAGCGACGTTACGGACTGTCCTACGAAGAGGCTGGACTCGCGAAGCGGCAGGGTGGTCTCCCGGATAACTACGAGCCGGAAGTACTGCGGCCGTTCATGGAATCGATGGCGCAAGAAGTCAATCGTGCATTGCAATTTTTTTATTCATCAAGTCAGGTTGGTACGGTGAGCCACGTGGTGATTGCCGGCGGCTGCGCCTCGATTCCGGGCGTCGACGCGCTTGTGCAGTCTAAAATTGATACGCCGGTGTCTATCGCGAACCCTTTCTCTAGCATGACTGCCGCCTCGCGTGTGCGGGCACAAGCGCTCGCCAACGATGCACCGGCATTGATGATTGCCTGTGGACTGGCCCTACGGAGTTTCGACTAATGGCCCGCATCAACCTGCTGCCCTGGCGAGCCGAACGCAGGCGTCAACGCCGTACAGAGTTCTTAGCCATTGTTGGAATCTGCGCCGGCGTAGTGGTTTTGATATCCGCAATTACGCATTTTTATTTTCAGAGTTGCCTCGATTTTCAGAGTGAACGAAATCAGTATCTTATGGCGGAAATTGGCAAGCTGGATAAGCAAATCCACGAGATCAGGGAACTTGAAAGAGAGAAAGCCAGACTCGTCGCGCGGATGAAGGCGATTCAATCGCTCCAGACCAGCCGGCCTATCGTCGTGCATCTATTCGATGAGCTTGTTCGGACGATACCGGATGGCGTGTATCTGAAGCAGCTGTCGCAAACTAATCGCATTATTGAAGTTAAAGGCGTCGCCGAATCGAATGCACGGGTTTCAAATTTCATGCGGAATATTGAGAAATCCGAATGGCTCAAGAATCCGAAACTCGAAATCATTGAGACGACCGATGCTGAAAAGCACCGCATTTCCAGCTTCACCCTGAAAGCCGAGCAGGTGGTCCCACGTGCTAACGCGCAAGGAGAGGATGACCAAACATGAAAATGTCAGACTTCAACAATCTGACACTCAGTAACATCGGAACGTGGCCGAAGCCAGTCAAAGCCGTTTTCATCTTGCTGGTGTGCGGGGCTCTGGGAAGCCTGATCTACTGGAACGATATCAGTACATTACAAGACGCGCTCGAACAGGATCAGGAAAAAGAAGTGGCGCTCAAGGGACAATTAGAGAACGCACAGAAGAAAGCCGTTAATCTCGAAGCCCTGAAGCAGCAGTTAGGTGACATAAAAGAAACATTCGGTGACCTACTTAAACGGTTACCGAACAAAACGGAGGTTGCTGCACTGCTCGTTGATATTTCCCAACAGGGACTTGCCGCCGGACTGGAGTTCGAGTTATTCAAACCGGGCGCTGAGAAGCCGGCAGATTTCTACGTCGAATTACCGATCCAAATAAAGGTGGTGGGCAACTATCATGCGATCGGTAATTTTATTAGCGGCGTGTCTGATCTTCCCCGCATCGTGACGAACCACGATATCCGAATAACGCCAAAGGTGGGCGGTCTCCTGACCCTCGAAACTACCGCCAAGACCTATCGCTATATGGACGAAGAAGAGGAACGGCAGGAAGCCTCGGGCAAGTCAGATAAAGCGGTGCGAAAATGAGCGGTACCAGAACGTCAAGTGGCTATTTAACGCGCTACCTGGGGCTTTTTGTGTTGCTTGGGTTGTTCGCGGGCTGTGTCAATCGCGACAAGACCGATCTAGAAGATTATGTCGCGGGTGTGCTGAAACGGCCCGGTGGACAGATTGAACCGTTGCCACCTATTCGCCCTTATGAGCGCTACCTCTATCAGTCTGGAGAGGCGAGTGCACGAGATCCTTTTCGGGACGTCTTAAACGATGTGCCTCAAAAGGAAATGGCGGCTGATCGGCGTAACGATAAGCGCCAACAGCGATTTATGGATGAAATGGCAGCCCATAACAGTGAAGAATTAGAGGCCTTTGAGGTGGACAGTCTACGTATGGTCGGCACGCTGCAGGGCGATGCGGCGCTGTGGGCAGTCGTCAAGGACAAGACAGGGACTGTACATCGCGTACAGGTCGGAAATTACCTGGGGCGTAACTTCGGAAAAATCCTCACTATCCAAGAGGACCGTATTGAGTTGCGCGAAGTCGTCAAGGATTCTGAGGGACGATGGGAAGAGCGTCAGGCGAGTTTGACGCTTATTGAAGAAGGCAACCCATAAAAGGGGTAATCGCGCATGAGAACCAGGAAAGCTAACGAGCAACATTCCGCCGCAGTCACGTCCCGACGTTGCATCGCGCGCACCTCCCGTGGACCACTATGGTCGCTGCTGTTCGCCTTCTCCAGCTTGCTGCTCGGCGGTGGCTTACCCGTGTGGGCACTAGCGGGCACGTTAAATGACATCAAGTTTACCTCATTGCCTGGTGGCAGCGTGCAGGTCAAATTGACGCTGAGCGAAGCGCTGAGCGCAGATCCGCTCAATTTCACGATCGATAACCCGGCTCGCATTGCGCTTGATTTTCCAGGGACACAACTTGGCCTGAAGAATAAAACGGCAAAGGTAGGTATCGGTAAAGTTGACACGGTAACGGCGGTGGAGGCCGAAGGGCGTACTCGGGTAGTGGTCAACCTTGTCCAACTTGTGCCGTACAAGATTCAGACGGCGGGTAATACAGTGACCTTGACGCTTGACGGTATCCAAAGCGATATCACGGCGCTCAAAGGAGCCACCGGCGCGAGCGTACCCAAGGCAGCAGCTGTTTCCAACAAGTCGCCGGCTAACATGCTGACGATGCCGGGGCATGCGACCGGTGCGAGCGTCAAAGGGATTGATTTCAGACGCGGTCCTCGGGGCGAGGCACAGATCATGGTCAACCTCTCGGATCCGAACATTGGGATCAACATCGACGAGCAGGGCGGGAAGTTGATTGTTGACTTCGTTGATACCACGCTGCCGACCGAGCTTGATCGCAAGTTGGATGTCCTGGATTTCGCGACGCCCGCTCAGGAAATAGATACCACCCGTCATGGTAACGGCACCCGTATGGTAGTGACGCCGAAGGGACCCTATGACCACATGGCGTATCAGTCGGACAATATTTTTACCTTAGAACTCCGCCCGCTGAGCAAAACAGAGCAAGACGAACTTAAAAAAGATAAATTTGGTTACACGGGAGAGCGATTGTCCCTCAACTTCCAGGATATAGAAGTTCGTGCGGTGCTGCAGCTGATCGCAGATTTCAATGGCTTCAACCTGGTCGCCAGCGATACGGTGACAGGCAGGGTGACGTTGCGGTTGAAAAATGTGCCGTGGGATCAGGCGATGGACCTCATTCTAAAGACCAAAGGTCTCGGCATGCGCAAATCCGGCAACGTGATTATGGTTGCCCCGCAGGAAGAGATCGCATCCCGCGAGAAGCTGGAACTGGAATCGCAGAAACAACTGCAGGAATTATCACCACTCAAGACCGAATTTGTGCACGTGAATTACGCGAAGGCGCAGGCCTTGGCCGATTTAATGAAAACAAAGACTAATAAGCTGTTGACCCCTCGGGGTAACGTCAGCGTGGATGAAAGGACGAACACGCTTCTGGTTCAGGATACGGCGGAGGCGCTGGGCGATCTCCGGCGCGTGGTGGAGGCGCTGGATATTCCGGTGCGGCAGGTGCTGATTGAATCCAGAATTGTCGTCGCGAACGACGACTTCAGCAAAGATATCGGCGTTCAGTTCGGCTACAGTCAGTCTAACGCCGGAAAAACGGGCTTTACGAGTCAAATTGGCGGCGGGATCCCGGGTAGCATCACCTACCCTAAAACGACGGCGTTTGCGGCGAGTGGGACTCAGGAGAATTACCTTGTCGACCTCCCGGTCACGAACCCGGCGGGCGCGATGAATTGGGCAATTGGAAAAATTGGCAGTAACTTATTGCAACTCCAATTGTCGGCGTTGCAGACGGAAGGGCGTGGCGAAGTCATCGCAAGCCCGCAAGTCATCACCGCGAACCAGAAAGAAGCGCTGATTGAGACAGGTACTGAAATTCCTTACCAAGAGGCGAGTTCCAGTGGCGCCACGTCGGTCTCTTTCAAAAAGGCGGTCCTCGCGCTCAAGGTGACCCCGCACGTGACCCCGGACGATCGCGTGATTATGGACTTGAAGGTCAATAGGGATTCGGTGGGTACGGTGTTCAACGGCGTACCTAGCATCGACACCAATGAGGTTGATACGCAGGTGCTGATCGACAACGGCGAAACGGTCGTGCTAGGAGGCATCTATCAATCCGAGCACACGGTCACCAAAACACTCGTCCCGTTTTTCGGAGAGTTGCCTTATGTGGGTAACCTTTTCAAGAACAACGCGATCAAGGCGACGAAGAAAGAACTCTTGATCTTCGTCACGCCCAAAATTCTCAAGGAAGCAATGTCTGTTTCTACGCGGTGACGCGTGTCTGTTCGGCTGCGCGGGGTGCCACGCGCCCCGCGCCTTCTTTTTGCCTTCTTGGTGAGCGGAAAAAATCCCGGCTGCGCAGACTGGACAGGTTACAGTTGAATGTCGAAGCATAACGGAATTTTTCTGATTGGCCCGATGGGCGCGGGGAAAACGACTATTGGCAAACGGCTTGCCAAAGCACTGAAGCGACGCTTCATCGATTGCGATCAAGAACTGGAGAGACGGACCGGTGCGCGAGTCTCGCTGATCTTCGATCTGGAGGGCGAGGCCGGTTTTCGCCTCCGGGAGCGTCGGCTCATTGACGAGTTGACCCAGATTGATGATATCGTGCTCGCTACCGGTGGTGGCGCAGTGCTCGACGCGGCTAATCGCGCAGCACTTATCTCGCGCGGATTTACCGTCTTTCTTTTTGCCGGTTTGGACGAGCTTTTGGCTCGAACCCGCAATGATGTGAATAGACCGCTTCTGAATACCGACGATCGCGCTACGCGCTTGAGAAATATCCTCGCGGAGCGCGCGGACTTTTACTGCGAGACGGCGCGCATGAGCATTGATACAAGTGCTTTCCCGGTTACCGAGATAGTGACGCAGATTCGGGAGGCATTTCCCGTATGATTGAAGTGACCGTCGCGCTGGGTAGTCGGAGTTACCCGATTTATATCGGACATGGACTGCTATCCGATTCTGCCTTGGTCCGACAGCTCGTTCCGGGGAAGCAGGTGTTGGTCGTGACCAACCAAACCGTAGGCCCGTTGTTTTGCCAACGGCTGATCAACCACCTGACGGAAATGAGCGTCAACGTGCTAGCGCTTCCGGACGGCGAGGCCTACAAAACCCTTGGCAGCTTGGAACTCATCATGACGCGGTTGCTCGAGCTACGCTACGAGCGAGGATGTGTGGTGTTTGCGCTCGGTGGTGGGGTGATCGGTGATTTGGCAGGATTTGCGGCCGCTTGCTATCAGCGCGGCGTGGATTTTGTGCAGATTCCAACGACTTTACTGGCGTTGGTTGATTCGTCTGTAGGGGGCAAAACAGCCGTTAATCATCCGCTTGGAAAAAATATGATTGGCGCTTTTCACCAACCACGGGCGGTGTTGGCTGATCTCGAAACACTGGCTAGTTTGCCGGTGCGTGAGTTTCGTGCGGGAACTGCCGAGATTATCAAATACGGCCTCATTGACGATCTGGATTTTTTCCGGTGGCTCGAGCTCAACCTCGATGACTTGATGGCGCGCACGCCGGAAGCGCTGATTTATGCGGTGGAGCGCTCTTGTCGAAACAAAGCGCGTGTCGTGGGCCAGGATGAACGTGAATCCGGCGTCCGGGCGTTACTGAATCTCGGACATACGTTCGGACATGCCATCGAACACGCCATGGGTTACGGCGAGTGGCTTCACGGAGAGGCAGTGGGCGTAGGGTTGTGTATGGCAGCCCGAATGTCCCGTGACCTTGGCATGCTCCCGGTTGACGATTGCGCACGAGTCATCCATCTCATTAAGCGGGCAGGCCTACCCACAGTACGTCCCCCCCACTTGGGGATTGCAGAGCTCCTTTCGGCGATGCGGGTCGACAAAAAAAATAAAAACGGAAAGATTCGCCTAGTCCTGCTAAAAGGACTGGGCGAGGCGGTGCTTACCGATACATATGATGAATCTGTCTTGCACGCCACGTTGGCAGATGACGGTCGATAACGTGCCAGTCGATTCGGGCGTGCGCGCGACGGCGACGCCACCCTCGCAGTCTCCCTATGCGGTGGGTTGGGAAAATAGCCGCGGACGAAAGCACGCGGAACCTACGCCCCGATGGCGAGACGAATTCCAGCGCGACCGAGATCGGGTCATCCATAGTGCTGCATTCCGGCGACTTGAGTACAAAACACAGGTCTTCGTGAATCATGAAGGGGATATGTTCCGGACCCGTCTGACACACTCCCTTGAAGTCGCCCAAATCGCCCGCACGATTGCGCGGGCGTTGGGCGTCAATGAAGATCTCACCGAGGCTATCGCCCTTGCGCATGATCTCGGACATACCCCTTTTGGGCATGCGGGACAAAGCGTGCTGAATGCCTGTATGCGCGAGTTCGGCGGCTTCGAGCACAATCTGCAATCCTTGCGAGTGGTCGAATTGCTCGAAGAGCGATATCCCGAATTCCGCGGACTGAATCTGCTTTTTGAAACACGCGAAGGGATCCTTAAGCATTGCTCGGTACCCCAAGCCAAGTTGCTAGGAGAGGTCGGGCGCCGCTTCATCGAGGGGGGGCAGCCGTCCCTGGAGGCGCAGATTGCAAACGTAGCCGACGAAATTGCATACAATCACCACGATATGGATGACGGTTTGCGCGCAGGTCTGCTCGATGTGGAGCAACTGCGCACCCACTCGTTATTTCGGGAGACGGAGCAGGCCATTATCGTTCGATGGCCGCATCTTGATGCTAAACGCCTACGTTATACGGTGATCCGGCAGATGTTGAATTTTTTTGTCTCGGATCTGTTGACCACCACTGCCACGCATCTGCAGGAACGCGGTGTCGAATCGTTGGCTATGGTGCGGGAGCAGACATCGCCCATGCTTGATTTTAGCCCCACGACGCTCCAGATTCACTTGGAGTTGAAGCGACTTCTTCGGCACCATCTGTACGAACATCCGCGAGTCGTCGAGATGGCCTTCCAGTCGCAGACGATCATCCGCGAACTTTTTGAGGTCTACATGAACTCGGCTGATGAGCTTCCAGAGCCACCGGATTTGTCAGGAGAGTTGACTCACGCACGTGCAGTCTGTGATTACATTGCGGGTATGACCGATCGCTTCGCGATCTCGGAACACCAGCGATTGAGGCGCTCCGCGCGATTGAATCGTGCAGCAGAGGAAATATCGTGAACGAAGGCTTGTCCGATCCAGCACCGATCAGTGCGTCCGAGACGCCTGAATTACGTGCGTTTAGTCAGGATACGAACCCCCGTAGCCTGTACCTAAGCCCTACCTTGCAGCAGAGGCTCGATCTCATCGAGCACCTGATGGAGTTTGGCCGACAGATTGTGGTTTTAAGTGGCGCTCCGGAAAGCGGTAAAACGACCTTGCTGGGCTATTTCGCGGCGGCGCAGCGAGCTAGTTGGTACCCGGTTCGGGTCCAGGCAAATGCGGAGATGAGTGCTGAAGCAATGATTGCCTTACTCGCGCACGAGCTGGATGTACCGGCGGGCGCGCTTGATCACCAAGGGCTGCGCGATCAAGTCCGTCTGCGCATCAGTGCGTTGGAACGCGCGGGCAAGGTGGTGGTCGTTCTAGTCGATGATGCGGAAAAACTTTCGGCCGAGACAGCTGAAGTTCTGGTGAAACTTGCGCATACAGAAGACCAGTTGGCGGAGTTACGCGTTCTCCTCGCAACCGCTCCCGAACACGCACAACTGCTGGCGAATCTGCAGCGTTCCGACCCGCAACATGGGCTGGTGCACGTTGTCGATATTCCCTTACTCGCCGACGCACAGATCCAAGGATTAATCGAGCAGCGCATGGCGGCGATTGAACTAGAGGCCTTGGATTTTTTTTCCCCAGCTGACTTTACGCGTATAGCGGCTGTGGCCGAAGGGTTGGCCGGCAAGGTGGTCTCGCTTGCCCGCCAACATCTCTCGAGCGCCATTATTCGCCCACAAGCTCGGATGCCCGCGACATCGCGCCGGCTTTCGCGCACGCAGATCAATGTCGCTTTCGGAATCCTCGCGGTTGGCGCCCTGGTGCTTGGTGCGTGGTGGGCGACGCGTAACCCACTGTTAAAAACGGAACCGCAGACCACTGAAGTGGTGGATGTTGTTCCGCCTGGCGCAACGCCTCCGTCTACTCCGGGTTCGGTACCCACGCGCACGAATTCGGAGGTGCCCGCGCTTCCTGTCGAAAAACAAGTGGAAACCACTAACGCCGCACCGGCACCGTTGGCGCAGGCGGTGACAAGCCCAGCCTCTGCGGAAGCGCCCACAGCTTTGACACGTCATGCGGATAAAGCCACGCAGCCATCCAGTCCGGCTGAATCCGGGCCGCCCGCGACAAATCCGACTCCCGTGTTGACAGGCGTCCCTCCCGCCGTCGCGATTGCGCAGCCGGTACTAGCGCCGGTTCCCGTTCCTCAGGCACCTCCTCCTGCCGCGAAGTCGAATCCAAAACCTGCAGCCCATGTGTCGACGGGACATCGCAAGGTCAGCATTTCCAAGCCACTACCGAAACAGAGACACGCTCGGAAATCGATCGTAAAACCGGCGGCTGGCATAGCCTCCGAGGCGCCCCTTTCCGCCGATTGGTTGCTCAAGCAGCCGGCGGGCAGCCAGACGTTACAGCTCTTTGGTGTGCGTACGCGTGGTGCGGCCGATCGCTATCGGGCCCAACACGGAATTTTGACACAAAGTGTCGTTTTAACCGGAATGCTCGACCGGCGACCTTTATACCTCGTGGTATGCGGTGTATATCCGACCCGTCAGGCTGCGCAGGCAGCCGTGTCTCGGCTGCCTGCCTCGGTTCGGGGCAGTAGCAAGCCATGGGTACGCTCCATCGGCAGCCTCCGTCAGGCGCTTAAATAGGCTGACCGAGTTCCTCGGCCTTTCGCGGATGACACTTCGCGCGAGCCGACGCTATAATCGCCGTCCTTTTGTTCGGCCGGGGCTCGACGCTCCGCGTGTGTGCCCGTAGCACCGTGCTGAAAGAATCGCGACCGGGCCTCGGACCGAGGTCTTGAGATTGAGTTCCTGAAAACAGGTAGCAACCATGGCGACCACTGATACACGCTTTCCGCAGTCGGGACGGCCCGAACAGGGGCTTTACGACCCCAGTTTCGAACACGATGCATGCGGCGTGGGCTTTGTCGTCGATATCAAGGGGCGAAAGTCGCACGCGACGATTGAGCGCGCGCTGACGATTCTCAGGAACTTGGAACATCGCGGCGCGAGCGGGGCCGAAGTCAATACGGGCGACGGCGCCGGGATCCTCATCCAGATGCCTGATACCTTTCTGCGGGAGACCTGCCGCGCCCTTGGACTGGAGCTACCGCCAATAGATGCCTATGGCGCGGGGCTGGTTTTTCTTCCCCATGAGAAGGAAGCCGCTGAGTTTTGCCGCGGAGAATTTGCGCGCATCATCCAAGAAGAGGGACAAACGCTCATTGGCTGGCGGGTGGTCCCTAGCGACGGCAGCGCGATTGGGCCGACGGCGCGGGCCTGTGAGCCTGCATTTCAGCAGATTTTTATTGGGCGAAGTCCAGATTTGACAAACGCTGAGGCTTTCGAACGAAAGCTTTACGTGATCCGGAAACGGGTTGAGCATGCGATTTGGGGCTCTGGCAGGCTAGAGAGAACGCTGTTCTACGTCCCGAGCCTGTCGCACCGTGTGCTGATTTATAAGGGCATGCTGAACGCACTTCAGGTGGGTTCCCATTTTCCGGATTTGAGCGATCCTCGTGTGGAGAGTGGGCTCGCCTTGGTCCACCAGCGCTTCTCGACCAATACCTTTCCCTCGTGGCCGCTGGCACATCCGTTTCGGTATATCGCCCACAACGGAGAAATCAACACGTTACGCGGGAACATCAACTGGATGCGCGCTCGTGAGGCGTTATGTGAGACCTCATTATTCGGAGAGGATCTCAAAAAGCTTTTCCCGATCGTTATCGAAGGTAGTTCGGATTCGGCCAGTTTCGATCAGGTACTTGAGTTTCTGCACATGGCGGGGCGTCCCTTGCCGCTCGCTATCCTGATGATGATTCCCGAAGCTTGGAGCGCCCATGAACAGATGGATCCGGCGCGCAAAGCTTTCTATGAGTACCATGGTTGCTTGATGGAACCTTGGGATGGTCCGGCGTCGATCGCGTTTACCGATGGAAAAATCATCGGTGCGGTACTTGACCGAAATGGCTTGCGCCCTTCCCGGTATTACGTGACCAAAGACGGGATGGTCGTCATGGCATCCGAGGTCGGGGTCTTGGATTTTGCACCTGAGAATATCGAGATTAAGGAACGTCTGCATCCTGGGCGTATTTTTCTGGTCGACACGGAAGCGGGTCGGATCATCGAAGATGCGGAGTTGAAGCAGCAGTACATCGATGAACATCCGTATGCCGACTGGCTACGCGAACACCACATTCCACTGTCGGCCTTGCCCGATCCGCGCCACGTCCATGCGGTCGATCATGATACGGTATTGCAGCGGCAGCAAGCCTATGGCTACACCCATGAAGATCTTCGGATCATCATGCAGCCGATGGCTGAACGTGGTGAGGAGCCGATGGGCTCGATGGGCACGGATGCTTCGCTCGCCGTGCTTTCTAATCGACCGCGGCTTCTGTTTGATTATTTCAAACAGCTATTCGCACAAGTCACCAATCCACCACTGGATGGTATTCGCGAAGAGCTGGTGACGCAGATTTCGACCCCAATCGGGCCGGAAAGTGATCTGCTTTCGCCGACCGCCCGGAGTTGTCACCGCCTGAAGCTCGCCTCGCCGATCCTCAACAATGAAGATATTGCGCGCCTGCGCCATGTTGCGACACACCAATTCAGCGCGACGACCATCACTGCGCTCTATCCCATTGAAAAGGGAAGTGATGGGCTCGCGGCCGCGCTCGATAAACTCTTCGCGGAAGTCGATGGGGCGGTGGATGCCGGGTATTCCTTTGTCATCATTTCAGATCGGGGCATGAACGCCCAAATGGCGCCAATTCCATCGTTGCTCGCCATTGCTGGAACGCACCATCACCTTGTCCGTAATGGACGTCGGATGCGAACCGGCCTTGTGATCGAGTCAGGCGATCCGCGTGAAGTTCACCATTTCTGTACGCTGCTAGGTTACGGCGCGGATGCGATTAATCCCTATTTGGCCTTCGAGACGATCTACGATCTCATTCAGCAGGGCACGATCCAGGAATCGATGGTTAAAGGCCGCAAAGGCGCAGAGTCCGTCCATGATGCAGCCGTGCGGAACTATATCAAGGCGATCAACAAAGGCTTGGTTAAGGTCATGTCCAAGATGGGCATTTCGACGGTGCAGTCCTATCGGGGTGCGCAAATTTTCGAAGCTATCGGGCTCGACAAGGCATTGGTAGATAAGTATTTCACTTATACCGCGTCACGAATCGGGGGTATCGGGCTCGAGACGTTGGAGCAGGAAATCAGTCTGCGCCATCACGCGGCGTTTCCCAGTCGCTCGGTTGGTAAACCTGATCTCGAATGGGGAGGAGAGTACCAGTGGCGGCGGGATGGCGAATATCACCTGTTTAACCCCGACACGGTGTTTAAATTGCAGCATTCGACACGCTCGGGACAGTATCGAGTGTTCAAGGACTATACGGCGCTTGTTGACCGGCAGAGTGAGCATTTGGCGACTTTGCGCGGCTTGTTCAAATTCAAGCCAGGTTCCGGCCCTATTCCGCTTTCGGAGGTGGAGTCCGTTGATGCGGTGATGAAGCGTTTTCATACAGGTGCGATGTCCTACGGTTCCATCAGTGCAGAAGCGCATGAGACACTCGCAATCGCACTCAACCGGATCGGTGGGCGGTCTAATACGGGAGAGGGGGGAGAAGATCCCGCTCGGTTCAAACCTGACGCCAACGGTGATCTCCGACGTTCCGCAATCAAGCAGGTCGCGTCCGGCCGCTTTGGGGTTACTAGTGAATACCTCGTCAATGCGGATGATCTTCAGATCAAAATGGCGCAGGGTGCGAAACCCGGCGAGGGTGGACAGCTTCCCGGACACAAAGTCTATCCCTGGATTGCGAAAGTAAGATTCTCCACCCCGGGAGTAGGACTCATTTCGCCGCCGCCGCACCACGATATTTATTCCATCGAGGATCTCGCGCAGCTGATCCACGACTTGAAGAATTCGAACCCCGAGGCGCGGATTCACGTCAAACTCGTTGCGGAGGTCGGGGTTGGTACGGTCGCTGCGGGTGTCGCGAAAGCCTATTCCGATGTGGTGCTCATCTCTGGCTATGATGGCGGCACCGGCGCATCGCCGGTTACGTCGCTGAAGCACGCGGGCGTGCCGTGGGAGCTGGGTTTGGCAGAGACACAGCAGGTTCTGGTTCAGAACAAGCTTAGAGATCGCATCGTGGTTCAGGTCGACGGTCAGATGAAAACGGGCCGGGACGTTGTCATTGGCGCGTTGTTGGGTGCCGAGGAATACGGTTTTGCAACTGCCCCATTGGTGGTCCTCGGCTGCGTGATGATGCGTGTCTGTCATCTCAATACGTGCCCTGTCGGAATTGCGACGCAGGACCCACGTCTTCGTGCAAAATTTGCGGGTAAGCCGGAGTTTGTCGAAAACTTCTTTCGCTATATCGCCGAGGAAGTACGCGAGTACATGGCGCTACTAGGGTTCAGAACGATGGCGGAGATGGTGGGTCAAGTGAATCGTCTCGATGTCGAAAAGGCAGTCGATCATTGGAAGGCCAAGGGACTGGATTTTTCGAATGTGCTGTATCAGCCGGACGTTGGTCCCGATGTCCCGATCCGCTGCATGCGTTCGCAGGACCACGGACTTGACCGATCCTTGGACCGCACGACGCTGGTCCCCGCCTGTTTGCCCGCGCTGGATGAGGGCAAACCGGTCAAATACTCTTTCCCCATACGCAACGTCAATCGTACCGTCGGGACCATTCTCGGCTATGAGTTAACCAAACGACATGGGGGCGCAGGCCTACCTGACGATACGATTCAGCTCAGCTTTGATGGGTCCGCCGGGCAGAGTTTCGGCGCCTTTATTCCGCGCGGTATCACGCTCTCCATTGAAGGCGACGCGAATGATTACATCGGGAAAGGCCTTTCGGGCGGAAAGATTATTGTCTACCCACCCCGCAAGGCGACATTTATTCCGGAAGAAAACATTGTGATCGGCAACGTCGCCTTGTATGGCGCGACTTCCGGAGAGGCTTATTTCCGGGGCGTAGCGGGTGAGCGATTTTGTGTGCGCAATAGCGGCGCTGAAGCGGTTGTTGAGGGGGTTGGTGATCACGGCTGTGAATACATGACCGGTGGGCGCGTGGTCGTCATCGGAAAGACCGGCCGAAATTTCGCCGCGGGCATGTCGGGCGGTGTCGCCTATGTGTTCGATCCCGCCGGGACATTCCCGCGATTGTGCAACACCGAAATGGTGGAACTCGAAGGGATCGAGATTCCCGACGATGAAGAAACCATCATTCGCCTGCTCACGTGCCATGCGGGTTATACCGGGAGTACGGTGGCGACTCGAATTCTCGAAAGTTGGTCGGAAAGTCGCAAAATGTTTATCAAGGTGATGCCAACCGATTACAAAGCGGTGCTTGCAGCGATAGCGCATGCGCGCCAGGCCGGATTACCAGAGGAACAGGCGATCATGGAGGCGGGCCATGGCTAAAACGACGGGTTTTCTCGAATTCAAACGCGACAAACAACCTTACCGGGCGGTCGCCGAGCGTCTGCACGATTGGCGACAGGTCATGTCCGAGTGGCCGGGCGAAGTGCTCAATAAGCAAGCCGCCCGGTGCATGGATTGTGGCGTTCCCTTTTGCCATCAAGGATGTCCGCTTGGCAACCTTATTCCGGATTGGAATGATCTCGTCTATCGGGGGCGTTGGCGCGAGGCGATCGACAGGTTGCATGCCACGAACAATTTTCCCGAATTCACCGGGACACTATGCCCGGCGCCATGTGAAGGTGCTTGCGTCCTAGGCATTAATGACAATGCCGTAACGATCAAAGCGGTGGAGTTGGCCATCATCGACCGCGGCTTTGAGGAGGGATGGGTGGTGCCGAATCGGCCCCGTCGCGAAACCGGCAAACGTGTCGCAATTGTCGGCTCGGGCCCCGCAGGACTCGCCGCGGCCCAGCAACTGAGACGGGTTGGTCACAAGGTTACGGTGTTCGAACGAGATGACCGAATTGGCGGTTTACTGCGTTATGGCATTCCGGAATTCAAGATGGAAAAGCGCGTTCTGGAGCGCCGGCTTGATCAACTGCGCGACGAGGGCGTTGAGTTTCGGGTCAACGCGAATGTGGGCGTGACCGTTGCGGTCCGCGAATTGCGCGAGGAATTCGATGCGATCTTGCTCGCGGGTGGTGCCACGATACCGCGAGAACTAGCGTTACCGGGACGGGATCTCGCGGGCGTCCACTATGCGATGGAATATCTTACCCAACAGAATCGGCGTCTTGAAGGTGATTCACTCACCGATGACCAGTTTATTTCGGCCAAGGGCAAACACGTCGTCATTATTGGCGGCGGGGATACCGGTGCTGACTGTCTAGGCACCGCCCATCGACATGGCGCAAAACACGTTTCACAGCTCGAGATTATGGAGCGCCCGCCGGAAATACGCACGAGTGGTAACCCATGGCCAGAGTGGCCCCGGATCTTCCGGACGGCGTCGGCACATGAGGAAGGTGGAGATCGTGTATTCGCCGTGTCGAGCAAACGCTTCATCGACGACGGTCATGGTCGGATTAATGCGATAGAGCTTGTCGATGTGGCGATGAAGGCAGGTGAGCGCGGTGCAGTCACGTTTGAGGAAATACCTGGAAGCATCCGTCAGATCCCCTGCGATCTCGCGTTGCTGGCTATGGGGTTTGTCGGACCTGAACGTCCGGTGCTAGATGAATTAGGCGTTCGCCTGACGGAACGAGGGAATGTTTGGCGAGATCCACACTGGATGACGTCAGTGCCGGGCGTCTTTACTGCCGGGGATATGCAACGAGGGCAGTCATTGATCGTGTGGGCGATCGCCGAAGGCCGATCTGCTGCGCGCGGTATCGACGAATACTTGATGCGCGAGAGCGACCTCCCCGCGCCGCTGTCCTGAGTGACTGCCTTGAAAGATGCTCCAACGCGAGCCCTCGAAGACACGCGCTTCCTGCGCGCGCTACGTCGAGAGCTCACCGACGTTACGCCGGTCTGGTTGATGCGTCAGGCGGGTCGGTACCTGCCCGAATACCGCGCGACGCGTGCACGTGCGGGCGACTTCATGCGTCTTTGCAAGACGCCGGAATACGCGTGCGAAGTCACGCTCCAGCCCTTGGCACGTTTTCCGCTGGATGCGGCAATTCTTTTCTCCGACATTCTCACAATTCCGGACGCAATGGGGCTTGGATTGACGATAGACGAGGGAGTTGGGCCCCGCTTCAAGCATCCACTCCACGAGCCATCTGAGCTGCGCAGGCTAGGGATCCCCGACCCGGAGACTGAACTTCGTTACGTGACCGATGCCGTGCGGCTGATTAAACGTGAACTTGGCGGTCGCGTTCCCTTGATCGGTTTTGCAGGAAGCCCCTGGACGCTTGCCACCTACATGATCGAAGGGGGGAGCGATCGCGAATTTATACGCGCGAAGCGTTGGCTTTATGGTGCACCCGAGGCGATGGAAACCCTTTTGGAACTTCTGGTTGAGGCGACCACGCAATACCTCAACGCGCAAATTGCCGCGGGTGTCGACGCGGTAATGTTGTTTGATACTTGGGGTGGCGTGCTGACGACAGACGCCTATCAGCGTTTTTCGCTGGCGCCAATGCAGCGGATCCTGAACGGCCTGAAAGCGGGAACCCCGACTATTTTGTTTACCAAGGGGGGTGGTCAGTGGCTTGAGCGCATTGCCGCCACCGGCTGCAGCGGAATCGGACTTGATTGGAGTGTCGATCTCGCGCAGGCCAAACGTCGCGTCGGTGAACTGGCGGCCCTGCAGGGCAATTTGGACCCCGCCATACTGCGTGCACCGATTGCGGTTATCGAGCAGGAAGTCGACCGGATCATGGATGCCTTCGGCGATGGGTCCGGCCATGTGTTCAATCTGGGGCATGGGATTACCCCGGACATCGATCCCGAACATGTCGCGGCAATGGTTGCCCGGGTTCACAACTATCGCCGTCCGAAAGATCTCCGACGCTGAGTCAACCCGGCCCCGACAAGGCCTAGCGCACTGAGTAGAAGGACGGGACCGTGTCCCCAACGCACGAAGGGTGTTGTCCCCGCGCGGGCGGTAGCCCTACCGGTCAGCACAAAGGGCTGGAACTGCGGTGAGCGACCGGTTACCCGGCCTCGCTCGTCAATGATGGCTGAAATCCCGCTGTTCGTCGCTCTCAGTAAGTAACGGCCTGATTCGAGCGCCCGGAGGCGCGAAATCTCCAGATGCTGATGTGGGGCGATGGTGTCCCCAAACCACGAATCATCACTCACGTTCACCAACATATTGGCCTCCGGCAGCGCTTTTCGCACCTCGTCGGCGTAGGCATCTTCATAGCAAATGGAGACCCCAAGTCGCAGATCGCCGTAACGGATAGGGAGTTGTTGCGCTGCTCCCGGGGTAAAACTGGACATGGGAATCGTCAGAAAATTGAGGACTGGTCGGATCAAGCGATCCAACGGAAGGTACTCTCCGAACGGGACCAGATGATGTTTATCATAGTGCTGATCTTGGGCGTTGAGGAGTACCACGCTATTGAAGTAAGGTCCTCCGCTACGATCGCCGGTGGGAAGTCCCACTAATAGTGCAGTGTGGTGTTTGGAGGCGATCTCACGCAGACGTCCTAAGATTTCCGGAACTTCCTCCGGGAATGCCGGCACCGCGGTTTCGGGCCAAATAATGAGCGAATCGCCCCAATGAGGAGCCGACAACGTTTCATAGAATTCGAGCGTACGGGCCCGAAATTCACGCTCCCATTTGACCGATTGCGGGATGGCGCCCTGCACGAGCGTCACCGGTAGCTTCGGCCCCACCGGTGTTGTCCACGCCATGCGCTCGAGCGCCCATCCACTCAGGACAATTACGCCAGCCAGTAGCGCGACCGGCCACTTCTGCTTGTGTGTAATCAATGTGAGACAAGCGGCCAGTACCGCCACGGCGAGGCTTCCCCCATGGACACCCAAGACCGGCACATAGCCCGCCAGCCAAGAGTCGATTTGGCTGTAGCCAAGTAGTAACCACGGAAATCCACTCAGTAGCCATTCTCGTAGCCACTCTCCCCAAATCCACACGCTGGGCATCACCAGCAACACTCGACAAGCCCCGGGATTTCCGGGGCAATGCGCAATGACATACCCTGTTAAAGCGATAAAAAGGGCCATAAAGGCGACAAATAACACGGTCATGGTGACGGAAAACGCGTACAGAGGTAGCCCGAATTGATGGAGGCTGACCTGCACCCACCATACGCCGTGCCCAAACATGCCGAGCCCGAAGCACCATCCAATCAGGGCACTGCGGGTCGGAGAAGCTTTTTTCAAAAGGGCAAAAAATATTGCTAATGACAGCACGGCAACGGGGTGGAATGAATAGGGCGCGAAGGCAAAGGGCAGTATGCCTCCGGCGGCCGTGGCAATGGCTGGCGTGCGGAAGCGTCTAACCATCGTCAGTATCCACTTCCGGTGGCGCCAGCAACCGCAGCACGCGCAATACCTGTACGCGTCGACGGTCTGCCCGAAGCACTTTGAAGTTGAACCCGCCAAATTCGACCGTGTCTCCGCGATCAGGTACTCGGCCAAAATGATGAATCACCAAGCCCCCTATCGTGTCGTACTGATTGTCAGGCAACGCGCTGCCGAAGAAGGTATTGAAGTTTTCGATAGGCGTGCGTGCTTTCAGCGTGAAGCGGTTTGCGCGATGTCGTCGAATGTATTCCTCGTCATCGACATCATACTCATCATCAATATCCCCTACGATTTGTTCGATGACATCTTCGATGGACACAAGCCCGGCAATTTCGCCATATTCATCGACCACAATCGCCAAGTGATTTCTGCTCAGACGAAATTCGCGAAGCAAGATGTTTAGGCGTTTGCTCTCTGGTACGAAGACGGCTGGTCGCAAAACATCGCGGATATCAAAAATATATTTAGGATCGGCAGCGAGCGGCAGCATGTCCTTTGCCAGTAACACGCCCAGTATTTTTTCATGTTTAGCATCCACTACCGGAAAGCGTGAATGTGCCGAGCGGATGACTGCGGGTAGAAATTTCTGAGGGGAGTCATCTATTTCAATGAAAATCATCTCCGAACGGGGGACCATGATGTCGCGCACCTTGAGCTCGGAGACGAGTAGGGCACCTTCCATCATGCTCGCTGTATCCGCGTCGATAAGGTGTTCACCTTCGGCATCCCGCAGAATTTCCACTAATTCAGAACGGTGCTTCAGACGGCTCCGCAGGCGCCGAACTAATCTACGGACAAGCGATTCTACGATCCGCGAGAAGAGCGCATGTGACGATTTGTCGGAATCGGCGTCTCGCATTTTTTCTTACTGCTCCTGATAAGGATTCGGGAATCCGAGTCGAGCAAGTATTTCACATTCAAGACACTCCATGTCCAGGGCGTCTTTCTCCTCTATGTGGTCGTAACCTAGAAGATGAAGCGTGCCATGGACCACCAGATGAGCCCAGTGCGCCAGCGGTAATTTCCCCTGCTCGCAGGCTTCCGATATAACCAAAGGCGCACAGATCACGATATCCCCGAGGAGCTCTGGGGCAAATTGATCCAGGCCCGTAATAGGGAAGGACAGCACATTTGTCGGACCTGATTTATGCCGCCAGGCAGCGTTCAACGCTGCACTTTCTGTCACGTCGACAATTCTTATCGTCAGAGCCGCCCGGGTTTTTCTCCCGGAAAGCGTCTCCCGTACCCATCTGAGTAGGTCACTTCTCGCGGGACCCGCACCGCGGCAGACCCGTTGAAGAGAGAGTCGAACAGGCGTGATGTTCACCGGTTCTCGAAGGCGTCATAAGCGTCCAGAATGCGTGCGACAAGTGCATGTCTCACCACGTCATGAGTCTTGAAAAAGGTGAAGCTTATCCCTTCCACTTGACGGACTATTTCCACCGCATGCTTGAGGCCAGAATCTTTGCCTCTCGGCAAGTCAATTTGCGTGACATCGCCGGTAATCACCGCTTTCGAGCAGAAGCCGATGCGTGTGAGAAACATCTTCATTTGCTCGACGGTGGTGTTTTGTGCCTCGTCAAGAATGATGAAGGCATCATTAAGCGTTCGGCCACGCATGAAAGCAAGTGGTGCGATCTCAATCACATTACGCTCTATAAGTTTCGCGACCCGTTCGAAACCCAACATTTCATATAAAGCGTCGTACAGAGGACGAAGGTAAGGATCGATTTTTTGGGCCATATCGCCCGGGAGGAATCCTAGACGTTCACCGGCTTCTACCGCTGGCCTTACCAAGCAAAGTCGCCGGACGCGATCATTTTCCAAAGCGGAGACTGCGGCTGCGACGGCCAGATAAGTCTTGCCAGTACCCGCGGGGCCAATCCCGAAATTGATGTCGTGTGCTTCTATATTGCGCAGATACAGTTTTTGGTTTTCGCCGCGGGCCCGAACTAAGGTTCGCCGTGTCTGTAGGGAAAATTCGTCTGAAGATTCAGGCGTGAAGCCCGCCGCGACGGTTTCCTGTAAATGTAGGTGAACATCACCAGGCGCCAGTGCCCGCTCGCCGGTGGCGGCATAGAGGTCTTGCAGTAATTGCTGGGTCACGGCCCGTGCAGTTTCGCTTCCAGAAATACTGAACACGTTGCCGCGGTTACTGATTCCAACGCCCAAGCGTCGTTCGATGAGACGAAGATTATCGTCAAATTGACCACAAAGATTAGCTAAGCGGTCGTTTTCAAAGGGTTCGAGAGTAAGCTCGGTAGTCGTCATTTCGGGGTTCAATTCAGCTCGCTTTTTTTACGGAATTGAGAAATCTCCCGCGCAGGGAATTGGCATGAGCCTCCACAATCTCGACTTCTATAAACTGCCCGATCAGATCGGCCGGACCTGCGAAATTTACGATGCGGTTATTGTCCGTACGGGCGGCCAGTTCTTCCTGATTCTTGCGGGAAGGTCGGGTCACGAGTACGCGCTGTCGAGACCCTATCATGCCATGACTTTTTTCACGTCCTAACTCTTCTATTCGCCGCTGCAGGATCGCGAGACGATGTTTCTTCTCGAGCAGTGTCAGCGTGTCCGATAGTCCCGATGCGGGTGTGCCCGGTCTCGGGCTATATATAAAACTAAAGGAATAATCAAAGTCGACTTGATCAATAAGATTCATCGTGGCGTCGAAATCAGTCTGGGTCTCTCCTGGGAAGCCGACAATAAAATCAGAGGAGATGGAGATATCTGGGCGAATCTTGCGTAAGGCTCTAATCTTTGAGAGATATTCGAGTGTGGTATGGCCCCGTTTCATGAGTGCAAGGATTCTATCTGAGCCGCTTTGTACCGGCAGGTGGACATGACTCACTAGTTTGGGTTCAAGCGCATACACGTCAATTAGGCGCTGACTGAATTCGATGGGATGCGATGTGGTGTAGCGGATCCGTTCAATTCCCTTGATAGCGGCCACAAAACGAATCAAAGCGGGAAGATCGATCAATCTTCCGTCGCTCATCGGGCCCCGATAGGCGTTCACATTCTGTCCGAGCAACGTGACTTCACGGACCCCTTGTGAGGCGAGCGCGTGAATTTCAGCGATCACATCATCAAAAGGACGGCTGAACTCTTCACCACGGGTATAAGGTACGACGCAGAAGGTACAGTACTTGCTGCAGCCTTCCATGATAGAAACGTATGCGGTCGGGCCGTCGGCGCGAGGTTCCGGTAGTCGATCGAATTTTTCGATCTCGGGGAAGCTCACATCAATGAGCTTTTTGCGACCCGCTGCAACTGCGGTGAACAGTTCCGGCAGTCGATGCAAGGTCTGGGGGCCAAAGACCAAATCTACGTAGGGGGCCCGTTCGAAAATAGCGGTTCCCTCTTGACTCGCCACGCAACCCCCTACGCCAATCACGACTTCGGGGCGTGCCTCTTTCAATTCCCGCCATCGACCGAGTTCAGAGAACAGTTTTTCTGATGCCTTCTCGCGTACGGAGCAGGTATTCATCAGCAGTAGGTCCGCTTCTTCGGGGCGTTCTACTGTTTGCATCCCATGCACGCTGTGCAGAAGGTCGGCCATCTTCTGCGAGTCGTACTCGTTCATCTGGCAACCAAAGGTTTTGATAAAAACGCGTTTGGACATGGCGGTAATAGAATTTGCCTTAAGGTCTTAAACTACACTGGGACTATGAAAATGCAAAGAAACGGACACTTCAGAAGTCGACTTGGCGCTTCGGTCTCGTCCCATCGGTAATGAGAATCAGACGGTCGGCTCGATCGACGATTCCACCCCGTGGGTGCTCAACATCTCGGTAATAGTGTTGACCGCGGCCACGCGGGCTATGTCATCGGTTCCCCGCACGACCAGCGAAGTCCCCAGGCGATTGTCGCGCACAAAGGGATAACTTCCGATGTCCAAATGCGGGAAGGCCGCCTGGATGGCGGTTAACTCCTCGGCGATTTCGCTTTCCCGTAACCACCCCGTCACCGAAGTACTCCTGATCGGCACGCCATCGGGAAGGCCGCTCAAAATTCCGGGTAGCATGGCTTGGAGGATACGTGGCACCCCGGGCAGGACGTAGACATTTTCAATCCTGAAACCGGGCGCGGCACTTACCGGATTATCCAGTAAATGTGCACCGGCAACCACGCGTGCCATTTTTAGACGGGCTTCGTTCATCCCCTCAGCGCCGTAATATTCTCGCAACCGGCGGACCGCTTCCGGAACTTCCTGAATCACTCGTCCGAAGGCCGCGGCAATAGATTCGGTGGTAATGTCATCGTGCGTGGGCCCTATACCGCCAGTCGTGAATACGAAGTCATAAGTTGCGCGAAGGGCATTCACGGCCTGCACAATTGCCTCTTGCCTATCTTCCACTACGCGTGTTTCCTTGAGACGAATCCCGTGGCGTGCGAGCGCTTCGCCTAATGTTTGCTGATTCGCCTCGCGGGTTCGGCCGGACAGGATTTCGTTGCCAATGATCAGGAGTCCCGCGGTGAGGGAATTGCGCATCGATTGGCTCACAGGATGGCGAGTGGCTGATCAAGCGCGACGTGGAGATTATCGATCAGGCGAGCGCTTCCCAGCCATGCGGCGACCAGGATTTGCACGCTAGTGTCTCCCAGTTGCGGGCTACTCAGGTCGGTGGGTCGACGTACGCTGAAATATTCGGGCCTGAAGCCGGCCGCCGCGAGATCGGCCATGGCTGCGGTTTCGATAGCGATAATCGATTGGGCTCCTTTGCTCAATTTCGTGGCAGCTTCCTGCAGCGCCGCGTAAATACGTGGAGCACGGCCCCGCTCTAGCGGACTCAAGTAAGCATTGCGCGAGCTCATTGCCAAACCGTCGCTTTCCCGCACAATCGGCATTCCCAGAATTTCGATCGGCAGCAGCAGATCGTGCGCCATGCGCTTGATCACCAGCAGCTGCTGATAATCTTTTTCGCCAAAAAGAGCGACGTCCGGCTGGACATTGTTAAATAGCTTAGTGACCACCGTTGCCACGCCCGAAAAATGCCCCGGTCGAAATTGTCCGCACAAAATAGCTGACAGGCCCGGCACCGTGACCCGCGTATCTTCTTCTATCCCGCCTGGATAGAGCTCTGCAAGATTCGGAGCAAAGAGCAGATCGAGACCAGCGGCACCTAGTTTTTCCATGTCCGCATCGAGTGTGCTGGGGTATTTGGCGTAGTCTTCCCCTTTACCAAACTGTATCGGGTTTACAAAGATACTGACTACCGAGCGATCCGCGAGCGCGCGCGCCCGTTCCAGCAGCGAGATATGCCCTGCATGCAGATTGCCCATGGTTGGAACCAGCGCAATGCGCGCGCTCTCACGTCGCCAGCACTGAATCTGTGTGCGTAAATCTTCAAGCGAATAAACGGTTTTCATAAGCCTTGTACTCTGCGCTCCCACGGGCGTGCAAGTGTAATCTAACTCTAAATCGTCACGCGAGGGGAGTCATTGCCCAAGGTCTGATCCGGCGACGTGTCGATGCAGAAGGCGCGATTGACGTCCATGCCGCGCGCTAATTGGGCAACTAGGCTCGCATAATGCACGTCATTGTCTCGTAAATTGATCTCCGTGGTGTCCACCCGCAGCACCGGCGCTGCCTTATAGGCGAAAAAGAAAGCGTCATATTCTTCGCACACTCGTTGCAGATAGCGATCATCAACCGATTGTTCGTAATCGATCCCACGCTGTCGGATGCGCGCACGCAGTATGGGCATCGGTGCCGCTAAGTAGATAACCAGATCGGGTGCGGGTGCTTCCGGCGCAAAACGCCTGAATATTTCTTCGTAGAGCGCGTATTCGGCCTGTTCTAGGGTTATTTTGGCGAACAACCGGTCTTTTTCGAAGATGAAATCCGTGACCAATCTCCGCGTAGAAGCGTCAGTTGGCGCTTTCGGCCTTGATGGCGGGGTTCGCTGACACAGGAAGTACAGTTGCGTCGCGAGCGCGTGTCGTTCAGGGTTAGCGTAGTACTGGGGGAGGAACGGATTTTCCGCCGCAGCCTCGAACAGCGTTTCGGCGTTAAGAGTCGTCGCGAGGCGCCGCGTAAGGCTCGTTTTACCGACCCCGATGGGGCCCTCAACCGCAATATGACGAGGTGTTTTCATAGTATTCGCTGCAACTGGGACAGCGCGGTGGTCGATAGCTGTTTTTCAAGGGTAGCGGCGTTGGGTAGTCCTGGGATTTCTACATGAGGGGCGATTTCGGCGAGCGGGACGATCACGAAAGCACGCTGCGCGAGTCCGGGATGGGGGACCTGCAGGGTGTCGTTATCGATTTTTTCCTGACCGAAAATGAGTAGATCGAGATCCAGGGTTCGAGGACCCCACCGGGCACCCCTGATTCGACCATGTGCCTGCTCAATGCGCTGTAGTTCCACGAGCAGTTCGTGAGGGGGAAGTCGGGTGATCAGTTCGACGACCGCGTTCACGTAATCGGGTTGTTCGGACGGACCCATCGGCGGGGTTCGGTAGAGGGAAGAACGCGCGCGCACGGCACTACCAGGGACCGCGGCGAGTTCACCGAATGCCGTGAGCACCTGACGCTTCGGATCTTCGAGATTGCTGCCGATCCCGATAAAGGTCACCACCGATACACCCATCTAATCTAGCCGTCGGTCACCGGCGCGGGAGTTCTATTCCGGCCACTACCGCCCCGGCGTCGGCGTCGACGCGTAGGTCGTGCGGCATCAGGGGGCGCTGCTTCAAGCAGTTTGGATCGGCTCGGATCGTCGGCCTCGATAAATTGGGTCCACCAGTCCGCGGCTTCCTGGATCGGCTCTCCTGCCTGCGCGCGGAGGAGCAGAAAATCGTAGGCAGCACGAAAACGCGGGTGTTCCATCAGGCGCGGCGCGCGCTTCGCCGTTCGTTTAACGAGACGGGGTTGCAACACCCAGATCTCCCGCGTGATGTTCGAAAAACGTCGCGGGATGGCAATGCGCGCCACCTGTTTCGAAATGACGGTATCTGCGGCGAGCTGAATTGCATCCAGTAGGTTTAGTCCGTTGGCAACGTTAGCGGCCGCCTCGTCCTCCATGCTTTGCCATAGGAGCGCTGCAAACAGGAAGGCAGGCGTTACTGGCTTGCCGTCCGCAATGCGCCGGTCCGTGTTGTCGAAAGCGGCGGTCAGCAGCTGCTGTACAAAGGCGCCTTCGTTTCCCTCCAGTGATTGGTCTGTGAGCGGGCAAAGACAGTGGAAAAGACCGTATTTGCGCAATATTTCGAAGCTTGCCCGTCCGAACCCCCCATGAAAGAGCTTGAGTATTTCGTCGAACAATCGGGCGGGTGCAATATCATTGAGCAAGTGGCGTAAGCGATTAATGGGGGCCAGGGTGGCGGCGTCAATTTCAAAACCTAATTTGGTTGCAAACCGCACGGCACGCAGCATACGCACCGGGTCTTCCCTGAACCGTTTTTCCGGATCGCCCAGCAGGCGCAACCGGTTCGCCTTCAGATCTTCGACGCCGCCCACGTAATCGACAATCGAAAAATTGGCGATATCGTAGTACAGGGCATTAACGGTGAAGTCTCGGCGCCAAACGTCGTCGTCTAGCGTGCCATAGACGTTGTCGCGCAAGATCCGCCCGTCATCAGTCATGGCGGCGCCGTCCGTGTCGCCATCATGGGCGGCCCTAAACGTCGCGACTTCGATGATTTCGCTTCCGAATTGGACGTGGGCGAGCCGGAAGCGGCGACCGATCAGGCGGCAATTCCGAAATAATTCGCGGACTTGTTCCGGCAAGGCGTCGGTGGCGACGTCGAAATCTTTGGGTTGGTGGCCCAAGAGCAAATCGCGGACACTGCCACCGACTAGGAGCGCGCGATACCCCGCCTTGTTCAGGCGATAGAGTACTTTGAGCGCACTATCCGCGATAAATTTGCGGGAGATCGGGTGCTCCGATCGTGTATAGATCCGGGGGCGAGGTTGCAGCGGAATGATTTCCGCGCCCGAAGTGGATTCTTGATTCAATGAGTCTCCCAATGCCTTTGTTGTGCCAGCGGCGGCCATGATTAGCGCCACCATAGCGTCGTCGGTAGCTCCACCCCTATAATAGCACCCCGGTCGCTCTGCTCCCTTCGTCTAGTGGCCTAGGACGTCGCCCTCTCACGGCGAAAACAGGGGTTCGAGTCCCCTAGGGAGCGCCATATGATCTCATCAGCGTTGGGAACAAGCTCGTTGAAGCGATTAAAAATCTTCGAATGCAGGTGAGTAGATAGATTTTTCCTATTTCAAAGAATACATTGGTTCAGAGCACAATGAACTGATTTTGAACCATCAGCCGGAATTTCATCATGACCGTCCTTAGACCACTGACGCACGGCGCGATCGAAAACTTTCTTCTGCAACTCACTGTACTGCTCGTGGTTTCCTATATCGGGGGCCGTTTGGTGAAAAGCTGGAAACAACCCGCGCTAATCGGCAACATCTTGGGCGGGATCTTGCTCGGACCTTCGATCGTCGGGCACTGGCTTCCCGAACTGCAGATCCTAGTATTTAAACCCGAACAGACTCAGGCTGACATGTTGTCAGCGATCACCTGGGTAGGTCTCCTGCTTTTTCTGATGGAAGCAGGCCTCGATGTGAATTTGAACGTATTACAGCGCTACGGCAGGCAAAGCTTTTTGGTTTCGGCGGGTGGCTTAATCGTTCCTCTGATTGCCGGCTTTGCCCTCGGCATGTACGTGCCCGAATATCTGCTGTCCAAGCCTTCCGATCGCCTCGTGATCTCGCTTTTTATGGCCGTCTCCATGTCGATTTCCGCGCTGCCACCCATTGCGATGATCCTTCGCGACAAAAACATGATGCAGCACAAGATCGGCCAGATCGCGTTGGGTGCGGCGATGCTGGATGATGTTATCGCTTGGATTTTGGTTGCCGTGATGACCAGCCTGTATCTGACGGGGCATTTTGACGCCCTGTCTGCCTCGAAAACTACGGGAGCGGCTTTGATTTTTATCGGTTTCAGCTATGCGGTCGGCCGTCCTTTGATGAAAAAATTCATCTCTTGGCACAACGGCATCTCACCCGGTGCATCGGCACAACTTTCAGTCCTGATCACCTTTGGCATTGCCGGGAGTCTGATTACCAGTTGGTTAGGCCTTGAATTTGCGCTAGGCATTTTCGTCGTCGGCATCTTAGTGGGGACGGTACCCTCCCTGCAAAAAAATGCAGTGCACGCACTCACTCTCGTGATCTCCTCTTTTCTTGCGCCGCTTTACTTTGGGCTTGCCGGGCTGCGCTTGAATCTCTGGAGCGTGCTTGATCAGTGGAGCACCTTCAGCATATTGCTGGGCGTGCTCCTGATCGCTTTCGGCAGCAAGCTCGTTGGCGTTTACCTCGGCGCACGGGCAGGCGGACTGTCTATCTGGGAGCGCATAGCGCTGGGTTTCGGCATGAATGCGCGCGGAGGCACCGAGATCATTATCGCTACGCTGGGACTGTCCATCGGGCTTTTGTCTCGGGAGATGTACTCCATCATCGTCGTTATGGCGGTGGTAACGGTCATTTTGGCGGTCCCGTTGATGAGCTGGGCTTTGCTAAAAATACCAAAAAGCGAAGTATTACAAGATCCGGCGACGGCTCAATTCATTTGTGAAGCGGCATTGGCCGATCCACATACGGCACTCGACGCGGTTGAAAACGAAGTGTTACGACTGGCGCGGAAACTCAAAGCGTACTGTGCGGTGATGCGCTCCAGCTCCGGTGTTGAGGCGAGTCAACAGTTACAACAAATACTGGTCCCGTTCAGATCGGTTGCGATCTCCATTGAATCATTCCAGAAGCAGATCGCCGGGCAAACGCTTTGTCCCGGCACTAGCGCACAATTTATTCGGCTCCAGAATGAGTTGGGCTTTTTAGGTTACCTTGAAAATAGTCTCCGCCAGTTATGCCAGCGGCTCTGCACAGCGGATCGGGGCGTACAGTCTGGCCAGTATTTTATGGCGGCCGTTGAGGGATTAGCGTCAATGCTGGATGCCATGATTGAAGCGCTGGCCCTTAGAGACACGGCGTCAGTGGCGAAATTTTCGGCCTTAGTTGATGCACACGAGCACCTGCTCGAGGATCTCCGCACCGATTGCGGACATCCCGACGAGCCCAAGCAGAGGGTGGCGCTTTTTCAAATTGCCCAAGGATTTGAACAAACGCAATGGCTATTTGACATGCTGCGCAATGCGCTGCGCCCGCCTGTTATCGTCGAGGAGCAACGCTAGGCTGGTCCCCGCGGTCTTTATCGCTTACTCCTGCGGGACTGTGGTCTTTCCTGTCACCACCTTGAGGGGGAAGTGGTCCGTTCGCGCTTTCCCCGTCTACACGACAAATCCGTTATCTAATTAGCTTCCTGGGCCGACGTTTGCTTCGCAAACACGACCACCGTCGCGACCTCCTGTCAGGGATAGGCATGCGTATAGAAATGCTCGACACCCTCTTGTGTGTTGGCATCGATCATCACCGTATAGGTGTCTTCTCTGCCGGGTGTTCTGAATACCAAAATTCCGTAGGTGGGCAGGGTCGGTAGATTACCGGCTGCGGCCAACGCGCGAGCGGTCTCCCAGATTTCCCCCAGATCATTAACTTCCCTTGAAAAACAAGGTCGACTGGACCGGCATGCCGCAATTCTATCGGGTCGGTAGGTCACGATGTGTACGTGGAGGTGATCCTGCGTACGGGTCGACGGGGAGTTCACCACCAGTGACAAATTTTTAACGTCGATATTTTGTTGCAGCCCGATTTGCCACGCAAACGCCCAGATCCTTTTGGGTAACCGTGCCCCCTCGATTCCGGGGACGGGTGCCGCCGGCATGGCTATCCCGTGTCGCGTATAAGGTGGAAGACACATTTTCGCGTCACGGAGTACAACAAAGTCGTCCCCCTGCTGCCAAGGACGCCATTGGTATAGCGAGTGCCTGCACGCATCGGATTGCTTCGTATTATCGACCACCGTGACCGGCATGGGACAGGTCGTGGACTGATGGGTCAGGCAATTGACGATCTGACGTAGGTGACATCGGTGATTGTCGGGCGAACGTTCGCAGTCGACCACTCTCGGGGCGGGTACCGGTTGATCCGACGACGCTTCGGGAGATGCGGAGAGCGCGGCGTTGTGTATCAAGAGGATAAGCAGAACACGCGCTAATAAGCCGAATCGCCGCATTTTAAATTTCCAAGGGTCCGTCAAATTAAGATGGGAGATTAAATTGAAAGCAAGCGGCCTTTGATGGCCCCGAAAGAACCTCGAGCGAGCCTGCATGGCTGATTCTACCGAGTCAAGCAGCACCCATATGTTATACCCCCATTGCCCACAATGGTTGGTCGTATTCCGCCGAGTCGGGTAGTCGGCGAGCGGCCCGGACGCTACACTACCGCGTCGCCATGACCGACGTTACGCGGCCGGCCCATCTTAGATTTTTGGATCGCATGCCATGTGGATCATCAGAGTCGCGCTCCAGCGACCATACACGTTTATCGTTTTAGCGATTCTGATTTTTCTGTGTGGCGTGTTCGCGATTCAGCGCACGGCCGTCGATATCTTTCCCAATATCCGTATCCCTGTGGTCGCAGTGGCCTGGACGTACACCGGATTGCCGCCGGATGAGATGGCCAACCGCATCGTGTTGTTGTCTGAGCGGACTGCGCAGACCCTCGTCTCCGACGTGGAACACACCGAATCCCAATCGATGAACGGGATTTCCATCGTCAAATATTTCTTCCAGCCGAACGTCAACCAAGACCTTGCGTTTGCTCAAATCACCGGGATCTCTCAAACCCTGCTCAGATCGGTTCCGCCGGGGACCACGCCGCCGTTTATCTTGGCCTATGACGCTTCGACAGTACCGGTGCTGCAACTGGCGCTATCGAGCATGAAATTGTCGGAAGCGGAAATTTTTGATCAGGGCAACACAATTGTCCGTACCGCGTTGTCTACGGTGTCTGGGGCTTCCCTGCCTTTCCCTTACGGCGGAAAAATAAGACAGATGCAAGTAGACCTTGACCCGAGCGCGCTCCGCTCGCATGGCCTGTCGGCGCAGGATGTGACCAGCGCGATATCGGCACAAAATTTGGTTCTACCGGCTGGAACACAAAAAATTGGCGATCTTGAATACGTCGTCAAACTCAACGCCAGTCCCGATAAAATAGCGGATTTAAACGACTTTCCCATCCGGAAAGAGAACGGAACGGTCGTTTATATTCGGGATGTGGCACACGTACGGGATGGTGCCCCACCGCAAACTAACATCGTCCGGGTTGACGGCCATCGGGCCTCTCTCATGAGCGTCCTCAAGACCGGTAGCGCCTCAACGCTACATGTCATCGACGAAATAAAACGACGAATGCCAGGCTTGAGGGCGAGCGTACCCGCTGCGATGAACATCGACTTACTGGGAGATCAGTCTGTGTTCGTGCGTGGGGCTGTCGAAAGCGTTATTCGGGAAGGCGTACTAGCGGCTTCTCTAACGGGTGCGCTGATCCTGCTTTTTCTGGGCAGCTGGCGCAGTACCCTCATCATCACGATTTCGATCCCGCTGTCGATTCTGACATCCATCATCTGCCTGTCGGCATTAGGCGAAACAATTAACATCATGACACTTGGGGGGCTTGCGCTTGCAGTCGGTATCCTCGTCGACGATGCAACCGTCGCGATTGAGAGTATTAGCTTTCATATCGAGCAGGGCCGAGATGTCGAACCCGCGATTCTGCAAGGTGCTGAGGAAATAGCCCTGCCAGCTCTCGTGTCTACACTTGCGATCTGTATCGTTTTCGTGCCTATGTTTTTCATGACCGGCATCGCTCGTTATTTGTTTGTACCGCTGGCTGAAGCAGTAGTATTCGCGATGCTGGCGTCTTACCTGCTATCGCGCACATTAGTGCCCACGCTTGCTAAGTACTGGCTAAAACCGCACAGCGAAGAGCTCGGCAAGAAAAAAATATTCGGGGAGTTGCATGAACGCTTCCAGATGCAATTTGTGCTGACCTGGAGCTACTACGGTGATCTGCTGGAGCGGCTCATTCATGCCGGTCCGCGCGTTCCCCTCTTCTTTTTAGTTGTCAGTATGCTTTCGGCGATTCTGGCTTTTCCGATAGGACCGCTGCCTGGCCTTGGTCAGGATTTCTTCCCTAAGGTAGACGCCGGCCAGATTAAACTTCATCTTCGCGGGCGGACAGGATCGCGGATTGAAGAGACCACTGCGCTATGTGATGCCGTCGAATCCCTTATCAAGACAGTGATTCCTGCTGATCAGCGGACAAGTCTTGTGGACAACATCGGGTTGCCGAATAGTTCAATTAACATTATTTACAGCAATTCAGCGCCTATTGGTCCGGCCGATGCCGATATCATGGTTTCATTGAAACCTGGTCACGAACCGACTGAAGCGTATATCGAGCAACTGCGGCCAATGCTTGCGAGAGCGTTTCCTTCCACGACATTCGTTTTTTTGCCGGCTGACATGGTCAGTCAAATTCTGAATTTCGGTGTGCCCGCGCCCATCGATATCCAAATTTCCGGTTTTAACGTCATTGCTAACCGGGAGTTGGCTCGGTCGATGTTTACTAAGTTGCGTGCGGTGCCGGGGTTGACGGATGTCCGTATTCAGCAGGCCTACGACTACCCACAGATCAATGTGACCGTCGATCGCACCAATGCGATGCTCGCGGGCATCACCCAGGCCAATGTCGCGAGCAACTTGTTGATTGCGCTGTCCGGCAGCTTTCAGACATCGCCTAATTTCTGGCTCGATCCCAAGTCGGGCACCCAGTACGCGATATCGACGCAAACTCCGCAATATCGACTCGAGAATCTGGATCAATTGGCGCAGACGCCTGTGGGGACCGGGACCGGCCCTGCGGACAGCTCCCAGCTTCTAAGTAACCTGGCGGACATCGGACGCGGTGTCGGGCCTGCCAGCGTGACGCATTACAATGCCACGCCGACCATCGATATCTATGCCGCTGTGAGTGGTACTGATCTGGGCTATGTCTCAACATTAGTCGGAAAAATAGTCGAGGAAGCTCAAAAGCAGGCGGTCCGCGGATCGACTGTCGGCGTGCGCGGCCAAGTAGTCACCATGAGGGATTCGTTCAGCGGGTTATTGATCGGATTAGCGGGGGCAATTGTGTTGGTTTATCTCCTGATTGTGGTGAATTTCCAGAGCTGGATTGATGCGTTGATTATCATTGCTGCTTTGCCGACGGCCTTGGCTGGTATCGTCTGGATGTTGTTTCTTACACACACGACCGTCAGTGTTCCGGCGCTGACGGGCGCCATCATGTGTATGGGTGTTGCCACCGCCAATAGCATTCTGGTGGTGAGTTTTGCACGTCGCCGGATGAACGAAGGTTTCCCCCCCGCTGGCGCCGCACTCGAAGCGGGATTGGTCCGTTTTCGCCCTGTTTTGATGACGGCGTTGGCGATGATTGTTGGGATGATCCCGATGGCCCTTGGACTTGGTGAAGGCGCTGAGCAAAACGCGCCACTCGGTCGGGCAGTCATCGGGGGCCTGACTTTTGCGACCGTCTCGACGCTTCTATTCGTACCCGTGCTTTTTGCACTCGTCAATGATTACTTGGCGCGCCGGGATCAATCTTCTACTTCGCCTAACTTGGTACCTACCCCATGAACGCTGGGCGCTTTACTGTATTAGCACGACTGCGCCGTTTGCCGCTGGTCCGGATTCTTATCGTGCTCGGAGTCCTTGGCTTGGCCATAAGCGGCATTCTGGCGCGAATTCAAGCCCGCACGGTGCTCGGTGAGAAAGTCCGTGAGCGGGGAAATTTCGCCGTTTCAACGGTAGTCTTGAAGTCAACGGGGGCCGTCGAGATGTTGCGGCTGCCGGGGACCGCAAAACCGTATACGGACGCGCCCATTTATGCCCGAACGAGCGGATACGTCAAACGCTGGCTCGTAGATATTGGAACGCCGGTGAAGCGCAGCGAATTGCTCGCGGAGATCGAAACGCCGGAAGTTGATCAGCAACTGCGGCAGGCGCGTGCGGATGAAGCGACTGCGGCGGCTAATGAGGCACTTGCGCAACACACCGCCACACGCTACCAAGATTTACTCATCGCGCGAGTGGTTTCAAAGCAGACGACGGAAGAAAAAGTTGCGGACGCGCTCAGTAAGCATGCGGCTTTGGAGTCCGCGCGCGCGAACGTGCAACGTCTAGTTGAGTTGGAGTCTTTTAAATTCATCCACGCGCCGTTCGACGGCGTGGTGACAGCGAGAAAAATTGATGTCGGCGATTTAATCAATGCTAGCGGCACCAGTGCGACTCAGCTTTTTCAGCTTGCAATGCTCGATAAATTGCGCATCTTTGTCCAGGTGCCCCAGACTTACGCCGCGCTGATGAAGCCTGGTGTGATGGCGTCAGTGTTCTTTGTCACACATAAGAATATCGGCGTAGCCGGACGCGTCGTCAGGACCTCACATCTCGTCGATAGCGCGTCGCGTACGCTGTTGTGCGAATTGGAACTGGAAAATCCACGCCATGAATACCTAGCGGGATCCTACCTCGAAGTCCAATTCGATGTTCCCGCACCCGAACGTAGCGTGAGGGTGCCGGCGGCGGCCCTGATGTTTCGACCAGATGGCGTGCGCGTCGCGCAGGTTGATGCGCATGGTGCGGTGAAGCTTTTGAAAATCGAGATAGGGCGCGATTTCGGCAATGAAGTCGAGGTGATTTCCGGTGTCGCTGCGGGACAGGAAGTGGTGTTCAATCCACCCGATATGCTGACCGATGGCCAGCTCGTCGAGGTGGTCGTGCCGACCACGGTGAAATCAGCGCCCGGCACAGGGGGGCACTGAGAAATCCGCTAGGGAGCGAGGATGGTCCCATACGACGTCCTTGCTGCTCAGGGGCCCTGCAATTTTGCTTTGAGATCCAAGCCTACCATATGGTTCACGAACTGGAATGATGCGACTTTCGATAGATCCACATCGGCTTCCCGATATAGACCGGCCTTGACCATCTGGAGATAGAAATCCCGGATTCGGGGTTCGCTCATTGCACCGATACCCGTTCGAAGGGATTCTCCGGAATCCACGATCCCCAGCGTTTTCATGAGTGCAACGGATGCCTCTATTTCAGTGTCCGTCATTTCGGGATTCTGCTTTCGCATAGCTGCATTGGCGGCCCGCCGATCGCCATATAAATAATTTACCCACCCGATAATGGAGGCGTCCACAAATCGTTGGACGATCTCAGGTCGTTTCAACACGGTGTCGGTTCGTGTCTCAATAACGGTCGAGTAGGTGGAAAATCCATGGTCGGCCAAGAGGTGTACCACGGGCCTGAATTTCCCCTGATTCGCGACATAAATCGGCTCCGCGACGGCATAGCCTTGTTGAATAGCTTTGGGATTACTTAGGAATGGCCCAAGGTTGTAGTTGTAAGGCTTCAGTGCGTCATCGTTGAATCCGTGGACCGCTTTAAGCCAATGCCACCAGGTGTATTGACCGTCCTTCGCGATCATCGCCATGGGCGCGTTACGCAGGGATTCGAATTTCTCGTACCCCTGCCCGGGATGTGCGATAAGGGCTGAAGGGTCTTTTTGGAATATTGCTGCGACCACCACAGTCGGGACGTCGTTGCGGACATTATCGAAACTGTGCAGAAGGTTCCCCGTCATCAAAAAATCGATTCGGCCGGCTGGCAGGAGCGGGCGATTATTCACGGACGGTCCCCCCTGAAGAATGGTGACGTTGAGTCCGAATCGCGCGTAAGTGCCATCCGCGACCGCCTGGTAGAAGCCGCCGTGAGCAGCTTGGGCTTTCCAGTTAGTTGCGAACGTGATGTCCTCTGCGTTGACTCTCAACGGATTTATCCAGAGCGCCAATAGCACGCTGATTACTTCAAAAACTCGACGAAAGTTCATTTTAGAATAATCTCCTGCCGCGCATTCACGAACGTTCCGTGGGATGCCAGTGCCCGAGTAGGCGGCGTGATAAGAGGTTGAAAGTCAGAAAAACAAGTACGCCAGTGATGACGAGCAACGTAAGCGCGGCGAACATTTTAGGCGTTTCGGTGCGGAAGCTCGCTTCGAGGATCCGCGAGGCAAGCCCTGTCTCGCGTCCCGCGGCACCGGCGACCATTTCGCCGGTGACTGCACCGATGAGGCTGAGCCCGCCCGAAATTTTCAGGCCAGCCAAAAAATAAGGCAGCGCGCTTGGCGCGAGTAGTAGTCTGAGTCGTTGCCCTCGGCTTGCCCCATAGAGTCGGAAGAGATCTTTAAGGTTTGGGTCTGCGGCCCTTAAGCCCTGCAGGGTGTTTGACAGGATAGGAAAAAACGCGACGAGCCAGGCACAGAGGAGCAGCGCGACCGTAGTACTTCCAATATAGATCAGCATGAGTGGCGCGATGGCCACTACCGGCGTGACTTGCAGAATGATGGCGACCGGGAAAAACGCGATCTCGAGGAGAGGAAACAAGGCGAACATCGCGGCGATTAACACGCCGCCTGCGCAGGCGAGCGAGAGCGCGCCGAGGGTGATTTTGAGCGTGAACCACCAACTTCCAATCAGAGACGGTAGGTTATGCCACAAGGTTTGGCCGATTAGGGAGGGCGCGGGTAATGTATAAGCCGGAATGTGGCTCACCCGAACCAAGATCTCCCACGCGACAAGGAGCCCAATTAGGGTCGCTGCGGGTAACCAACGCGCGTTCACGGAGACTGCTCCAGCGCTTCCGAGAGTTCTCGGCAGCAGCGCTGATACGCCGGGGTCACACGGTAGCTGGCCGTCCTGGGAAAAGGCTCGTCGATCTGTACTTCGTGAATAATATGACCAGGTCGGGTGCTCATGACCATCACCCGCTGGCTCAAAAATGCCGCTTCAAAAATGCTATGCGTTACGAACACGACCGAGAGGTGAAGTGCATTCCACCAATGCATTAAATCGGATCCGAGCTTAGCGCGGGTAATTTCATCCAGTGCGGCGAAAGGTTCATCCATAAGCAGCAGGTTGGGGCGAGTGACCAACGCACGCGCGATGGAAGTGCGCATCTTCATGCCCCCGGATAGCTCAGCCGGATAGGCAGCGTGAAATTCCCCGAGACCCACCTGCGATAGGGTGCTTTCAATGAGCGGCGCGGCCGTCCGGCGTGATACGCCCGTCAGCCGTAACGGGAGCCAGACGTTTTCGAAGACGGTGGCCCAAGGCATCAATGTGGGCTCTTGGAATACAAAAGCGGTATCGGTCTTTCTACGACCAGAGGCCGTTGGCAGAAATGCCCGCCCTTCCGACGGTGAGTCCAGTCCCGATAATAGTTTCAGCACCGTACTCTTGCCGCAGCCGGACGGGCCCAGGATGGAGACGAACTCGCCCTGTGCCACGACAAAGGATAATCCGCGGAGTGTACATACCCCGTTTGGAAAGGTTTTGCCGACGTTTTCAAGTCGTACTGTTCTAGAGTTCGAAATCACCAGAGGAAGCGTAGCGCAAAATGGCTTTTACGTGTGATTTGGACTGAACTGGATTGGGCGTCCGACAGGGCACGTCAACGATTATCCGAAATCCTGCGTTCATAAAGACCCAGCTTTCCCCCCCTTGTGACGGGTGAGGGTGAAGTCCTACCGCCGAGGAATGATCGAACCGCCGAGG
>CAIKBL010000040.1 GCA_903825645.1 uncultured Pseudomonadota bacterium | reverse complement strand
GCTGCAGTTGTGCCCACTTGAAGGTCCGTTCGAGGATGTCGTCGTGCACCGCGTTGTCGCGTACAAAGGATTCAAAATCGTCAAAACTGAGTTCGACGCCGTTGGTATCCAGAATTTCGAAGCAGCCATCACATAACACGATCAGATGGGCTCCTTCCGGTACAGGCGTGACCGCCGAGGTGTAGGAAATGTCTTCCATCATGCCAATGATCATGTTGCATTCGAGCACTTGTTCGGTACGAAATCCCCCCTCGACTTGTGGGATCAGCAGTAACGCAGCAGGGTGCCCTGCGCTCGCATGACAGAGCCTGCGCGTGGGGGCATGGTACACCCCGTACCACAGCGTGAAATACATATCATTCTGTTTTTCCATCAGGAAAATATTGCTGAGCGCGGCTAAAACTTCACTCGGATCCCGCATGTCGACGTTGGGAATAGAGCCGGATCGAATCTGATTGATAGCCGTAACCGATAACAGCGCGGGTCCTACGCCGTGGCCGCAGACGTCGAGCAAATAGACCGCAAAATGGTCGTCGTCAATCCAGTGGTAACCGAAGGAATCACCGCCCAGTTCGGCGGAGGGTTGATAAAACCAGTTTATCTTGAGTGGAGCTTCCGAGGGGGGTGGGAAAATTGACGTGACGTACCTGCCGGCTTCGTTCAACTCAGAATCAAGTCGGCGCTGGGTAACTTCGAGTCGGTTTTTCTCGGTCTGCAGCTCGATCTGACTTGCCGCGAGTGCATCAAAGGCCGCGTTCCGTTCAAGGAGGTGAATGTAGCCCTGCGAGTGATGCTTGATGCGTGCTAGGAGCTCGATACGGTCGGGCAGTTTGACGAGGTAATCATTTGCACCACGCGCGAAGGCCTCTGCTTTCACGAGGGGCTCCTCCTGGCTCGACAGGACGATCGTCGGCACCGCCCGTGTTGCGGGATTGGCCCGGTAGCACTCTACGAGCGTCAGACCATCAATCCCGGGCATCACGAGATCTTGGAGAATGACCGTGGGCTGGAACCGCTCTGCGGTAGCGATCGCCTCTTCCGGTTTTTGGCAGAACTCAAAAACAAGATTAGGCTCGTTGACCACCATACGACGAACGGCTTCCCCAACCATCCGTTGGTCGTCGATGAGTAGGACGCGGATGGCAAAAGGGGCGGGGCTTGGAGATAGTTCACTCATGAGGAAATAGCTTCCTTGAACGCGGACTTCAGGTGGTGCGCCATGTCCGTGAGCGGGAGGACGCGGGTTACGGCATTGAGTTCAGCAGCTGCCCTAGGCATGCCATAGACCACGGAGCTCGCCTGGTCCTGAGCTAGCGTCATGAAGCCCGCTTCCCGCATGGCGAGTAGGCCCGCGGCGCCGTCGCGGCCCATGCCGGTCAGAAGCACACCGCAGCTGCCGGGCGCCGCGTGCTGCGCGGCGCTGTGCAGGAAAAGGTCGATGGACGGTCGATGGATTGAATCGCTGGGCTCACTGACGTATTGGAGCGCACCTTTGACGTCCATCAGCAGATGATCACCGGTACCTGCAATGTACACCTGTCCGCACTGTAGCGATTCTCCCTGTCCGGCAATGGAGACTTTTAGCGCCGTGCGACTGTTCAGCCAGTGCGCAAGACCCTCGGCAAAGGCGCTGTCGATGTGCTGGACAATCACGATCCCAGCGGGAAAATCATCCGGCAAATCTTGTAGTATAGTGGCAAGCGCGGCGGGGCCGCCGGTCGATGCGCCAATCGCAAGCAGTGGCAGGCCCGCAGAAGTGCTCACACGCAGTGGTCTGTGCGGTACGAGTTGTACGGGCAACGGCGAGGCCGCATCCATTGGCCGCGTTCGTAGCCGCGCCGGTTGGTGACGTGCACACACGGATATTATTTTTCTACGCAGGAGAAGACCATCGTCAGCCATGCGCTGATCGCCGACAACGGGTGTTGTGGTCACGTCTACCGCGCCGCCGCCCATCGCTTCGTACACCATCGGCAGATGACCATCCACCGTGGACGTTACAATGAGAATCGGACAAGGGGTCCGAGCCATAATGCGGCGGGTCGCCTCAGCCCCGTCCAGCTTGGGCATGACAAGATCCATCAAAACAATGTCCGGTAGCTCCGCTGCACATTGCGCCACGGCTTCCAGTCCATCCGCGGCTGTCCAGCACACGCTAAGTGCTGGATCTGCCGTGACCACTTTCCGAAGTACAGCAGTCGCCAACTTCATGTCGTTTACTATTCCGACTTTAAGTGGCATCCCAGAACCTTGTTAATCCGTCGGTGGGCCGATGAGGTCCATTACGATATCGAGGAGCGCGGTATCTCGAAAACCGCCCTTGGCGAGGTAATGGTTGGCCCCTGCTTCCAATCCCAAGAGTCGATCTTCCTCTCTGTCCTTGTACGAAACGATCACAACGGGCAGCGAATGCAGCCGTCCTTCCGTTCGAATTTTTCGCACTAATTCTATGCCGTTCATGCGCGGCATATCGACATCAGTGACGACGAGGTGATACGGGTTGAGGCGCACGGCGCTCCAGCCTTCTACCCCGTCCACCGCGACATCGACCAGATAGCCGTGATTCTCGAGTAGCTGCCGCTCGGCTTGACGAACCGTTAATGAATCGTCAACCACCAGAATTCGTTTCACGGCGTTCTGCTTGAGATCCTTGGCACGTGCCGCGGGCCGCCGCAGATGACCTCCCGTGATCATGCCGTCGATTGCTCGGACTAGCTCGTCGACGTCAAGGATTAGAACAATGGCGCCTGCCTCATCAGTCGCCACTGATGCGATATCAGGCAGGGCGCCGAGACGGGGATCCAATGGACGCACAACGAGATCGCGCTCGCCAACAAACGCATCGACGATGAGGCCATAAATTTGCTCATTCTCTTTCATGACGACTACCGAAAATTCGGTCGCCGTCCACTCAGGAAGGGCGAGCTCTAAGATCTCGACCGCTGGTACCAGCGCGATATCGGCACCGTCAAAAGCGAAGTAGGGTCGCCCTTCTACGCTGTGCAGGACATCCGTTGAGAGGGACAGCACGCGTTCGATCCGTGGGATAGGAATTGCATATTGCTCGCCGGCAATTCGCACCAGTAATGCGCGTACCACCGAGCGGGTGATTGGCAGCTCGATATCAAAAGTAGTGCCTTTCCCTGGTTGACTGCGGATGCGGATGGCGCCGCGAGCTTCCTGCACCATGGTGCGGACTGCATCCAGTCCAACGCCACGACCAGAGATTTCGGTAATTGCGGACGCGGTCGAGAAACTCGGCAGAAACAAGAATTCGAATAGTTCGTCTTCCGATAGATTTGCAGCCCGTTCAGCAGATTCGAGCTGGCGTTCGACGACTTTCGCGCGGAGTTTGTTGACATCGATGCCATCACCATCATCGCTGACGAGCACGCGAAGCTGGCCCGAGCGGTGATACGCCTCTACCATCAGTCGACCTTCCGGCGACTTGCCGTTTGCCACGCGCTGCGCGGTGGCTTCAAGACCGTGGTCAAGCGCATTGCGCACCAGGTGATTGAGCGGTGCATCAAGGCGTTCGAGGATTTCTCGATCGATTTTTGTGGATTCTCCTCGGATCTCGAGCCGGCAGCTTTTGTCTAAATCACGTGCCAGATCGCGTACTAGGCGCGGGTAGCCGCGGAGAATAGAGCCAAACGGCATCATTCGACTTGATAGCGTCTCCCGCGAGAGGCGAGTGGCGAGATTCGACGAACGTCGCGCATACTGCTCCAGCTTTTCGTCCCGCTCCCCAAGCAGTCGATTACATTGATCCAGGCATGTGAAAGCCGCCTCCAGATTGTCTTTGACGAGTGAGAGATCGGTCCTCTCATCCCATAACCGGCGGAGGCCGGAGAGTAGAACATGCAGTTCGCGCTGACGCTCGCGGAGTGTCCCGAAATCGTCCATGAGGTGCTCTAACCGGGTCGCTTCGACTACTGTTTCGGCGGTTAGCCCGGTGAGTCGTTCAATCGCCTCGGCGGTCATCCGAATAGATTTTTCGGGCATCCGAGCGGCGGGCATCGGCGGCGAAGATGCCGTAACGTTTGCGACCAAGCTCGCCGGTGGTGTGGGGTCAGCGACGATGGAGGGTCCGGCGGGTGTTATGGCCGGCGTTTCTTGGCTGACGAGCGATGCTGGCGGCGGTACTTCTGCTCTCGGTGCCACCTCAAGACGTCCTTCACGGACCAGTGTCAGCGCGGCGAGGCGTGAAGGAATTTCGACTTCTCCTGTCGCCGAGTCGTCAGTCTCTCCGCGCGCAAGCGCGTTGACAAAATCCACGGTACTGAGGAGCACATCAACTTGTGGAGCCTCAATGGCGAGTTCACCGCGGAGCGCGGCGACGAAGATATCCTCCACCGCATGGGCAATCTTAACCATGGAGTCGAGTCCGATGATTCGAGCCGCGCCCTTCATCGAATGGGCAGCGCGCATCAGTTCATCCAGAATAGGCTTGCGATCTTCAGCACTTTCGAGCGCTACGAGACCGTTGGAGAGCGCTGCCAACTGGGTCTCAGCTTCCTCTCGAAATAATTCCAGCATCGAGAAGTCGCCCAGATCATCGTTACTCATCTGCAGACGTCCCTGAGCGCGAGTAGAAGTAGATCGTCATCGAGGAGGCCCACGTCACCTTTTGTTATGGTGAACACGCTAGCGGTGAACGAGGGCGATCCGGAGGCTACTGTGACCGGTGGGCGTCGCAGGGATTCGAGCGGAATGCGGCGGGCACCATCAACCTCGTCGACGGGAAGCGCCCAAGCAGCACCGTCACGTTCCAGTACGAGCAGGCGGGGCCACGCCCGTAGATTCTGTTCTGCCTCGGCTGACGTGCTCAACATTTCACATAAACTAACGCACGGCATTAGCTCGCCCCGTACATTGACAAGCCCCATAAAGCGCTGATCTTGGCGATGCGGAATTCGATGAACGGGTGTTGGGTCGACGACCTCTCTAATAAGACGGGTCGGTAACGCCAGCCATTCGCCCGATACTCGGAAGATAACGATCGCGCATTGCGCAGCGGCGTTTTGCGGAGAAACCGACGCGATTCGGGTTCGCCAGTCCTCGATGTAACCAGGCGCCGCTTCGCGGTCGAGTAGCTGTCGGCCGGCCTGCGCGTATACCGGACAGTTCCTGCAATGCGTGTACTGGACCAGTTCGGGACAGGAGCGGTCTCCCCATACCCCGATTTTATTACGGCAGGCTTCTTCCTCAATGAGGGAAGAATCGGTCATGGCGTCGATTCCCGACGACTCGCACGGGCATGTAGGCGATGCGCCATCGGTGAGTCGTTATCGCCCGCAGCGACGAGCAGGGCGAGATGTCTGAGGCTCGGGGCATGTTCCGGATCGAGATATATCGCGCGCTCGAAGCAGCGCCGCGCCTCGGTGAGATGACCTTCCGCGGCCCGTACGAGCCCGAGCAGGTACTGTGCTTCGGTCAGGAAGGGCTGGTGTGTGATGAGCTCGACAAGCAAGACCCCGGCTTCTGCATAGGCGCCTATGTCCGCCAAATCACGCGCCCGTGCCAACAACGGCATGGGCTTTCGGCGTGCGGGTGTCGCGGATGGTGATCCTACGGTCCTTAACGGGGCAGCTTGCGTTGGTGCGGCCGTGCCTGTGGCGGACACCGATGATGGGGTGAGCGCACGAGCAGTCGTCTGCGAACGCGTGAATGCGAAAGCCCCTAGGGGACCATACGCCGCGAAGGCTCTTCCACGGAGCAGGGCGGCTTCCGCGTGTCCGACGAACAGCACACCATCCGCAGCCAGGAGTTGTTCGAACTGATCAATCACCTGGTCGCGCGCGGCGACACTTAAGTAGATGAAGGCATTTCGGCTGAAAATGACATCGTAGGTGCGCGTCGTGAGAATGGCCGGCAGGCACAGAAGATTCGCCCGATGGAAACTGACACGGTCCCGCAGGCTGGGGACTATCGCGACGTGGCCCCCTTCCCGTGCATGAAACCACGCATCTCGCAATGCAGGCGGTACGGCGTGGACCGCTCGTGCCCCATACTCGCCTCTGGCCGCTTGGGCGAGTCCGCGGCGGCTGAGATCGACCGCATCGATCTGGACGGCCGTCGGGGGTATTCCGCGTGCTGCGAGGGTAATAGCAATGGAATACGGCTCCTCTCCACCGGCACACGGCGCGCTCAAAACTCGCAGGGAGGGGTTTCGCTGCCAACGTGTTTTCGCTATTTCGGTCAGTAATGTGAACGGGGCGGTGTCGCGGAAAAACCAACTCTCGCGTACCAGTAGTTCCTCTAGTAGTTCCGTCCGCTCTTCGGCATCGCGCTGCACGCGAAGCGCATAAGTATGCTCGGTTGGTTCTCGAGTCTGATGGCGTCGTCGATGCAGTGCGGTTTCTAGATGACGATCGGAAATGATGTTCGGATCAAAGCCCGCCTCGTCGGCCAGCTCGCGCGCGATGTCGAGAAGTAGCTTCATTAGGCGGAGGATTCGGGATACAAACAAGCACGAACCTCCGCAGAGAGGAGGCGATCCAGGTTTATTAACTGAATCGTCTCGAGCCCGCGGCGCAAAATTCCCGCCAAATAGGGCGTCGTCGGAGACACGAAGCCGGGCCGAATGAACGCCTCTTCATCGATTTCTTCTGCATCGTTTGCATTCTCAACGCGAAGTCCCAGGCGTGCCCCCGGCGGCCCCGCTTTGTAGTCGAATATCAGAATGCGCGTGCTGAGTCGTGGCGGACAGGGCCGCCCGGTAGTCAGCCAACCGATATCGATTACGGGAATTGGCGCATCCTGATGCAGGAGCATGCCGGCGACGCCCGGGATACTGCCGTAGACTTCCTGTAGCGGCACGGCGGGCAAAATCTCCGTCAATACACGCGCGTCAAGCCCGAAGCGCTGAATATCAATATTGAAAAGCACGATCAGCATAGTCGCTCCGCAGGTTTAGTGCGTACGGAACCGGTCTATTTCCAGGCTCAGCATCCGGACCATTTCCTGTAACGCCTCGGCGGCACCGGTCAGCCCGGACGAAGATTCCTCGGATACCAGCGCGATTTGCTGTAGCCGACGCATCGCTTCGCTAATCTGACCCGCGCCTATCACTTGCGCTTGCACCCCTTGATAGGTGGAATCGAACTGGGGCTTAAGATTTTCCACGCCCTCAATGATGACCCCGAGTTCTTCTCCTAACTGAGTGGCCTCGCTGACGCCCTGATTCACTTGCTCACCAAAACGGTCCATTTCCATCACGCCACTCGACACGGACGACTGCATTTCATTGACGATGCGCTCGATATCGAGCGTTGCGATAGCCGTTTGATCGGCAAGGCGACGGATTTCGCGGGCGATGACCGAGAAACCTCGGCCATATTCGCCGGCTTTCTCCGCTTCAATTGCCGCATTGAGCGAGAGCAAATTGGTCTGCTCAGCGACTTTCCGGATAGCCGTTACGACCGTGCCGATTTTGTTTGCCCGCTCGGCGATAACCGCCAGCTTGGCCGAAATAGCGCTAGTGGCACCGGACAAATGTTGCATCGTACCTTCCATGCGCTCGAGATCCCCACGGCCTCGGCTCGCCACCTCAGCGGTCTGGTCGGTCGCCGCATTCACGTGCTGCATGGTCTGTAGGAGTTCAGTCGCGGTGGCGACAATTTCATTGACGGAAGCTGCAATCTGACTGGTTGACGCGCCGAATTCTGCATTGACTTCTTGCTGGGTGATCGCGACAGAAGAAATTTCGCCAGCGTTAACGATCAGAGCACCGCTGGACTGCTTGAGGCGGAGCACCAGTCTCTGGAGGGCCGACACCATGATGCCCAGTCCGCGCATGAGTTCGCCGGATTCGTCATTCGTCGCCGAGTCCACCACGACAGTGAGATCACCGGCGGCTACTCGAGTCGCCGCCTTCGCAGCCGTAGTGACACGGCCGATGAGTGCCCTGAAAAACAGGAACGAAATGAGCATCGCGATCGCGGTCCCGACGGCGATTAGCGTCGCGATACGTGTGAAAAAAAGCCACACGGGGGCTACGACTTCCTGCTCCGACACGGTTAGCCATAGCGTCCATCCCGTATTGGCGACCCGGGTACCTACGAGAAGGCGTTGCTCGCCACTCACGGGATCCGCGATGTGCTTGAACATATGGGGCGCGTTATTCTGAAAAAAATCACCCACGATCCGAGCGTAAGGTGTCGTTTCCAGCGTAGTGTCTTGAAGATCGGTTGCCATGGTGGCGGAAATCACACGTCCCTTCCCGTTCACCAGCAGAAATTCCACCGTCTTGTAAGGCTGTCTCTCCCGCATGAGGGTCAGGAGGTTATCCGGCGTCATGTCGAGTCCCGCGCCTCCTCCGTGGCTATTGCTGACATTCAGACGCTGTGCGGCATTGTCCGCGGCATCCTCCAAAAGTTGCTCGCCAAGCGAGTCGTAGACTACATACAGATGTCGCAGAAAGATCCCCGCAACCAGCGCGACCAGCAACAAGAGTGGTGCGCCGCTGCAGAGCAGAATTCTGTCGCGTAAACGGAGCTTCAGACGCATAGCACCGCACTGCTGCACGCGCGGTGGAAGTCTGTCCGCGCAAAGGAAAAACGAGTGCTAAGCCAGAGGATTCTCATCGCATTAAGTCTCGGTTTTGAAGCGCAGCAAGGCTTCCTGCAGCCCACCGGCCGCGCTGAATAGCTCATCAGTGGCTTGTCTGAGTTCCTGTACGGAGGTGGCAGTGGATTGCGCAATTGAGTTCAGCTGAATCATGGCGTCACTGATTTGACGGGCGCCCTCGGATTGCGCACGCATGCCTTCGCTAACGGCCTCGAAACGCGGTGTGATTTCCTGCACATTATCGATAATTTGGCGCAATTGCTGGCCAGTAGCCGTACTCGCGGTGACCCCACGGGTGACCTCCGCGCGGAACTTTCTCATTTCTTGCTCCCCTTGCGCGATCGAAGTCTGCATATCGGTAACCGTCCGTTCGATATCCAGTGTCCCAACGGCGGTCTGATCCGCGAGGCGACGGATCTCTCTCGCCACCACCGCAAAACCCAAGCCGAATTCCCCTGCTTTTTCAGCCTCAATGGCCGCATTTAAGGACAAAAGGTTGGTTTGATCGGCGACTTGAGTCATGGTCAGCACGACCCCGCTGATGTTGCCCGCTTTCTGTGCAACGATCCCTAGCCGCTCTGCGATGGCCTCCGTGGCAATGGCCAGTTGTCGCATCGTGTCATCCATCCCCTGCAGGCTGGCGTGTCCCGCGCCAGCGAGTGTAGAGGTCTCGGCGACTGCGGCAACCACCGCATCCATGGTTACCAACAGCTCCCTTCCGGTGGCGGAAATTTGGCGAGAAGCCGCCGCGATTTCGCTCGCTGAGCCGCTGAAATCAGCCACATTGGACTCCTGCGTCCGTGCGGTAGCAGTGATTCGGCTGGCGGTCGAACCGAGTTGGCGGCTGGCTTCCTGAATTTGCCCGAGGAGCCTGCTCAAGCTGTCTATCATGACGCGCAGTCCGCGCAGTAGTGCGCCAGTTTCGTCCGCTCCGCCGCTGTCGAAATGCGCAGTGAGGTCGCCGGTCGCGACGCGGCTCACAGTTTCCGCCGCAAAAATAACGGGCCGTGAAATAGAACGTGCGGCGATGAGCGCCGCGAGCATCAGCGGCAGGATTAAGCATGCGAGCGACCACCACGTGACCCGCCGCTGGGCGGCAATCAGCTGCAGGGCCTCTACGGTGTCTTGTTGGACCACCAGTCCCCAACGGAATGAGGGGACATAACCCCAAACCGCAAGTGCACGCATACCGCGGTAATCGGTGTACTCCCCATACCCGGTCTGGCCACGGACGGCACGCAATAGAGCCCGGGAACCTTTGCTGTCCAAGGTTACCCGTCGGGTAAAGGCTGCTCCGGGATCGTGACGGGTCGGTGCCACAAAGACTGCCTCGTTACCAATACGAGTGACGGCGATAGCCTCACCGGAAACGCCCAGCCCTGTCCGATCTTCCAAGATACCGAACAGTTCGGCGTTATTGATCTCAACCATTATCACGCCGACGACCGCGCCCTCCTGGTCCTTCACTGGGCCGGCCGCGAAGGCCACCGGGCTATGCGTGCCGGGATAGATTTTGAAGTCCGAGAACTCGGGTTGCAGCAGTGTACTCACTCGCTCGAACATTTCGGACAACTCGCTATGGTTGAGCGGTCCGGTCAAGAGGTTTGTTCCCGATTCGAGACCGGCCAGCCCACCGCGCATCGCATAAACCACCTCACCGGTAGTCGACAGCAAGAGCATTTCTGGATAACCATAGATGCCGGCGATAGACTCCATTAATTGAGTGGGGCCTAGTGCGGCGTCTCGATAAACAGATGACTTCGCCCCACCTTTGGCGAGTGCTGCGCCCAGTTCGCGAATCGCAGCAGCGGTACTGGGCCGTGTGCCGATTACGGTGAGACTTCGTAGTTGCTCGCGTGCGTAAGTTTCGAGCGCACTAGACTTGCGAAGTCCTATCACCGTCAACTGCTCGCGGTAGGTCTGCGCCAATGCACGGCTCGATATCTCATAAAGCCGCCAAGCGATCGCGCCCGAGGACACCACGGCGATGCCTAAAAACCACAAGATCAGGCGCCCGCCGATCGAGGTGCGCGGATTGAGTTTTCGCAGATAAACCCGAGCTTCAGGGACAGCCACGTCCATCATTCGTGCTCCACGGGATTGGACCAGCTGTGGTCCCATCGCGCATAGAGATCAGACAGGAAAGCCTCCCATTGTGCGGGGGTGCGGGTACGCGGGTAGGGTTCTGGACGGATCGGGCGATTTGCGCTCCACACGACATCTACCTGACCCTTCGAATCGATCTGACCGATGGAGACCGGGCGCCAAGTATGGTGGGTCTCGGCATCCACCGAGACGATGCCTTCCGGCGCCTCGAAGCTTTGCCGCAACATGGCATCTCGGATCATTTCAGCCTCGGTGCTGTCCGTACTGCGCACGGCCTGCGCCCATAGGTAAACCGCAAAATAGCCGGTTTCGGCTGCATCGCTCGTAAGGCGGGTGGCGCCGTAGCGCTTGCGGAAACGCTCTACAAATGCTTTGTTGATAGGGCTATCGATGCTCTGAAAATAGTTAAAGGCAATGAATTGCCCAGTGACGTCCTTCCGCGGGAAAGACTGAATTTGGTTTTCGCCAAGACTGAATGACATGACGGGTGTCATCTTGTTTACTTCAATGCCGGCGGCACGCAAAGCGTGGTAGAAAGGCGCATTACTTTCACCCGCAATAGCACTGAAGATAATGTCCGGCCGAGCCGCGATGATCGCGGCGACCGCACGGTTGACTTTGCTGCTGCCATAAGAAATGTACTCCTCGCCGACCAATTGGCCGCCGAGCGACTTTAATCCGTCTTTTATGATCGCGTTCACCGCATGCGGCCATACGTAGTCGGATCCCACTAGAAACACACGCCGTCCACGGGTGTCTAAACCCCATTTCAGGGCGGGCAACACCTGCTGGTTGGGAGCGGCACCCACATAGATGATGTTGGGTGAGGCCTCTAGTCCCTCATAGGCCATGGGATATACGAGTAGGTGTCGATGTTGTTCAAACACCGGTCGTACCGTCTTGCGGCAGGCAGAAGTCCAGCAACCGATGACGGTAGCGACCTTCTCTTCTGTAATGAGCCGCTCTGCTTCCTCGGCGAAAATCTGTTCATCCGAGCGACCATCCGCGACGATTGCCTCTACGCGACGTCCATGTATTCCGCCCCGCGCATTGATTTCCGCCACGGCCAGCAACTCGCCATCAATCATGCCGCTTTCAGCGACGGCCATTGCGCCGGTCTTGGAGTGGAGCAGTCCAAGTCGGATAGTCGGCAAGACGTGATATACGGACCATGCACGGTAAGCGCCGGCAAATGCGATAAACAACAGCACGCTACCGATCGCGAAAGACAGGTAGAAGCGGCGACGAGGCACTGGAGTATGGATGATATTCGCGGGAGAATCGGGCACGCGGGCAACCTTAATTGGCCAGGGTTCTTCAGCACGGTTACACACACCACCAGTGCTGAGATACGCATAATGTACCGCAAACTGATTGCCAATGCGCTTCTCGGTCAAGCCTCGGACGCCTTGATCAACGCGGTGGTGCCAATAGCTGCAAAGCACGGTTTAGATGAGGCGTTGCTATTCGAGTCATCCCTGCCGAATGAGGTTCTTCCAATAATAATTATCAGTTGTCTACGCTGATCCCTGCGCTGGACTTGCGAGGGCGCCGGATGACTACGCGCTTGCCGCCGATTTTTCCGGGTCCGGCGTTTACAGCATGATAGCGTCTTCCTGGTGCACAGGATCTCACGGTAATGTGTCGGTTCACGAGACAATGTACCTTAGGCAAAGATTTGAATTGCCCTGGATTTACTAACGATTCAGATCCCACACCCTAGCGGGCTGGGTATCGGGGAGGGAGCTGAATATGCGTCAACCTTGGTTCGTGCGTGGTGATCTCGACGGGTTTTTCGGCCTTGCGGTGGATAATCTTGTCCAGATTTTGCTCATTGTTGCCCTGACGCGGGGCTTACTGCACTTTCCTGACGCCCTCGTTTTCGGACGCATCCTGCCTGGCATTGCCATGAGTCTTCTGGTGGGTAATTTCTATTACGGCTGGCAGGCTCGCGTGCTTGCTGCCCGGACTGGTCGAGAAGATGTCACGGCGCTGCCGTTCGGCATCAACACGCCGTCCATCTTTGCCTACGTTTTTCTGGTCATGCTGCCTGTCTGGATTGGCAGTAGCGATCTGCCCACTGCTGAGCGAGCTGAGCGCGCGTGGCAGGCTGGACTCACCGCGTGCTTCCTATCCGGGATCATTGAAGCCGCGGGCGCATTGGTTGGCGAACGTATCAGGAAACATACGCCGCGTGCTGCCCTTCTGTCAGCCTTGTCCGGCATTGCACTTGCGTTTATCGCAATGGATTTTTTGTTTCGTATCTATGCCCACCCACTTGTCGGGCTGATTGGTTTCGGCTTCGTGTTGGGCCACTACATGAGTGGGCGTTCATTACCATTCGGGATTCCAGCCGGTTTACTGGCCGTACTCCTCGGTACTTTTGCAGCGTGGATTTTTAAAGACCCGACGTTGCCAGTCATCAGTATTCCCTGGGGCTTTGCGTTACCGGAGTCATCACTGACGGCGCTGTTGGCAGGGTTTGGGTTGCCGGGGCTCGGCAGTGCTTGGACCGTTATCCTGTCGATGGGACTTCTGAACGTCCTCGGCACTTTACAGAATATCGAGAGTGCGGAGGCGGCAGGAGATGCCTACCCGGTCCCCGCCACCATGCTGATCAATGGTCTAGCGACGGGTGTTGCGGCCTGCTTCGGTAGTTGTTTTCCCACAACCGTGTACATCGGTCATCCGGGATGGAAGGCGATGGGTGCGCGCTCCGGCTATTCAATTGCCAATGGTCTTTTTTGGGCGGCCGTTATCTTGCCTGGCTTCGCGCCTCTGCTGGCCCGGTCCGTCCCGGTGGAGGCGGGTGCGGGAATCGTCGTGTGGATCGCGATCGTCATCACCGCACAGGCTTTCCAAGCCACGCCTGCACGGCACGCCCCGGCTATCGCGCTAGGCTTTTTCCCCGCGCTGGCAGCGTGGGGGGTCGTGATCGTGACCGGTGCCCTGCGAGCGGTTGATATCATCCCCGATGCGAAAAATCTATCGCGTATCGATGGTTCAGGGGCGTTCGTTATAAGTGGTGCGTTACATCTATGGGCCGGGTTTTTGTTTACCAGCACGTTGTGGGCAGCGCTGGGTTGCGACCTTATCGACCGCAAGTTCAAGGCGGCGGCCGGATGGGCGACTTTGGCCGCGGTCCTATCCTGTTTCGGTCTTATTCATGGGGTTCGGATTACGCCTGTGGGACCCGTCGAGACCCTCGCGTTGGGTGCTGCCGGGTGGGAGATCCCGGCAAGTTATGCGGTGATAGCGCTAGTTTTCTTGCTTCAAGGCAGACGTGCGGCTTGAGCGACGGGTTGCTTCTGGCACGACGCCCCTAAGTTGTGCGGCGACCATCCTGCGCGCAGAATGCGGGCAATGAATCATTCAACCACATGGAAACAGGAGCTGACCACGGGGTGGCAGCTGTTGCTTGCGGCGACGCTCGGTTGCGGCATGGGCAGTGCCGGTATTGTGTTTTATAGCTTCGGTCTTTTCGTCATGCCCCTCCAGGAAGCGTTCCATTGGTCACGTGGTGATGTGACTTCGACGATGTTCTACGGCAGCTTCGGGCTCGTCCTTACAGCGCCGCCGATGGGCCTGCTTGTGGACCGCGTAGGTGCACGGCCCGTCGTATTGATCGCCATCCCCTGCCTCAGCCTCATGCTTTTCCTGATAGCGCGTTTCAACGGCACCCTACAAGCCTTCTATGGTCTGTTTTTTTTGACGATGGTGTTGGGTACGGGCACGACTTCGATTCTTTATTCGCGAGTGGTCGCGGGGCACTTCGATGCCATGCGGGGGCTCGCGCTTGGCATCACGCTGGTCGGGCCGGGGACTGCCGCGCTGGTTATGCCCCCGGTGATGCAGAGCCTGATCGCAACGCATGGCTGGCGCGTGGGGTTCTTGGTTCTAGCCGGACTCGTGGTCGTGCCCTGGTTTTTTGTTTTACGGTGGCTGGAAGCCCCGCCGGTGGCAACCGCTAAGCCCGAACCTGTGGGGCCTGGACGCTTGGCCGCTTTCGCGACACGAACTTTCTGGATACTCGTGCTGGGCTTCGGCGCGGCCGCAGTCGCCTGCTCAGCGCTTCTTGTCCACATGGTCCCGATGCTACGGGATGCCGGCTTTGAGGGGATGGCGGCCGCGCGCATCGCATCACTCATCGGCTGTGGGGTGATTGTCGGTCGCATCGGGATTGGTTGGCTTATCGATCGTCTATTCGCACCTTACGTGGCGGCGGTCGTGTTTCTCATTACGGCGACTGGCTGCGCGATGCTCGCGACATTCGGCATGTCGATGGCACCCCTCTCTGCGATTCTGATCGGCTTTTCGTTCGGCGCAGAGGTCGATCTCATCGCATATCTGACCTCTCGCTATTTCGGGTTTCGTCATTATGGGTTTCTCTTCGCGACCGTTTACGCATTCTTTTGGGTCGGGGCGTCCCTTGGACCGCTGGTTGCCGGTCGTTTGTACGACCATTACGGCAACTACCATATCGCGCTAGGGCTAGTCGTTGCGCTGCTTATTTTTGCGGCTGCTGCGGCCGCCTCTCTGCCGCGATTTTTGATGTCTCGATCTCCTGAAATGATGTTCACCGCAGAGTTGTGACCGTTATGGGCATTGCGCCGCTTGGCGAGTGGGAGCTGCTCTGGCCGCGGCATTTGGGCTTCGGTCGACGGTTACATCCGCAACGCCTCTTAGTCCGCGTCTTTGTTGAAGTCTTTTTGCACACCGACTCGTCGCTATTTTAAGGCGGTGCGTCTTAGGTGCGATGCCCAAGTTAGCCCTTGATGCCCTCGCCAATGCGTTGGGATGCGCCTATGAACGAGTCGCTCCGCGCTTGAATAGCCCAAAGGCGACGTCCTGAATTTCAGCGACATCGTGCGGGGTGTCGCTGACCGGTGTGGGGTTCTGGGGAACCGCTGCAACCGCATAATAATAACTAGCGAGGGCTATTTCGGCGGCGACGCCCGGTGAGTTGCGTTGTAGCACTATCATCGCGCAGTCATGCTTCTGTATAATTAGTCGACGAGATTCGACATATAAACGGATATGGCAAGATGTCAAAAGTAAACACGTGGACCCTCAGTGATGTTGCGAAGACATTTCGGGCTTGCGAGAGCCTGTTCCACGCGCTGGGCGACCCTGCCCGGCAACAAATCATTCTGATTCTTGCCGAGCATGATCGCTTGAATGTGAATCAGATCACCGAGTTGATGCATCTCGCTCGCCCCTCGATTTCCCATCATTTGAAAGTGCTCAAGGATGCGGGCATGGTGAGTCTGGTAAGGGAATCACGGGAAAATTTCTACAGCTTGCTGTGGGAGGAACCCATTGCGCGACTCAAGTTGCTCATTGAGCAAAGCGAAATCGCCTGTTGATGAGTTTTTTTTCTTTTTAAGTTGATGCGTTTAAACATATGGACAAAAAATCATGCAGACAAAAAACCCTACTGCCCTGATCACGGGCGCCTCGAATGGCATTGGGAGGGCGCTATGTGAAGAGTTCGCCAAGGACGGCTACGACTTGATTCTGGCAGCGCGCAGCGTCGTAAAAATGCAAGAAATAGCCGCTAACCTTCAGACGCATTACGGAACCCATGTGACCGTGATAGGCGTTGATTTGGAGAGCGTGTCCGGACCTGCACAACTACACGCTCAGATCAAACAGAGCGGTATTGTCCTGAATGTGTTGGTCAATAATGCCGGATACGGCATCTTTGGTGAATTTAAAAACAACGATTTGTCAGACACGCTAGGCATGATGCAACTCAACATGAATAGCGTCGTCATTTTAACAAAGTTATTTTTGTCGGATCTTCTGGTCACAAGGGGTAAGTTACTTAATGTCGCCTCCACAGCCGCGTTTCAGCCTGGCCCATTCATGGCGGTTTACTACGCGACAAAAAGCTTTGTGCTGCATTTCTCCGAGGGTCTCGCCTGCGAACTTGAAGGCGCGGGGGTAAGTGTCACCGCTTTATGCCCAGGACCTACCGCTTCAGGATTTCAGGACAAGGCGGTCATGCAGACTTCCGCTTTGATAAAAAACAAAAAACTACCAAGCGCCGAGTCTGTCGCGTCCTCAGGTTATCGGGCCATGAAACGAGGCAAGCGAGTCCACATTACCGGGTTCATGAATAATGTGCTGGCACAAAGCATTCGGGTTACTCCCCGGAATTGGGTAACCGCATTGGTCAAGCAAATTACCAAGTCGATTTAGCCGATGGTTAAAGCGAACCAGCCGACATTACGTGAACTGATGCTAACGTCTGTGACCGAGGGATGCGTCGGCTTGTAATGTCGTCTTGCTATCGCGCCTTTGCGCAGTCGTCGGCGGTTTCATTGTCCGAAAAGCCGACTCTAAAAATACGTAATGGGGAGTACTACAAGATAAACTTAGTGTTTCCTTTTCGGTCCGCAAGCGGAGGAGAGGAGGCCGTACTGAGTATCGCCGAGTACGGCAAGATAAAGCGCGTTCTGATAGCCGATTTCCTAGCGGACTGCGAGCGGGACCACGCCTAATTGATTGTCGACCACAAGCGCGAGCTAGACGCTGACTAAGGTCATAAATTCTCACGATAGAACTGCCTGTTATCACCTAGGCACATCACGTTGTGAGGCGGAATACATTGACGCCTCAACAGAACGAAGAAAACTTGCGGACCGGTCGGATTCACGCCCGCCCGGCGTCACGTCAAGACTTGTTGGCGGCGACTGGAGACTTCGGGTCTATGGTGCAGACAGCCACCACAGGATAAAGATTAGCCCTGTGCAACCGAAGGTCCAGCCGTACAGATAGTGCCGGATCCCTGTGGGTGCTCGTTCTATCTCCATGAAACGCTGCAGTACTACCGTTATTTTGGCCGCAGCGATGGCCATAATGGTGGCAACCGCGATATGTCGCTCCGCGACCCATTCGGCTGCAACGAAGCTGAGGGCCGAGACCAACATCAGGAGCAGCCAAGCATTACGGGGGCCGGCACTGTCAGTTCCAATCATCGCGCGCCCATCAGGTAAAGGAGCGAAAAAATAAATATCCATAGCAGATCGACCATGTGCCAGTACAAGCTGCCCCCTTCGAGCCATTTCATATATTGCGCCTGCGCCTGCGCTGGTGGGCCGAACGGTTGTGGTCCCTTCGCCAGCACACCAAGCAGGAGCAATCCGACCAGATAGTGGACAAAATGAATGCCGGTGAGCGCGAAATAAAAAGTAAAAAACTCATTGGTCGCGACCGTGATGCCATCTTTGAATTTTTCGAAATATTCGTAGGTCTTCACCACACCGAAACAGGCCCCGGTTCCCATGCTCGCCATAAGTAAACGCCGCGCTTGGCGGAAGTTGCCCTTGCGTCCCACAGCATTCGCCCAAGCGACCAGCCAGCTGGACGTGATTAGGATGCACGCGTTGAGAAACCCGAGTTCGGCGTTTAAGCGCTGTGCTGACTGGTTGAATAAAGCAGCCTGGCCCAGCCGTTCAACCATAAATACGAAAAAGAACAGGCCGAAGCTGCTGCAGTCGAGTGCAATAAAAATCCAGATAGCCGGCGCGCGCGCCGGACGCGCGTCGATCGTCGACGGTTCAGCTATCTGCATGTTTGACCTGATGCTCTCGTTCCAGCCGACCAATTGCCTTGATGACGTAGATTCCGACGACCAACCACATCAGGAAGAATAGAACAAATTCGACGAAATAATTGAGCAGTCCGCTGCGTGAGAAGGGGCCGCCGTAGACTAGTGGCATCATGGTGAATAGGATGAAACTCACCACGACGAACATGGTGAACCAGGCAGCCCAAGCCGGCACCAGCGGCTGCTCGCGATGGTCCTGCAGCATGCAGATTCCGAAGGCGAGCAGCTGCATGGTCGTGAGCGAATAGGCCATATCGAAGAACATCCAGCCGAAATCGTACATCATGAGCAACGTTTTCGGATCCATCACTTCCGGGCGGTAGGCGATGGCGAGCCAAATCGAACAAGGCAGAATGAAGACCACGGTAGTAAAGGCCGCGCCCGCCAACTGCAGGAGTGAGAGAACCGCGTTGGATCCGTTTTCCTTCTCAATCGCGCGCATGAGGATCCAGATTGCGGTGCCCCATGTGAAATAAAGCACTGAAATGGGCATCTGCACGATCATTCCGACCCGGATTTGTGCGGCATGTTGCCTAATCTGGGCAGCAAATTCTTCGGCCCCGATGGCAGGCGAATAAGGGGGGATATTCTGCCCCAAGATGCCCCAGAAAATAATTGTGCCGATCAGCAAGAACATGCCTGACCAGGCTAGCGCCTTGGCGTAACGATATGGATTCATGACTCCTCCTTCTTGTTTGCGGGACTGCCGCGCTTTTTTTCGGACCGCCATGCCGCCTTATATACCAAGTTGCGACGGATTGACCAGTCTCTCGAAACTGCGGTGCGGATATTTAAGTAGGGGCCATTCGACGTCGTGGGCCGCGCGTCCTCGAGTACCGGCAAGGATTGATGTCTTTTATTTTTCGCTCTTTATCGAAGCGCGGGCAGCACATTAGGCGTGGTTTTGGAGGACGATTTTTGCCAGATAGCAGACCTTGGGACTGTTTTAATCATTAACGCAGCTTGAGTTTTCGAGACAGACTAGGGCGTGTGCCGTCGACTAAATAGTGATCGATGTTTGATGGCGCCGCGGAGTTATCGCTAAGTCATGGCGTTGACGAAACCGCTATCGGCGCCTACCCGCAGGCCAGACAGAAGATCATTGTGCCGGCACCGACGTTAAACTGTCGCCCGCAATAATAAGTCGGCAGTTCCGGCCACTCGTGTGTGGCGCGAATCGATTCAAGCACATGCAGTGGCCCGTAATGACGCACTTCTATAGGGGTTCGCTCGGGCAGGATGGCTCCGCGGTGCAGGTTAGGTCGCGCCCGTTGCGAGCGCGACGTGACCTCGCTCGCTCGACTCAATTCAGACTTTTGAGTACAACTGTCGTAGGGCTTTCTGTAGCCGGCTCATCGCAGTCGCGGCGCAGCCTCGAATCAAATGCAGGGCAATCCTTTGGGCATCTGGTGAGCGATCCGCAAGGAGTGCCGCGCAATCGACTCGTAACGTGGCGACATCGGATTCTGCGAAGACGTTAAAGGGCTGGGGCTCATGACCGACCAGACTGGCAGGGCCAATCATGCCGCTCGGGTCCACCGTCTCAACGCGCTCTTGGCTCCCCCCCTCGAGCGGCTGCAGGAGGCTTACCCGTCCATCAAGAAGCAGGTGCAAGTGTTCACCCTGCTCACCCGCGCGCGTGAGGTATTCGCCCTGATTGAATCGGCAGGCAGTAAGGTAACGGGTCAAATAGCGCTGGTCGGCGGCGCTCAGATCCGCGCATAGTGCCACACCGCTGAGGCCCACGGCTTGCTGAAGGTCGGTGTCGATGCCCATGGCTTGCAGCAGCCAATCCTCGACGAGCTCGATCGCCTTGTCTAGGTTCGCGAGGGTTGAAGCGGCCCGCTCGTCGAGCAGCGCCCGGCCATCTTCGCCTATGGCGCCAAATTCTTCGAGACGCGCCGTGTCCGTAAAAAAAACCAGAATATTCGCGCCCTCGAGCTCATCAATGAGACTGGCGAGGAGCTTCGCAGCCGCACGCTCGAAGGAGGAAACATGGCGAAAGTCGAAGATCAGGTACTGTAATCCTGGGGGCAACGACAAGGCCGTCTGGCTGAGGAGCTCTGCGGCATAGAAGTTTAGCGCACCGGTCAGCTCGATGACGCGGGCATTCTCAGCGACCGCTGCGAGCTGGGCGGCTATCTCGGGCTTGCGGGCGCGGCGCGAGCTGACATTGGCAAGGGTGTAGTTGGCGCGGATCACCGCTCCGAGGGCGGAGCGGCTCCGCTGCAGGACGTTCAATCCCAGTTCTTCGGATAGCGCCTTGCAGACCTCAATGCCTCTGACACTGTTGCCCTTGGCGTCGAGTCGCGGCGAGAACACCGCTAGGCCGAAGTAACCCGGCATTACCAGCATGATGCCACCGCCGACACCGCTCTTGGCGGGAATGCCAATTTCGTAGATCCATTGCCCGGAAAAATCATACATGCCGCAAGAGGCCATCACGCTCAGCATGCGTGAGACGTTGGGCGCATCGATCACGGCTTCGCGAGTCACGGGGTTGACCCCGTCATTGGCAAGGGTTGCCGCCATGCGAGCTAAATCCAGGCAGTCGACGAGGATCGAGCACTGCTTGAAGTAGAGGTCCAAACCGAGCTCAGGATCCCCGGTGGTAATGCTATTATTGAGCAGCAGATGAGCGATCGCCCGGTTACGGTGCCCGGTAGTCTTTTCCGATTGGTAGACTGACTGATCGATGCTAAGTGGCCGACCGGCGTACTGACCGAACGCCTGGAGGATACGCTGTTCTGCCGCCAACGCGCCCCCCGTGGTGAGCTGACTCGAGACTGCGATGGCACCCGCGTTGATCATGGGGTTGACGGGCCGTCCGCTCTGCGGATCGAGGCTGATAGAGTTGAATGCGTCGCCAGAAGGCTCGATCCCGACGATGGCCATCACCCGCTCGAGATTCGCACTCTGGAGGAGCATGCCATAGGTGAACACTTTGGAGACCGACTGGATGGTGAAAGCCTGTGTCGTGTGGCCAACCGCATACGCACGGCCATCGACCGTTACCAGCGCGATGCCTAGTTGATCAGGGTTGACCTTTGCAAGTTCCGGGATGTAAGTGGCGACCGAACCTGAATGGTTTGGTGCTACACGCGCGTGCAAATCCGCTAAATAGCCGCTGATAGGACCTGGACCCATGGACCGCACTCCTTGAATCAAAAAAAGATGTCTTCTGTACTCACTGCCTGATCTATAAGCGCGGGTCGCCCGTCGTTGGGCGCGATTTTATATAAGCATATGCAAAAATTGTGCCGCAGCTCGACGATCGCATCCGCTAGGGCCTGAGGCGACACCTTGACTGCTGAGAGCATGCGCGAGGACATTTTTCGTCAGACAGAGTCCAAAACTCCGTTCAGTTTTCGCAGTTGTTTAGATGCGCGCTCACGCTTAGCGCTCGTCGGGCATTTCAGTTCCTTGCGCGCCGCAGTCGGAATAAGCTGAAGCAGCGCTTCATGGGCCTGTTTCCCGACAGCCAGCATAAGACTTGGCGAGTCCGACATGAGGCAACCCTACAGGAACTTGGTGAACGATGGGAAGGGAAGGGCAGGGCATAATTGTTGGTATTTAAGGTGGCCTTATGACCGCCCATCTTTTGCACGGTCATAAAATTCCGACGGACAGCTTCGACCATGATCTGTTCTGTCCGGAGAATTTTCGCCTCGCCAATTAACGCAATGGAGCGGCGCCGGAAGCGCTTCCTCTCACCCGAGTCGATGGGCAATCCACTGGCCGCGGACAAGGTAAGACAGGCTGGTCTGCTTGCCGTGACCCATTATGTCGCGTAGCTCCGCGAAGAGGGCTAGAGCAGCCATGGTGCCCGAGGTGATCGGTCTCCAAGCATGCCCGTGAGGCGGCGGGGCGCTGAGTAGAAATAATTGCCCGATGTGGAAAAGATTGATCAGGACGTTGGCCGTTATAATGAGAACACCGTCAGCGGAGTCGTAGGCCATCGCGTGCGTCACGCCGCTTTATCCCGGCCATAAAGGTGAGCTCACCGACCACGTTTTTTCAGCGTGTGCATCTGGCGGAGGATAAATTCACTTTTCGTGATCAGCCGGTGGACCCAGGTGCAATGCTACACACGGCGGAACGTACCGTTTAAGGCGGGCTAGATGACATTTTTGGTCTCGAACAGACGGGTGCCGCGCACACGTTATGTCGTGCGCGGTGTCCACTTCTGAGGAGGTGCTGCCCCGAGGCCAATGTCGGACATTTCGGCGTTTCCAACGGCAAACGAGGGGCACTCCAGATTTGTCCGGTAGTTCGCAACATGATACTGGCGAGGGAGTAGTTCGGTTTAAGTACGATCCGCATCCCCCAATAAAGATGCCGCTCAGCGTCCTTTCATCAGCCGCTGCTTGTCACGCTGCCAATCGCGGTCTTTTTCGACGTCACGCTTGTCGTGTTGTTTTTTGCCCTTCGCAAGCCCGATCTCGCACTTTACGCGGCCTTTCTTCCAGTATAAGGCGAGTGCAACAGCGGTATAGCCTTTGCGTTCGATAGCACCGATGAGTCGTGCAATTTCGAGCCGGTGGAGCAGGAGTTTGCGGGTGCGCTGCGCATCCGGGGTGATGTGGGTAGACGCCGAGTTCAGTGGGTTGATCAGAGAGCCGAGCAGAAACGCCTCGCCATTTTTGAGCAACACATAGGCATCACGGAGTTGTACCTTCCCAGCCCGCAGACTTTTTACCTCCCAGCCTTCCAGAACCAGCCCGGCTTCGATGCGCTGCTCGACAAAATAGTCGTGGAACGCCTTCTTGTTCTGCGTGATGGAACCGTCGTTGGAGTTGTTTTTCTTGGATGGGCTGGACATGGGACTTGCAGTGACTGCGGACGATCAGTATATCAGTGGCCACTCGCTGGGTCAGAAACTTGGCGATCGACAGGGCTTATGGGCCATACAATGCTTGATGCGGCTCTCGGCAGACAGACTTTACGCCTTGATCGGGTGTTGGTTGGCGTGTCGAAGCCGGTTCGTCCGGGTTTGCTACTTGACGGCCCCTGTGCGGGGCCGGTCTGATCCGCCGTCTATCCGTAGTACGTAAGTTGCCGGTTGCCGCCATGTCCGAGATCCATCAGTCCGCCGTTGTCGCCTATTCTGCGGCGCAAATGTTTAGGCTCGTCAATGACGTGGCGAGCTATCCTCAGTTTCTACCATGGTGTCAGCAAGCTGAATGTCTCAGCCAGTCGCCTGGGCTGGTGCGTGCGCGACTTACTGTTGCGAAGGGAGGATTGCATTATGCATTCACGACCGACAACCACCTCACACCGCCGACGGAGCTTCGTATGCAGCTCGTCGATGGACCCTTTAAGCGGTTAGAAGGGATTTGGCGATTCAAGGACAACCCGCTGGGCTGCAAGGTAAGCCTCGATCTCGAGTTCGAGTTTGCCAGTCGCCTGCTCGACAAGACACTTTCGCCTCTTTTTAAGGCAGTCACGGGCTCGCTGGTAAACGCCTTTAGACAACGTGCCGAGACGTCTTATGGCCGGGCCTGAGTGGCTTGAGATTGAGATCGCTTGTGCGGCGCGTTCGGTCCAGTACATCGGACGCTTACGGGTGCCGCGCGGGACGACTCTGCGCGGCGCCTTAGAACGGTCCAGACTGACGGAGGAATTCCCGGAGATTAGGCTAGATCAATGGCGTGTGGGCATTTTTGGACAGTTGCGCGCGATGGACGATATCCTCAGTGGAGGAGACAGAATAGAAATCTATCCGCCTTTACTGTGGGATCCAAAAGACGCCCGTTGGCAACGGGCGCGGGAAGCACGCGCAAACCGACGTCGCGGTCGTGGGAGGGACGAGCCGCCGGTTTTGGTGTCCTGACAAGTCGCTTATTGATTTCCTACGCTCGATGGGGCGTTATTTTCCCGGCTAAACAGACGGGCAAAGAAACCGGGTTTCGCAGGCGGCGTGGTCGGCACCTCGACGGTCTTTTCGCCCTCCCGTGGGTGCGCTGATGGATCGGGTGTTGCCGCGCCATTTCCCCCGTTGTCCGCAGCGATAGGTCCGGTTCCGTCTGCGGTCGTTTTCGGCGGTGAAGCGTCGTCCGACGATTTTTTGTCCCCGCCCTTAAAAGGTAGTAAGGCTTTGAATTTTGCCAACGTCATCAGCCCGGTGTCGCCACTGCCTTCAGTCGTTTCTTTCGTCGGCTTTTCAGCAGTTTCAGGCGGTGCAGCCACGATAGTGCTCGAGACGGTGGCGCTGCCTTCTCCGGTAAAGGGAAGCGCGGATTTTAGTTTCGAGAATACGCCATCCGCATGGGCCTCTTCCAACGCGGCGCGTTCGGTTGGTGTCATCGTCTGCGTTGGCGTGGCGTCCGGCTCGCTCGGTGGAGCGTCGTCTTCTGCCACTGTCGGCGTGGCCTTTTGCGCGCCCGCGTCTTTGCCGACGAAAGGAATTACTCGTTTGATTTTATTGACAATTCCTCCCGGAGGTTTGTTGGGCACATCGACTGTGGTGTCTTGATGCATGTCCACAGTCAGCAAACCGGGCGCAGGGGTGACATCGCCCTCGACGCGCGCGAGCAGATTGTCTTTGAAGAACAGCGTCACGCGTCGGCGCTTCGCTCGATTGCCGCCATCATGGCTGATCGTATAGACATAATCCCAGCGATCAGCATGGAAGGTGTCCTGAATGATGGGTGAGCCCATGATGAAGGTGACTTTTTTCTTGTTCATCCCGGCCGACAGCTGGGCAAGCATATCTTGTGTGACGATGTTGCCCTGCTGAACGTCCATTCGGTAGACGAACGGCAGATTCCCTAGGCTGGGCACAGGGATGGAGGGCAACTGAGTGTTGGCGCAACCGTGTAGAATTCCTGCACAGGCGAGGATCGGGAGAAGACCAAGACGCTTCATGTACTTCGCCTCACTGTCGGGTTGGCGTGGGACGGCTTATCCCGGCCAGATGATGGTAAACTCCCCCACCAAGCCGGGTCGCAGTGGCTCGCCCGGGCCACCGCCGGACGGCCTGCATTATACCCTACGAAAAATCGGAGCGGCGACGATTCACGGTCAGCGTGAACCGCGAGGCAATATCGGTGGACACATTCGCGCTCAAGAAGGCTGGTCTCAAGGCAACCCTGCCACGCCTGCGCATCCTCGAAATCCTGGAGGGGGGCGGGGATCGACACTTGAGCGCCGAAGACGTCTATCGGGCGTTGCTCGACGCCGGTGAAGATGTCGGCCTCGCCACGGTTTATCGTGTTCTGACCCAGTTCGAATCGGCCGGTATTGTCGAACGACATAATTTCGATGGTTCTCATTCAGTGTTCGAAATGGCGCGGGGTCCGCATCATGATCACATGGTCTGCTTGGACACTGGACAGGTCGTGGAGTTCTTTGATGAGGAAATCGAAAAGCGCCAGCACGTGGTGGCGGCAGCGAATGGCTTTGATTTGCTGGATCACAGCCTGATTCTCTATGTGAAGCGCAAACGCTGACAGATCCTTATCCCGCTAGTAGCTCACGCGCATGTGCACGTGCGCGCGCTGTGGTTTCGGCGCCGCCGAGCATTCTGGCGATTTCCTCCACGCGATTGGCAGCGCCGAGATAGTCGGCCTGTGTCGTGGTCACGCCCGCTTCGGTCTGTTTCGTGATCGACAGATGGTTCGTGCCGGCGGAGGCTACTTGGGCGAGATGTGTGACACACAGTACTTGACGACCAACGGCAATGGTTTGGAGATGTTTGGCGACGGTAGTTGCCACCCGTCCTCCGATGCCCGTGTCAATCTCGTCGTACACCAGCGTCGGGACCTGTGCCCCGCTTGCGGTGGCGACCTGTATCGCAAGGCTGGCCCGCGAAAGCTCGCCGCCTGAGGCGACTTTACGAAGCGGTCGCGGTGGCACGTCCGGATTGGTGGTGAGTAGGAAGTCAATTTCGTCGCTGCCGTGGGGACTCGGGTCGGTGAGCGATTGGATCGCGACGGCGAAGACCGCGTGAGGCATCCCGAGCTGGCGCAGGATTTTACTGATTGCCCCAGCCATTTGTTCTGCGCTCGCGCGTCGCGCCGCACCTAACGATTCGGCTGCCCGCGTGTAGTGTCCACGCGCAATTCGCGACTCGGTTTCAAGCGCGGCGCATCGCGCATCGTGACCTTCGAGTGTTTCAAGTTCGGTCTGCAAGCGTGCGAATACTTCACCTAGGGCCGAAATCTCGCAGCGGTGCTTGCGGCAAAGGTCGTGGAGCGTGCGCATGCGCTGCTCTAGTTGCTCGAGTGCGCGCGTGTCATGGGTGGCGAGATTTTCGCGGTAATGACTGATCTCACGTTCGGCTTCCGACAAGTTAATGCCTGCTTGTTCGAGTAATTCACAGGCGCTCTTAAGATTGGGGTCTATCGCGCTCAGCTCCGTAAGCTGATGCGCGGCGAGCGCGACGCTGCGGGCTGCGGCCCGCTCGCCTTCGAAAAGGCGCGCCGTGGCATCGTCGCAGCCGGCACCCAGACGTTGCGCATGTGCGGCGCGGCGATGCTCGGCCTCCAGATTTGCGAGTGCCTCCGGTTCAATGCGTGCCGCGGTCAGCTCTTCCAACTGAAATCGCAGATAGTCTGCGCGGGTACCGGGTTCAACGGCGCCTTGAAGTGCCCGCAATTCGCGTTCAGCCCCGTGCCACGCATGGTAAGCGTTCAGCACAGCCTGGACTTGCCCAGCGAGCTTGCCGTACTCATCCACCAAGGCGCGCTGGACGGGACGCTGCAACAGGGAATGGTGTTCGTGTTGTCCATGGATATCGACCAGCAGGCCGCCGATTTCACGCAAGACTTGGAGGGTGATCGGCGTTTCGTTGCAGAATGCCCGCGAACGCCCGTCTTGCCCGATGACCCGTCGGATAAGGCATTCCTGCGTTGAGCCGAGCGCGTGTGCGGCAAACAGATCAACTAACGCTGGACGATCGTTCACCTCAAACTGCGCCGTCAGCACGGCCCGTTCAGCACCCACCCGCACGAGCGTCGAATCCGCCCGATCGCCAAGTAACAAGCCCAGCGCATCAACGACGATCGATTTTCCGGCACCTGTTTCGCCGGTCATCACGGTCAGCCCCGCCCGAAATTCGAGGTCGAGATGACGTACCACCGCCAAATCCTGGATAGTGAGTGTTCTCAGCACGGACCCCGCCCCCATTGCAGTTTTTCCCGCAAGATCGCGAAGTGATCATGATCGACGGGATGAATCAGTCGCACGCCCTGATCGTGGCGGCTGACGCGCACGCGGTCGCCTGCCACCACGCTCGGCAATGCGTTGCCGTCGCACGTCACGCGAGACTGATCCTCAGCAGGATGATCACTGGCAATATCGATGTCGACTACTGAGGTATTTGCAAGCACGATGGGCCGGTTAGTCAGGGTGTGCGGACAGACGGGGACCAGCACGACCGCTGGCAAGCCCGGGGAAAGTATGGGGCCCCCGCCCGACAGGGCGTAGGCAGTCGAGCCTGTGGGTGTCGATACGATCATTCCGTCGGCGCGCTGGGAATGGACAAAACAGCCATCTACATAAGTGTGTAGCGTGATTAATCGAGTGGTGTTCCAACGCTGAATGACAACGTCATTTAGCGCATGACCGGTGGCAATTATTTTTCCCCCGCGCTGAATTTCGCAGCGCAGGACGAACCGATCTTCGGCCGCAAAAGCACCGCCGAGAATGGCTGATAGCCCGGTCGCTATTTCCTGCAATGATAAGTCTGCCAGGAAACCGAGACGTCCCAAATTGACGCCCAGCAGCGGTACGTTTTGGGGGAAGGCGAGCTGTGCCGCCCGCAGGAGAGTGCCATCCCCGCCGACCGCAATGATCAGATCTCGACCGCTCGCCACCGCCGGACCCTCTGCACGTGTTATTCCCCGCGCGCGGCAAGTGGTCTCACTCAAACCTTCGACGAGGTAGTCACCATCATGTGCCTGCAGAACGGTCAGCACCGCATCCACGGCACGCAAAACAGTTGCGTCATCTCCCTTGGTCACAATCCCGATGCGTTTAAACACGTAATCATCCATAGGTTGTTCTATTTAATATACCGGCACCGGCCCGAGGGCCGCTTCCCGCCCCTATCTTCTCGCAGAGCGGTGGGGTAGCGTTACCGACCTGACGGTCCGGTGCAAGGCGCCAGATGACGCGGCACCGGTCGCACAGCCGTTATTCCCGGCTCCCTCTCTTCGTAATCTGAGGCATGCGCACATTTCAAACCGACCGGTGATGCTGTGAACACGTGGATTTTGCAACGGCTTTTCCTCGGTGTTAGATTCCTTTCAACGCTATCCATCCTTGATACCGCGTATGGCTGAACACCTGCTCAACGGCATTGATCTCAACGAACGCGCGCAATTTTTGTTCAAGACGCTCGTTGAACGCTATATCGCGGACGGCCAACCTGTCGGCTCGCGCACGCTGGCGCGTGACACCCGGCTTGAGTTAAGTCCCGCCACGATCCGGAATGTCATGGCCGACCTCGAAGATGTCGGGCTGATCCGGGCGCCACATACGTCGGCGGGCCGGATTCCGACCGTACGCGGGTATCGGTTGTTTGTGGACTGCATGCTGACGTTTCGACCGCCGGTGGCGGCGGATCTGCAGCTACTCTCCGACGGTGTTCGACACGACGCAGACGTCCGCCGTCTGCTGGAGAAGACGTCCAGCCTGTTGTCCGAGATTACCCGCTTCGCCGGGCTTGTGATGCTGCCGAAGACCGAGAGCAAGGCGTTACGGCAAGTCGAATTCCTGCCACTGAACGAAAACCGGGTACTAGTGATCATCGTTATTAACGACCGGGAAGTGCAGAACCGAATCATAAAAACGGCGCGGCGCTACTCCAGTTCCGAGCTGACGGAAGCGGCGAATTACCTTAATTCCGCCTTTGCGGGTAAAGACATTCGGCAGGTCAAACGAGATTTGCTGGCAGACATGAGTGCCACCAAGGACGAGATGAATCGGATGATGGCAACCGTGATAGACGTGGCCAGACAGGTCTTTGCCGACGAGGAGCCGGGCCAGGATTATGTGTTGGCCGGACAGACCAACCTGATGGATATCGATGAGCTGTCCAACCTGGATAAGTTGCGCAATCTATTTGATGCATTCAATCGAAAGCGAGATATTTTGCACTTGCTTGATCAGGCACTTAGCGCTTCGGGGGTCCAGATTTTTATCGGCGAGGAGGCTGGCTATCAAGCGTTTGATGACTGCAGCATCGTGACCTCTACTTACGGTGAGGATGGGGAAGTGCTCGGCGTCCTAGGTGTGATTGGCCCGACCCGCATGCCGTATGAGCGGGTGATTCCGATTGTCGATCTCACGGCAAAGATGCTGGCGTCTGCCTTGAATTCTCCGCCCTGAATCCCCATCTCTTCGCAGACCCTAGTCAGGCAGTCCTCGCGACTCGCCGGGACATTGTTTTTTTCTTAATCTAAACAGAAGGTTATTTTGTGAGCGAACACGATTCTCCCGCTTCCGAGCAATCCTCCGAAGCGACATCGGAAGCCGCTGCGACCGCGAACCCGACAGAAGTCGAGCAGTTGCGGGCAGCTTTGGAGGCGATGCGCAGTGAAATTGATCGGCACCGTGACGACGCCCTGAGGGCGCGGGCCGATGTTGATAACGCCCGCAAACGGGCACAGCGGGATGTAGAGGCCGCGCATAAGTATGGGCTCGAGCGACTTGTGGAGGCCTTGCTGCCCATCAAGGACAGCCTTGATCTCGGACTTGAAGCATCGAAATCGACGACTGACATTAAAAGTCTCCAGGAGGGCATGGCGCTGACCCAGCAGATGTTCCAAGGTGCGTTTGACAAGCTGGAAGTCACCGTGGTGGATCCGGAGGGTGGTCGTTTCGACCCGGCGCTACACCAAGCCGTGATGATGGAAGCGCACCCGAGTGCCGCACCAAACACTGTCCTGCGAGTTTTGCAACGTGGGTACAGCTTGCACGAACGGCTGATCCGTCCCGCGATGGTGGTGGTGGCGAAAGCGCCCGAGGGGGCTTGAGAAAAGACATAACGCCCCCATATCACTCCTCATCAACAATTCACGCACTGGGTCGCAGTTAGGCGCCCACTGCATAGGCCAAGAAAGGTTTATTTATGGCTCGGATAATTGGTATCGATCTCGGCACGACAAATTCCTGCGTCGCGGTTCTCGAAGGTGGCAAACCTAAGGTCATCGAAAATAGCGAAGGAGCCCGTACGACGCCCTCCATCGTGGCCTTTGGCGCCGACGAAGAAGTTCTGGTCGGGCAATCGGCCAAACGACAGGCGGTGACCAATCCCCAGAACACGCTTTTCGCTGTGAAGCGGCTCATCGGTCGTAAGTTCAAGGACGATGTGGTGCAGCGGGATAAGGGGATGGTCCCCTATAAAATCGTCGCCGCGGAGAATGGCGACGCTTGGGTAGAAGCCCGTGGCCGGAAGATTGCGCCGCCGGAAATCTCCGCCCGCGTCCTCATGAAAATGAAAAAAACTGCGGAAGATTATCTGGGCGAGGAGGTCAAAGAAGCGGTCATTACGGTGCCGGCGTACTTCAACGACTCGCAGCGGCAGGCGACCAAAGATGCGGGCCGCATTGCGGGCCTTGAGGTCAAGCGCATCATTAACGAGCCGACCGCTGCGGCACTGGCTTTCGGTATGGACAAGCTCGAGGGCGACGCCAAGGTCGCGGTCTATGATCTCGGTGGCGGCACGTTTGACATCTCAATCATCGAAATCGCAGTGGTCGATGGTGAACATCAGTTCGAGGTGCTCTCTACCAATGGAGATACGTTCTTGGGTGGCGAGGATTTCGATCTTCGACTCATCGAATATTTGGCGGCGGAATTCAAGAAGGAACAGGGCATCGACCTGCACAATGATCCGCTTGCCCTGCAGCGCCTGAAGGAAGCGGCGGAGAAAGCCAAAATAGAACTTTCTTCGAGCCAGCAGACGGACATCAATTTGCCGTACATCACCGCGGATGCGACCGGACCGAAGCATCTCAACATGAAGATCAATCGCAGCAAGCTGGAATCGCTGGTGGAAGAACTCATCAAGCGCACCATCGAGCCGTGCCGGGTCGCGCTGAAGGACGCTGGACTGAAAGCCTCGGACATCAACGATGTGATTTTGGTCGGTGGTCAAAGTCGGATGCCTAAGGTTCAGGAGGTGGTTAAGGAAATCTTTGGTCAAGAGCCCCGTAAGGATGTCAATCCTGACGAAGCCGTGGCGGTGGGTGCAGCTATCCAAGCGGGGGTGCTGGGTGGTGACGTGAAGGACGTGTTATTGCTCGACGTCACGCCCTTATCGCTCGGCATCGAGACCTTGGGCGGCGTCATGACCAAGCTCATCGAGAAGAACACCACGATTCCCACAAAGGCTAATCAGGTTTTCTCGACGGCCGATGACAAGCAAACGGCGGTGACGGTGCATGTGCTGCAAGGAGAGCGGGAGCAGGCTGTCGCCAATAAATCGCTGGGGCGTTTTGATCTCGCGGACATCCCGCCCTCCCCCCGAGGAGTTCCCCAGATCGAGGTGACCTTTGATATTGACGCGAACGGCATCCTGAACGTTTCGGCCAAGGACAAAGCGACCGGGAAACAGCAGTCCATCGTCATTAAAGCGTCGAGCGGCCTGTCCGACGAAGAAATCCAGCGCATGGTAAGGGACGCCGAGACACATGCCGAGGAAGATCGGAAATTTCACGATCTGGTGAATGCACGCAACCAGGCTGATGGGTTGTTGCACGCTGCCCGGAAGTCTCTGGATGAACTGGGTGACAAGGTGTCGGGGCCGGAACGCTCTGAGATCGAAGCCGCAATCGAAGCCGTTCAGGCGGTGCTCAAGTCTGATGATAAGGATGATATCGAAGCGAAAAGCCGGCACTTGGGCGAGCTATCGGGTAAACTCGCGCAGCACGCCCATCAGGATGAGCAGGCGGCAGGTGCCGGTGGCCACCCGGAACAACCCTCGGCGGGTGGTTCGGACCGAGGTAATGTGGTCGACGCCGATTTCGAGGAAGTCAAAGACAAGTAACTGCAGCGTCGCTGCAAGTTCTCGCACAAAGGCCTGGACGGATCGCAGGATCCGTCGCGGGCTCGTGCGGTTTTTATAACGGAAAAAAGAACGGATGGCCAAGCGAGATTTTTACGAAGTTCTGGGCGTTAGCCGTAACGTGCAGGAAGCAGACCTCAAGAAGGCCTATCGCCGTCTGGCGATGAAACATCATCCCGACCGGAATGCGGACGATCCGACGGCAGAGGAAACCTTCAAGGAAGTGAAGGAGGCCTTCGAGGTGCTTAATGATCCGCGCAAACGTGCTGCCTACGATCAGTTTGGGCATGCCGGCGTCGATCCTTCCGCTGGAGCGGGAGCGGCTGGTGGCGGTTTCAGTGATATTTTTGATTCCGTATTTGGCGATATTTTCGGGGCTGGTGGCGGCGCACGACAGGGCAATCGGGCCTACCGCGGTTCTGATCTTCGCTACGATCTCGAACTGTCCCTGGAAGAGGCGGTAAAAGGCACTGAAGTTAAAATTCGCGTTCCAACGCTCTTGGGTTGCGAAACCTGCGAAGGCTCCGGTAGTCGTTCACGGGCCGCGCCAGAAACTTGTGGTACCTGCAACGGCGTCGGACAAGTGCGGATGCAACAGGGCTTTTTTTCGGTCCAACAAGCCTGCCCAAATTGCCGCGGCAAGGGCAAATCGGTGCGTGACCCGTGTGGAAGTTGCGGAGGTTCCGGGAAGACCAGAGGACATAAGACTATCGCGGTCAAGGTGCCCGGTGGCGTCGATAATGGCGACCGGATCCGACTCAGCGCAGAAGGTGAGCCGGGCCAGAATGGTGGACCGCCAGGCGATCTCTACGTGAGTGTGGTGGTCCGCGAACACAACATATTTACGCGTGAAGGCAACGACCTGTACTCCGAGGTGCCCATCGATTTCGTGAGGGCGACTTTGGGGGGGGAGATAGAAGTCCCGACGCTTGAGGGCCGCGTGGTGCTCAAAATTCCCGGCGAGACCCAGAGCGGTAAGTTGTTTCGGCTGAGGGGTAAAGGGGTTCGCTCGGTCCGCGGCGGTGCGGTCGGCGATCTCATTTGCCGCGCGACAATCGAAACGCCGGTCAGTTTGACGAAGACGCAGAAAGATCTGCTGCGCGCTTTTGGAGACTCCCTCGTGGAGGGGTCGGGGCGTCATAGCCCCCGTGCCAATTCTTGGCTCGACGGGGTCAAAAAATTCTTAGACGACATGAAGTTCACCTGAGTCGCATGACATGACGGGAATCACTGTCGTGGGGATCACGGGTGCGGCCGGACGCATGGGACGGATGCTCGTCGAACTCGCTGCCCGCGATCCGAACCTGCGCCTCGGTGCCGCGTTCGAGCGGGCTCACGCACCGCAACTCGGACAGGATGTCGGCGTTATTGCCGGGGTCGGCGTCCTGGATGTCCCGCTCGTATCTGGCGAGCACCTCGCGGCACACCCCTTCGATGTTCTCATTGATTTCACCACGCCGCAGGCGACGGCTGAGAACCTTGCGCGCTGCCGCGTGTTGGGGCGTGCGCTCGTGATTGGGACGACGGGTAGCGGTCTAGATCGCGCAATGGTCGAGGCGGCCGCGCGTGAAATTGCGATTGTTTGGGCCCCGAACATGAGTGTGGGCGTCAATCTTTGTTTCAAACTGCTCGAAATTGCTGCCCGGGTCCTCGGCGACTCGGTCGATATTGAGGTAGTCGAGGCCCATCATCGGCACAAAGTCGATGCGCCGTCTGGTACCGCCCTGCGGATGGGCGAAATTGTAGCCAATACTTTGGGTCGCGATCTGCGGACCTGCGCGGTGTACGGACGCGAAGGCCAAACAGGGCCGCGCGCGCGGGAAATTATCGGTTTTTCGACCATCCGGGCCGGGGAAATCGTCGGCGACCATACGGTTTTATTTGCAGGGGCCGGAGAGCGCGTAGAGATTACTCATCGCGCCGAAAACCGAGCAACTTTTGCCGGTGGCGCGTTACGGGCAGCCCGATGGCTCGCTGGGCGATCGCCGGGTCTTTATGACATGCAGGACGTACTCGGTCTGCGCGATTGAGACGGGTGATGTTGGCGGTTTGAACTTTCTCCCGGCTCGTCGGCACTTACCCATCGGACAATGGTTGTTGCGGACGTACCCGGTGCTACACCGCGGAGAGATGAATGGAACCTCGCTCCCCTCAAGTCTCGGTTATCTCGGTTCCCGCGGCGGGCGATGAAGCGGATGTCCTCGCCCTTTCGCGGATCGCGGCGGGCAGCCGCGCTGCCCTGGACGAGATGTACCGTCGCTATTATCCCCGTCTCATGGATTTTCTCGGACGGATCCTCAGCCAGCGTGAGCTAGCGGAGGAAATCGTCAATGACACCATGTACACGGTCTGGACGGCAGGCGCCTCGTTTGCTGGGCGCTCCAAGGTGTCTACCTGGATTTTCGGCATCGCCTACAAGAAAGCCTTGAAGCGTCTCAGTCGGGACAGGCGGCATGCGGCTGAGCCGCTTGATGATTCTAGTGAACTAGCCTCAGAGCAGGATCCGACCGGAGACGTTGATGAGGCGGAGCTGCGGAGCGCACTTGAGCGCGCGTTGACTCGCCTTTCTCCTGCGCATCGCAGTGTTGTAGAGCTAACCTATCTGCTCGATTACTCCTATGTGGAAATTTCAGGCATCGTTGGCTGCCCAGTCAATACCGTCAAAACAAGAATGTTTCATGCCCGCGCTCATCTTCGCCGCCTGCTCAGTGCGTTGTTGGGTAAATAAGGGCGAGGGACCATGAACAACGAAAATCTCATGCGACTAGATGCAGAGCATCAGGATTCCTGGGCATTATTGCCCTGGCTCGCCAACGATACGCTGCGGGCCTCCGAAAAACTGCGCGTTGCTCAACATCTCCGAACGTGTCTGGTGTGTCGGCGGGAAGTCGCCATGTTGCGGCGATTAGCGGAGCATATCAGCACGCGTGCGCCTGTCGATGAATGCGAAGCGGCGCTCCGTCGGTTGTCCCCGCGGCTTGATGCGGCACCAAGGCGAGCCCGGTCACTGCCCTGGGCGGCGGCCGCGATGCTCGTGCTATGCACGTCGCTCGTGGCCTGGGCGGCGGACAACGCGGCGCGTAGTACGGCGTGGCTGCGCCATGCCGGCTATAGTGTGGTGGCCGCGCAACTCCATGACGAACCGGTGAGCGGCGCAGTCGGCCCGCAGGTTAAGCTGGTCTTCTATGACGATATTACCGAGCACGAGTTGCGTTCGCTTCTGTTGCGTGTCGGGGCGGCGGTGGTGGAAGGACCTACCCCGCAAGGGGTCTATACGCTTGCTTTTGCCCGCCAGATGAGCCCTGGTGAGGTGATGGATGCCTTGCGCCAGTTGCGATTTTCCCGTGAGGTGTTGTTCGCTGAACCCGCGGTGGCCACCAGGGTCGCCAGTCGTGCGCTCAGTTGGTAGTGCGGATTGGCGTATTGGTGTACATCCGCATTGTCCGTTGCTAAGGTGCGCCTCAAAGCGTGCGACGCGCGCGTCTTGACTCGGCGGTGAGCTCTGCCTCTTGGCCGGAGCAGGGATAATGGCGACCCATGACATTACTTCGGGCAGCAGTGGTAGGCGTTGGCTATCTGGGCAATTTTCATGTCCAGAAGTACCTCAGTGTGCCGGATGTGAAGATCGTGGGTGCCGTGGAAACCCTCCCGGAACGCGCCCGAGAAATCGCTGACAAATACGCAATCCCAGTTTACGACGCCATCGAGCCCTTGCTTGGGCACATCGATTTGGTTTCGATTGTGACGCCGCCCCAACATCACTTTGAGGCTGCAAGGGAATGTCTGGCGCGCGGGATCCACGTACTAGTCGAAAAGCCCGTGACGGAGAGCGTTGAACAAGCGCAGACGCTCATCGAACTGGCGCGTCGCCATCACTGTGTCTTTCAGGTGGGACACCTGGAACGGTTCAATCCTGCGGTCATTGCTGTCCGGCGTCGGTTGCACCAGCCACATCGCATTGAAGCTCGACGACTTTCCAAATATCAAAAACGGGGCACAGACGTCGATGTGGTACTGGATCTCATGATCCACGACATCGATATTGTGTTGTCGATGATCGATAGCCCGCTTGAGTCGCTGTACGCCACCGGTTCGACCGTCGTATCCGGAGATCTCGATGTTGCCCATGCGACGCTTCACTTTGCGAACGGCTGCATCGCCGACTTGACTGCCAGCCGTGTCAATCGGGAGCCGGTGCGGTCGATGAATATTTACCAGGCCGATTCCTATATCGTGGTCGATTACCTCAACCACACCTTATTGGTGGGCAATCAGGCGCAGGCGGACGCGAGCACGCCGCCGGTTGAGATTACCTTTGAAGAGGAAAGTTTGGTCAGGACCGACATTCTGATGGACGAAATTGCCTCATTTGTCGCAGCCGTGCGTCATGGAAGTGCGCCGACGGTGTCCGGTGAGGACGGTAAACGAGCCCTAGAGGTGGCGGTCGCCATCAGCAATCAGATCCGTGCGCGGCAGACAACGCCACGGGAGGCGCAGGCTCGCTGAGGACATTAAGGTGAATCAATCAAGCGCTCGCCTGATTCATTCACGTCCCGAGCTTTCGTGTCCGCGGGGGGTCAAGTACAATGGCCGTGGCGCCCAGAGCGCGAGCGGCAGGCGCCGCCTCCCGCGTCCCATACCGAAATACCAACGACATGACATCAGCAATCCTAGCGCTCGCCGACGGGACGGTCTTTCACGGCCTAGCCATCGGCGTACACGGCCAGACCGTCGGCGAAGTCGTTTTCAACACGGCGATGACCGGATATCAGGAAATCCTGACAGATCCGTCGTACTGTCAACAGCTCGTCACCCTGACCTATCCGCATATCGGTAACGTCGGGGTCAACGAGGGCGATGCCGAGGCGGCAGGCGTCTATGCCGCCGGGCTCATCGTCAGGGACAGCTCCCTGGTGGTTAGCAACTGGCGTGCCACCGCCTCGCTCGAAGTCTATCTGCGAGCTCAGAAGGTCGTCGCAATCGCCGAGATCGACACGCGTAAGCTCACGCGACTTCTCCGAGAAAAGGGCGCGCAGGGCGGATGCATTCTGGCCGGTGACGGCGTACGGGCCGAGGATGCCATTGCCCAGGCGCGGGCATTCCCAGGTCTCAAAGGGGTCGATCTCGCGCGTGTCGTGACGTCGGCTGCCCCCTCTTCTTGGCGAGAAGGTAGCTGGCAGCTCGCGGGAGATAGTTATCGCACGCTGTCCGGTCAGCCTCAGTGGCGGGTCGCAGCCTACGATTACGGCATCAAGCGCAACATCTTGCGGCTTTTGGCAGACCGAGGCTGTCTGCTTGAACTGTATCCGGCCACAACGCCTGCTCGTGAATTACTTGCCACTCGCCCGGACGGCGTGTTTCTGTCTAATGGACCCGGCGATCCTGAAGCTTGCACCTACGCCATCGAGGCTATTCGTGAAATTCTGCAAAGTCGCGTGCCGATTTTCGGGATTTGCCTTGGCCATCAGTTACTGGGGCTCGCGTGCGGTGCGAAAACGACCAAGATGAAGTTTGGTCATCACGGTGCGAACCATCCGGTTCAAGACTTGCGCACGGGTCGCGTCATGATCACCAGTCAGAACCATGGCTTCGCGGTAGACGAGGCGTCGTTGCCTGACACGCTAATACCCACGCACCGCTCACTTTTCGACCGTTCTTTGCAGGGGATCGCGCACACTCGGGCGCCCGCGTTCAGTTTTCAGGGGCACCCTGAAGCAAGCCCGGGTCCGCGGGATGTACAGCCGTTATTCGATCAATTTGTCGACTTGATGAGTCGTCACCGCAGCGCCTGACTACGAGCCCTCCTTCATGCCCAAACGCAACGACATCAAAAGTATCCTGATTCTAGGCGCCGGGCCGATTGTGATCGGACAGGCCTGTGAATTCGATTATTCTGGCACGCAGGCCTGTCGAGCCTTGCGCCAAGAGGGTTATCGGATTGTGCTGGTTAATTCGAATCCAGCGACGATCATGACGGACCCGACCACGGCCGATGCCACTTATATCGAGCCGGTTCGCTGGCAGACCGTCGCCAAGATCATTGAGGTCGAGCGTCCCGATGCGTTGCTGCCCACGATGGGCGGACAGACGGCCCTTAATTGCGCACTTGATCTCGCGCGAGAGGGCATTCTCGAGAAATTTGGGGTTTGCCTCATTGGTGCCTCTGAGCGCGCGATTGAGATGGCCGAGGATCGCGAAAAATTCCGCCAAGCGATGTCACGCATCGGGCTGGCAACGCCGGCGGCAGCGGTGATTCATACGTTGGAGGAAGCCGAACGCGCACAGCCGGCACTCGGCTATCCGATCATCATTCGGCCCTCCTTCACGCTGGGCGGTACCGGTGGAGGCATTGCCTATAATCGGGAAGAATTTGCTGAAATCGTGACCCGAGGTCTGGATGCGTCGCCCATTCACGAAGTCTTGATCGAGGAGTCGGTACTCGGCTGGAAAGAGTTCGAGATGGAAGTGGTGCGGGATCGCAAAGACAACTGCATCATCGTTTGTTCGATCGAAAATCTCGATCCCATGGGGATCCACACCGGTGACTCCATCACGGTTGCGCCGGCGCAGACCCTGACGGACAAGGAATATCAGATTATGCGCGACGCCTCGCTTGCGGTGTTGCGCGAGATCGGCGTCGAAACGGGTGGTTCAAATGTTCAGTTTGCGGTGAACCCGGACGATGGGCGGCTCGTTGTCATCGAAATGAATCCGCGCGTCTCGCGTTCTTCTGCCCTAGCGTCGAAGGCGACCGGCTTTCCGATCGCAAAGGTGGCTGCCAAACTGGCGGTCGGCTACACCCTCGATGAACTCGCCAACGAAATTACGGACGGGGCGACCCCGGCCTCGTTCGAACCCACCATTGATTACGTGGTAACTAAGATCCCTCGGTTTACGTTCGAGAAGTTTCCGCAGGCCGCAGATCGGCTCACAACCCAGATGAAATCAGTTGGTGAGGTGATGGCGATTGGTCGTACTTTCCAAGAGTCCTTCCAAAAGGCCTTGCGGGGCCTTGAAACGGGCGTCAACGGGCTGGACGAAAAGTTTACGGAGGGACGCGAGCAAGGCAAACTTATCCGCGAACTGACGCAGGCCGGCTCCGATCGCATCTGGTATGTGGCGGATGCCTTTCGTTTCGGCATGAGTGTCGACGAAGTTCACGAATTAACCAAAATCGATCGCTGGTTTCTGGTCCAGATAGCGGATCTAGTCACCGAAGAAGCGGCAGTGCGGGCGGCTGGGTTGTCGGGCCTTGATGCAGTGGCGTTGCGTCGACTCAAGCGTAAAGGCTTTGCGGATGCCCGGCTCGCGTGCCTACTTGGGGCGACGGAAGCGGAGATCCGCGGACTGCGCCATCAAGCAGGCGTACGGCCGGTATACAAGCGAGTTGACTCCTGCGCTGCAGAGTTCGGTGCAACGACGGCTTATATGTACTCAACCTACGAGGAGGAGTGCGAAGCGCAACCGACTGACCGCCAGAAAGTGATTGTGCTGGGCGGAGGCCCTAACCGAATCGGACAGGGTATTGAATTTGATTACTGCTGTGTGCAGGCGGCCCATGCGATCCGTGAGGCAGGGCTTGAGTCCATTATGATCAACTGCAATCCGGAAACCGTGTCGACCGACTATGACACGTCAGACCGATTGTATTTTGAACCACTGACATTGGAAGACGTACTTGAGGTCGTCGCTATTGAAAAACCCTTTGGGGTAATCGTGCAATTTGGAGGCCAGACGCCGCTTAAGTTATCGCGCACGCTGGCCGCAGCTGGGGTCCCCATCATTGGAACCTCGCCCGATTCGATCGATTTGGCGGAAGACCGCGAGCGTTTCCAGCAATTTTTGACCGAGGTGGGTTTGCGACAACCGCCTAACCGCACCGCTCGCTCTCCGGAGGCGGCCTTGGTAGCGGCAGCAGAAATCGGTTATCCCTTGGTCGTCAGGCCTTCTTATGTGCTGGGCGGGCGGGCGATGGAAATTGTCTACAACGAGACCCAGCTTTCGCGTTACATGCGCCAAGCGGTGGCGGTTTCCAACGATTCTCCGGTGCTGCTGGATCTGTTTCTCGATCATGCTATCGAGGTCGATGTCGACGCCTTGTGCGATGGCGAGCAGGTACTCATCGGCGGTGTGATGGAGCATATTGAGCAGGCCGGCATTCACTCCGGTGATTCGGCGTGCGCCCTGCCTCCGCATACGTTGTCATTGGCCGTCCAGGCGGAACTGAGCCGACAGGTTGAGGTGATGGCGCGTGGATTGGGAGTGATTGGTCTGATGAATACCCAGTTTGCGATCCAAGGGGAGCATATTTTTGTGCTCGAAGTGAATCCACGGGCGTCGCGCACGGTGCCCTTTGTCTCCAAGGCGGTGGGGATTTCGCTCGCGAAGCTGGCGGCGCTGTGCATGATTGGCAAGCGTTTGGTCGATCTTGGCAATCCGGTCCCGCGGGTGCCGCCCTACTTCTCGGTCAAAGAGGCGGTGTTCCCGTTTGTTAAATTCCCGGGCGTCGATCCGTTACTCGGGCCCGAAATGAAGTCGACCGGCGAAGTGATGGGGATCGGGGCGACCTTTGGTGAAGCCTTCGCCAAATCGCAACAGGGTGCGGGCATGACGCTCCCGGTTGGTGGCACTGCTTTTATCAGTGTGAGGGAGCGCGATAAACCACAGGTCGTCGAGCTTGCGCGAGCGCTCAGTGGTGCGGGCTTCAACTTGCTAGCGACGCGGGGGACCGCGAAGATACTGCAGGAAGCGGGGATTGCGTGTCAGGCCGTGAACAAAGTCATGGAAGGGCAGCCGCACATTGTGGACATAATCAAAAACGGTGACGTTGATTTCATCATCAATACCACTGAAGGTGAACTCGCCATCGCCGACTCCTTTACGATTCGTCGTAGCGCGCTTCAGCACAAAATTGCCTACACCACGACCATGGCCGGTGCGACGGCGGCAGTCATGGCCCTTGCGGCGCCCAAGGACGAGCGTGTACGGCGGCTTCAGCAATTGCATGAGGAGCTCAGGACATGAACAAATCACCCATGACGGAACTAGGTGCGCGACGTTTGCGGGAAGAACTCCATCGACTTAAGACAGTCGATAGGCCGCGGATTACGAATGCGATTGCGGAGGCGAGGGCGCTGGGTGACCTGAAAGAAAATGCGGAATACCACGCTGCCCGCGAACAACAGAGCTTTGCCGAAGGGCGAATTGCGGATATCGAGGGAAAGCTTGGCAATGCGGAAATTATTGATGTCACCAAGGTAAATGCCCATGGCCGGGTGGTCTTTGGGGCGACCGTGACGTTATTAAATATCGGATCTGGGGATGAAGTGACCTATCGGATTGTCGGCGAAGACGAAGCGGACATCAAAATAGGACTCGTGTCCATCAATTCGCCGGTTGCGCGTGGACTGATTGGCAAGCAGGCGGGTGATGAAGTCGCCGTGCAAGTCCCGAGCGGCGTCGTCGAATACGAAATTTTGGCGATCAAATACCTTTGAGTTGGGTTTTAGTGCGACGTACAGGCAGGAGCAGGCCCATTTCCCTTCTCGCGCAGTTCTCTTTGACGCTGTGCTGCCGCGCGTTGATGGCTCGGGAGGGATGAGCGATGTCGCGACGCGCCTCCAGCAGCCAGTGGTACAAGACGCAGTCAACAGATCCCTATGTCAAACGACGCGATCAGGCCGGTTTCCGCTCGCGGTCGGCATTCAAATTGCAGGAACTCCTGAGCCGCGACAAGTTGTGTCGGAGTGGTCAGGTGGTGCTCGATCTTGGGGCAACGCCGGGCGGGTGGAGCCAAATTGTCGCACCTGTCGTGGGCGCTGCGGGTTTGGTCGTGGCGGTCGATATCCTTCAAATGGCGCCGATCACGGGCGTCGAGTTCATTTTAGGGGATGCGACTGAGGCTTTGGTGGTGGCCGAGATCGAAAATCGATTGGGCGGGCGCCGCGTGGACCTTGTTTTATCGGACATGTCCCCCAACCTTACTGGAATTCGGTCGGTTGACGAAGCGCGGTCCCTCGTGCTCGCCGAGCAGGCCCTGTATGTGGGGCAAAATTTTCTGGTGAAAGGTGGCGCAATGCTGATCAAGCTTTTTCAGCACAACGACACGGAACTTTTCATCAGGACGTTAAAAGGACGTTTTACAGAGCTGAATCGCCGCAAACCGGCCGCTTCACGCAGCCAATCGCGTGAGTTCTACCTAGTCGCGAGCGGATTTCGGCTATAGTTCCCGTGACCGTTCAAGCGGTCCGTGCCCGGCACTGGCGCCAGGCCAGCAACGAAAGGATATGGAGAAAATGGCAAGAAACCTCGCCTTGTGGGCTGTAATCGCTTTGGTGCTCATGTTGGTATTCCAGAATTTCGCGCCTCATCACGGGGTTACACGCCCACTTGATTACTCCGATTTCATTGCGTCGGTGAAGAGCGGTCAAGTAGCTAAGGCGGTTCTGGATGGCCCAACGATCGAAATCGAATTACGGGATGGATCGAAGCTTTTCTCCTACAGTCCGGAGTCTGACAATGCGCCGCTGATTGGTCTTCTGCTCGACAATAACGTCCGTATTCAAGCCAATCCGCCGGAGCGTCAGGGTCTCCTGATGCAAATTTTTATTTCCTGGTTCCCCTTCCTGCTGCTTATCGCGGTGTGGATTTATCTCATGCGCCAGATGCAGGGTGGTGGCGGCGGGCGCGGTGCGCTTTCGTTTGGCAAGAGTCGGGCACGTATGCTGGGCGAAGATCAGGTCAGGATTACGTTTAACGATGTCGCTGGCGTTGATGAGGCCAAGGAAGAAGTCGGGGAACTTGTCGATTTCTTGCGTGATCCGGGCAAATTCCAGAAACTCGGTGGCAAAATTCCACGTGGGGTCCTGATGGTGGGACCGCCCGGAACGGGGAAGACCCTGTTAGCCAAGGCCATTGCCGGTGAAGCAAAGGTGCCCTTTTTCACTATTTCGGGCTCTGATTTCGTCGAAATGTTTGTCGGCGTGGGCGCCTCGCGTGTCAGAGACATGTTCGAACAGGCCAAGAAACATGCCCCCTGCATCATTTTCATCGATGAAATCGACGCCGTCGGTCGCCACCGCGGCGCCGGGTTGGGTGGTGGACATGATGAACGCGAGCAGACCCTTAACCAGTTACTGGTCGAGATGGACGGTTTCGAGGGCAATGAAGGGGTTATCGTCATCGCGGCGACAAACCGTCCCGACGTGCTTGATCCGGCGTTGCTGCGACCGGGGCGGTTTGATCGCCAAGTAGTTGTGCCGTTGCCGGATGTGCGGGGCCGCGAGCAGATCTTGAAAGTGCACATGCGAAAAGTGCCTATCTCAGACAACGTCAAACCAGGGATCCTCGCCCGGGGAACACCGGGTTTCTCGGGCGCCGATTTGGCCAATTTGGTCAATGAGGCTGCGCTATTTGCAGCACGTGGCAACAAGCGATTGGTGGAGATGGAAGAATTCGAGAAAGCCAAAGACAAGATCATGATGGGTGCGGAGCGCCGCTCAATGGTCATGAGTGAGTCCGAAAAGAAGCTGACGGCCTACCACGAAGCGGGGCATGCGATAGTGGGGCGCAGCCTGCCGGTCCACGATCCGGTCTATAAGGTGTCCATCATTCCGCGTGGGCGAGCGCTTGGCGTTACCATGTTTTTACCTGAAGAAGATCGGCTTAGTTACAGCAAGGAGCGGCTCGAGAGTTCGATCGCGAGCCTCTTCGGTGGGCGCCTCGCGGAAGAAATCGTCTTTGGTAAGGACTCGGTTACGACCGGGGCGTCCAATGACATCGAGCGGGTGACGGATATCGCACGCAATATGGTCACCCGATGGGGACTGTCCGACCGGCTCGGTCCGATGACGTACAGCGATGACGAGGGGGAAGTCTTTCTGGGGCATTCAATTACGCAGCACAAGATGGTGTCCGATAGCACGGCGCATGTGATCGATGAGGAAGTTCGCAAGATAGTCGATCGCAACTACGCGCGGGCGCGTCAGATTTTGGAAACTAATCTGGGCAAATTACATCTGATGTCTGAAGCCTTAATCAAATACGAGACGCTCGACAGTGAACAGATAGACGACATTATGGCCGGGCGTGTGCCGCGTGTGCCGCATGATTGGGACGATGAAGATCGCGACGGTACGGCTAAAGCGGCCAGCGCAGCGAAGGACGTGGCGGCGGAAGCTTCGATTGGGGGACCTGCGGCTAGTCAGAGCTGAGGCGTGGCTCACTCAAGGCCAAGCGGAGGCTCGCCGATAGATATTTTCGGGGAGCATTTCGATGCCGCCGCAGCTTGTTTGACCGCTCACCTTCAAGGATCTCCTGATGGCGAAATCGACCCGGAAATATTTTGGCACCGACGGTATTCGTGGCACGGTGGGTGAGCCCCCGATCACGCCCGATTTCGTGATGAAACTCGGTTGGGCCGCTGGGCGTGTGTTGGCGCGTGGCGTACTGTCAAAGCCTAAAGTACTGATCGGCAAGGACACCCGTGTTTCGGGCTATATGTTCGAGTCGGCGCTGGAAGCGGGACTTTCCGCGGCCGGCGTCGATATTCATCTGCTGGGTCCTATGCCGACTCCGGGCATCGCCTATCTTACGCGCACGTTTCATGCGCAAGCCGGGATTGTAATCAGTGCCTCCCACAATGGATTCGAAGATAACGGGATTAAGTTTTTCGATGCTACTGGTCAAAAACTTCCGGATGAGGTGGAGGCTGAAATAGAGGCCGAGCTCGACAGGCCGTTCACGACCGTGATGTCCCGTGAGCTCGGCAAAGCCCATCGTGTGATGGACGCAGCGGGTCGGTACATCGAGTTCTGCAAGAGCACGCTTAGTACGGGCGTCGATCTCAGTGGTCTCAAAATCGCGGTCGATTGCGCCCATGGTGCGACTTATCACGTGGCGCCAGCAGTACTTGAAGAGCTGGGCGCAGAAGTGACGGTCATTGGCAACAAGCCGGACGGCTTCAACATCAATGCAGACGTCGGGGCAACTGCACCTGCGGCGCTTCAACGTCACGTCTTGGACGTAGGCGCAGATGCCGGCATTGCGCTCGACGGTGATGGCGATCGGTTGATCATGGTTGATGCAGACGGCGAGGTGGTTGATGGTGACGAGCTGACGTTCATCATCGCTCGGCATCGCCAGCAGCTAGGGCGTCTGCGTGGTGCGGTGGTAGGGACGCACATGAGCAATCTGGGACTTGAGCTTGCGTTGCGCGGGATTGGCCTTGAGCTTAGACGCGCGAATGTCGGAGATCGCTACATTCTGGAGATCCTCAACCAACACGGTTGGACGGTAGGTGGGGAATCTTCTGGACACATCATTTGCCTCGACCTCACCACGACCGGCGACGGCATTATCTCTGGGCTACAGGTTCTTGAGGCAATGATTCGGGGCGGACAGACGCTTGCGACATTGAAACGCGGCATGTCGAAATTGCCGCAGCGACTGGTCAATGTCCGGATGTCGTCCAAACAGGACGTGATGAAGCATCCGCTGGTTAAACAGGCTATCCAGGATGCGGAGCTCAGGCTGGGCGAACGCGGTCGGTTGCTGCTACGTCCGTCCGGTACCGAGCCATTGGTTCGCGTTATGGCTGAGGGGCATGATGCGGCACTAATCGATGATGTCGTCCGCCGGCTTGCGGACGTTGTCCGCGATGTCGTGAACGCGAGCGATAGCCGCTCCTGCGCAGCTTGAGCGGCTGCGCAGTGTGGACCGCCGGCTTGCCCTCGGCGGAACTCAGATATTTCGCAGTAACTCGTTAATCCCTACTTTTGCACGCGTTTTAGCATCCACTTTTTTGACGATAACGGCGCAATAGAGGCTATGGGTGCCGTCCGCGGCGGGTAGGTTACCGGCAACCACGACTGAGCCTGGCGGCACATAGCCGTAAGAGACTTCGCCCGTCGAGCGGTCATAGATTTTTGTGCTTTGACCGATATAAACGCCCATCGAAATGACCGCGCCCTCGCCAACGATGACCCCCTCCACGATCTCTGATCGGGCACCAATAAAACAGTTGTCTTCGATGATGGTCGGCGATGCCTGCAACGGTTCAAGCACGCCGCCGATGCCAACGCCTCCTGAAAGGTGCACGTTTTTGCCGATTTGCGCGCAAGACCCGACGGTCGCCCAGGTGTCTACCATGGTGCCGCTGTCCACATAGGCACCGATGTTGACATAGCTTGGCATCAGGATGACGCCGCTGGCGATAAAAGTCCCTCGCCGAACAGTGGCCGGTGGTACGACACGGGCGCCAATCGCGCGGAATTCGGCATCAGTCGTCTGTGCAAACTTGAGCGGGACCTTGTCAAAATAACGCGTATGTCCGGCGTCCATTACCGCGTTGTCATACAGACGAAAGGACAGCAGGACCGCTTTTTTTGCCCATTCGTTGACGTGCCAGCCCCCATCGGCGCGTGGCTCTGCGACCCGTAGCGTCCCTGCGTCGAGTCGGTTCAAGGTTTCCTCGACCGCGGCGCGCTCTGCGGGGGCCGGGCTGGCTGGGGTGATTTCGGCGCGACGCTCGAAGGCGTCATTGATGACAGCGGCTAAGGCTTCCATGAGCACTCCTATTCAAAGTTTGCGGACGACATCGCGGATACGCAGGGCCGCGTCCACGCAGTCGGCATGATCGGCGACCAGCGCAATGCGCAGACGCTGGCGGCCGGGGTTATGACCATTCACTGTCCGAGAGAGAAATTGACCGGGGAGTGTGGTGACGTTGGCCTCGGCAATCAGCCGTCCACACAGTGCGATGTCGTCAAGCGGAAATTCCGGCCACAGGTAAAAACCACCGGCCGGTATCGTCACGTTAACGCACTCCCTTAGGATCTGACTGACCGACTGAAATTTTTCGCGGTAGCGGGTACGATTTTCCCGCACATGGGTTTCATCATTCCAGGCCGCCACGCTCGCAGCCTGCACGTGCAGCGGCATTGCAGAGCCGTGATAGGTCCGATATCGGAGAAACGCGTCGATAAGACGCGGATCGCCCGCCACAAAGCCGGAACGTAATCCAGGCGCATTAGAACGCTTGGACAAACTGTGCATGACGAGGCAGCGACTGAAATCGGTTCGACCATTCAACCATGCGGCCTGCAGTAGACCCGGGGGCGGGGCAGCCTCATCAAAAAAGAGCTCCGAATAGCATTCATCCGCAACCACGACGAAATCGTGCCGATCAGCCAGTGTCAGCAGGTCCCGCAAGCTTTCGAGCGAAATGACCGTCCCGGCGGGGTTCGCGGGGGAGCAGATGTACATGAAGGCACACCGGTCAAGGATGGCCGTCGGAATCGCCCTGAAATCTGGTAAAAAGCCCTGCGCCGCCGGACAGGGCATGAAGTAGGGCTCGGCGCCGGCTAAGAAAGCCGCCCCCTCATAGATTTGGTAGAAAGGATTGGGCATGAGTACGCGATTGCGCCGAGAGTCTCGCGGCACGAGCGTCTGTGCAATAGCAAACAGGGCCTCGCGTGTCCCGTTGACGGGTAAAACCATGCGTTCAGGGTCTACCGCAGACACCGGCATACCGAAGCGATGTGCGAGCCACCGTGCGATGGTCTGCCTGATTTCCTCGCCGCCCTTGGTGGCCGGGTATTTCGATGTGGTGGGTAGCGCGGCGGTCAACGCGGCATGGATAAATTGCGGGGTCGGGTGCTGTGGCTCCCCAATAGACAGATTAATAGGCGTCAGCCCGCTCACCTCTTTTAGGTCGCGGCGCAACGTCGCCATGCGCTCGAAAGGATAAGGTTCTAGTTTCTGAAAGCCAGGATTCATGGGATTTTCGGCAATGGTCGCTAAGTGATGCGGGCGGCTAGTATAGGGAAAGCCGTGCCGAGCGGCATCGGTATCGTCTCACATATGATTACGGTATCCTTTGCCCCCATTTTTTTCGGCCACGCGGGATTCGTGTCATGACTCACAAAATTCTCATGCTGGCGGGTGACGGCATCGGTCCAGAAATCGTCGGCGCCGCGCGCGACGTGTTGTTGGCGTTGCAAAGCAGGTTCGGGTTGGCCGTGGAGATGGAGCCCGGTCTGATGGGCGGCGCGGGCATCGACGCGACCGGGGATCCGCTGCCGGCTGATACGCAACGTTTGGCTGAAGCCGCCGACGCGATTCTGTTGGGTGCCGTTGGCGGCCCGAAATGGGAAAAAATTGCGCGCGAGCAGCGTCCAGAACGCGGCCTTCTGCGGCTGCGGTCTAGCCTAGAGTTGTTTTGCAATCTGCGCCCAGCAGTGCTTTTCCCTGTTCTAGCAGCGGCCTCCACCCTTAAGCCCGAGGTCGTCGATGGGCTCGATCTAATGCTGGTGCGTGAGCTGACGGGCGATATTTACTTCGGTAAGCCGCGCGGCATCGCGGTCAACGCGGAGGGGGAGCGCTACGGCTTCAATACCTTGGTGTATACCGAATCGGAAATTCGGCGCATTGCGCATTCCGCCTTTCGCATCGCGCGGTTACGAACCCGGAAATTATGCTCGGTCGATAAGGCCAATGTACTCGAGGCGACCGAATTCTGGCGTGAAATCGTGAGTGATGTCGGGCTTGAATATCCTGACGTGGCCTTGTCGCATATGTATGTCGACAACGCGGCGATGCAGCTCGTCCGGGCTCCTAAACAATTCGATGTTATCGTTACGACTAACTTGTTTGGTGACATTCTTTCGGATCTGGCATCGATGCTGACGGGCTCTATCGGCATGTTGCCCTCCGCTTCGCTGAATGCCACCAGCAAGGGTATGTTTGAACCCATTCACGGGTCTGCCCCTGATATTGCGGGCAAGGACATGGCCAATCCGCTCGCCACCATCCTATCCGTTGCGATGATGTTGCGGTATTCGCTGGATGAAGTCGCACAGGCCACACGTATCGAGCAGGCCGTAGAGACGGTGCTGGCGACGGGTTTCCGCACGGCCGACATTCAGGCCCCAGGAACCCAGATCATCGGCACGCGTGAGATGGGACGCAAAGTCGTTGAAGCGCTGCGTTGACCCCAAAAATTTACTGATCGAGTAGTCATATGGCCAAGAAGTTCAATGTAGCAGTGGTCGGCGCGACCGGCGCGGTCGGTGAAGCAATGCTATCCATCCTAGAGGAGCGCCGATTTCCGTTCGACAAGGTGTTTGCCGTTGCAAGCGCCCGCTCAGCCGGGAACCGACTCCCATTTAATAAGACGCATTTGGCGGTCCAGGATCTGGATACGTTTGATTTTGGTCAGGTGCAGATTGGTTTGTTCTCCCCCGGTGCTGCCGTCTCCCGGATTTACGCACCGCGGGCGGCGGCCGCCGGCTGCGTCGTGATTGATAACACCTCGGAATTCCGTTACGTAGACGATATTCCATTGGTGGTGCCGGAGGTCAATCCCACGGATATTGCTCATTATCGGAACCGTGGCATTATCGCCAATCCGAACTGCTCCACCATTCAAATGTTAGTGGCGCTAAAACCAATTTACGATGCGGTCGGCATCGAACGGATCAATGTCTGCACCTATCAGGCGGTGTCCGGCACTGGCAAGGAAGCCATTGAAGAATTGGCCGGACAAACCGCCGCACTGCTCAATGGTCAGCCCATCGAGGCGAAAGTCTATCCGAAGCAGATTGCGTTCAACTGCCTGCCACAAATTGATGTTTTTCAGGATAATGGCTACACCAAAGAAGAAATGAAAATGGTGTGGGAGACTCGGAAAATCATGGGTGATGCGGGTATTATGGTGAATCCGACAACGGTGAGGGTGCCGGTGTTTTTCGGGCATTCGGAAGCGATCCATATTGAGACCCGCGATAAAATTACAGCTGAACAAGCGCGAGTCCTGTTGCAGAAAGGCCCTGGGATTACGGTAATCGATGAGCGCCGCGAGGGTAGCTACCCGACCGCGGTCACTGACGCGGCGCACGCCGATGCCGTATTTGTCGGACGGATTCGGGAGGATATCTCCCATCCGCGTGGGCTGAATCTCTGGGTGGTCGCTGACAACGTGCGAAAAGGTGCGGCGCTGAACAGTGTTCAAATTGCAGAAATGTTGGTAAAAAGCCATTGGTAAGCTTATAGTTATTCATGAATTATAAAGTCTGTTCGTAGGTTGCTAGGGTCCCCATCAGTCAGTGCGGAACGACGCTGGGTGGCCTGTCTGTATGCCTGTGGGCTAATCCACTCAGCGACGCTCGATTAAGGAAGCGCAGCATGCCGCGGAAGAAAGCCGTCGCCGTTGCCCTAACGGCCCTGTTGAGTCCGGCAACGTTCGGACTCGGCCTCGGAAACCTGAAGACCCATTCGGCGCTGAACGAGCCCTTCGAGGCCCGTGTCGAAATCATGGGTGCGACCGGCAACGATTTCGATGCGTTGACGGCCAAATTGGCCGATAGGGGGCAATTTGAGCGGGCGGGGATCGCGCGTGATGCGGTACTGCTCAGTCTTCGGTTTGAGGTGGTCTCGACAGAGTCCGGCGCCGACTACGTGCGGATCACCTCCAAAGACGCGGTCCGCGAGCCCTTCCTGAATTTTCTGCTGGAAATTGATTGGGCCAAGGGGCGATTGGTCCGTGAATACACGGCGTTGCTGGACCCTCCCCTCTACGATCGAAATCGTCAACGACCGGCGATGACGCCGCCTGTGCGGGCGCCGAGCCTGGCATCCGCACCGTTACCATCTCAGGCGCCGACGGCGTCGCAACCGGCAACCAGCGTAACCGCTGCGGCACCTGCAGAGGGTACGTTGACGGTACAGCCGAATGACACTGCTTGGAAATTGGCACTGGCCCATCGGCCACAACGCAGTCTTTCTGTGCAGCAGGTGATGTTGGCACTGTTGCGGACGAATCCGGATGCGTTCGTGAAGCAGAATGTGAACCAACTTCGACGTGGCGCAGTGCTGCGGATGCCAAACCAAGCTGAACTAACACGCCTGGCGCCCGGTGCCGCCGCAGAGGAAGTGAACCGACAATACCAACGCTGGCTTGCGGCTCGGCAGGGCGCCGCGGTAGTGCCGGTTGCGGACGCGCTCCTTGCCCCCTCTAAAAATGTTCCCGCCGCGGCGCTACCGTCGGCGACGCCCCGTCCTAGTCCCCCGCCGCTGGCCAAGGATGCGCATCTCGAGCTTGCCGCGCCCGAAGCGGGCAAAGCGACTAAGGCGCCGGGTGGACAACCCGGGGGGAGCCTCGATGAGGCGTTGGTGAAGGAAGACCAAGATACCAAAACGCAGGAAAATTCTGAGCTTGCAGCGAAGCTCACAGAAGCCGACCAGATTATTGATCTGCTTCAACGGCAGGTTCAGGTCAAAGATCAGGAACTCGCGGCGTTACAGGCGAAACTTGGTAAAGCGGGGACGCCTGCGTCGCGACCTGCGACCGCGCCCGCCGCAGGTGAGGTCAAGCCGGTCCTAACCGTCGCGCCCGCAACGCCGGTGGCGGCGGGGGGAGGGCCGACCGGATTGGCAGACGCACAAGCGTCGGAATCGTGGGCTGATAGGGTGCCCGGAGGCGCCTTTACCTTGCTTGCAATCGGCTTGAGTCTGTTAGTAGGACTGGGCGTCGGACTCGCGAATCGTCTGCGTGGCGGTGGGCGCTCCGGGTTATCAACAGGGATTACCCCCGCACCGGTGACAACGTCTGAATCCGCGATTCCGGCGATCGTAAATTCAGAAGCGATCCCCGAGCCGACTAAGCGAGCGCCAGATCCCGAGCAGTTCAATCGCACGCTTCAGGTACCGGCTGAAGAACTCGCAATGCCGGCGCCGTCGGCGGAGGATCCGCTCGAAGAAGTTAATGTCTATCTGGCCTACGAACGCTTCGAGCAGGCAGAGGGGCTCGTGCGCAAAGCCATCGCCAGTGCGCCCAATGAGCCCAAATTTAAGCTACGGCTTCTGGAAGTATTTTACGCGGCCGGTAACCGGCCGGCCTTCGAGACCGCTGCTCGGGATCTGCTTCAGACCGTGGGAGAGTTGAGTCCGTTATGGGCCAGTGCGACTGCCATGTGGGCGGAGCTTTCTCCTGGACAGCCACTGGTCGGAAAGAGGGTTGAGGCGCCTGATTTCGTGGACATTACGCGGGAGGCAGGCCCTTCCGCGCCGGCTGGGGTGCAAGGGGCTCAACAGGAGCCGTTGATCTCGACACAGGTCGGTTTCTCAAACGATCTCGCCGCGGACACGGCGACGCTCGACTTCGACGTGGGTAACGCGCCGGAGGCGCTTGCGTTCGATTCCTCGGTGCTCGACCTGACGGCAGGAGAACCGCACGCTGATCATGATGTTATCGATCTGACAGCAACCACTGAAGAGGCGGCTCTGGATGGCCTTTTTGATTTTCCGGGGGCGTCGAGTGAGGGCGCCATAGGGGAGTTTGATGAAGTGCTGGACGTGTCCAGCGCGTCGCCGTCCGGACACCGCGACTTTGCTCTTCCGGATCATGCGCCCGCGAAGGCGGATCTTGACGCGCTGACCGTGCAGCTACCGGGCAGCGAAGATTTCGATATTGAAGGCCTTGATGCGACCGTGCGTGCTCCCCGGCGAGACTTCTTGTCGATCGCGGGCCAGTTGGCGGGGACGCCACGCCAAGCGGTTCGCAACACCACGATTGATGACTTCGACATGACGCTCGGGAGAACGTCCCCGCCACTTATGCAGGAAGAACGTCCAGCCACTGATCTCGTTGCCGACCAAATGCCGGAACTTGAATTTGATCTCGCGCTGGAAGACACCGCTGACTTCAACAGCTTCGGGCTTGATGAAACACTTGAGTTACCGACGTTCGAGAATTTGGCGTCCGAGGGGCGTACCGACGCTTCGCTCGAAGATATTACCCGCTCGATGGAGGCGTCCATCTCCGGGCTTGATCTGGATGACGATGATAATAGCGGCCTCGATCTGACGCGGCATGCGCTGAATGATCCGTCGGTCCACCTTGATTTCGGCTTGGATGAAACAGGCGATCTCGATCAATTCGATACGCTTGCGCTCGATCCGGATGAGCTCAGGCGGGCAGCGGAGAAGGTTTCGGCCCGAACCACGGTTCTTCCGCGCACACGGGAGGAGACCGCTTACGCGGATCCGCTCGAAGAGACCAATGCAAAACTCAATCTGGCAAAGGCTTATATCGAACTGGGTGACGGCAGCAGTGCGCGCTCGATTCTGGATGAAGTCGTGGCTGATGGCAGTGCAGGACAACAAGACGAAGCACGTAGGTTGCTTTCGCAGTTGTCCTGATCTAGCCGCGATTCCGGCCGACAGCGACGATCGCGGCGGCGCGCGACGCGGCGCTAAGCAATCTTCATGAGAATAGCGCTCGGCATTGAGTACGACGGGTCCCAGTTCAGCGGCTGGCAGGCCCAGCGACATGCGGTGCGTACTATCCAAGCCTGTGTCGAAGCGGCCGTGTCTACGGTGGCCGCTCATCCGATCCGGGTGCAATGCGCCGGGCGCACCGATGCGGGTGTCCACGCCTGCGGCCAGGTCGTTCATTTCGATACAGAAGCCTCGCGTAGTTCCCGGTCTTGGACCCTTGGGACTAATGCAAATCTGCCTCAGGACATCAGTGTCTGCTGGGCGGAAGCGGTGCCCGTTGCGTTTCATGCCCGATTCTCTGCAGTCGCCCGGTCATACCGTTATGTGATCGCTAATCGCGCGACGCGGGGAGCGTTATGGGCCAACAAGATGGCTTGGGAGCACCGGCCACTTGAGGTGGATGCCATGACCCGTGCGGTACCGCACCTGCTGGGTGAGCATGATTTTACGAGTTTCCGTGCCGCAGGTTGTCAGGCGCACCATGCTGTGCGCACGATTCGCCGGCTGCGCGTCTTGCGCGATCGCGATCTGGTTCTCGTGGAAGTCGAAGCAAATGGCTTCCTCCAGCATATGGTGCGTAACATCGTCGGCACTCTGCTGGTGATTGGTCGGGGTGAGCAGCCACCGGAGTGGCTTGGGCGGGTGCTCGCTGCACGGGATAGATCCCAAGCGGCGATGACCGCGCCACCGGGGGGCCTCTACCTGACACACGTGGACTACCCGGGCCACTTCCAGCTGCCTACGTCGGTTTGGCAGGCGCACGCAGGCGGCCTGTTTGCTCCTGTACCGCAGACGGGCTTCGGTGGGATAATCGCCCATCCTCCGACCCATGATTCCTGAGCCCGTTTCAATCACATGATGGCCAGAACCCGCGTCAAGATTTGTGGCATCACGCGGCTTGCCGATGCGCTGGCGGCGGTCGACCTCGGAGTGGATGCACTTGGGTTCGTGTTTTATCCTCCCAGTCCGCGCGGGATTACGCCACGAGCGGCGCGGGAAATCATCCGTCACCTGCCTCCTTTCGTCGCCACGACAGGACTGTTTGTGAACGAAGATGCGGCGACTATCGCCGCGGTGGTGGCGGAGACTGGTGTTGATGTCGTGCAATTTCATGGCGCGGAATTGCCCAGAAACTGTGCCAGCAGCCCGCGCCCGTACATCAAGGCGCTGCAAGTCATCCCGGGATTTGATTGCGAAGCGGAAGCGCGCCGATACACGGGTGCCCGCGCTCTGCTTATGGATACGTTTCACCCTCAGCTCGCGGGGGGATCGGGACAGCGATTCGATTGGTCATTATTGCCTGCGGCACGGAGCTTCCCCCTCATTCTGGCGGGTGGCCTGTGCGCGGAAAACGTGGCGGAGGCGATTCTGACCCTGCGGCCTTATGCGGTCGATGTGAGTGGCGGGGTAGAATCCGACAAAGGGATCAAGGACGTTGCAAAAATGCGCGATTTTATCGCCGAGGTAACCAGAGTTGAGCACCATGCCTGAACTTACTGATACGAGCTTGCAGATTCTGCCGGACGAACGCGGTCATTTTGGCCCCTATGGCGGTCGATTTGTGGCCGAGACGCTGATGGGACCGTTGGCCGAGCTGGAAGCGGCCTACCGCAAGGTCCTCGCCGATCCGGCTTTCATGGCCGAACTAGAACATGATCTGCATGATTATGTGGGACGTCCGTCACCACTTTACTTTGCTGAGCGCTGGTCCAACACGCTCGGCGGGGCACGGATTTTTCTCAAACGAGAAGATCTTAATCACACGGGCGCGCATAAAATCAATAATACTGTCGGCCAGGCGCTGCTCGCCCGGCGTATGGGCAAGCGACGAGTCATCGCCGAAACAGGTGCGGGTCAGCACGGCGTGGCGACAGCCACCGTGGCGGCTCGTTTTGGAATGACTTGCCGTGTCTACATGGGCGCAAATGATATTCAGCGCCAATCTCTGAACGTTTTTCGTATGAAGCTGCTCGGGGCGGAAGTCGTGCCGGTGACATCAGGGTCCAAGACGCTGAAAGATGCACTGAACGAAGCCATGCGCGACTGGGTAAGCAACGTCGATGACACGTTCTATATCATCGGCACCGTCGCGGGTCCCCATCCTTATCCCGCTATGGTGCGGGATTTCCAGGCCATTATTGGCCGTGAAGCCCGGCACCAATGCCTTAATCAGACAGGGCGTCTTCCGGATGCTGTGGTGGCTTGTGTCGGCGGCGGCTCTAACGCGATGGGGATCTTTCACGCTTTCCTGGCCGATCAGCAGGTCGAATTAATCGGCGTTGAGGCGGGCGGCGATGGTCTGCATACGGGCCGCCACTCGGCGCCGCTAAGCGGGGGGAAGCCTGGCATTCTGCACGGCAATCGTACGTACCTGATGCAGGACGCGCATGGCCAGATCCTCGAGACGCATTCGGTGTCCGCGGGACTCGATTATCCGGGCGTCGGACCTGAACATGCGTGGCTTAAGGACAATGGTCGTGCGCGCTACGTGGCCGTGACCGATCAAGAAGCCCTGGCCGCATTCCGTACCCTCACCCAACTCGAAGGTATTATTCCCGCGCTTGAATCGAGCCATGCACTGGCCTACGCGGCCAAGCTCGCGCGGCAGATGACACGCGAACAGACGTTGGTCATAAACCTCTCTGGGCGCGGGGACAAAGATATCCCCACGGTGGCGGCCATCGACGGGATCACGCTGTAAGGGCCCGTGCGAGAGTGACGAATCTGATGACGCCGGACGTAAATAAAGGGAGATGAAGTGAGCAGCGATCGTATTCAGCAGCGGTTCGCCGCGCTGGCAAAAGCACGGCGTGCAGGACTGGTGACATTCATTACGGCAGGGGATCCCAGCGCGGAGACGGGACTCGCTTGTATGCAGGCGTTAGTCCGGGGCGGGGCCGATTTGATTGAACTGGGTGTCCCTTTCTCGGATCCGATGGCAGACGGCCCAACTATTCAGCGGGCCAGTGAACGCGCGTTAGCGGCGGGCATGACGCTCACCGGCGTCCTAGATTTAGTCGCCGCGTTCCGGCAACAGGACGACACCACGCCGGTTATTCTGATGGGGTATCTCAATCCCATCGAAAACATGGGTTACGGCGTGTTTGCCGAACGTGCGGCAGCCGCCGGCGTAGATGGCGTTCTGACGGTAGACTTGCCGCCCGAAGAGTCAGGCGAATGCAGGGCCGAATTTGAACGGTATGGATTGCGCCTCATCTACTTGCTTGCGCCGACGTCGAGCCCGGCCAGAGTCAAGGCTATCTGCGCACAGGCGTCAGGATTTGTGTACTACGTTTCGGTCAAGGGGGTCACGGGGGGCAAGTCCTTTGATACAGAGGAAGTGCGCCAGCGGATTGCTGAGGTCAAGGCGCAAACGCGGCTGCCGGTGGGTGTCGGCTTTGGGGTGCGCACACCGGAGCACGCCGCGGCGCTTGCGGAGATTTCCGACGCGGTCATCGTGGGCAGCGTATTGATTGAACTTGTGGAACAGCATGCCGCGGCGCCCGAAGCAATGGTCCGCGCGCTTGAAACTTTCGTCGTTGGCTTGCGTACAGCGATGGACGCGCGACGCGCAGCCTGAGGCCCTTTCCATGAATTGGTTTAAAAAATTGTTGCCTTCCCGGATCCGTACTGCCGGGGCCCCCAAGAAGTCGATTCCGGAAGGTGTGTGGAGCAGCTGCCCGAGCTGCAAGGCAGTGCTGTACCGCGCCGAGCTCGAGCGCCATCTCGAAGTCTGCATCAAATGTGGTCACCACTTCCGGGTGACGGGGCGCAAACGTCTCCAGCAATTTCTGGATGAGGGCTCGATGCAGGAAATTGGTGCCAATGTGGTGCCGCTCGATTTTCTGAAATTTCGGGACACGAAACGTTATCGGGACCGGTTGGTCAGTGCCCAGAAGGAAACCGGAGAGACTGACGCGCTGATCGTCATGCATGGGACGCTACAAGGAATGCCGCTCGTCAGCGCAGCCTTCGAGTTTGCCTTTATGGGCGGCTCGATGGGATCGGTCGTCGGTGAGCGCTTTGTACGCGGGATCCGACGAGCGATCGAAGAGCGATTACCGTTCGTCTGCTTTGCCGCCAGTGGCGGTGCGCGTATGCAGGAAGCCTTGGTTTCGCTCATGCAGATGGCCAAGACCAGTGCGGCCTTAGCGGATCTGCGGACTCACCGCTTGCCCTACATCTCGGTCCTTACCGATCCCACCACCGGGGGAGTGTCGGCGAGTCTGGCGACGCTCGGCGATGTGATCATCGCGGAGCCTAACGCGCTGATCGGGTTCGCTGGGCCGCGTGTGATCGAACAGACGGTTCGCCAAATTTTGCCTGAGGGGTTTCAACGCAGCGAATTTCTGCTCGAACACGGGGCACTCGATCTGATTTGTGATCGTCGCGAGCTGCGCGCCCGTATTGGCTCGATCCTAGGGCTTCTGATGCACTATCCTCCGCCGTCACTGCCGCTGCCGCAGGGCAAGTCCTGAAAAACCTACGGTCATGGTGAACGCTTTCGACGGCGAGGCCGTCTCGCCGCGTTCCCTCACGGACTGGCTTCGTTGGCAGGAATGTCTGCACACCCACGAAATTGAACTCGGATTGGAGCGTTGTCGCGCCGTGGCCACGCGGATGGGGCTACTGCCCCCGACGTATACGGTCATCACGGTCGCCGGAACGAATGGCAAGGGCTCCACGGTTGCCATGCTCGAACGAATTTACCGCGAGGCCGGGTATCGCGTCGGGGCCTATACCTCGCCGCACTTGCGGCGCTACAACGAGCGGATCCGCGTATCCAATGTGATGGCCAGTGACGCGCAGCTTTGCGCGGCATTCGAGGCCGTGGAGGCGGCGCGCCTAGAGATCCCGTTGACAGTGTTCGAGTTCGGCACCTTGGCGGCCCTCGAGATTTTCAGGAACAGCACACTCGATATTGCGATCCTAGAAGTCGGCATGGGAGGGCGTCTCGACGCGGTGAACATCGTCGATGCCAACGTGGCCGTAATAGCCAGCCTTGACATCGACCATGTAGAATTCCTAGGGGCCTCCCGAGAGCAGATCGCCATCGAAAAGGCCGGCATTATGCGCCGCGATCGCCCCGCTATCTGCTCCGATCCGAATGTCCCGGGTACACTGGTTTCCGCCGCGGCGGAAGCCGGGGCCGCGCTTGCCCTGCTCGGACAGTCTTTTCATTTCGAACGTCACGTGCAGCACTGGACTTGGTGGTCGGGAGATTGCGTGCGGGACCGGTTGCCGCTGCCAAGTCTTGTCGGGAGCTATCAGTTACGGAATGCGGCCGGCGTGCTCAAGGTCATCGAACGTTTGTCTGCGCGACACCCGGTCGGTGATGCGGAGATCTGTCGGGCGCTGGCGGACACCTGTCTCCCGGGGCGCTTTCAGCGAATCGTGGGGGACGTTGAAATCATTCTAGATGTCGCCCATAACGCTCAGGCGGTCGAGCATTTCGTGGCGACGCTCTGCACATTACCGCGGGTGACCGAGACGCATGTGGTTATCGGCATGTTGGGTACTAAAGATCGATCAAGCGTGATGCAGAGCCTGAGTAAAGTGGTTGATTGCTGGCATCTCGCGAGCAGCAACGCACGGCAGGGTGCGAGCGCCGCTGAGCTTCAGGCCACTTGGTGTACGCTTGCGCGGAGGGGGAGCGCGACGACCTATGCCAGTGTCGTGGACGCGCTTGCCGGTGCGCGGGCTGCGGCGTCTGTGGGTGCGCGGCTCCTCGTCGTGGGATCCTTCATCACCGTCGGCGAAGCGCTTGCTGTGCTTCAACCCGATGTACTTGGTGGGTGAGGGGACAGGCAATGGATCCACAGCTGAAACAACGACTGGTCGGTGCGGCGGTACTCGTCGCGCTTGCCGTGATCCTGATTCCGACTTTCCTCGAGCAAGATGTGCGTGTGTTCCCGCCGGTCGTCAAACGCGACATGGCGCCCTTGCCGGCCGGGGAATTCCCCGAGGTCCCGGCAACGGTTGATGGAGCGACGACGCAGGCGGTGATTCAGGGCTTGGAGGCCAGCAACGAACAGCTGGCGGGAAAGCTGGCTTCGGTAACAGCCGCACCCGACGCTCCCCCCCCTCTCCACACCGTGCCCGAGCGGTCTTCGCCGGTACTTCGTGCCGTGCCAGAACAACGTCCACGGACCGCGGTGCCCGAGCGCCCCCGCAACCCACCGCCACCGGCCGCCCACGCGCCGATAGTGGCCAAGATACCCCCTCCGACAGGGCACTGGATTATCCAGCTCGGTAGTTTCACCAACCAGGAGAATGCGGAAAGCTTGCAGGCCCGACTTCAGAAGAGCGGTCTGGCGGCCTCGATTTCGCCGCTCGTCGCGCAAGGTCTGGAGACCTATCGCGTTCTCGTGGGGGTACCCACCACGCACGAGGCGGCGGACCGGTTAAATGCACGGGTGCTGCGCGAGTTGGGGATTTCTGGGCGCGTGATTCGAACGGATTGAAATCCGCCGGTCGGCTATACTGGGCCCTGCGCGGAACGCTGACAGGAAGGGGCTTGTGCATACAAAGGGAACAACTGCATGGACATGGGCCGCAAAGTAGGGCGTCGCGTCTGCCGCCAGGTTGAGCGTTTGGAGAACCTTCGGACATGAACACAAGTCTGAATTGGGCCGATATGGTCGTCCTTACGGTGATTGGGATCTCCGCCCTGCTCAGCCTGCACCGCGGGTTTCTGCGCGAGGCACTCTCGCTGGTTGCGTGGGTGGTTTCCGGGTGGGTGGCTTTCAAGTTTGCGGGGGCGCTCGCGGTGCAATTGACGGGCGTTATTTCGGTTCCTTCTGTGCGGACCGGACTTGCCTTCCTGGCCATTCTGGTCGTCGCCCTGATCGGCTTCAGTGTGTTGAATGTTCTCCTTGGGAAGCTTATCGAAAGCACTGGCCTGAGCGCCACCGACCGGCTGCTTGGGATGGTTTTTGGTTTGGGGCGGGGAATTGCCATCATCACGGTGCTCGTGATGTTGGCGGGTCTGACGCCGGTCCCACGAGATCCATGGTGGCGAGCCTCTATCTTGTTAGGGCATTTCGAACAGCTTGCCCGCGTTGCGGCGACTTGGCTGCCGCCTGAATTCGGCAAGCATTTCGCTTACGATGGCGCCCCCTGAAGAAATTTTTGTGTTTCTCCTATCCACGGCAACGTGACCACGAGCGGCTTTAAAAATGTGTGGACTGATCGGTATCGTCGCCAAACAGATGGCGAATCAAAGCCTTTACGACGGACTTACCGTGTTGCAACACCGCGGGCAGGATGCCGCCGGTATCGCCACCTACGAAGATGGACGGTTGTTCCTGCGTAAGTCCAATGGTCTCGTGCGCGATGTGTTTCATACCCGTCACATGATCAATCTCAAGGGACGGATGGGGATTGGACATGTGCGCTATCCCACTGCCGGTGCGTCGTCGACGGCCGAAGCTCAGCCGTTCTATGTCAACTCGCCTTATGGCATTGCGCTCGCCCACAATGGCAACCTGACCAATTCCGTACAGCTCAAACGCGAACTCTTTCAAGAAGGGCTTCGGCACATCAACACAGATTCCGATTCTGAAGTCTTGTTGAATGTATTTGCGCATGAACTGCAGAGTTTTGGCAAACGTCGGATCGGTCCGTCTGACATTTTTCGTGCAGTGTCGCGCTTGCACAAGCGGTGCCGTGGCGGATACGCCGCGGTCGCGATGATTACCGGCGTCGGTATCATTGGCTTCAGGGATCCGCATGGCATTCGCCCGATCGTCTTCGGGCAGCGTGAAACCCCCTTGGGTACTGAGTACATTATCGCCTCGGAAAGCGTGGCCATTGATGTCCTTGGGTTTAAATTAATCCGCGATATCGCGCCCGGCGAAGTGGTGTTCATCAGCAAGGAGGGTGAGCTCTACGCCGAGCAGTGCGCTGAGGTCGTCAACCTCACGCCCTGCATCTTCGAACACGTTTATTTGGCCCGTCCAGATTCCATCATTGACGGCATTTCGGTGCACAAAGCTCGCATGCGCATGGGTGAAGCCTTGGCGCACAAAATTAAGCGCGAGTGGGGGGAACATGATATCGACGTGGTCATTCCCATTCCGGACACCTCGCGCACGGCCGCGCTCGAACTCGCGCACGTGCTGGGCGTCGATTACCGCGAGGGGTTTATCAAAAACCGATACATTCCGCGCACCTTCATCATGCCTGGACAGGCTATGCGCCGTAAATCGGTGCGTCAGAAACTGAACGCTATCGATCTAGAATTCGAAGGCAAGAACGTTTTATTGGTGGATGATTCGATTGTCCGCGGGACCACGTCGTCCCAGATTATCGAGATGGCCCGTGAATCGGGTGCACGACGTGTCTATTTTGCTTCTGCGGCACCGCCGGTCGCGTTTCCGAATGTTTACGGTATCGACATGCCGACCAGCGAAGAGCTAATTGCCTACAAGCGAACGGTAGAAGAAATCTGCCAGTTGCTGGGGGCAGACCGACTCATCTATCAGGAGCTTGACGATATGGTCGAATGCGCTCGACGGGGAAACCCGGCCATCGAAGCTTTCGATCTGTCCTGTTTCAACGGTTGCTATGTCACCGGTGATATTAGCGAGGGTTATCTCAACCAAGTCGAGTTATTGCGCTCAGATGAAGCGAAGGCCAAACGCGCGGCCGCCAGCAATTCGTTGCAAGATCTCTATACCTCGAGTGGTGTGGTGGTCGATCTCAATTGAGTGGCCGCGGGCAGGGACAGCGGGTTTGACAAGCCAATCCACGTACTCTTGAGGTGCGCGCCTCCTGACGCCAGGTCCTGACCGATCTGCGCCTCCAATCTTGCCGATGACCGCACCGATCTGGGCGGTGGAGAATACGATGAGCGAAGAATTTCTTGATCACTGCGGCATCAGTACCCTCGGGGTGCGGGCCGGGGTGCATCAGACCGCAGAGCTTGAAAATAGTGATCCCCTTTTTCTGACTTCGAGTTTCTGTTTCGAATCTGCGGCACACGCCGCGGCGGTGTTTGCCGGTGAGGCAACTGGGAACGTGTATTCGCGTTTCACCAATCCGACCGTGCGGGTCTTTGAAGAGCGCTTGGCGGCGCTGGAAAAAGGCGAGGCCTGCATCGCGACCGCCTCGGGCATGAGCGCGATTTTGACGGTCATGCTGTGCTTGCTCGAAGCGGGCGATCATGTGGTGAGTTCGCGTAGCATCTTTGGGACGACAACGGGGCTCCTGCAATCACTCGAGAAGTTCAACATCCACACGACTTTTGTGGAGCTGACTGATCTTGGCGCTTGGGCGCGCGCTATTACGCCCCGAACGCGATTACTATTTCTCGAAACCCCCTCGAATCCGCTAACGGAGATCGCCGATATTGCGGCTTTGGCGGCACTCGCCCATGCCCATCCGCAATGCCTGCTGGTGGTCGATAATTGTTTCTGTACGCCCGCCCTTCAGCGACCGCTCACACTCGGCGCTGATCTCGTTATTCATTCCGCCACCAAGTACCTTGATGGACAGGGTCGGTGTGTGGGGGGCGCGATCGTCACGAGTGCAGATCGGGTGCGCGAGAAATTTTTCCCCTTTCTGCGCGCCGCGGGCCCCTGCATGAGCCCGTTCAATGCCTGGGTGTTTCTGAAGGGGCTTGAAACGCTGACGCTGCGCATGCGGGCCCACTGCGAAAGCGCCGGACGCATCGCCGCTTGGTTATGCGCGCAACCCGCCGTTGAAAAAGTATATTTCCCGGGCTTGAAAAGCCATCCCCAACATGCCCTCGCGTGCCGTCAGCAAAGTGGGTTCGGGGGGATTGTTTCATTCGAAGTTCGGGGCGGTCGGTCGGCCGCCTGGCAGGTGATCGATAGGACGCGGCTATTCTCGATCACGGGCAACCTCGGCGATGCGCGCAGCATCATTACCCATCCTGCCAGTACGACCCACGGCCGACTGAGTGGCGACGTTAAGGCAGAAATGGGGATTGGCGACGCGCTCATGCGGTTATCCGTCGGGCTCGAGGAGGTCGACGATCTCATGCTCGACCTCGAGCAGGCGATGGCCGGTCTCTGATCCGTACCCGCTGATTCTGAGACGGAAAGCTTTGCAGGAGACGGGTCCGGCGTGTACAGTCGCGCGCCTAATGGCCCGGGTCTGACCACCCGGCATCCGCCAATAAACTAACGTCGCTGTCCGGAATATCTGTGCACCCCACAGACATTTCCCGGGTCAATGCCTTCCGGAGGAAGTGTCATGCCAGGTCGCAATTTCTTGTTTATCCCGGGCCCTACCAATATTCCGGAACGCGTCCGGCGGGCGATGAACGTTCCTCTCGAAGATCACCGACGGATTGATTATCCACAGTCGGTGCTGCCCTTATTCGAGGATCTGAAAAAAGTCTTCGGCACGCAGGATGGCAAGGTTTTCATTTTCCCCTCTTCCGGCACAGGTGGCTGGGAAGCCGCGATTACCAACACACTCTCGCCGGGCGACCGCGTGCTGCATGCGCGTTACGGACAGTTCTGTCACCTGTGGGCCGAGATGTGCCGACGGCTCGGTCTGGATATCGAAGTGCTGGAATGCGAATGGGGGACCGGTATTCCGCTGGACCAGTATCGTGAAATTCTCGCGGCCGATCGTGCCCACGCCATCAAGGCGGTGTTAGTGACCCACAATGAAACCGCGACCGGGGTGACGAGCGACATCCAGGCCGTGCGTCATATCCTCGACGAGCTCAGACATCCTGCTTTGCTCTATGTGGATGGCGTGAGCTCGATTGGTTGCATTGAATTCAAGATGGATCAATGGGGTGTCGACCTCGCCGTCGCCGGCTCTCAGAAAGGTTTCATGCTGCCAACGGGGCTCGGCATTGTCGGTGTGAGTCAGAAAGCCCTCGCTGCGGGCAAGACGGCAACGTTGCGACGAGCTTATTTTGAATTCCAGGACATGTTGAAAATGAACGAGGGGGGGTGGTTTCCCTATACTCCGGCCATGACGTTGATTCATGGTTTGCGGGAATCCATCAACATGCTCCTCGAGGAAGGCTTGCCTAATGTCTACGCGCGTCATCACCGATTCGGGGAAGCGGTCCGTCGGGGTGTCGCCGCCTGGGGTCTAGCGCTGTGCGCGAAGCATCCTCGCTGGTATTCGGATACGGTGACGACCATCTGTGTGCCGGATGGCGTCGACAGCGCGAAGGTCGTGAATCATGCCTACCAGCGTTACAACCTTTCACTCGGGGCGGGGCTCGCGCAGCTTGCGGGTAAGGTATTTCGCATTGGGCATCTGGGCGATTTGAATGAAATCATGGTTCTGAGTGCGTTGGCCGGCACTGAGATGGCGCTTAGGGATTGCGGCGTCGAGATTACGTTGGGCAGCGGCGTCGCCGCCGCACAGGTGTTCCTCCGGAGCACGTTCCCGGCTTGAACCGGCGGGGCGCGGACCCGCCGGCCTATGCCGGCGCCGGGCAGAATGGCACAATGGCGGTTTAATCACTCACAACACGAATCTGGAGGCCCATGTGGCGATCAAAGCTGGCGATAAGATGCCCACCGGAACATTTGGCGTCATGACCGACAAAGGTCCTGGCCAACTGACGAGCGCGGAATTGTTTGATGGTAAGAAGGTGGTGCTGTTTTCGGTGCCGGGTGCCTTTACCCCCACCTGCTCCGCAAAACACCTGCCGGGCTTTATCGAAAATGCAGATAAATTGAAGGCGAAAGGGGTTGATACCCTAGTTTGTCTCGCCGTCAACGACGCGTTCGTGATGGGTGCTTGGGGCAAGCAGAGTGGCGCCGAAGGCAAGATCACGATGCTCGCCGATGGCAATTGCAGTTATACCAAGGCGCTTGGTCTGGAACTCGACGCCAGCGGTTTTGGCATGGGCCAGCGCGGCCAGCGGTTTGCGCTGGTGGTTGAAAATGGCGTCGCGACGCATGTTTTCATTGAAGCCCCGATGGAGTTCAAGATCAGCTCTGCCGAGCATATTCTCGCCAATCTGTAACCGCGACGGGCAGGACGTTGCCTGATCCGACCGGCTGAACCCGGCTCGGCTGGGGTAACGCGAGACCGGAGGCGCCTCGCGGCGAACGAATGCCGCCGCGAGACGCGCCGACCGGATAGATGCCTATCCTCTCCTACCGTGAAGATCACGCGGTGCGTGCCGCTTGAGCGTCGCACATTTTGGCTATGACGTCGTCCTCGCGGATTCGGTGTACTGCATTGTGCTGGGGCCCATGCCTTGGTGATGGCGGTGTTTCTTCGGCTATTTTCCCGCCCATCGCTAACGACCTCGCCGTGAGGAAGGCGCATGGTTTGGCGCGCCCGGCGTGCCGATATCCATGATTAACCGGCCCCGTCAGCACTTCAGTTGAATCTCATCTGTTTGATTGGCTCGCGGACTGATGCGCCGGCGAGTCCTTCGGCCATTGGTGCGCCCACAGGACGACGCCGAACGTGCCGGAAACCGGCTGAGTGGCGCGTCGTCACCCGTGACTCGGTACTTAATTTTCGGGCTGAGTGGCCGATACCACGAGCAGTTGCCGAGTTTCGAGTCCCTTGTAGGATGATAAGCACATGAATCAGACAGTTTTTCAGTCCTCTCCAGTGCGCGAGCCTGCGTCGGAGCCTGTATTCGTATTTGGCTGTCGGGTTAAAAACGATCCGCTGACCGAAGGAGCGGCTGCCGCGGCCGCGCGCTTCCATGGTGCGATCCCGAGTGTGTGGGCGGGACCCAATGGCAATGCCTATGGCGTCGGTTGCCGCGGCACGCAAGGGCAACTGCTCTCGCATGATGCGCTCGAAGGCTACATCGCCGAATTTATCCAATACGCCCGGAACAACCCCAATCGGCGGTTCCGTATCGCCCGCTTCGGTTGCGATAAAGGCGAGTATGACGATGTGGAGATGGCGGAGCTTTGGCGGGGGCTACCCAAGAACTGTGTGCTGCCAGCGTTGTGGCAACGCGCGTTCGGGATCCTCAACGGGGTGAGAATTTTAGTGTTCGATCCCCTTGATCGTCTGCGGAGTGATGAATGGCGGGCACGTTTCAGAGACTATATTGCGACTTCGATGCCGTTGTGGGGCGTGGATACCTGCACACTCATCAGCGCCATGAGCGCCCCGCGCAGCACCGACAGCGTTGGCAGCCTCGCAAAGGAGCTGGGTATGCTGCACCGAGAAGTGCGTGCCGATCCACAATACTACGGACAACAGGCGCCAGTGGTTTCGGAGATGCTTGGCGTCTGGCATTCGACCCATTTGCTGTGCCTAACCGAACCCAGCCAGACGGCCATTCCTAGCCATGTCCGTCTGCTCAACTACGCGGAACGGGATGGTCTCTGTATCGACGATCTACAGGCGTCAAAATCCTGAGGTGAATGGCCCTTTAGCAGCAGCGACGGATCCCGTTCCAGCGGCGCTCGGTTTCCCGCCGAAAGAATTCGGCGCGGGAAGGTAGCGGTTCCTCAGCATGCAAGATGCGCCAATGTGCGAGATAACGCGCGTAGGCGTCGTCGCCGTTCAGCACGCGCAGGATTTGCTTGAAACGATTCCAGAGTAGGTGCCACATCGGATAATCAGCCGTGCGTCAGCGCGGTGCGAACGTAGGCTACCTCCGCCAGCGGGCGTCCCGCTTGGCCACGCAGGTGACGAACGCAAACCCACACCATGTCACAGACCAGCACCCAGGCGAGCACCATGAACAGCAGGGTAAGTCCGCTGTTTAGCCGATCATTGAAAATCATCCGAGGGGCCAGGGTCGCGAGCGGTGTGGGCAAGGTATGTGCAGCCAGTTTTGCCGAGAGATCACTGGCATGTGCGAGGAAACCTATTTTCGGCAACGGGTTGAAAAGTTTATGCAGTGCGGCTGTGGTCGTGATCAGTAACAACCACGCGAGTGGCACGGCCGTCACCCACACATAGCGCGCACGGTCCGATTTGACCAGGACGGTGGTCGCCACACACAGTGCGATCGCCGCTAGCATCTGGTTTGCGATGCCGAACAAAGGCCACATGCTATTGATGCCGCCGAGGGGATCTTGGGTGCCCTGGTACAAGAAATAGCCCCAGGCACCCACCACTAGCGCACTGGTGATCAGGACGCTCGGGTACCAACTGGTGCGCCCTAGGGCCGGTATGAAGTTCCCCAGAAAATCTTGCGCGATGAAGCGCGCCACGCGCGTGCCTGCGTCGAGGGTGGTGAGGATAAACAGGGCTTCGAACATGATGGCGAAGTGATACCAAACGGCTAGTAGGCCCGGCCCGGTAATTTGCGCGAAGATACTGGCCATCCCGACGGCTAGGGAGGGTGCGCCGCCGGTCCGGGCGAACAGCGTTGCTTCACCCATGTCCCGGGCAAGCGCACTCATCTGGGCGACACTCACCGGGAAACCCCAACTACTGATGGTGGCGACCGCTTGAGCGGCTTCGGCACCGACGATTCCCGCGGGACTGTTGATCGCGAAATAAACGCCAGGGTCAAGCACCGTGGCCGCGATCATGGCCATCACCGCCACGAACGACTCCACCACCATCGCGCCATAGCCAACCATGCGGGCATCCGCCTCGTTGGTCAGTAGTTTCGGGGTGGTTCCGGATGAAATCATCGCGTGAAACCCGGAAATGGCGCCGCAGGCGATCGTGATGAAGACAAAGGGAAAAAGTTTCCCCGAAAAAATCGGTCCTGTGCCGTCGATGAATTGCGTGAGTGCGGGCATCTTAATTAAAGGGTTAAGCAATAAAATGGCAACCGCTAGCGCAAGGATCGTCCCGATTTTCATGAATGTAGAGAGATAGTCTCGAGGGGCGAGCAGCAGCCACACGGGGACCACCGCGGCGCAAAATCCGTAGGCGATGACGAACAGGGCGAGCGTCGGCGCATCGTAGTCAAAGACATTACGCAGGGCGGGGATCCCTTCGACATAACCGCCACCGGTGACGGCCAACAGGAGCAGCACAACGCCGAGCGTCGTCGCTTCGAGGACCCGCCCGGGTCGCAGATTGCGCATATAGATGCCCATCAGCAGGGCAATCGGGATCGTGGCGGCGACCGTAAAGGTCGCCCAGGGGCTGTGTTTCATCGCGTTGACGACGACGAGTCCGAGAACGGCGATGAGGATCAGGCTGATCAAGACGACGCCTAACATCGCGGCGAATCCACCCAGCGGGCCTATCTCTTCGCGCGCCATCTGGCCGAGGGACCGGCCGTCTCGCCGCAACGAACAAAACAGAATGATGAAGTCCTGTACGCAGCCGCCCAGTACCCCACCCAGCACAATCCAGAGGGTCCCCGGCAAATAGCCGAACTGGGCTGCCAGGGTCGGGCCAATGAGTGGTCCGGGACCGGCGATCGCGGCGAAGTGATGGCCGAAGACGATCCAGCGGTTGGTCGGGACGAAGTCTCGGCCATCATTGAGGCGCTCGGCGGGTGTCGCTCGAGTGGAGTCAAGCAGTAACACCCTTGTCGCAATGAATAAGCTATAGAAGCGAAAACCGATGGCATACACGCAGGCGGCCGCGACCACAAACCAGGCGCTGTTGATAGTTTCCCCGCGATTAAGGGCAATGGCACCGAGTGCCCCCGCCCCCACGACCGAAACCGCCAACCAGCCCACGACGGCCGGCCAGCGCAGAGCCGAAAAAACAGAGGTCTTTGGTACGGGCACAGACATGATGATCTTCCTCGAATCGCCGCGGACACAACAAGGTTGCCGCGAGCCACCGCCAATCGGAGTCGGTCTAAGGGGTCGCGAGGCCGACAGCATATGCGAAGTTCCCATGGCACGGCACTAGCGTGCGCTAGGTCTCTGCGCGATTGACGTCCGAACGCGCTAAACTGGCGGGGCGGCGAAGCGGCACTCGTTGAGTAACCCCCCCCGGTTCTGGTAGTTTCCCTCCCGCGGCAGCCTGCCGATAGCCCGGCAGATAAACGACTTACGACTCCAACGCTAAGGGATTGCATGACTCGCTACGTATTTACAACCGGTGGCGTTGTTTCCTCCCTTGGCAAGGGGATTGCCTCGGCCTCCTTGGGCGCTATCCTCGAAGCGCGTGGGCTCAATGTGGCGATGATCAAGCTGGACCCCTATATCAATGTGGATCCGGGCACCATGAGTCCGTTTCAACACGGTGAGGTCTTCGTCACAGAGGACGGCGCTGAAACTGATCTCGACTTGGGCCACTACGAGCGGTTCGTGCGCTGCCGGACCAGCGCCAAGAGCAATTATACGACCGGTCGGATTTACGAGAGCGTGATCCGCAAAGAGCGGCATGGGGAATACCTCGGTGCGACGGTGCAGGTCATCCCGCATATCACTGACGAAATCAAGGCGTGTATCCGGCAGGGGGCAGGCGACGCCGAGATTGCGATGGTCGAGATCGGCGGCACCGTGGGAGATATCGAATCCCTGCCGTTCCTTGAGGCGATTCGGCAGATGCGGGTCGAACTGGGTCCCCGCAATACCCTGTTCATTCACCTTACGCTGGTGCCTTTTATCGGCTCCGCCGGGGAGTTGAAAACCAAGCCTACCCAGCACTCGGTGAAGGAGCTGCGCTCCATTGGCATCCAGCCCGATATTCTGCTCTGTCGTGCCGAGCGACCGCTTCCGGATGCGGAGCGGCGTAAAATCGCATTGTTTACCAATGTCGAGGAGCGTGCCGTGATCTCGGCGATAGACGCCGACTCCATCTATAAAATTCCTATGATGCTGCACGCCGAGGGCCTCGATGACATCGTGGTTGAAAAGCTGGGTCTTCAGGTGCCTCCGGCCGATCTTAAGGAATGGGAGGCAGTCGTTGAGGCGCAGGCAAATCCCTTGTCGGTGGTCAACATTGCGATGGTGGGCAAATACGTCTACCTCACCGATTCGTACAAGTCTTTGTCCGAAGCGCTAGCGCACGCGGGGATCCATACACGTACACGCGTCAATATTCACTACGTTGACGCCGAGCTTATCGAGCGCGAAGGCCCCCATTCCTTGGCGGGCATGGATGCGGTGTTGGTGGCCCCCGGTTTCGGTGAGCGGGGCATCGAAGGGAAAATTACGGCAGCGCAATACGCCCGCGAGCATCAGATCCCGTATCTCGGCATCTGTTTGGGCATGCAAGTGGCGGTCATTGAATTCGCGCGCCACTGCGCCAAGCTTCCCGAGGCGCACAGTACTGAGTTCAGCAGCACGACGCGTTATCCCGTCATCGCACTCATCACCGAATGGCTGGCGGCGGATGGCTCTATGCAACGCCGCGGGGAAAGTGCGGAAAAAGGGGGGACGATGCGGCTCGGTGGTCAGCAATGTAAACTCGCGCCAGATAGTGTGGTCGCCCGGGCCTACGACACGGAAACCATTGTGGAACGTCATCGACACCGCTACGAATTTAATAATACGTACATGATGGAGCTGGAGGCCGCGGGGCTGCGGGTTGCGGGTCGATCAATGGACGGAAACTTAGTCGAAATTATCGAAATTCCTAGCCATCCCTGGTTTGTCGGGTGTCAGTTCCACCCGGAGTTCACGTCCACCCCACGTGATGGACATCCCCTGTTTACGTCTTTCGTGCGCGCGGCGTTGAACCAGTCAAAACGCGCGACGCCGGCCGTCGATCATGCGACTTAGTCATTTTGAGATCGGTGGCGAACAGCCATTTTTCCTGATTGCCGGACCCTGCGTTATCGAATCCGAAGGGCTGTGCTTGGAGGTGGCGGGCACGCTGGCTGAAATGACCCGGGCACTGGGGATCCCGTTCATCTTTAAATCCTCTTTCGACAAGGCCAACCGAACATCACACGAGAGCTTTCGGGGGCCTGGACTTGCTGACGGGCTGAAGATCCTCGAGAAAGTACGCCAACAGATTGGCGTTCCGGTATTGACGGATGTGCACGAGGATTCGCCGCTGGCTGAAATCGCTGCGGTGGTGGATGTGCTGCAGACCCCTGCATTTCTGTGCAGGCAGACGGATTTCATCCAAGCGGTCGCCCGTCAAGGCAAGCCCGTGAACATCAAAAAAGGCCAATTCTTGGCCCCGTGGGATATGCAGCACGTGGTCGCCAAGGCGCGTGCGGTAGGCAACGAGGCGATTATGGTGTGTGAGCGGGGCGCTTCGTTCGGCTACAACTACCTTGTGTCCGATATGCGCGCGCTGGTGGTCATGCGGGAAACGGGTGCACCCGTGGTCTTTGATGCCACCCACTCGGTCCAGATGCCGGGGGGGCAGGGGGCGCATTCCGGCGGTCAGCGTGAATTCGTGCCCGCGTTGGCGCGGGCCGCGGCTGCCGTTGGCATCGCCGGTATTTTCATGGAGACCCACCCCGACCCGGCGCAGGCGCTCAGCGACGGACCCAACGCCTGGCCCCTAGGGCAGATGCGGGCGCTGCTTGAAACGCTGCAGACAATTGATGCGGTCGTCAAGCAAGCGGGTGCGATGCGTACGTAAGGAGCGCCCTGTTTTTGAGCCCTTTAGTTGCGAAAAACAACCATCAACCAGACTTATTCGATTGCGGCGTGTCGACGGCGCGATCAACGTTCTAAGGAGTTCTCATGTCCGAAATTCGAAAAATTCAGGCACTGGAAGTGATGGATTCACGCGGCAACCCCACTATCCGGGCGGAAATCTGGACCGCGAGCGGTGCACGCGGATCCGCACAGGTCCCCTCCGGAGCTTCCACCGGTGAACGCGAAGCGCTGGAACTGCGGGATGGGGACAAGCGACGATATCTCGGCAAAGGGGTATTGAACGCCGTACGACATGTTAACGAATTGATTGCGCCCTCCATGGCGGGCCGCGAGATCGGCGACCAGGCTGGGCTCGACCAGGCCATGATCGAGCTTGATGGTACCGAAAATAAAGCGCGCCTCGGCGCCAATGCGACGCTTGCCGTCTCAATGGCGGCCGCGCATGCGGCGGCCGTGGAAGCGGCGTTGCCGCTGTATGCCTCGTTGCAACTCGCCGCGTCTTACGACATGCCGGTTCCGATGATGAACATCATCAACGGGGGGGCACATGCCAGTAACAATGTTGATTTCCAAGAATTCATGATTTTACCCGTCGGCGCACCGAGCTTCGCCGAAGCGTTGCGTTACGGGGCTGAAATCTTCCATGCGCTGAAAGCCATTCTAGGGCAGCAGGGCGCCAGCACAGCCGTGGGTGATGAAGGTGGTTTTGCTCCGGATCTTCCGTCCAATCAGGCCGCACTCGATCTGATCGCGACGGCCGTTGAGCAGGCTGGCTTCAAACTCGGGCAAGAGATCATGCTCGGACTCGACGTCGCCAGTTCTGAGTTCTATCGTGAGGGCGCCTATCATCTAAGCTCGGAGAATCGTACGCTGTCGAGTCAACAGATGGTCGATATGTTGGCCAGCTGGTCGCGGGATTATCCGATTCTAAGCATCGAAGACGGGATGGATCAGAACGATTGGGAAGGCTGGCGCCTGCTGACGGAGGCGGTAGGCCAGCGCGTGCAGCTCGTCGGTGATGATCTGTTCGTGACTAATACAGGGTTCCTGAAACGCGGTATCGATAATCAAATCGCCAATTCAATTCTCATTAAGGTCAACCAGATAGGCACCTTGACTGAGACCTTCGCCGCCATCGATATGGCACGCAAGGCCAATTATACCGCCGTGGTGTCGCATCGTTCGGGCGAGACAGAAGACACTACCATCGCCGACATCGCGGTCGGTAAAAGTACGGGCCAGATCAAGACGGGCTCCCTGTCTCGCTCGGACAGAATCGCGAAATACAACAGGCTACTGGTCATCGAGCACGAACTTGGCTCGCGGGCCCGTTATCCCGGGCGAAGCGCCTTTTACAATCTCAAATAAATGCTACGCATACTGGCGGCTGCGTTTTGCGTAATCCTCCTCGGCCTTCAGTTGACCTGGTGGCAAGGCAAGGGCGGTGTTCGCGACGCGCGTAAACTCCAGGCGCAGATCAAATCGGAAGAACTGGCGTTGGAAGGGCTCCGTAGCCGCAATAGTAAACTCGCCGCCGAAGTGATGGATTTGAAACGAGGCCTCGAGACGGTGGAAGAGATCGCACGGAGTGAAATGGGCATGATCAAAGAGGGTGAGATTTTTTACCAGATGATCGAGCCGCCGGCGGGTGCCGTCGCCGGCGAATCGGATGCCGCCCGATCGGCGGCGGCCACCTCCCTGCGATGAGCACCCTCCCGCATGCACGTTGCTGGGCAGTGGTCCCGGCCGCGGGGAAGGGCGCACGCATGGAAGCCGAAACGCCCAAGCAATATTTTCCCTTGCTCGGCAAATCCATTCTTGAACACACACTGACACGTCTCGCTGACCATCCCCAAATAGCCGGGCTCGTGGTTGTCATCGCGCCAGACGACGAATATTGGCCTGCGGTGGCCTCTCGGTTGCCGCCGGTCACGGTGGTCACGGGGGGTGCTGAACGATGTCATTCGGTGCTCAACGCACTGCAAAGTCTGGCGATGAGCGCCGCGCCGACCGATTGGGTGTTGGTGCACGACGCGGCGCGTCCCTGTGTTCATGCCGACGACATTACTCGATTGATCGCGCGCTGCGAGGCCGAGCCTACCGCTGACGGCGGACTGCTCGGTATGGCGGTTCGCGATACGCTGAAGCGCTGTGATGCCGCGGGTGGCGTGATGGGGACTGTCGATCGCAGTGGACTCTGGCATGCCTTGACCCCGCAGATGTTTCGCCTCGCGAGGTTGCGGACTGCCTTGGAAACGGTACTCGCCGCGGGCGTCCTCGTGACCGATGATGCGCAGGCGATTGAGCATATTGGTGGCGCGGTGCGCATCGTCGAAGGCCGGGCTGACAACCTCAAAGTGACCCGCCCGCAGGACTTGATACTGGCAGAGTTGTTTCTCCGCGCCCAATTGAAGGAAACCCTATGATGCGCATCGGTCAGGGCCTCGACGCCCACAAGTTTCGAGCGGGAGATCACGTGATACTTGGCGGTGTTCGGATCCCCTTTGAACAGGGCCTCGCCGCACACTCGGATGGTGATGTCCTGTTGCATGCCATTTGTGATGCCATTCTGGGAGCGGCCGCACTGGGCGATATCGGTCGGCACTTTCCGGATTCGAGTCAGGAATTAAAGGGCATCGACAGTCGGATTCTGTTACGTCGTGCGAGTGAGTTGGTGCGCGGGGCGGGTTATCAGATCCTCAACGTGGATGCGACGGTCATCTGCGAACGGCCACGGGTGGCAGCCCATGTGGCCCTGATGTGTGAACGCATTGCCGAGGATCTGGGGCTTGATGTCTCGCAGGTGAACATCAAGGGGACGACCACAGAGAAAATGGGGTTTACCGGACGTGAGGAAGGCATCGCCGCCTCCGCCGTCGCCTTACTCGACGGCAAGCACGTTTGAGCGGTCGATTCACGGTATCCGTCAGGGGTGGCTGCGGCGGCAACTTTGACGCGAGACGGTGGGTTTCTCTGTAAAGGGGGCCGGGTTGGCGGCCGTGGTTATGCCCGGATTCATCTTGTCTCGACTATGCTCAGAGGACAAGCCGATCTGAAAATTGGACATTCGCTACCGTGTCTTCTGGATCTAATCTCCCCACTCCAGCGCCGGACATGTCCGGCGTCCGTGCCGCCCAGAGCTCGCCCCGTGCCAGAATTTTAGGTCGTGCAGCGGCGTTGCTCGGGCTCCTCTTCGTCGGCATAGCGGTCTCGACTTTCCGTCAATCGCTGACGGGGATCTCTAGACATGGATTGATCAGGGATGTTTTTCTCTACCAAAGTCGGATGGCCGACGAGGTGATGGATCGGCTAGCCACGCTTCAGCTAGAGGGTAATCCCAATCCTGATCCGGAGCTGGCCGCACGGGACGCCCACATGGCGAAGGTTTGCCGATTCCTTAACGCGGCGGCGGTGGCGGAGGCTGAATATCGGGCCCCAGGCTGGCGGATTGAGCTGGGCGCGTTTGCGTCGGCGCGCGCGTGCGCCCGCGCGGCGGGGGCGGTGGACGCACGCCTTCATTCGACCGGAACCCACCTTGAGGAACGGGAGAGGCGCTAGCGCGTACCCTGCAGGCACATGGCTTCAACGCGGGCGTTAGAGCCGATGGCCGTATTGTTCGCGTCCTGGACCTGTGTACGTGCGGCGAGGCACGTCTCCTGACTCTCGAAGGGTGTCTTGTCGATGACGAGATGGTTTCCATTCGCCGTCACGGCAATTACCCACAGTAACCATTTCATGCGCGGGCCTTTCTCTTGGACGAGGAGTATGAAGCGATTGCGCACCGCCCGGGGGCCGCGCGCCTGCTTGAGTATCTGCTCCCTGGCATGCTCAGGCAATCAGGATTTGGGCACCATGCCACCGTGCGCCCGGTGGGAGCAGGATGGGCTCCCCAACCGCCGCGGCCTCGAGGCACACCATCTGCTGCGAATGTTCGGCACCCAGATCGCCCAAGGCGCTAGCCTTCTCACTGCCCGGATTCCACACAACGAGATCGCGAAAGCCCTCCTGACGGACGGTGAGGCACGCCGAAGGTTCGTGGAGCTCGACGGCGCGCCTGACTTCCAGATAGGTTCGGTCAACTTCGGCGGCCACATCCAACCAAGGCGCGGCGTCGTGCGCGAGCCTTCCCGCTTGCGTCGCATCTCGATAATGGTGCGCTGTCAGACCGTGGATCTGTACCTTACGGGTATCGCTTACCCGAAGATAAGTGTGCAAAGCAGCCGTAAAACTGAACGGCCGGACATCCTGGTTCGTGACAGTCAGGTTGAGTCGCAAGGCTTCACCACCTAACCGGATAGCAAGTTCCAGGCTGGCGCAATAGGGCCAGTCGGGGTACGTGGTGCTTTCGGTCTCCATCCGAACCGTGAGACTCGAGGTGGTCGCGCCCTCGGCCTGCCGACTCAGCGTCCACGGCGCGGTACGCGCGAAGCCGTGTTTCGGTAGCTTACCCAGGTCGGCGAACTGCGGGAAAATAATCGGGATACCCCCTCGAATGGGGATCCCCGGACGAAATACCGCCAGCGGACTCAGGAAAAGGGGCTCGCGTCCGGTCGCGGTGCGCCAGGCCGTCAAATGTCCGCCCTGGAGATGCAGCACAGCCTGGCTGCCATCTCCGGTTTTCAGCAAAATCATGTCAGGTGCGATCTGCACCGGCTCGTCGCGGCGGGCTCAGTAGCACGTACAAGGCGCCCGTCCCACCATCCGCAGGGCGGGCGCTGATATAGGCCACGACTTCGGCGGCATGAGACAACCAGTAGGCAACGCGCGGTTTCAGCACGGGCGCCTGATCAGGCGAACGGTAGCCTTTGCCGTGTACGATTCTCACGCAACGATATCCTGTGGACACGCAGACCTGCAGGAATTCAGCGAGCAACGGTCGCGCTTCCGCGAGAGTCAAACCATGTAAGTCAAGCGTCTCGCCGATAGCGAATTCGCCGCGTCGTAGGCGACGCCAGACGGCCGGCTGGACACCGGTACGCTTGTATTCCAGGGTTTCCGCCAGATTCAGTTCGATATCTGAAGGCTCGACGAGCATCGAGGGCTGGTCAATAGCGCGATCGGCTCGGGGGACCGGTCGCGGCGGTGGATTGCGCACCAGTTGCATTTCGGAGTGGAGTTCACGGGCACCTTTGACCGCGTCCCGGAATAAAGCCCGCTCTTCCGGACTAGGTTCTATCGCCAGTGGCGCAGGGGGCCGCGTCTTGCGAGGCATTACTGCACAAAACGTCGCGCATTGGTGAATAGGCTGAACCATGGCGAGGTCGCGTCACGCCAGGCGGGGTCCAACCAGGAGAATTGTCGGCGGAGGAAGACGCGTTCCGGATGGGGCATGAGTATGGTTACGCGCCCGTCGCTCGACGTGACGCCGGTGATCCCTGCGGCGGACCCATTGGGGTTATGTGGGTAATGCCGGGCCACGTCGCCGCGGTTGTCGACATACTGAAGGCAAACGCCTTCACTCGCCTGTTCGAATACGGCGCGCCCCTCACCGTGCGCGATCGCCACAGGTGCCCGCAGGCCGGCCATGCCGGCGAGCAGCACGGATCGTGATGCCGCCACCTCGACCATGACCAGGCGCGCTTCGAACTGCTCGGATCGATTGCGCAGAAAACGCGGCCAATGTGCCGCACCGGGGACGATTTCCTTGAGCTGGGACAGCATCTGACACCCATTACAGACGCCCAGCGTGAAGGTCGTTTCGCGCGCAAAGAAGGCGCTGAATTCCGCGTGCGTACGGGGATTGAATAAAATCGAACGGGCCCATCCGCCGCCCGCACCCAGTACATCGCCATAGGAGAATCCCCCGCAGGCCACGAGTCCCTGGAATGCGGCGAGCGACACACGACCCTCCAGCAGATCGGACATGTGGACATCACAGGCGCTGAAGCCGGCACGGTCGAACGCTGCCGCCATCTCTCGATGACCATTCACCCCTTGCTCACGGAGGATCGCGATCCGGGGGCGACTTGTGGCGAGTGCGGGAGCGGTTCTCGGGAAATGCGTCGGTACGTGCAGCCCAAGCCCGGGATCGTGTCGATCGAGAACTGTTGCCAGCTCTTCATCGGCACAAGCCGGATCATCGCGCAGACGCTGTAGTTCACAGGTCGTCGTTGTCCACTGTTCGAGTGGCACGAACAAATCTTCCTGATAGAGCAGATTTTGCGCCGCTCGCACAGTCACGACAGTTTCTTGGGTGACCCGGCCGAGCACGTGAATATGCGGGGCAAGGGCCGACATGCGGGTGAATTGCGCTAAGACACTCGGCAGATCTTCCGTGGCAATCTGCAGGACCGCACCTAATTCTTCACAAAAAAGCGCACCGCACGGGGTGCCACCCAGTCCGGCAATGTCGATATCGAAGCCGCAGCGGCCCGCGAAGGCCATTTCGAGCAGCGTCACAAAAAGCCCACCATCCGCCCGATCGTGGTAGGCCAGCAGGTAACCGGTTTCGTTCAACAGCTGGACCGTCTGAAAAAACGCGACGAGATCCTGCGGGTGATCCACGTCCGGTGGGGTTTCACCCAGCGTATCGCATACCTGGCCCACGACAGCCCCCCCAAGCCGTTGTTGGCCGCGACCGAGATCGACCAGAAGCAGCACACTATCGACTTCCCGGCGCAGCTGGGGCGTGAGCGACAGGCGAACGTCCGCTACCGGCGCGAAGGCGGAGATGACTAGACTGAGCGGGGAGGTGGTTGCGTGCTCACCGGTGTCATCATTCCAGGTGGTCCGCATCGACATAGAGTCTTTGCCGACCGGAATACACACGCCCAGGGCCTGACACAGCACGCTGGTCGCTTCCACGGCCGCATAAAGCACCGCGTCCTCGCCGGGATGGCCTGCGGCCGCCATCCAGTTTGCTGACAGCACCACGTCCGTGAGTCGTAGGATACGGGCGGCGGCGAGGTTAGTCAGGGCCTCGCCGATGGCGATACGCGCGGCGGGCCCTCCCGCAAACAGCGCGAGCGGTGTGCGCTCGCCCAACGCAAAGGCCTCCCCGGCAACGCCGGTAAAATCGAGCGCGGTCACCGCGCAATCCGCGACCGGTACCTGCCACGGGCCAACCATCGGATCGCGCACGGACAAGCCGCCCACTGTGCGATCGCCTATCGTGATTAGAAAGCGCTTATCCGCCACCGCCGGGAAGCGCAGAACGCGCGTGAGCAACTCGGTCAGGGGCAGTGCGTGCAAATCGCAATCATCGATTAACGCGCGGCGCTCGGGGCCGGGCTGTGACTGGGTGCTGCGTGACATTTTGGGTGGCTTACCGAAGATCACCTCCATCGGTAAGTCGACTACGGCCTCCCCGGTCAAGCGGTCGTTGAGCCAAAGGTGCTCCTCGTCGGTTGCCTCGCCTAATACCGCCACCGGACAGCGCTCACGTGCGCAGATCGCCAGGACCTGGGCAAGCGCGGCCGGGGCAATCCCGAGTACGTAACGTTCCTGCGCCTCGTTACACCAAATTTCCAGCGGAGAAAGGCTAGCATCAGCATTTGGAATGGCCCGCAGATCGAGTCGTCCGCCTCGCGCACTATCGTGCAGAAGCTCCGGGACCGCGTTAGAAAGTCCGCCGGCGCCAACGTCATGGATGGAGATGATGGGATTTTCGTCGCCGAGCGCGACACAGGTCTCGATCACTTCCTGAACCCGACGCTCCATCTCCGCGTTGTCGCGCTGAACGGAGGCAAAATCGAGATCGCCGGCATTACTGCCCCCACGTTGCGAAGACGCGGCGCCGCCACCGAGACCGATCAGCATCGCCGGTCCGCCGAGGATCAGGATTTGGGTGCCGACGGGGAGGCGGCGTTTTTCCACGTGCCCGGGTCGTATGTTACCGATGCCGCCGGCGAGCATGATCGGTTTGTCGTAGCCGCGCTGACTTTGCGGCGTCAAAGTATGTTCGAAGGTGCGGAAATAGCCGCCAAGCCCCGGACGGCCAAATTCATTATTGAACGCCGCGGCACCAATCGGACCTTCCAACATGATCTGCAGGGGGCTTGCGAGGCGCGGCGAGTGTGCGCGTGGTGTCTCCCACGCCTGCAGAAAGCCGGGGATCCGCAGATGCGAGACGCTAAAGCCGCTGAAACCGGCTTTGGGTCGAGCGCCCCGGCCGGTAGCGCCCTCGTCGCGGATCTCCCCACCCGCGCCGGTCGCTGCGCCTGGATAGGGTGAGATCCCAGTGGGGTGATTATGGGTTTCCACTTTCATTACCAACTGCAGATCTTCCTCTTGGCGGCGGTATTCAAGCGAATCCGGTGCGATCTCCCAACGTTCCCCGCGATAGCCACGTGTCACCGCCGCATTGTCACGATAAGCAGACAACACCTCGTTCGGGTGTGCCGCATGCGTTGCGCGAATGAGCGCGAACAGGCTCGCCGGCAGTGGTTTGCCGTCGAGGTGCCAGTCGGCGTTGAAAATCTTGTGCCGGCAATGTTCGGAGTTGGCTTGCGCAAACATCATCAGCTCAGCGTCGGTCGGATCCCGCCCGAGCACTTGATAGCAGTCTGCCAGATAATCGATTTCATCCGGGGCGAGTGCCAGACCTAGGGTCTCGTTGATGGCGATCAGCGCGGCCCGCCCCTGCGCCCGCAGGGGGATCCGACCTAAGGGGCGCGGGGTCGGCTCAGTGCGTATCAACAATCGGTCAGGGGTATGGTGCAGAGTTTCGGTCATGCGATCGAACAAGGCAGGCGCCACGGCGAGCCACATCGGCGCAGTAGCCGGTTCGATCTGCCAGCAAACCGCGCGCTCGATTGATTCGACACCGACAAGCCCACAGTTGTGCGCGATGTCAGTCGCTTTGCTCGACCAAGGTGAACGGGTGCCGGCGCGGGGCGCGACCAAGCGCGCGCCGGGCGGCACTATCCAAGGTGTCGTGTCGGCATTCAGCATCGCGGCAAGCTTCGTCACCGAGTCCGTGGTAAGCGAGTCCTCGGTCCATACCACGTAGACATGGTGAGCCTGCACCCGCGTGATATCCGGAAACCACTGTCGCAATCGGTGTAACAGACGCTCTAGGCGGAAGGGAGAAAAAGCGCTGTCGCCCAGAAACAAACGGGCCTGTATTGAAAAATCTGGAGACATAGTGCGTGTCAGGATCAGGTCCGAAGAATCCGCGTGCGGCCATGCAGTGCCCGCCGTTGACTCCGGTCAGTGTTTTTAAGGGTCGCGACCAAAATGCGCTCTCTCGCCCCGCCGTGATCGACTCAAGGCTGCACGTCGACTTTCACCCACAGCGCGACACTATTGTCGCCTTGCTGTCCCGTTCGTGCCAGCATTTCAGAGCCCTGCTCGCCATAGGAGACTTGGCTTCCGCCGACGGGGATCCACCGGCCCAAGCGGCCAGTGACGGTTGTTTCGGCACGGTTGGTGTCGATAATGCCGTTGCCACCTTCTTGCGACTGCGCGTAACGGGGCGCGATGTCTATCGTCACCTGTTCGCCTTGTAGATGGGGCGTCACGTAAATACCGGAAGTGGTCTCGTGGTATTCGATACCGCCAACGCTCTGATTCCGACCCACATTCTGCGGATCTCCGACGCGTGGTGTGGCGTTCCCGCGCATGGGGAATTGCGGCTGTGGGATTTCCTGCCCGGTGACAAGGAAGGCGCGTTGCCCTTCCATACTAATAACAAAATGGCTGCCAACGCGATCGCCATGGGTATGCGTCCGGATGGTCTCGTCTGGCGTGTCGGCCGCGACGGCGCTGGCATTAAGCGTCACGCTGATTCGCAATTGCTGCAGGCGGGTATCTAGGGTCTGGATGATTTTCCGGAGCTCCGCGAGATTCTCCTGCGTGGAGCGCAGGACGAGTTGATTAGAGGTCCCCGTTGCCGTGCCGCCTGGGGCCATCATGGGCAGAATTATCGGCAGTAAATCTCGCGCTAGCCGGTGTTGCAGCGAAACGATCTCGAGTTCGAGTGGATCTGCCCGTACCGACAGCACCAATCCCAAGAATAGCCACGGCAGTAGACGGGACATCACTCGGGTGTGCCTTGACCCGTGCCACTCATAAAAACAGGCGTCGGAGATGAGGGGGGGCTTGCGCCCTCTCCCAGATTGCGTCGAGGCGCTGGGTCAGCGCATGGGCCTGTTGGCGATCGTCATAGCTTCCGGTCGCCTCAAAACGATCGCTCAATCGGCGGTGCAGAAACCCGGTTTCATCCGCCACTAGCCAGGCCTCGTTCAAGCTACGGTGCTCAGGGCCGGGCACGCGAAGCGTAAGAAAGCTGGACAGGCGTTGCGCGAGTTCGAGCAGGCGGTGGCCGCTGCCCGCCAATGGTGTGGTATCAAGCACCAGGAATCGTACCCGCGCGCGGGCACTCCCAACCACCAACGTCCGCACAGCGGTGACGAACGCCTCGTTGTCGTAGAGTATCGGATCAAGGTGCCGGCTCACGATATCGAGCGAGCGGTGCGCCTGTTGAACGATCGCTAACGCCGCAGCCCGAAGCTCTTCGCGGTGTTCAAGGCTGAAGGGCGCCACCCGCGTGTCGGCCGACGAGCCGCTCATGGTCAGATCGCGTGGGCCAGCCCGGTCGCGGCACCGATGTAACTGGCGGGCGTCATTGCCTGCAAGCGTGCGCGTTCGACGGCGGGGATCGCAAGTGTTGAAATGAAGGCATGGAGTCCCTCACGGTTGATCCGCTCACCACGGGTCAGGGTTTTCAGCGCCTCGTAGGAATCTGCAATACCATAGCGACGCATGACGGTCTGAATGGGCTCGGCGAGGACTTCCCACGCGTCATCGAGATCGGCTGCCAGAGCGGCACGGTCGAGGGCCAGTTTGCCAATTCCGCGACGCGTTGATTCGAGCGCGATCACGGTGTGGCCGACTGCCGCGCCGAGGTTCCGCAGCACGGTGGAATCTGTGAGATCCCGCTGCCACCGAGAAATGGGCAGTTTGGCGGCAAAGTGCTCAAACAGGGCATTCGCCAGTCCGCAGTTCCCTTCGGCGTTTTCAAAGTCGATCGGATTGACCTTGTGCGGCATGGTAGATGAGCCTACTTCGTTCGCAATGCGCTGCTGTCGAAAGTACCCAATCGAGATGTAGGCCCACAAATCGCGGCAAAGATCGATCAGAATGGTGTTGAGGCGCAGACAGGCCGCGCTGAACTCCGCAATGTAATCATGCGGTTCGATTTGCGTCGTGTAGGGATTCCATTCCAAGCCTAGGGAGACTACAAACCCTTGGGTGATCGCGGCCCAGTCGAGCGTGGGATAGGCGGCCAAATGCGCATTGTAGTTGCCTACTGCGCCATTAAATTTGCCCAGAATCGCACATCCTTCTAGTTGGACTATCTGGCGGCGCAGGCGATAAATGACGTTCGCCAACTCCTTGCCCATGGTCGTCGGCGTTGCGGGCTGTCCATGGGTACGGGCCAGCATTGCGGCGTCCGCGCAGGCGTGTGCGAGCTGAGTCAGTGCGGATTCTAGTGTACGTAACTTGGGGATCATCACCTCATCCCGGGCTGCCTGCAGCATGAGTCCGTAGGCGAGGTTGTTGATGTCTTCGGAGGTGCAGGCAAAATGTAGGAAAGGGATCGCGCGTGGGAGTGTCGCATGTGATTCGCATTTTTCGCGCAACCAATATTCAACCGCCTTAACATCGTGGTTGGTAGTTTGCTCGATGGCTTTGATGTGCGAGGCATCCGCGAGGGAGAAATTATCCATCAGCGCGTCGAGGAACTGCTTTTCCGCCGGCGTTAGCGGCATCAGCTCCCCAATTCCGGTTTCGGCGGCAAGATGTTCCAACCAGCGGATCTCAATCTGCACGCGTTGCCTTATCAGCCCATATTCACTCAAGTGTTCCCGCAACGGGGCGGTCTGGCGGCCATAGCGGCCATCGAGCGGTGAAAGCGCGGTTAACGCGCTCAGCGGGGGGGGGCTCTTCTCGTTCATGGCGGGAAGAATACGAGCGCATGCGATGGGTTGCAACGCAAAAAGCCTCTACACTCGACGTTGGTAAACAGTCATCGGCGGGAATCCGTGCCCAAGTCAGCAGTCGCGCAGCGTTTTCGGGGATTTTTGCCGGTCGTCGTCGATGTCGAGACGGGCGGTTTCAATGCGGCGACGGATGCGCTGCTTGAAATCGCGGCTGTACTTATCGACTGGGATGATGCGCGTGGGTGGCATCGCACAGAAACACTGGCCCATCACGTGGTGCCATTTGAGGGCGCACGGCTTGAAGAGTCTGCCTTGCGTTTCAATAAAATCGATCCCTACCATCCCTTTCGCCTGGCGGTTCCGGAGCGCGAGGCGCTGAGTCATGTTTTCAGTCGCGTGCGGGATGTGGTGCAAGCGCACGGTTGCACACGGGCTATCCTCGTCGGGCACAACCCGGCCTTTGACCTGGGCTTTGTCAAGGCGGCGGTCGAACGTTGTCGTTTGAAGCGGAATCCTTTCCACGCGTTTAGTACTTTCGATACGGCGAGTCTGGCTGGCGTAGCCTTCGGGCAGACGGTGCTCTCACGCGCGGCGACTGCCGCCGCGCTAGAGTGGCGAGAGGAAGCGGCGCATTCAGCGATTTACGACGCCGAGAAGACTGCGGAGCTGTTCTGCGCAATCGTCAATATGTGGGATTCCACCCACGAATCAATTCGCCCCAACGGGTCGCCGTAATCAGGAGTTGGCGGGCGTCCACCTGCGTGACTTCGCCGTCTTGGACGACCCGTCGTCCGGCGACCCAGACTTCCTTCACGTTGTCACGATGCGCGGCGTAGACAATTTGAGCGACGGGATCGTAGACCGGTGAAAGTCGAATATCACGGAAATCAATAGCAATTAAATCGGCCTGTTTGCCGACCTTGATTGAACCGATTTCCTGCTCCAGCCCGAGCGCTCGGGCACCATTCAGGGTGGCCATCTGCAGCGCGGTCGCGGCGGGTACCACGCTCGCGTCTCCACTGACCCCTTTGGCCAGCAGCGCGGCGCAGCGCATTTCGCTCAGCATGTCGAGATCATTGTTACTGGCCGATCCGTCGGTGCCGAGGGCGCAGTTCGCGCCGGCAGCCAGTAGCGCCGTCAACGGCATGATGCCGCTCCCGAGTTTCAGGTTCGATTCGGGACAATGTGCGATGCTGACCCCGGCACGCGCCACGTGAGTAATCTCTTCGGGCGTCAATTGGGTCATATGGACGGCAAGGAGCCGCGGAGACAGGAGGCCCAGTTGTTCGAGACGGGCGAGTGGGCGCATGCCAGACGCCTGCAGGGCGTTTGCGACTTCGACGGCGGTCTCGTGGACGTGCATGTGTACCGGAACATCAAGTTCTTCAGCCAGCATGGCCACCGTCGTTAACGTCCCCTCGTCGACCGTGTAGGGCGCATGCGGGGCGAAGGCGGTATGAATGAAAGGGTGCTCGCGGTACCGGTCGTGTACGGCCTGCCCTTTACGCAGATATTCGCGCGTATCCTGCGCCCATGCGGTTGGAAACCCGATGACCAGCATGCCGACCATGGCACGGATCCCTATCTCCGTAGCAGCCGCGGCAGCCTCATCGGGAAACATGTACATGTCGTTGAAGCAGGTGGTTCCGCCGCGCAGCATTTCATAGGCGGCAAGACGGGTGCCGTCGCGCACAAATCCCGCCTCCACCCAGCGTGCCTCCGCTGGCCAGATTTTCTGTTCCAGCCACTGCATTAACGGTAGATCGTCCGCCATCCCCCGAAACAGGCTCATGGCTGCGTGTGCATGGGTGTTGATGAAGCCTGGCAGCACGGCATGCTGCCTGCAATCGATTTCTTGATCGGCCTCGACATGCAGGGTCCAGTCGGCGGTCGGCACGATCGCGACGATCCGTCCCCCTGTGATGCCGATGCTGTGGGCCGGAAGGATCGGAACGTCGGGCTCCACGGTGATGACCCAGCGGGCATGAATGATTTGGTCGACGGTGATCACGATAAATCCTGCGCGATGCGGGTGCTTACGTTAACATAGGGCCTCCTCTGACACCGTGAAATTCGCTACCGCCCCATGACAAATGTGCCCATCAATCCCGTTAAATGGGACCGTGACTCGTTGGTCCTGCTCGATCAACGCCTTTTACCCCTGCAGGAAGTCGATGTGCGCTGTACGGACGCCGCGGCCGTGGTGGATGCGATAGCGACGATGATCGTACGGGGTGCGCCGGCGATCGGTATCGCGGGGGCTTTCGGGGTCGTGCTCGCGGCCGCTGCGGCTTACCGCGCTGCGCCGGCCCGGTGGCGGGAGGAAATTGCGCCGATGCTCGCCGCCCTGCGCGCAGCGCGACCGACCGCAGTGAACCTGGCGTGGGCGGTCGATCGGATGGTGCGGGCTATCCCCGCCGGTGATGCCGATCCGGGACCGGTACTACTCGCGGAAGCGCAGCGCATCCATGCCGAAGATCTGGCGGCTAACCTCCTCATGGGTGCGCTTGGCGCCGCGTTCATCCTGCCAGGTGCGCGTGTGATGACCCATTGCAACGCGGGCGCGCTGGCGACGGCGGGTTACGGCACGGCACTCGGGGTCATTCGTAGCGCCTATCAGGCCGGACGCGTGACGGAAGTTTTTGCCACGGAGACGCGGCCTTGGTTGCAGGGTGCCCGGCTGACGGCCTGGGAATTGCGTCGCGACGGTATCCCGGTGCGACTTGTCACGGACGGTAGCGCGGCACACGTCATGCGCGAACGACAAATCGCCTGGGTGATTGTCGGCGCGGACCGCGTCGCCGCCAACGGTGACGTCGCCAACAAGATAGGCACCTACGCTCTCGCGATAGCCGCGCGCTACCACGGGGCGCGCTTCATGGTCGTGGCGCCGTCATCGACGGTGGATCTTGCTACCCCAGACGGGGCGGGGATTCCGATTGAATCGCGTCAGGCCGACGAAGTGCTCTTTGTCGCCGGTACCCGCTTTGCGGCGCCTGGGGTGAGCGCACTCAATCCAGTCTTCGATGTCACTCCCGCCGCCCTCATCGACGTACTCGTCACCGAAAAGGGCTGTCTCGAGCGACCCTCACGGCCGGGACTTGCCCAGTTGCTAGGGTAGACCCGCCAAGACCGCCACACGGGTGACCGCGGGGGTCTTGGCGTGCTACAATCGGGCGACTATTGGAAGTCGTCGATTTCCTTTAATTTCTAAGAACTTAGAACACTACTTCCGGTACGTCGCCTAACCTACTCAGATGGTTGTCAGATGGTTGATTTTGCGCGCCAGTTAAGCCCCATAAATATAGAAGACGAGATGCGTCACTCCTATATGGAGTACGCGATGAGTGTGATCGTCGGTCGCGCCCTACCGGACGTCCGGGATGGCCTGAAACCGGTGCATCGCCGCGTGTTGTTTGCGATGCACGAATCAAACAACGTATGGAATAGGCCCTACGTCAAATGCGCCCGTATCGTGGGCGAGGTCATGGGTAAATATCATCCACATGGCGACAACGCCATTTACGACACGCTGGTGCGGATGGCGCAAAATTTTTCGTTGCGCTACATGCTGATCGACGGACAGGGGAATTTTGGATCGGTGGACGGGGACGCCCCGGCGGCGATGCGTTATACGGAATGCCGACTCGACCGCATAGCCGCCCAACTGCTTGAGGATATCGATCGGGAAACGGTTGATTTCGTCCCCAATTACGACGGTAAGGAGCAGGAACCCACCGTCCTGCCTGCGCGGATCCCCAACCTCCTTATCAACGGGTCCAGCGGCATCGCCGTGGGTATGGCGACCAATATTCCGCCACACAACCTGACCGAAATTATCAACGCTTGTGTCGCGCTTATCGAAGATCCGACGCTGACTGTGGACGATTTGATGCGTTTTGTGCCGGGACCTGACTTTCCGACCGCGGGGATCATCAACGGGGCGGCGGGGATCCGAGAGGCCTATCGAACCGGGCGTGGTCGAATCTACGTACGCGCCAAAGCGGAAATCGAGGACGACGACGGCGATGCGCGCATCGTGGTGACCGAGTTGCCCTACCAGGTCAACAAGGCGCGCCTCATGGAGAAGATCGCCGAGCTGGTGAAGGAAAAGCGACTTACCGGAATCCGTGAGTTGCGGGACGAATCCGACAAGCACGGGATGCGGATGGTCATTGAGCTGAAACGCGGCGAAGTGCCCGAGGTCTTGCTGAATAATCTGTATCAGCACACCCAAATGCAGACGGTTTTTGGCATTAATACAGTCGCTTTGGTCGATGGCCAGCCGCGCACACTCGATCTGAAATCGCTCCTTGAATGCTTCCTCAGGCATCGTCGCGAAGTGGTCACGAGACGGACGTTGTTCGAGTTGCGCAAGGCGCGCGATCGGGCGCACATTCTAGAGGGACTCGCGGTCGCGCTGGCGAATATCGATGAGGTGATTGCCCTGATCAAGGCCGCCCCGGGGCCCAATGAAGCGCGGACGGCGCTGATGGCCCGGGCATGGCCGTCGAAGATTGTGCTGACCATGCTCGAGCGGGCTGGCGCGGCCACGTCACGGCCGGAAGATCTCCCGGCGGTCTACGGGCTGCATGACGACGGCTATCGTTTATCGGAACGTCAGGCTAAAGACATTCTCGAGATGCGGCTCCAACGCCTGACGGCGCTTGAGCAGGACAAAATTCTCGACGAGTTTCGCGAAATCCTGCTTCGGATAGACGATTTGATGGACATTCTGGGGCGTCCGGAACGCCTACTGAAGGTAATCCACGATGAATTGGTCGAGATTCGGGAAAACTTTGGCGATGCGCGTCGTACCCGGATCGAGATGACCAAAGAGGATCTGTCGCTTGAGGATTTGATTACGCCTGAAGACGTGGTAGTCACGCTTTCTCACATGGGTTACGCGAAGTCCCAGCCCATTGCAACGTATCGCTCGCAGCGACGTGGCGGCAAGGGCAAGACCGCAACCACGACGCGGGATGAAGACTTTGTCGACAAGCTGTTCGTGGCCAATACCCATGACACGCTGCTTAATTTTTCGAGTCATGGGAAAGTCTATTGGCTCAAGGTGTACGAGTTGCCGCAAGCGGGGCGTACCGCACGAGGTAGGCCATTAGTCAATCTGCTGCCGCTCGCCGAGGGCGAGCGCATCACGGCAGTGTTGCCTATTAAAGTCTATGTCCCCGATCTTTTTGTACTGATGGCAACCCGTCGTGGAACGGTCAAGAAAACGCCCCTGGTCGAATACTCGCGTCCTCGGGCGGCCGGGATCATTGCCGTTGACTTAGATGTCGATGATAGCCTGGTGGGCGTCGTGCTTACGGATGGCACGCGCGATGTGATGCTGGTCAGCTCTGATGGGAAGGCGGTTCGGTTTGCAGAGCGGGAAGTCCGGCCGATGGGACGTAACGCGCACGGGGTTAGGGGCCTTCGGCTCGGACTTGACCAACAGGTGATTGCGCTTATTCCGATCGATCCCGAACGCACGGTGCTGTTCGCGACCGAAAAGGGCTATGGCAAACAGACCCGGGTGGACGAATTTCCGGTGCATGGGCGCGGCGGTCAGGGGGTGATTGCGATTCAGACCAATTCGCGGAACGGACCCGTGATCGGGGCGGCCGCGGTCGCAGCAGGTGAGGAAATCATGCTGATTAGCGATGGCGGTACGCTGGTCCGGACGCCGGTAGAAGGCGTGTCGGTTCTCGGGCGTAATACGCAAGGTGTGCGGCTTATTTCCCTCGGTGACGGCGAGAAACTGATTGGTATGGAGCCGATTGCAGACATGGGCGGTGGTGAGCAGGGTGACGGCGAGACCGACGAATCGCCGCCGGAGGAAGTCTGATGCGCCTTGTCGAACGCCGTTGGCTAGACCACCGCTAGCGAGAGCGCCCGCATGGACGAAGAACAAGCACTCAAGGCGATCCGGGGCGAGATTGATGCGCTCACCGATGATCTCGTTCGCGTGCTGAACGCGCGTGCGCAGTGCGCGATTGAGGTTGGGAAGATCAAACGCGCCACGGGCGCGACCGCGATGCTCTACCGGGCCGACCGTGAAGCTGACGTGCTGCGTCGGGTTCGGGATTTCAATCCAGGACCGCTGTCAGCCGAAACCGTGGTGCGCATCGTGCGGGAAGTCATGTCGGCATGTCTCGCGCTCGAGCAGCCCTTGGCGGTCGCGTATTTTGGCCCCGCTGGTACCTACACCCATGCAGCAGCACAAAAACATTTCGGTAGTGCCGCACAATTTAGGCCGTTGCCGGAAATCGACGACGTCATTCGGGAGGTGGAGACTGATTGTGCCGCCTTTGGCGTCGTCCCAATCGAAAACTCGCTTGAAGGTCCCATCAACGTGTCCCACGACCTGTTGCATGCCTCGACCTTGATCGTCTGCGGCGAAGTCTCGCTGCCCATCCATCACCAGTTGCTCTCGGTCGCGCCGAAGATAGCCGATATCCGGCAGGTCTATGCGCACAGTCAGGCACTGGCGCAATGCCGACACTGGCTGGATAGTCATTGTTCCCAGGCAAACCGGATTGCGGCCAGCAGCAATGCCGAAGCCGCCCGTTTGGTCGCGGACAAACCGGACGCCGCCGCGCTCGCCGGCACGATCGCCGCGGAGCTTTACCATCTACCCATCCTCGCCTCGAATATCGAAGATCGGGCGGACAACACGACGCGTTTTCTGGTACTCGGCAAGGTGCCCGTGCCGCCGACGGGAGACGATCTCACGACATTGGTATTCAGTACCCACAATCGCGCAGGCGCGCTGAGTCATGCACTACAGGCGCTCGCGAGCGCAGAAATCAGTATGAGTCGCCTGCAATCGCGACCGATGCGGCAGGGCAACTGGGATTATCTTTTTTTTGTTGATCTCCTTGGCCATCAGCAGGATCCTCACGTCGCCGCTGCACTGCAAGAGCTGCGTAACCGGACCGCGACGTTCCGCATTTTGGGATCTTATCCCCGCGCGGTGTTCTGATTGATTGAGCGGCTTGCGATCATCGGGGTTGGCCTGATTGGCGGCTCATTTGCGCGCGCATTGCGCGAAAGGGGCCTCGTCGGCGAAGTCATTGGCTGTGGGCGCAATGAAACCAACCTCAGGCGTGCGGTCGAGCTGGGCGTAATCGACCGGTACACGTTCGATCCGGCAGTGGCTGCGACACACGCGGATGTTGTGATGGTCGCGGTGACCCTCGGTGCGACTGGCGAGGTCCTTGCCCGCGTAGCGCCGGTGCTGCAGCCGATGGCTGTGGTGACGGATGTGGGCAGCACAAAGGCCGGCGTGCTTGCACTCGCCCGTGAGGCGCTGGGGTCGCGCTTTACCCAATTCGTCCCCGGCCATCCGATTGCCGGTGGGGAGCGTAGCGGCGTTGAGGCCGCTTTGGCGACACTGTACGAGCGCCATCGGGTCATTCTCACGCCTGCGCCCGAGACCTCCGCCACGGCCGTATCTCGCGTGCAACAGTTATGGGAAGCGGTAGGGGCCCGGGTATCCGTGATGGATGCCCAGCATCACGATGAAGTGCTAGCTGCCACCAGCCACCTGCCGCATATGCTGGCCTACAGTCTCGTGGATTGCCTCGTCGGAATGAGCGACTCGGGAGAAATCCTGGACTATGCCGCGGGTGGTTTCCGTGATTTCACGCGCATCGCGTCGAGTAATCCCGAGATGTGGCGAGACATTGCCCTGCAGAACCGGGTAGCGTTAGCCACGATGTGTGAGCGCTTCGAAGTGACTTTCCGATATCTTCGCTCAGCACTTGAACAGGGTGATGGATCGTCGCTTTTGCAGCTTTTCGAACGCGCCAAGGCTGCGCGAGACGCCTACCTCACGCGTAGCGCAAAATCATGATTGACGATGAACTGATTGTCCAGCCCGGTGGGGTCTTGCAGGGGACGCTGCGGGTCCCAGGTGATAAGTCGATTTCGCATCGGGCCGTGATGTTCGGCGCACTGGCCGAGGGCGTCACCGAAGTGCGCGAGTGTCTGATGGGCGAAGACGTGCGGGCGACTATTGGCGCCTTGCGTGCGATGGGCGTGCGTATTGACGAACTTGCCGCGGGACGCGTGCTACAGATTCATGGGGCAGGATTGCATGGGCTGCGCGCACCGGCGACAGTGCTCGACTGCGGAAACTCGGGTACCTCGATGCGACTTCTGGCCGGCATTGTCGCAGGGGCAGGATTAGGTGCAACGCTGACTGGCGATGCGTCCCTGCGGCGCCGGCCGATGCGTCGGGTGACCGAGCCCCTGGGGTTGATGGGTGCCGTCCTGACCACAGCGCCTAATGGCACACCGCCCTTATCGATCGCCGCGGGTCGGCGTCTCCATGCGATTGATTACGTGCTACCCGTCGCCAGCGCTCAGGTTAAGTCGGCCGTGCTGCTGGCCGGTCTCTTCGCCGACGGCACGACGGCAGTGACGGAGCCCGCCACGACGCGGGATCATACTGAGCGTATGTTGCGTGGCTTCGGCGTGGACGTTATTCAGCGTGGCGCACGGGTGTCGGTCGCGGGCGGGCAAACGCTCCGCGCAACGGCACTCACGGTGCCTGCTGATATTTCGTCGGCGGCTTTCTTCTTGGTCGGCGCCGCGCTTGCCGGTCAGCACGCGCTGACCGTCGAAGCGGTGGGCGTCAATCCTACCCGTACCGGGGTGCTCGAAATTCTGCGGCTGATGGGTGCAGAGATAACGTGTGAGAACCCACGCGAAATCGGCGGCGAGCCTGTGGCGGACATCACGGTGAGGCCTTCGACGTTACGGGGCATTGAGGTGCCGCCGACCCTAGTGCCGCTTGCGATAGACGAATTTCCTGTCCTGTTCATCGCGGCGGCTTGCGCCCGTGGCCGCACCCGGGTGACCGGTGCGGAGGAGTTGCGACACAAGGAAAGCGACCGGATCGACACCATGGCGTCCGGACTCCGAACGTTGGGCGTACAGATTACCACGCTGCCCGATGGCATCGAGATCGAAGGGGGAGCACTGACGGGAGGGCTTATTGAAAGTCACGGCGATCATCGTATCGCCATGGCTTTCGCCATCGCAAGTCTCCGGGCATCGGCGCCGATTATCATTCGGGGCTGTGCCGCGATTGCGACGTCTTTTCCGGATTTTGTCCCGCTCGCGCGCCGCGCCGGGCTGCGCATTTAGGCGCGCCTGGGTGTGTTCGATGAGACAGACGATCGCCCCAGTCGTCGCTATTGATGGGCCGAGCGGCACTGGGAAAGGCACGCTTAGTCAACGACTTGCATCCCTTTTAGGTTGGCATTTCCTGGATAGTGGCGTGCTTTACCGGCTGGTCGGCTATTTGGCGTTGAAGCGCGGCATTGCCTGGACTGAGACGGACGCGCTAGGCGCGTTAGCCGCGGCGCTGCCCGTTGAGTTTCGGACCGGCGTCGAGGAGGCCGAAATCCTTCTCGAAGGCGAATGCGTGACTGGCCGGGTCCGCGACGAAATCATTGGGGCCGCCGCTTCTCAGGTGGCGGCCGTGCCGGCGGTTCGCGCCGCGTTGCTCGCCCGCCAGCATGAGCTGCGCCAGCCTCCGGGCCTGATTGCCGATGGTCGGGACATGGGCACCGTCGTCTTCCCCGATGCAGGACTGAAAATTTTCCTGACCGCGAGCCCGGAGATTCGGGCGCAGAGACGATATAACCAGTTGAAGGGCAAGGGAATTGATGTTAATCTCGCGCCGCTTCTTGAGGACATCCGCGCGCGCGACGAGCGCGACGCGCAGCGCGCAGTGGCGCCATTAAAGCCCGCCGACGACGCCATTATTCTCGATACGACCCGACTCGGGATCGTCGAGGTCGAAGACCTCGTCATGCGTTTGATGCACGCACGCGGCCTCGCTTGAAGCAAGTACAGTTCGTTGTGTTCAACCCCTAACCCTGGCCCGGAGAATTGCTGTCTTGCCCACGCCGCCATAAATACGGTGTCAGACAATTATCACTTCAGCCAGTAACGAGAAAACCATTGTGAGCATGTCAGTAGAGTCACCCGTTGAGAGCTTTGCAGAGTTATTCGCCAGCAGCCTAGTCGAGGCGAAGATGAAGCCCGGTACGATCGTCCAAGGGACGGTTGTCGAAATCCGCGGCGATTTCGTCATTGTCAGCGCCGGCCTGAAATCTGAAGGTGTTATTCCCGCCGAGCAGTTCCGTAATGCCAAGGGGGAACTGGAAATTTCCGTCGGCGAAATTGTGGATGTGGCGCTCGAAGCCGTTGAAGACGGTTTTGGCGAAACACGACTCTCACGCGAGAAAGCGAAACGGGCCAAGGCTTGGGATGAACTTGAAAAAGCATGCGAAGCCCAGCAGACCGTCACCGGCGTAATCAGTGACAAGGTCAAGGGTGGCTTCACGGTAGATATCGCTTCGATTCGCGCGTTCTTGCCCGGTTCGTTGGTGGATGTCCGACCGGTGCGTGACACCAGCTACCTCGAAGGCAAGCCCCTCGAATTCAAAGTGGTTAAGGTTGATCGGAAACGTAACAACGTCGTCGTCTCCCGCCGTGCAGTGGTGGAGAGCGAGAATTCGGCAGAGCGCGAAGCACTCTTCGAGAGCCTGAAGGAAGGCGCAGTGACCAAGGGTTTGGTGAAGAACCTGACCGATTACGGCGCGTTCATCGACCTCGGTGGTATCGATGGCCTCTTGCACATCACGGACATGGCATGGAAGCGCGTCAAGCACCCCTCCGAAGTGGTCAATATTGGCGAAGAAATCACGGTCAAAGTGTTGAAATTCGACCGCGAGCGTACCCGAGTTTCACTGGGACTCAAGCAACTGGGCGAGGATCCGTGGGTCGATATTTCCCGGCGTTATCCGGAGCACACTCGTCTGTTCGGTACGGTGACTAACATTGCCGATTACGGTTGTTTCGTTGAAATCGAAGAAGGCGTGGAAGGTCTCGTCCATGTCTCCGAAATGGACTGGACGAACAAGAACGTTCATCCGTCGAAAGTGGTGCACCTCGGACAGGAAGTCGAAGTCATGGTGCTCGATATTGACGAAGAGCGCCGGCGTATTTCGCTTGGCATGAAGCAGTGCCGCGCTAACCCTTGGGAAGAGTTTGCCGCCACCCATAACAAGAACGACCGCGTGGCCGGGGTTATCAAGTCAATTACTGACTTTGGTATCTTCATTGGTCTCGATGGTGGCATTGATGGATTGGTCCATCTATCCGATTTGTCATGGGACATCCCGGGCGAAGAAGCCGTTCGCAACTTCAAGAAGGGTGATGAGATTGAAACCGTCGTATTGGCCGTGGACGCAGAGCGCGAGCGTATCTCGCTGGGCGTCAAGCAGTTGGCACAGGATCCGTTCTCGTCCTACATCGCAGATAATGCCAAGGGCGCTATTGTCGTCGGCACGATCACGGCAGTAGATGCCAAGTCCGCCACGATCGATCTCGGGGATGGTATCGAGGGCGTCATCCGCGCCAGCGAAATTTCTCGCGATCAGATCGACGATGTGCGTAAGGTGCTGAAGGAAAATGAGTCCATCGAGGCTATGATTGTCGGTGTCGATCGCAAACGACGTGTCATCAATCTGTCCATCAAGGCCAAGGAAAGCGAAGACGAGGCGACAGCATTGCAGGAATACAGTGCTGATCACGAACCGGGGACAACCAAACTCGGCGATTTGCTGAAAGAGCAACTCGAGCGCTGAGTTCGGCCGGTGAAGGAAGGGCCGCACGGAACTTTCCGCGCGGCCCCATGGCAGCGTGAATTTGGATGGTACTGGAGCGAGAGCAGGCATGACGAAATCAGAATTGATTGAGACTCTTGTCAGGAAGCAGACGCAGCTCGGCTACCGGGACATCGAACTCGCCGTCAAGACCATGCTGGATCAGATGGGTCAGACGCTGGCTGCCGGTGAGCGTATTGAAATCCGCGGGTTCGGCAGCTTTTCGCTTCACTATCGGCCTCCCCGACTAGGACGCAACCCCAAATCGGGGGATCCGGTGTCACTGCCTGCCAAACACGTTCCCCATTTCAAGCCTGGTAAAGAGTTACGTGAACGCGTAAACGCACTCGATGACGCCACCATCGAACGAGGTCGTGCGGCCAGTGCGCATGATGCTGATGAAGATGATGATGATTAAGGGACTCACGCGGATGATGCAGACCGCAGCGCGGCCTGTATCTGCCTGCGGGTGATTATCCGGCGGAAGGGCCTATCGCCCCACTGCCTTCTCTCCTCTAATGTCTGCCCACGCTGAGATCCTGTGATGCGCCGTTTATTGCCGGTGGTGGTTGCCCTGCTGATAGGGCTGGCCTTTCACGCCCGCAATCACCAGACCGTGATGATCGATCTCTACACCGTGCGGGCAGAATTGCCGCTGTCCTGGGTCGTGGTCGCCGCCTTGGTACTGGGCGCGGGATTGGGAAGCTGCGCGATGCTGCCGCATCTGCTACGCGTGCGGCGCGCACTGTGGCGCGCGCGTCGGCTGGCCAGCAAAGGGATGGTGCCCGGCGGTTCGTCTCCTTCGCTGTGAATCTCTCCAGATGAGCATTGAAGCCCTTTTCTTCCTGACGGCCCTATTGTTGCCGGTTGCGGCATTTTCCGGTTGGTACTTTGCACGCCGCGATCCGTTCGCCGATGTCGCGAAGTACCCGCGCGAGACCAAGCCCCAAATCGGGACAGATTACTTCAAAGGTCTGAACTACCTGTTGCATGATCGACCGGACAAGGCGATTGAGATCTTTGTGAAGGTTCTCGAGGTGGAAACCGACACTATCGAGACCCACTTGGCGTTGGGTAATCTTTTTCGCCGCCGAGGCGAGGTGGACCGCGCTATTCGGATCCACCAAAATCTGGTGGCACGCACCACGCTCGACGTCAGTCAGCGTGCCCAGGCGCTGCTCGAACTTGCGCTTGATTACATGCGTTCGGGTTTACTCGACCGGGCGGAAAGTTTGTTGCTCGAGTTGCTCGATCTCGGCCTGTTTCAGCCGGCCGCGTTGCGTCACCTGATCGATATTTATCAACAGGAGCGCGACTGGGAGAAGGCCCTCGATTTCGGCACGCGCCTCGAACTTGCCAACGGAGAGAACCTAAGCGTTGAACGTGCCCATTTTCTGTGCGAACTCGCGCAAGTGGAGATCGACCGAAGCAATCGCCCGGAAGCCCAAGCCTATCTCGAACGAGCGCTCAATGCTGATCGCCGCTGCGCACGGGCCAACCTAATGGGGGCCGGCATTACGCTGGCTAACCGAGATTATGAAGCGGCCATCCAAGCCTTGAAGCGTATCGAGCATCAGGATATTGAGCTCGTCAGCGAGGCCATTCCGCCGCTCGCGCGCTGTTATCGGGAACTGAATCGGATGGATGAATTTGCCGACTATTTGACCCGTCTTGCGAGCTTGCGGATCAGCGCTTCCCCCATGTTAGCGATGGCCGAATTGCTCGAAGAGCAGCGCGGGGTCGAAGCCGCTAAACGGTATGTGGTGCAGGAACTTAAGATTCGCCCGACGCTTCGGGGCATCGATCGATTGATCGACTATTCGTTGTCGGGTGTGGCAGGAGAGCCGCGTGAAGATCTACTGATTCTGAAAGAAACTACGGTGCGGTTGCTGGCGACCAAGGCAACTTATAAGTGCGGGCAGTGCGGATTTGCGGGGCGTTCCGTGTACTGGCAATGTCCGAGTTGTAAATCCTGGAACAAGATAAAACCCATTCACGGTATCGAGGGCGAATGAAGCGTACGCATCGGATTATTGTGGCACTGGATCATCCGACCGGGGAAGAAGCCCTCGCGCTGGTGTCCCGGCTCGAACCTCACGCCTGTGCCTTCAAGGTAGGGAAGGAGCTCTTCACGCGGGAGGGGCCGCCGATCGTGCGTGCACTGGTCGCGCGTGGTCAGCCCGTCTTCCTTGATCTCAAATACCACGATATTCCCAACACGGTCGCGGCAGCCTGTCAGGCGGCCGCCGCGCTCGGCGTCTGGATGATCAATGTGCATGTCAGTGGCGGACCGGAAATGTTGCGCGCGGCGCGCGCCAGCCTCGAAGGTTGGCAGCCCCGACCGCTGCTCATCGGCGTGACCGTCCTAACCAGCTTGAGCGGGGCGGATCTGGCTGCCGTGGGTATTCCGGATAGCCCGGCAGGTCAGGTCTTGCGACTCACGCGCCTCGCCCACCAGTGCGGGCTTGACGGCGTGGTGTGCTCACCGCAGGAAATTGCGGCAGTCAAGCAAGCCTGTGGGGCAGACTGGTTGACGGTCACCCCGGGCATCCGATCCGCCGAGGCGAGCCTCGATGATCAGCAGCGTGTCGCGACGCCGGCTGCGGCTGTTCATGCCGGTGGCGATTATCTTGTGATTGGTCGCCCCATCACCCGCGCAAGCGATCCGGCCCGGGCGCTCGCGGCGATTACGGCCGAAATCGCTTCGGCGGAGGGTTGAGCGGTGTCCGCTCGAGGTTTTTTGCATGGATGATACCGTTCGCCTGAGCCCCCTGTCGGCGGTACCGCCGGCGCCGGGGGAGTCTATTCGCTATTGGACGCAGCTGTTTGGCGCAGGACGCTCGCTGGCGATCGCCGAGGCGGTGCGAGGTCAACGCGGTCTGTCGGTTCTAGTCTGCCCGGATTCCGCCACCGCCGCTCAATACGAAGTTGAATTGCCCTTTTTTGCACCGGAGCTGGAGGTGCTGCATTTGCCGGACTGGGAAACGCTGCCCTACGACCGTTTCAGTCCCTTCCAGGACATCATCTCCGACCGTATTGCCACGCTTTGCCAGCTCGGACAATCCCGACAGGGTTGTCTTGTCATGTCTGTTAGTACGCTCCTCCACCGACTTCCCCCGCGACAGTGGCTGCAGGGCCAGAGCTTTTTGCTGCGCACCGGGGAGCGACTGGACCGTGAAGCCTTCCGGCAACGTCTGCAGGAAGCCGGTTACCGGCATACGCCGCAAGTGATGGATCATGGCGATTTCGCTCTGCGTGGTTCGATCATCGATGTGTTTCCGATGGGGGCGCCACAGCCATTCCGGATCGACTTGTTCGATGATGACATCGAATCTCTGCGACTTTTTGACGTGGAGACCCAGCGCTCGTCGACCCAGGTCGATAAAATAGAGCTCCTACCTGCACGCGAGGTGCCCCTGACGCCAGAGGCCATCGCGACCTTCAAGCGTAACTGGCGGATCAGTTTTGAAGGCCGTCCCTCGGCGAGTCCGATCTTCGAAGACGTGAGCAATGGGCTCGCGCCCGCGGGGATCGAATACTATCTCCCGCTTTTCTTCGAGGGCGTATCCACGCTTTTTGATTATCTCCCGGCGGGGACACTCTTTCTGCTCGACGGTCTCGTCTCGGCGGGTGCCGAAACGTTCCTGCAAACGGTGGCGACCCGTTACGAACAACTGCGGCACGACATTGAGCGCCCTTTGCTGGCGCCCGCGAAGTTATTCTTGAATTGGCCCGAGACTGAGGAGCGGCTTGCGGCCTACCCACGTATTGCGCTAGGGGGCGAAGAGTGGTCGGACCGTGCACGCGGTAGTCGCTTTGCCACACGCCCGGCGCCGCGCCTTCCCATCGATGTGCGGGCGCGAGAGCCATTGGGGGCGGTCGCTGCTTATGTCGAGCGCTACCCGGGTCGCATTCTCATCGTTGCAGAGTCCACCGGTCGACGCGAGACGATTTCTGAGCTTTTCCAGCGGCACCAACTGCCGCTCAAAAATCTCGCTTCCTGGACAGAATTTCTCGAAGGGGATTGTCGGCTGGGGCTTGCCGTCGCGCCGCTAGCCGAGGGCGTGGAGATGGACGATCCCGCGGTCGCCCTCATCACCGAGAGCCAACTGTTCGGGGAGCGTGCGGCGCAGCGTCGTCGTCGGCGCCGCAGTAATGTCGATCAGGAAGCGGTTGTGCGCAATCTGGCGGAGTTGCGCGTGGGGGCACCCGTTGTCCACGAGCTCCATGGCATTGGTCGCTACCTCGGCCTTGAGGTGATCACCGCCGGCGATGCGGCGAACGAATACATCAAGCTCGAGTATGCCGACGGTGACAAGCTTTATATCCCGGTCGCGTCTCTGGGACTGATCAGCCGCTACACGGGCATCGATCCCGATCGGGCTCCCCTCCACAAGTTGGGGAGTGGGCAATGGGACAAAGCCCGGCGTCGGGCAGCAGAACGTATTCGAGATGTCGCCGCAGAATTGCTGGAAATTCATGCCAAGCGGGCGGCGCGTGTCGGTCACGCGTTTAAGCTTGAACGCGACGCCTATCTCAGTTTTGCACAAGGTTTCCCGTTTGAAGAAACGGCGGATCAGGCCGCGGCCATTGAAGCTGTCACGGCGGACATGCAGCGGTCACAGCCTATGGATCGCCTCGTGTGCGGTGACGTCGGTTTTGGCAAAACCGAAGTCGCGATGCGTGCTGCCTTCATCGCGGTCAACGGCGGACGACAGGTTGCGGTACTGGTGCCGACTACGCTCCTTGCCCAGCAGCACTACCAGACCTTTCGAGATCGCTTCGCCGACTGGCCGGTCAAAATTGAACAGTTATCCCGCTTCAGCGATGCACAGACGAGTCGCGGCGCGCGCGCCGGACTGGCGGATGGCACCGTGGACATCGTGGTGGGGACCCATAAACTGCTCAGCCCCGATCTCAAATTCAAAGATCTGGGTCTGGTCATCATCGATGAAGAGCATCGCTTTGGGGTCCGTCAGAAGGAGCAGCTGAAGGCCCTGCGCAGCGAAGTGGATATTCTGACGCTGACCGCGACGCCCATTCCGCGCACGCTCAACATGGCCCTGGCCGGCACGCGGGAACTGTCGGTGATCGCGACCGCACCTTCCAAGCGGTTGGCCATCAAAACGTTCATTTATGAATGGTCGGATGAGTTGATTCGGGAGGCCATCCTGCGCGAAATTGCGCGCGGTGGGCAGGTGTATTTCGTGCATAACGAAGTAGAGACCATCGAGAAGCTGACGGCGACTATCGCCGCGCTGGTTCCTGAAGCCCGTGTCCAGTTTGCGCACGGGCAGTTGCGGGAGCGCGATCTCGAGCAGGTCATGCTCGATTTTTATCATCGACGCTGCAACGTGCTCGTGTGTACCACGATTATCGAGACAGGCATTGACGTGCCGAGCGCGAATACGATGATCATCAATCGCGCGGATAAATTCGGGCTAGCACAGCTCTACCAGTTACGCGGTCGGGTCGGACGTTCTCATCACCGTGCCTATGCCTATCTCATCGCCCCGCCGCGTAAGGCCATCACCGCGGATGCGGTTAAACGTCTCGATGCACTAGAAGCGATGGAAGATCTTGGCGTCGGTTTCACGCTCGCGACCCACGACATGGAAATCCGTGGGGCTGGCGAAATCCTCGGCGACGAGCAGAGCGGACATATCCAGGAAATTGGTTTTGGCCTGTATGCCGAGCTGCTCAACCGAGCAGTTGCGGCGCTCAAGGCCGGGCGACAACCTGATTTAGCCGATCAGGAGCCCCGTGGCACAGAGATTGAACTCCACATCCCGGCGCTGCTGCCGGAGGATTATCTGCCGGATGTGCATGCCCGACTGGTGTTATACAAGCGGATCGGCAGCGCGCTTGACGAGCAGGATTTAGAGGGACTGAAAGAGGAAGTGATCGATCGTTTCGGTGAGTTTCGGGAGCCCGTGCACAATTTGTTCCGCGTGGCGGCGCTCAAACTCGTTGCCGCCCGGCTTGGGATCCGGCGCATCGATTTCGGACGTCAGGGCGGGCTCGTCGAGTTCCGTCCCAATCCCGATATCGATCCGATGAAAGTTATCAAGTTGATCCAGAGCGGTAATCGTTACCGCATGGAAGGGGAGACACGCCTGCGTCTGAAGGCTGACATGCCCGATGCCCCCAACCGGTTTCTCGAGGTAGAAAAGGTCCTGCGGAGTCTCGGGTGAACGGTGGATCCCCGCGATACCTACGCTGGGTACTGGGCCTTTTCCTGGCGGGCGGCATGGCGCAGGCCTGGGCTGTCGACTGGGTACAAGTGGAAGTGATTGCGCTGCAGTACCCCACCCCAGATCCCAGCGCCTGGGTGACCAGCAAGACACCCGATTTCTCGACGGCGACCCATTTGACGGTCGCGGAATCCCCGGGTGATCCGGCGGTGTCCATCGCCTATCAGCAACTCCCCCCCAGCGCGCTTAAATTAGCAGGTGCTTGGCGGACGTTGTCGCGCCATGGGGGGGGGCTGCAGGTGCTCTTTCATGTCGGCTGGCGGCAGCGGAGCGATGACAGCCATCCGGTCTGGTTATCGACCAACCTCACCGCAGCGCCTGCTGATGTGGGTCTGCCTGCCAAGCTCGAAGGGACCGTCCGCGTGCAGCCCTTAGGCCGCGATTTCAGGCTGGATTCGACTTTTGTGGCCCGACCTGGCGATATCCCAGTGGTGCTCACGGAGACGCGGCGCGTGGCGGCGGATGATCTCCATTACCTCGACCATCCACTGGTCGGATTGTTGATTCAGATCTCGCTGGTCGAGCCCCCGGGCGATAGGCAGTCGCCTGTAGTCGCCCCACCAGCGCCGCCCAGCCGTGCTGTCGATGCACCTAAGGTGCCGGCGAGTGATCCGCACGCACTGCCAGACTGAGCAAACGTACCACGCCTGAGATCCCATCCTTGAGTTCGCGTTCGATGTCAGCGAGCGAAATGGCGAGATCACTCAGCCCGGCCGCCCAGTTCACCACCAGCGCACAATTGGCGTAGCCCAGACCCGCCTCACGGGCAAGCGCCGCCTCGGGCATCCCGGTCATCCCGACAATGGTGCAGCCGTCACGCGCCATGCGCGCGATTTCGGCTGCGGTCTCAAGTCGGGGACCTTGCGTCGCCCCGTAGGTTCCCGTCTCCAGCATCGGCAGCCCAAGACTGTGCCCCGCGGCAATCAGGCGGGCTCGCCAAGGTGCGCTGTAGGGCGTGCCGAACTCCACGTGGTCGAGCGTGCCATCCTTGCCGTCATAGAAAGTGTGTTCGCGGCCCCAGGTGTAATCGATGATCTGATCGGGAATGACGATGATCCCCGGACTGGCCCCGGCGCCGATCCCGCCGACGGCGGTGACGGCAAGAATGGTCTCAACGCCAAAATCTCGGAGTGCCGCAATGTTAGCCCGATAATTGATGGCGTGGGGCGGAAGGGCATGGGTTGGCCCATGCCGGGGCAGAAAGACCACGGGCGTCCCGTCCAGTGTGCCCTCCAGGAGGGCTGCAGAGGGCGCGCCATAGCTGGTGAGTAGACGGTGCTCGTGCAGCACCGTCAGCGTCCCCAGTTTATCCAGCCCGCTGCCGCCAATGATCGCGAGTTTGGTCATGTCTCTTTCACCGCATAAATGCCCGGGCCGTTGCGCCACCAGGTTTTGTAATCCATGCCATAGCCGAAAAGGTAGCGATCGGGCGTAGACAGGGCGTGGAAATCAGTTTGGGTCAGCCCGGGGCGCGTCGCCATCTCCTTGCGGATCAGCACGGCCGTCAGCACTTCGTGTGCCCCTCGCGCGGTACAGGCCGCGGTCGCAGCGGCGAGCGTCAGCCCTTGGTCCAGCAGGTCGTCAATCAACAGGACCGAGCGGCCCCTGACCTGGGCAGGCGGCTCCCGGATCCACTCTAGTCCACCGCCGGAAATTTTAGTGCCGTAGCGCGTGAGGTGGAGATAATCCACCTGCAGCGGAAAATCCAGATGCGGTAAGAGGAGTGCCGCCGGCACCAGTCCACCGGTCATGGTCACCAGCAGCAGCGGATGGGCAGCCGCAAGGCGCGCCGTGATCGCGGCGGCCATCCTGCGCACGGCCGCTTCGATCTCCGGCGGGCTAAACAGCCGATCGGCTTCGGCGCGGACCGTCGCCAGTTCAGTGGGGGTCGGATCGCTCATGGGCCGGACTTGTCGAGGGCGGCGCGGCCGGCCCAGTCTCGGGCGAACTGAAACGCTGAACGTCCGCTGCGGGAGCCATGCAACAGTGCCCATTGGAGCGCCGCTCGTTCGATCTCGGGAGAGATCTCGGATAAGCCATACGATTGCAGCCAGTGACTCACGATATCGAGGTAACGGTCTTGGTTGTAGGGGTGGAACGACAACCACAAACCAAAACGCTCCGAGAGCGAAATTTTTTCTTCCACCGCTTCGCTCTGGTGGATCTCACCATCGACGGCCTTGGCGTCCTGGTTGTCGCGCGAGCGCTCCGGTACGAGATGGCGTCGGTTGGAAGTGGCATAGATCAGCAAGTTATCGGGAGTGGCCGCCAGCGAGCCATCCAACACGGTTTTGAGCGCCCGGTAACTCGAGTCGTGCTCATCGAAGGCCAGATCGTCACAAAAAACGAGGAAACGTCCGGACCGGCCGTGCAGGAGCTCGACGATTTCGGGTAAATCAATAAGGTCGCTGCGCTCCACTTCGATCACCCGCAGGCCTTGCCCTACATACGCATTGAAAATCGCCTTGATGAGCGAGGACTTGCCGGTGCCGCGAGGTCCCCAAAGCAGCGCGTTGTTGGCCGGAAGGCCGGTCAGGAATTGACGGGTGTTGCGGTCGAGCTCGTCCCGTTGGAAATCGATGTGCTGAAGATCGGCCAGCGCAATCGGATTGAATTGCCGGATCGCGGACAACGTCCCGATGCCGTTGCGTTTGCGCCAATGCCAAGCCACGCCCTCCTCGACCCGGGCTGTGTCGCCTGGGGGCGCGAGGCGTTCAAGACGGATCAGGAGCGCATCTGCACGCGCGAAAAAATCATCTGCACTGCTCATGGGAAAAACCTGAAAACTGTCATGGATGGGCGCCGTGACCATTGTAACGGAGCACTGAGGGGGTGTCAGGCGGTCGCGGGCAGCGGGCTGGGCGTCGGGGGATCGGTGAGCTCGGCTCGCAGCGCCTTGGTCAGGTGATATTCAATCCGTTTTTTGAATTCCAATAGCCGCACCGTGCGGCGCGCAACCCCACTGTGCCGAACGGCGTAGCGCTCCGATAATTCGAGTTGGGTGATGTAGACCGGATAGTTTTCCTGGCGAGCCCGCGAGGCGAGGAGGTGGCGGGCAATCGCCTTGAACAACTGTCCCCCGTGCTCCCGCGAACTGAATTCTTGATCTTCACAATAGCAGGTGAATTCCGCCTGTCCCGCCGCATTCCGATCGGCAAACACGCGTAACGAAACATAATGTGAGAGACCTGCGCTGCCAGGGCTCAGCGCCTGCGCCTGCCAACCGCGACTCCCCGTTTCGGTGAGTTGATACCACTCTACCGCGGCCGGACTCATCGCGCCCTGTGGATGGTTGGCCTGAACTGTCCGTAAGCCTTGGAAGAAGCGGTTGAAATGGTTAACGGTGGTGCGTACGGTCTGCCCTATCTGGCGCTCGACATACAGATCACCCGCCTCATCGAGAACATAGACATCCAGTTTTGCCGCCCGCAGGCAAATGAAAGCCTGGATCCGGTCTGGTTGGTTTACTTGATAAACCGCGGCAAGTGGTGAGCGCTCGACTCCTTGGGGATCGAAACGTACCTGCCGGAAATGGAGGCTCGGCTCGCCCAGGCTCTTGATGAGTCCCAGTGCGTTGCGGTGGACCACAAAAGCGGCGTGTCGCGCGAGGCGGATGACTTCGTGATAGGTCTCGCCGACGCCAACCAAATGATGGCGGGCCTGGGCATCGTTCGCGCCCAGCAGAAAGGGTAGGCTATCGCCCAGATAGGTCTCGACGCGGTGGCGGATCTGCGGCCCGTAATCCGCGGTGGCGCAGTAGACTCGGGGAGGCACGGCTAATGCTTGCGGATTGCCTTCTGCCAACGCACACAAGGCGCGGGGTAGTGCGTCCTGACCGACGTAGCGGTACACATAGAGCTCCCCCCAGCTGGTCTCCAAAATCAAATCGACCGTCCCGAGCAGGCTGGTGCGTGTCCCGCCAAACTGGAAGGCATCGTTGTGACTGCTTGTCAGTACATCGCCCTGCGCCAGGCCGCCGGGACTGACATCGCACCCGATGTTGAGCATAAAGACGGCTGTCGTGATCCGTGGCGGGCGCGACAGATCGGCCATCTCGGTGGTAATCGGTTCGCGGCCTGGAAATGATTCGGTCAGGGCCTCCAGCAGTCGTCGCATTTCGCCCAGCGGTTGCCGCTGTCCATCACAGAAAAGGTGCCATTCGGTCTGGTTATCGAAGAGATGGTTGAAGTGGCACCACGTGAGGATTTCGAGAAGCGAGTCACTGCGCTTGAGGATCGGCACGCCGGCGAGCTCTGTCGGTTCGAGTCGCCCCGCATAAAGCAGCCAGATCTGCGTGTCAGTCCCGGTGGAATGTGACAGGGTCAGGGCTGGCTCGATGGGGGCTTGGCAAATGCCGCGGGTCAGGAGATCTATTTTGTGGGGCTTACGCTCAAAGGCCGCGTACAGCTTGCGACCCAGCGCATTGAGATCTGCCGCGGTGATGTGTTGCGTGTGGCCCGAGGTGCGCGCGAATTCGGAGAGGACGGCGTAGCTCTTCTGGAGCGTTTTCACCAGCGCGCGACGTTCTTCACGTGCGGTGTCGATACGCCATTCGGCGCGTCGATCGAGCGTTTGGATCTGTAACGGCGTCCACCCCCACGCCGCCACCAGACGCGCAATCACTTCACGGCGCCACGGCGACTGCCGCGGATCGGCAGGCCCGCTCAACGCTTCATTTACCTTGAGGTAGAACGCCCGGCGCAGAACTTCCAGGCGCACCGTATCCTGCTTTGACAGCAGATAATCCTCGAGCCGGCTGTACATCGCGAGATAAGGGTCGAGATCGTCGAGCCGCGTGTCGGTGGCCCCCAAGGCCTCCTTATACCGATGACTGAGCAGGCGGACTTTGGGGTAATCAGCGGCATAACTTTCCATTAACAGCAGCTTCATCACCGACTTGTAGGGCGATTCGATGCTTTTATAGAGTTGCCACAGTGCTGCGCCAAAAAATTCCGCCGGCGGGATCTCGGGGATCCCACCAAAATCGACATAATGCCCGGCCGTGATACGGCGCGCATGTATGGCCTCGGCCACGAAGGCGTCATAGCGGTTTTCGGCCTCCGGGGGGACATGCCACCACAACGGTTTCAGGCCGGCGAGGAGGAGACCGGAACGATAAAATTCATCGAGGAGCAGGAAATGTTGGGAGCTGCCACTGCTCTCGCCTGAAAGGCTGAGAGTCTCGCCACGGCTAAACCGCTCGGCATCAAAGACATAGAAATGCACTTCGACCCCTTGGGTCAGCGCAAAGGCTTCGATCGCCACGGCTTTTTGCTGCAGGGTAGCGACGGCCGTCTCGGCCAGATCCCCGGCATGACAGACCCAGATGTCCAGATCGCTGTCACGGGTATAGGCGACTGTGCCGGCACTGCCCATGAGGTACATGCCCCGAATCGCAAATTTGCGCAGGACATGGGCGTCCTGCTTGAAGGAGCGCACGAGTCGCCGGGCGGCGGCGAGGGCCCCGCGTGTCGGGCTGTAATCGGCAATGCCGTAGGCGGTCTCTGCCCCACAGTAGCCAGGTAACAGCGGATGACTGAGATGGAACAGTAGCGGGATCATTTCGACCAGATCCTGCTGGCGCGGCGACAGTGTTTCGAAGGCGCGCCTGAGTCGGTCGTGGGTGACTGCCGCAAACCTGTCTTCCAGATCCCGGGGTTGCCTCGGTCGTTCGGGCTGGGATCGTGCGGAGCGTTTCATTCGGGTGCTAGCGGCCAGAGCAGCCAAATCCTTGACCGCATCGTCCGAGGTCGACTTCGCGTTGCAGGCAATAAGTCTCTAAATTTTAAAGAGTTAACATTGAGTCTGCGGGGGTTATCGGAAATAATGCAGAAAACCGATCTGCCACCGGCGGCGCTTGCGTGGGGCCTCGCCGGTTAGGCCCTGTGCCGATGTTCCGCGCCCGGGCTCCGGATTGAATGGAATTAAAAAAGGACAGCGCCATGTTTAGCCAGGATATGCGAATCGCGGGATTTGATCCCGAACTCGCGGCCGCGATTGCCGCCGAGCGTGCGCGGCAGGAAGATCATATTGAGCTCATCGCCTCCGAGAACCACACGAGCCCACGGGTGCTGGAGGCGGCCGGTACCTTGTTGACGAATAAATATGCGGAAGGTTACCCGGGTAAACGCTACTACGGGGGTTGCGAGCACGTGGATGTCATCGAGCAATTGGCCATCGATCGTGCCAAGGCGTTGTTTGGCGCGGGCTACGCCAATGTTCAACCGCATTCTGGCTCGCAAGCCAACGGGGCGGTCTATCTCGCGCTGCTGGAAGCGGGTGATTGCGTGCTTGGCATGAGTTTGGCGCACGGCGGACATCTGACCCATGGGGCCACGGTTAATTTTTCGGGAAAGACTTATCGAGCTGTCCAGTACGGGCTCGATCCCACGACAGGGCGCATCGATTACGACGAGGTAGTCCGACTGGCGCGGACGCACAAGCCGAAGCTCATCATGACCGGATTCTCTGCTTACTCGCGCGTGGTCGACTGGGCGCGTTTCCGGGAAATTGCCGATGAGGTCGGCGCCTATCTCGTCTCCGATATGGCGCATGTCGCGGGACTGGTAGCCGTAGGCCTGTATCCCAGCCCTGTTCAGGTCGCGCATGTGACCACCACGACCACGCACAAAACGTTGCGGGGGCCCCGTAGCGGGCTCATTCTCGGGACCGGGGACGAGGGCTTGGCAAAGAAGCTCAACAGCGCGGTCTTTCCCGGGATCCAGGGGGGGCCGCTGATGCACATCATTGCCGCCAAGGCCGTGGCCTTCCGCGAGGCGATGGAGCCGGCTTTCAGACGCTATCAGGAGCAGGTTTTGATCAATGCCCGGGCGATGGCGGAGACTTTTCTGGCGCGCGGCTTCGATGTCGTGTCCGGCGGCACGGACAACCACCTCTTCCTGGTCGATTTGGTGGCTCGGGGTTTGACTGGCAAGGCGGCGGATGCGGCGCTTGGGGCGGCGCATATCACGGTCAATAAAAATGCGGTGCCAAACGATCCGCAATCGCCCTTTGTCACCAGCGGCATCCGCGTGGGGACGCCCGCGATGACCACGCGCGGCTGTGTCGAAAGTGACGCGCGGCAACTGGCGGGCTGGATGTGTGATGTCCTGACCCACTTGGAGGATCCCGTCGTGATCACCCGGGTACGGCATCAGGTCACCGAGCTTTGCCGGCAATATCCGGTCTATCAAGCCTGATCTGCGGCGATGTATTGCCCTTTTTGTACCCACGAAGATACGCGAGTCATCGACTCCCGGTTGTTGGGCGAGGGCAATCAGATCCGGCGTCGGCGCGAATGTATGGCGTGTAAGGCCCGTTTTACTACCTATGAAACTGCGGAGCTGAGTCTGCCCCGAATCGTCAAGAGTGATGGTCGACGGGAGACCTTCAACGAAGACAAGCTGCGCCGCGGGATCCACAAGGCCCTCGAGAAGCGGCCCGTCGCGATGGAGCGGGTCGAGGCGGCGATCAATACCGTCAAACGCAGCATCCGTGAAGGGGGTGAGCGGGAGATAGATTCGCGGCGGATCGGGGAGTATGTGATGGAGGCCCTCCGCGGACTGGATCAGGTCGCCTATGTGCGCTTCGCCTCGGTCTATCGCAGTTTTGAAGATGTCCGTGCGTTTCTGGAAGAAATCGAACGCCTTGAGAATGATCTGCCCCCGGATTTGCGCGAACAGCAACTCGATCTGATCCCGAGCGAGCCGTCGCCCCGCAAGCGTTGAAACAGCGCACGGCCATGGCTTTCGATCGGTCTGATTACCTGTACATGGCCCGCGCGCTGCAGCTCGCGCGACGTGGGTTGTACTCCACGCGCCCGAATCCGCGTGTGGGTTGCGTGATCGTGAAGGCCGGGGTAGTGATTGGTGAGGGCTTTCATTACCGCGCGGGCGAGGCGCATGCGGAGATCGGCGCGCTGGCGCGCGCTGGCGCGGCGGCGTGTGGTGCGACGGCCTATGTCACTCTCGAGCCTTGTAGTCACTTTGGTCGGACCCCGCCTTGCGCAGAGGCCCTCATCAAGGCCGGTATCGCACGGGTTGTGTACGCCGTTGACGATCCAAACCCGCGCGTGGCCGGCGGCGGGGCGGCCCGCGTGCGCGCCGCCGGCATCGCGTGTTTTGGCGGGTTGCTTGCCGACGAGGCCCGGGCGCTGAACCGGGGCTTTTTTTGCCGACACACCCATCAGCGTCCCTACGTCACGGTCAAACTGGGGATGAGTCTGGATGGCAAGGTCGCGTTGGCGAGTGGCGAGAGTCAGTGGATCACGGGGCCTGAGGCGCGCGCCGATGTCCAGCGTCTGCGCGCGCTGTCCGGTGCGGTGTTGACAGGCGTGGGGACGGTGCTGGCGGACGATCCGGGTCTGGATGTTCGAGATCCCCGTTTCGATATCGCCGATCGGCCGCCGGCGCGGGTCGTGCTGGATTCACGCCTTCGCGTGTCGCCAGCTGCGCGGCTTTTTACGGCGGCGGGGGCGGTCCATCTCCTGACCACGCCAGCCGCGTCTGCCGAGCGGGTGGTCGTGCTGCGCGCGCGAGGTGCGCTAGTGGACGTTCTTCCCGCGGAGGCCGCCGGCCTGAACTTGGCGGTGGTGCTGGGCCATCTTGCCGCGCTTGAAATAAACGACGTGCTGGTTGAGGCAGGACCGACACTCGCGAGCGCGTTCCTCGCGGCGGGGCTGGTCGACGAGCTCATCCTCTACGTCGCGCCGGTGCTGCTCGGTGCCGCCGCCCGTCCGGCATTTCTTTGGCCGACGCCGGCGCGGCTGGCCGACGCCGCGCGCCTGGCGATTGTGGAGACGGTCGCGGTCGGCGCTGACCAGCGCCTTACCCTGCGTCCCGCGCTGGCTTGACGCCTCGCGGGCCATAATTGATAGTGAGCGGATGTTCACAGGCATTGTACAAACCATAGGTCGCGTCGCGGCGCTGGAAACCGGCGATCAGCAGATCCGTCTGACGCTCGACGCCGGCGCGCTGCCGCTCGGTGATGTGCACCTCGGCGACAGCATTGCGGTGTGTGGCGCCTGTTTGACCGTCACGAGCCTGACGGCGCAAACCTTCGCGGTGGACGTGTCCCCAGAAACACTCGCGCACACGACGCTTGGCGAGCTTGGCATCGGCGCTGCGGTTAATCTCGAGAAGGCCCTGTCGCTCGCCGACAGGCTGGGTGGTCATCTCGTCAGCGGCCATGTTGACGGCGTAGGCACCGTCGTGGCGCGCGAAACCCGCCAGGATTATGTGTATTTTCGGATCTGCGCGCCGGCTGCGCTGGCGCGTTACATCGCGCACAAAGGCTCAATCTGTGTGGCGGGCGTGAGTCTTACAGTCAATGGGGTGAGTGGCGCCGAATTTGAGCTGCTCCTGATTCCGCATACGCTGCGGGAGACGACGCTTGGCGATCTTGTCCCCGGCAGTCGCGTTAACCTCGAAGTCGACCAGATCGCGCGATACCTCGAGCGGCTGATGCAGCGCGACGACGCGTAATTTATAGCGAGACGACCCGTGTAGCGGGCGCTTTTGTCCAACTCAAAATAAGCACGAGATCTTATGGCCCTCAATACCACACAAGAAATCATCGACGAGCTGCGCGCGGGCCGCATGGTGATCATCATGGACGATGAAGATCGCGAAAATGAGGGCGATTTCGTGATCGGGGCGAGCTTTTGCACGGCCGAACATGTCAACTTCATGGCGCGTTATGGTCGCGGCCTTATTTGCCTGACCATGACCGAAGCGCGCTGTCGTCGGCTGAGCCTGCCGCTCATGGTGCAGGAAACCTACTACACGCATCGCACCAACTTCACCGTCTCGATCGAGGCGGCAGAAGGGGTGACGACCGGGATTTCGGCGGCCGATCGGGCACGCACGGTCCAGGTCGCGGTTTCGCCGGATGCCCGGCCGACCGATATTGTGCAGCCAGGACACATTTTTCCGTTGATGGCTCAATCCGGTGGCGTGCTAACGCGTGCGGGCCATACAGAAGCCGGCTGCGATTTGGCGGGACTGGCCGGGCTGGAACCCGCCTCGGTCATTGTCGAAATCCTGAATGACGACGGGACCATGGCGCGTCGGCCCGAACTCGAGAAAATTGCTGAGCAGCACCAGATGAAAATCGGCACGATTGCCGATCTCATCCGCTACCGTATCGAGAACGAAAAGACAGTCGAGCGTGCGGCGGAATCCATCCTGCCCACCGAATTCGGCGATTTCCGGCTCGTCGCGTATCGCGACGCTATCCACCGCGATCTGCATTTCGCCATGGTGCGGGGCGAGCTCGCGCCCGAGCGGCCGACGCTGGTGCGCGTCCATATTTATAATCCGCTGCAAGATCTGACGGCAAGCGTGCGTCGGGACGCGGGCTGGCCACTGCGGGATGCGTTGCGGCGCGTGGCCGAGGCAGGCGAGGGCGTGGTCATTGTGCTCAATAATCAGCTCGACAATGACGAGTTGGTGCGGCAAATCGGGCGTTTCTCCGATCCGGCCAACGATGAGCGAAAAGTCAGTAAGCCAGGTGCCGTCACGGCGGATTTTCGTCAGATTGGCTTGGGCGCGCAGATCCTTTCCGATCTCGGCGTCCATAAGATGCGTGTCATGAGTCACCCCCGACGCTACCATGCGTTGTCGGGATTCGGACTTGAGGTGGTCGAATACGTGAGCTGAGCGCGCGCAGTTCCGGTCCAACAAGCAGGAAGTCAGTTATGGGTCATTACACCGTTATCGAAGGTCAGTTGGTCGTCTCGAGTCCCGTCAAAATCGCGATAGTCTGCAGCCGATTTAACCATTTTATCGTCGAATCGCTGGAAGCCGGCTGTGTCGATGCGTTGCGCCGCCATGGCGTGAGCGACGCGGACATTACCGTGATCAAGGTCCCGGGCGCGTTCGAGTTGCCCGTCGTTGCCCGCAAACTCACCCAGAGTGCTAAATACGATGCCGTGATTGCACTCGGGGCCGTTATTCGGGGCGACACGCCGCATTTCGATCAGGTGGCGGGCGCGTGCACGAGCGGGCTGGCGGCCGCCGCGGCTGACAGTGGGGTCCCGGTCATCTTTGGTGTGCTGACGGTGGACTCGATCGAGCAGGCTATCGAGCGCGCGGGTACCAAGGCGGGTAACAAGGGCGCCGATGCCGCGATGAGCGCTATCGAGATGATTGCCGTGTTGCGGCAGCTCTGAGCACGTCGGGTACCGCCATGCGTCACAGTGGCGGTCATCATGGAAAAGTCCGTGCGCGCCGCTGCGCGGTGCAGGCACTCTATCAATGGCAGCTTGCAGGACAGGATCCGAACGAAATCCTCCGTGAGTTTGTGGCGGAGCGTGAACTCGAGAAGGTCGATCTGGAATACTTCTCCATTTTGACCCGCGAAATCCCCCGTCATCTCGATACGCTGCAGACGGATTTGAGATCTGCGCTCGATCGCGAGTGGCTGAAATTGGGACCTGTGGAGCGCGGCGTGTTACTCGTCGGGGCCTACGAGCTCCGATTCTGTCCGGAAGTCCCTTGGCGCGTGGTGGTCAACGAGGCGGTCGAACTCTGCAAGATGTTCGGTGCCGACGAGGCGCATAAATACATCAACGGCGTCCTCGATAAAACCGCGCGTGTCCTGCGGGCGGCTGAGATGGGTGCGCGGACTACGCCAGAAATGTGATGCCGAGGCCCGACGACGTTGGGCCTTCGGTGTTTCTTCTTCCCACGTCATAACGGATGACCGTCGTGGATGAATTTTCACTCATCGAAAAAATTATTCAGCCGCAGGCCGGGCGACGGGACGATGTGATCCTCGGCATTGGCGACGATGGGGCGCTTGTCCTGCCCCCCGCCGATGCAGAGCTCGTCATTGTGGCGGATACGCTTGTCGAGGGGGTCCATTTTCTGCCGTCGCTCCCGCCAGCCGATATCGGGTTTCGGGTCGCGGCAGTCAATCTGAGCGATCTCGCCGCGATGGGGGCTGATGCGCGTTGGGCGACGCTCGCCCTGACCTTGCCGCAAGCCGATCCGGATTGGCTCGATGCCTTCATGCAGGGTTTCCACGCGGCCTGCAGGCCACATGCCGTACAACTGGTGGGGGGGGACACCACGCGCGGGCCGCTTACGCTGACCGTACAGATGATCGGGGCCGTGCCGCGCGGTCAGGCGCTCCGGCGTTCCGGTGCGCAACCCGGGGACGGGATTTATGTGTCCGGTACGCTCGGGGATGCCGCTGCGGGCTTGGAGATCTTGAAGCGTGGCGGCCCCGTGAATGCAGACGAAGCATTCCTCGTTAATCGTTTCTCGCGACCCACGGCGCGACTTGGCTTGGGCCAGGCTCTCCGGGGTATCGCGTCGAGTTGCATTGACATCTCGGACGGGTTGCTTGCCGATCTTGGACACATCTGCGCGCAAAGCCGGTGTGGTGCCGAGCTGGATCTATCGCGGTTGCCGCTTTCATCTGCGCTGAGACGTGTTTGGGGTGCTCCCGCCGGCGCGCGTCTAGCAGCGACCAGCGGCGATGATTACGAGCTCTGCTTGACGGTGCGAGCGAATGGGGAAGCAGAAGTAGGCGCTGTCGCCCCACTGACCCGTGTCGGCACGATGCGTACCGAGCCCGGGATTGTCGTGCGGAGCCATAAAGCGGTGATCGTTTTTTCTCAATCCGGTTATCGGCATTTCTAGTCGTTCGACTGGAGTCGCTGGAGGCTTTTCGCCTGCGCACCACGTCTCCCAATTCATTACGCGAGTCCCCTGAGCCTGAAGCAGGCTATTACCAATTAGATACGCCTCTCTCCCACCCAATCTACGGGTGACACTTCACCCCAGATTTTTCATCCGAACGGGTTTTAAGGTGGGAAGTCCACTTGTCAAAGGTCAAGGGAGATCTTGTGGAAAATGTCAGATTCAAGCTTTCCTAGGACTGGCCGCAAGACTTGTCGAGTATCGTTGGGGGTCAGTGCGCGCTGCCGCATCACGAGTGCAGGTGCGACGCATTATAAAGGGCGCCTCTGGCCGGAACGTGTCAATGACTTTGCGCCACTCGGCGTTATGAAATTAGACTGCAGAGTGGTGTCGTAATGTCGGTGACGGGCTCCTGTTTCGGTGGATTGATCCACGCTGCCGCAGGCAGCGTGGCGGGTTGAGGTCTTCTTTGCTTGAACCGCTTCGGATGAGCACGGAACGCAGTATCCGAGCACGGTCTGGCGGGTGTCTCTGATCGCCTGGGCGAAGCCGAAGTGCAGGTTGTGCGGGGTCATGTAGCCGATTCCTGAGTGACGATGCTGGTCGTGGTACCAGGGGAAGAACGCCTGGCAGTCGGCTCGGGCGTCTTCGGTGCAACCAAACCGGTCCGGGAATCCGGGCCGATATTTCAGCGTCTTGAACTGCGCCTCCGAGTACGGGTTGTCGTCCGAGACGTGCGGACGGCTGTGGCTCCTCTGAGCGACCAAGTCAACCAGCAAATCCGACACCGTCTTGGAGCGCATGGTGGTGCCCCGATCGGCATGCAGCGTCAACGTGCCGGGGACGACGCCATGCAGGGCCACTGTGTCGCCGATCAGCTGTTTGGCCAGTATCGAGCATTCGCGGTCGGCGATCATCCAGCCCACGATGTAGCGACTGTAGATGTTCAGAATCACGTAAAGATGGAAGCAGGTCCACTTCGCGGGTCCCTTGAGCTTGGTGATGTCCCAGCTCCACACTTGATTGGGGCCGGTCGCCATCAGTTCGGGTTTGGCGTATGCCGGATGAACCGGCTGGTTGCGTCGCTCGCGCACGCCACCGCTGGCCGCCCGGTGACGATACATGGTTCGTACCGACCCCAGGTACCGCCCCTCGTCCAGCAGCATCGCGTGGATCGCTGCCGGGGCGCTGTCGACGAAGCGCTCGCTGTTAAGCGTGGTCAGCAGCAGTTCACTTTCCTGCGGACTCAATGCCAACGGCGAGCGCGGCCTCGGTGCGCGTGGCCGCGGTGGCCCGTCCAACGCAGCACGGTGACGGCGAGCCCGCTCGCGCGCCGGCGCACCGCGCTACAAGCCCAATGCCTCACAGGCCCTGCGGACACCAACCGCAGGCGCTAGCTCGCGACGCGGGATCGTGTGCTGTTGCATCTGCTGTACAACTCCGGCGCACATGTCTTCGAGCTGGTCGCAATACGTGTCGACGACGTTATCACGGGTGACGGCGCGTGCGTTCACTTACTCGGCAAGGGCCGCAAACGGCGGACAGTGCCACCTTGGAAAAACATCGCCAAGCGTGTGCGCGCTTGGCTCGCGCTCGACGGCGCGCCAGCCGGCAAAGAGCCGCTACTGCCAACGCGCAAGGGGGCCTTCATGACGCGAGCGAACGCCGCGCAGCGACTCGCGATCGCGGTGAACCACGCGACTGACAGTCGCCCGGAACTAGCGAAGCTTACTGTTTCTCCGCACACGATCCGACACACGACAGCGATGCACTTGCTGCAGTCCGGCGTGGACATCAGCGTGATCACGCTGTGGCTCGGCCACGAGAGCCCTGCCACAACGCACCATTACGTCGAGGCATACCTCGCCATGAAGGAGCGGGCGCTCGCACGGCTCGAGGCGCCAGAGCACCCACCGTGTCGGTACTGACCACCAGACAGCCTTATTGGCTTCCTTCGGGCGCTGTGATTATGTGAAGTGGAACGCCGGATCATCGAGCGATAACGTAGCCGGGATCCGGTACTTCGCATAACCGCAAGAACTGGATGTTCAGCGATACGGTGAAAGGTGCGCAATCCAGCGCCAATCTCTATTTCTTAATAGAAACCGCTAGGGCGAATGGGCTCGAACCCTACGCATATTTAGGCCGCGTGTTCACCTTGCTGCCGCAAGCCACCGCGGTCGCCGACATCGAAGCCCTGCTGCCCTGGCACCCGCACGAAGACTCAACCGAAAGCGAGTTCGCCCCGTGCTGCCTCGTCAATGACTGGGTTGCTGGATCGCTTCCCCCGAACCGGCATGAGAGCAGATTACCACGACCGAACAGAACGAGAGGCGGGTGGGGGACCGACGATATTAGGATGAAGCCCGGAAGCCGCTTCGCGGCGCTGTAGCCGATTGCTCCGGATCCGTCCGGGTCTTTGGCACCAGTAGTGCGAAAACGGGTCGGGGACTTGTACAGAGAATAAGCCGCGGCACGCACTTTACGGCCGATCACTTCCTCAACCAGCGATACAGCGACTGGAAAAAATTAGGCTTCAGTTCCCAGCTCCGCATCGCGCCATCTTTATCACCAGCCGAGGCGCGAAAGATGGCGACGAGTGGTGGGGCTGGCTACGAACTATGTTTTACCTGCGGAGCGGCGCAGTCAGTTCGTCTTGTCCAGACAAGGGCAGCGTTGGCGTTGGCATCGGACCGCGCCAACATTGGCGTGATGACGCTAACGGCGAGGGAAACCTCGCGGAACTCGCGTGCCGCTAGTCTGGTTATCGGCATTTTTGGCCGATTATCACGCGTCTGTGGCTACTGAACGCACGATGGTGTGCAGATTTTAGAGGACCTGACCAAGGCGATGTGCTTCGGTCCTCATCGGCGCGGCGTTTTAACGCCGCACTTGTAATCGACAGGACCTTGGCGCTCAATCAGGTGCTTTTCGCTCGCGCAGCGACTGCCCGCGTGTCCGAACAATTTTTCCTTATGCGGTTTTTTTCGCCCCCAACCGGAACCATCTCCTCTTTTTGTTGACGCAACCCAAGCTGCCAATCATTCCGATCGCCAGCAACGCCACCGATGAGGGCTCAGGCACGCCATGGCTAGGCGTTCCGGTGTAAGTGCCACATACCTGAATGATGGAAAATGCGGCGCTACCGAGATCGGTCTGCGTGCCGTACGCGGTCACCGCCCAGTATAAGGAACTCACTGTCGTCGAAAGTGAGTAGTCGGCATAGTGATTTGCTGGCTCAAAGCAAGTCGAGGAAACACAGGGGAGCAGGTCGCTACTAACGAGGCTCCAGCCAGCCGTCGTCATGCCACTTACCGTGTTACCCATCCCCACCGGATTACTCACGTGCGAAGGTGGTGCTCCCGTCCCTTCCCAGGCCCAAACGTCCAGCCCCGTCTTTGTCCAGCCACTTTGCGTCAGCGTTAATCCGCGCAGGCTTGCTGCTCCACTATTGAACTTGAGCAGCATTAGTTCAGGAGTACCCCCACCGGAGACGTACGCGCCGCTGCCGATGTGGGTGTTGGTTGAGCTAAGGCCGGTGATTATATTGGTGTCTTGCGCCAACGTCGCAGCGACGAACTTGCTGCTGGAAGTAGTGTAGCCGGTCACGGTCACCGTGCTCGTGCTCCCGGTTGCCTGCGTCGTCGGCAGGAAACCGCCGCTCTGGCTGTTGTTTTGCTGGAATTCTTTCGCCGTGATGTTGTTAGCGCTGCCGCTGGTCAGCGTGTTGTAGTAGCCGGTAGCGCCGCTGACCGGGTAATTATTCCCCAAGTCCCATACATCGGTTCCCGTGCACGCCACGCAAGCATAGGCATCAACAGACGCCAATGCACCTAACAGGGACAGCGCAGCGGTGACGTTACGTGAGCTTATTTTTATCACAAAATTCTCCAGGGATTTTATCTTTGTGTTAGGGCTATCGTTGCTGCAATCCCAAGCAAATTTTATGCCATTTGTTTTTTTTAAATAAAAACAAATAGTTAAAATATTCGTGACAGGTCCCATTGATTTTTATGTTGCTCTTGTAAAAAACATTGACAGCGGCGGTGGGGCTGGCGGGTACCAAACTGGCTATTCCACCAACGCGCATCGACGAAAATCCCAAGCAACATGTTGATTTAACTGAAACTAAACAATCATTCTTCAACGTAAATTTGATTGACATGGCGCTGATTACCCGCCGGATTTTAGTAATTTATCCAGCGAGATGGCGGCCTTTCGCTCTGGAAAGTCGCTGTCCGTGCGAAGCGCACGCTCAATTTCAGCCCGCGCCTCGGTCGTCCGTCCCAGATTTGAAAGACAGGTCGCAAGGTGATAGCGGATCTCCGGGCTCTCCGCTGCGCGTGTGCTGGCGTCACGCAGGAGCGGAAGTGCTTCCTGGGGTTTTCCTGAGCCGACAAGGATCCAGCCCAGCGTATCGTCAATGGCCGGATTATTGAGGTCTAACTGGTGAGCCTTACTGGCGCTGCCAAGGGCCTCCTGACGACCCAATTGATATTGCGTGACCGCTAACTCGTTAAGCAGCCGCGGATTCTCCGGGGTAGCCTTTAACAGCTGGATGAGCGTTGTTTCCGCGTTGGCGTATTCCTTTGCACCCAGAAAATCGACCGCAAGTAATTCCTTTACGGCGCGATCCTCGGGATGCGCGTTCAGCCAGTGCTGCAGACGCGCCCGCGCAGCGACCCCATGATCGGCCGCCTTCAGAACCTCATAGCCCCGCACAATGGCCATTTGGGTGATGCCAAGAGACAAGGCGTGATCGAAGTCCATAGCGGCCGCTTCGAATCGCTTCAACGCGAAATTAGCTTCACCGCGCAGTCGCCAACCGGGCTCCTTGTCGGGGAACCGGTTGAGGAAATCGTCAGCCGCCTGTAAGGCTGCGGTCGGATCGTCTCTGCGCAATGAATTGGTAATCTGGCTTAATTGTGCTCCGACGTTACCAGGTTCTTTCTGTAGTAACTGGGAAAGCGTGTAGGCGGCGTCGTCATGGAAGCCAGCCGCGCTCTGTAACTCGGCGATCTGCAGCATCTGCGCACTCGTGATGCCATCTATTTGCAGCATGTGTTGCAGAATGGGACGCGCACTTTTTGCATCCTGCTGGCGCAGCATCAAACCGGCGTGGCGGGCCATGACTTGGAAGTTGCCGGGGATGGCGAGTTCTGTCTCTGAAATCAGGGCATTGGCAAGACCGATATAATTGCCCACTATTTCCGTATCCAAGAGGTGAAAAACAATGTCCAGATCTTTGGGTGCGTTGTGGTAGGCGTGCTCGGCGAGTTTTAGCCCTTCCCGGGCATGCCCTGCGGCGAGCTCTACACGCGACATTTCTAAAAGCAGCTTCGGTGACTCGGGCGCCGCCCTCAGTAGTGGTGCGATACCTTTTCTGGCGCTTTCCACTTGCCCCTGTTGCAAATCCAATTTAGCTAGGTTGAGTTGTGCAGGGACGAATCTCGGATCCGCGACGGTGGCGCGTGTGAACAGATCGCGGGCGCGTTGGATGCCATTCGCCGCTAAATAGGCTGCGCCGGACAAGTTTAGATAGTCAGGGCTTTGGGGATGAGCGGCAAGCAATTTATCTGCCGTTGCGATCGCGTTTTTGGCGTCGTTCGTGCTGAGATAAACGGTCACCAGAGCGATACCTAACTCGGCATTCTCCGGCGCCTGATGGAAGGCGCTGGCGAGCTCAGGCAATCCTTTTTCGAGCTGGCCATTCTGTATTTCGAGCAAGGCGAGATTGGAACGGAGTGTGTCGTTCTTTTTGCCGCGTGCAATGGCCTGATTCAGCAACTGCAGGGCCTGCTTGCTGCGCCCGGACAGCGCATACGCATTTGCCAGCATCGCGACTCCTCGGTTGTCATCGGGCGCCGCGTTGACCGCCGGCAGCAGGATTTCGATCGCCTTATTGGAATCGCCGAGGCGCAGGAGAGTGTCGCCCAGCGCGCGGCGCGCGCCAACGTCGCCGCCCACCTGATTCACGTAGGCCTGGAGTCGCGTGCGCGCTTGTTCGAAGTTCTGTAGTCCATAATAGGTGAGGCCGGTCATGAGGTTCAGCATCGGATCTTCAGCGAAGGCTTTGTCGTTCAGCTGTTTGACCGCATCCACCACCTTCTCAAGCGCTTGCTGGGTGGCTTGTTCCGTTCCGTTGTGCGACAGCCAGACCGCACGCATGTATGAAGCACGCGGATCGTTCGGAAACTCCTTCTGCAGGAAGTCCACGTCTATTTGTGCGTCCTTGTCTCGATGCAAGTTAAACAGGGTAGTCAAGCGCTCGATACGGGCGGTCAGTTGATGTGAATCCATATCCAGCACACGACCGTAACCCTTGAGCGCACCCTCCAGATCTCCCCGCATAGCGCCGACATTGCTAAGCGCCAGCCACGCTTCCGCTTCTGTCGGATGCTCTGTCACGAGTTGATCGGCGCTGATTTTTGCTTCCGCAAAATTGTTTGCCTGCATCAGCGCCTTGATCTGAACGAGGCCCGGCTGGAGGCCGCGAGGGGTCAGCTGCAGCGCCTTGTGGAGTTCGAGTTTGGCCATTTCCGGGCGTCGGCGGTCCAGATAAGCCTCGGCACGCTGAGCATAGACTTCTGCAGCATGCTCGTTGGCGAGACCTCGGGCGGAGATTTCCTCGATGACTTTGTCCGCTTTCCCTTGATGAAGGAGCGCCTTACCGAGCATGGGCGTGACTTCGTTTGGATCTGCGCCGGCGCTCAGGGCGACCCGCAGGGATTCCTCAGCCGCTGCGCCAAGCCCCTGTTCGAGATAGATCTGTGCCAGCAGGATCCGGGAGGAGAGATGTTGCGGATCCTGTTGAAGCGCATTCTTCAGCGCAAGGACCAGCGCGATCGGATCATTTTTGTCTTTCAGTTGCAGGGCGGTTTCGTAGATTTCCCCGGCTGTTTTAGTGGCGGTTGCCCCGACCGATCCGGTGCCGATACACGCGCACAGGAGGCTGCCTATCAAGACCAGAATCTTCTGGCGCGCGATTACGTTGTTCATGACGAACCCTGTCTTCGGCCGCGCAGTGGACAAAGTCGATTAGCCACGTGCGCACCGTATTCTGTGAGTGCTTGAGTTTCGCTGAGGCTTACCAGCCCCTGCCTGAGTCGACCCCTGGGTCGCGCTGACGGGAGTTCTCCCCGACCAGCATATCGACCGTTTTTCTGATTACTTGCTTAGAAGTCGAGGGCGGTGTCGGGTCGGCGGGTCGCCGGTGCTTCAGGGATTGCCCGAACGGGGGCTTCAGTAGAGAATCTGTAGATGAAAAATCCCCCTGATTTCCGCTCCCGCCTACGGGCGGGTGAACGCCTTATCGGCACGATTGCCAGTCTGGCCAGTCCTGAAGCCACCGAAATTCTGGCGACCTCCGGGTACGACTGGCTGTTTCTGGAAAGTGAGCACGCGCCGACCAGTCCGCTCGAACTCCAGCGCATGATGATGGCTGCCCGCGATGTGCCCTGTGTCATACGCCTGCCCAACCATGCCGAAATCGAGATCAAACGCGCGCTCGACATGGGGGCGGCCGGCATCATCGTCCCGCAGGTCAATACCGCCGAGCAGGCGGCAGCGGTGGTCGCGCACGCCAAGTTTCCGCCCGAAGGGCGCCGCGGGGTGGGGGTCTCCCGCGCGAATGGTTATGGGGATTATGTGGGTCCCCATGTGGCGCATGCGAACGCGCGCTCTGCTGTGGTCGTTCAGGCGGAACATATCGATGCAGTCCATCACATTGAGGACATCGTCAAAGTGCCCGGCGTCGATTGTGTTTTCATTGGTCCGTACGATTTGTCAGCCAGCATGCATAAGTTGGGTCAACTTGACGATCCCGAAGTGATCGAGGCCATCGGACACATCGCTGCCGTGACGAAGGCCGCGGGTCTCGCCCTCGGGTTCTTCGCCACTAGCCCCGAATTGGTGCTTCCGCGTCTCGCGGAGGGTTTCACGTTGGTCGCCTGCGGCGTCGATACCCTTTTTCTTCGCCGTGAGGCGCAAGCCGTCAGCGCCCGACTCAAAAACGCACAGTTTTGATCCGACCCTGAGGAAAACACCAATCGGTTGGGTGCATTGACCGAACCCGCCGGTAGTTGAAGCGTCCGATTCTCAACCTCTCCCCGTTGTGCACGGTTTTTGCTAGGACTCCCTACGTACGATGGATAACCGCGCGCCGGTGCGGTTCCGTGTACGCCGATTACTGGGGAGATCTGGGTGAGCTGTGATCAACATTGACTGGAAACACTATCCGCAAACCGGATCCTACGACGAGCTGGTCGGCCCTGACGGTACGCCACGTCAGACCGCCCATGCGCTGCTTGAATACCTCGCGGGGTTAGGGGGGAGCGAACTGCTGAATCGCCGTAAGGCCGCTGAGCAGGCCATCCGGGCGATGGGGATCACCTTTACGGTTTACAGTGATGGGGCGAACATCGATCGCCTCTGGCCCTTCGATATTATCCCGCGGATTATCCGGGCGACCGAGTGGCAAGGGGTTGCGAAAGGCTTGAGCCAACGGTTGCGAGCACTGAATTGTTTTATCGAGGATGTCTACAACGCGCAGCACATCTTTCGCGACAAGATCATGCCCGCCGAGCTCATCTTTGAGGCGGGCAATTATCGGCAGGCCTGTGCGGGGATGCATCCTGCGCACGGTGCATGGGCGCATATCTGCGGCAGCGATCTGGTGCGCGACCGGGATGGACAGTTCTATGTCCTTGAGGACAACCTGCGTGTTCCGTCCGGGGTCTCCTACATGCTGGAGAATCGACGGATCACCAAGCGGGTTTTTCCGGAATTACTGGCGTCCTACCAGATAGCGCCCATCGGCGAATACCCGGCACAGCTCTTTGACACGCTGGCGTCGCTATCCCCGCGCTCGGATGAACCACCCGAAATCGTGGTGCTGACGCCGGGGATCTACAATTCAGCCTATTTCGAACATGCGTTTCTGGCGCAGCAGATGGGTGCCGAGTTGGTCGAAGGTGGCGATCTCGTAGTCGAGGATGATTACGTCTACATGCGCACTGTTAAGGGACTGGTGCGGGTGGATGTAATCTATCGACGTATTGACGATCAATTTCTTGACCCGCAGCGCTTCCGTGCTGACTCGGCACTCGGCGTTCCGGGACTGATGCGCGCCTGGCGCAAGGGCAACATCGCGATCGCCAATGCGCCAGGGACCGGGGTGGCGGATGATAAAGTCGTCTATGCCTTCGTACCAGCCATGATTCGGTATTACTTGGATGAAGAGCCACTGTTGCCCAACTTGCCCACGTATCTCTGCCACGATCCTGTCCAACGCCAGCATGTGCTCGGTCATCTCGGTGAGCTGGTGGTGAAACCGGCGAACGAGTCCGGCGGTTACGGCATCATGATTGGGCCGGCGGCCAACAAGGCGACCCGGGAAAAATTTGCGGAACTAATTACCGCAAACCCCCGGAATTATGTCGCCCAGCCGGTGCTTTCGCTTTCAACGGCACCGACCATTCTCGGGCGTGAACTATTGCCCTGCCATGTCGATCTCCGGCCCTTCACCCTGCAGGGAGCCGCGAGTTATGTCACGGCGGGCGGTCTTACGCGTGTAGCGATGCGGCGCGGCTCTTTGGTGGTCAATTCCTCTCAGGGCGGTGGGAGTAAAGACACTTGGATTGTAGCGGGGTAAACGATGCTATCGCGTGTGGCAGAACGATTGTACTGGTTGGGGCGTTACGTCGAGCGCACAGAGAATACGGCACGATTGGTCGGGGTGAACGCCCAATTGCTCCTGGATTTGCCGGGACCGGTCGAGGTGTTGTGGAGCTCGCTCCTCGAGATCCTCGGCTGTCATGCTGATTTTGCGAGGCACTCGGGTACCGCATCCGAACGCAATGTCGTCAAGTATATTCTAGCGCACGAGACGAGCCCGGCGTCGCTTGTTTCTGCCTTGCGGATGGCCCGCGAGAATGCGCGCACCGTGCGGGAAGTGCTGCCTTCCGAAGCTTGGGAATTGGTCAACCAACTCTATCTTTCGGTGCGTGAAGGGGCAGAACACGCCCTATCCCGGAAACACCGACAGGATTTTCTCGACAGGGTAGTCCTACAGTGTCAGCAGCTCTCAGGGATGCTCGTCAACACGATGAGCCATCGCGAGCCCTATCATTTTTTGAGCCTCGGCTGGTCAATCGAGCGCGCGGACATGACCTCTCGTATTCTCGATGTCGGTTGCCTCTATGCGAGTGGGAAACATCCTGAGGTGCTGGCCGCCCACGAAAACATCCTCTGGATGAACGTTTTGCTCTCGCTCAGCGCTTACCAGATGTATCGTCAGCAGGTGCGCGAACGCGTCAACGGCGCCGACGTCGTGGCGTTCCTGTTGCAGGATTCGGCTTTTCCCCATGCCATTGCCTGTTGCCTTGACGCGATCGAGCATGCCTTCGGGCAACTCCCACATCACCGTTGGCCGTTGCTGGTCAATCGTGAAGTAGTGCGCTACGTCGCTCGCGCGGCGCCTGATCTCCTGTTAAATGCGGGACTCCATGAATACCTCGACGGACTTCAGCGTGAACTCGCCCGGATCCATAGCCAGATCGAAACTACGTGGTTCACGAGCGAGGCGATGTCTGTCGCCGCAGAGACCGGATAAGTCCTAGAGGCGTATGACCTCAACCGCGACTTTGGGTGGTGGCGTGCCCGCCCCCAGGACGACCCCACGGAGCGGCGTCACATCGCTGAAATCGCGTCCCCAACCCAATGTGACGAACTCGAGATCGGCGAGCTTTCCATTCGTCGGATCGCAACCGATCCACGAAGATCCTGCGCAATAAACCGCAACCCAGGCATGTGAGGTATCGGCGCCTCGCGGCGCCGGTGATTGCGCCGTCGGCTCATTCAAGATGTAACCACTCATGTAACGAGCCGCGAGCCCGAGCCCTCTCAGTCCGCTCAGCATGAAATGCGCAAAATCCTGGCACACGCCACGGCGTCGCTGGGCCACCTCCGCGATGGGGGTGCTAATCGTGGTGGCGAGCGGGTCATAGACGAAATCTTTGCGGATCCGCTCGGTTAACGCGACCAGTGCCTCGAGCAGAGGCCGTCTAGGTGTGAAGTTCACGCGTGCGTAGTCACTGGTCACCGTGAGCACCGGAACATTCGGCGAGGCGAGACAGAATTCCGCGAGCGGGGGTGCCTCATCGGTGGCGCGCACACGGAGATCGCGCACGACGTCCTCCCAGGGGAGCGCGACGTCCCAGCCCGGGATTTGGCTTCGCACCTCGACAATGGAGTCTGCGCGTACGCCCAGTGTGCGGTGCGATGTCGCGTGCGAGAAGTGCAGCGCCGTATTCCCGAAATAATCTAGGCGTGATGATTTTTCCGACGGGGCAGGGGATATCGACACCGTATGGGATTCAAGGCGTTGCCAGGGCGTGTTGCGCGGCGTGAGATGAGCAAGATGATGCCCCGTGCTGGCAGCCTGTTCGTAGTCATAAAGCGTCTCATGCAAGACGCGATAGCGCACCGCAACCGTTCTCATGGATGGCCTGTCGGGTGGCGAAGATGATTGAAATAGCGCGCGGCCAGACCGTCGCTCAGCGCGAACGCCGCGGCTTGTATTTCACGCACCCAATCGCGCAGCGTGGTCGGTGAGGGTTCACGCTTGCTCATCAGCTGCAATTGATCCGCGAGCGCGGTGAGCCGTGCAAATTCCGGGATGTCGATGCCGCCCGGCAGCTTCGGTAAATAACTACAAATCCCGTGCAGCTGGAACTGGAGGGCCCGCGGATTGGTGACATCGAAGACGAGGAGTTCGAGCACGGTTGCCCAGTCCGTTTGTGTCATATAGCGGGCGCGGAACGTCACGACCGAATCGCAGAGCTCCAGCAGCCAGGTGAGGTTGCCGGGCGTTGTTTCCTCGAAGGCGACGTTGAGTGTGGTGCAGAGAAAAGTGAGGCGCTCGAGCCGACGGCCGAGTGAGAGAAAACGCCAGCCGAGATCGCGCGTCATGCCGTCGAGGGTGAAACCCGAAACGGTCATCAGGGCGATAATGGCCCGATCGAGCCACCCCAGCGCTTCGGCTACGCTCACCTGACGGCCGATGGTGGGATCCTGCACCAAGCGATTAATGATCCGCCAGTTATCCAGTGACATCCGCTCTCGCAGTCCGAAAGCCACGCGGGCAAGGTGCTTGAGCTGCGCGGGTAGGCCGGCGGGATCTTCCTCCAGCGTGGCGGCTTTTGACCACATGAGGGTGCTCGGGTGGGTCTGGGTTTTGAGATCGAGGTGACGCGCGAGCGCCGCGAGGCGCTGTGTGGTGGGCTCGGTATCTTGGACCAGACTGTTGAGCGCCACTCGGATCAGGCGTGCCGTATCGTCGCAGCGCTCGGCGTACCGGCCGAACCAAAATAAATGTTCGACCACTCGCGAGGAAATAATCGCGCGGGCGCGGGTTATTGATTCGCCCAGCAGCGTCTGCACGGGCGCCTCCCCGCGTCGGGCGAAGATCCAGGTATCTTTGGAACTTCCGCCGCGCTGAGTAGAAATGACCCGCGGATCTGCCGTCGTTGAGACCCGGGTGAGCCCACCCGGCATGACGCGATAGCCGGTCGGCGTGGCGATCGCAAAAACGCGGACGCCGACGCTACGCGCCCCGAGATTAGGTCCCTGCGAGAAGCTGGGGGCCTGCGACATCTGGACCATTTCCTGAGCGATGTATTGCTCAGGCGCGGCGCGCAGGCGTGCGGTGAATTTGCGTGTGGCTGTGCCGTTCAGATCTTGGCCGAACACCGGTTCGAAGCGGTGGGCGGCATCCGCCGGTTTAAAGACCAGATGATCCATCTTCGCAATAACATCCGTAAGCGCGGCCGGCTCGCCACACCACCAGGTCGCAATCGAGGGCAGCTGCAGCGCGGTGCCCAGCAAGGCGCGGCATATCCCGGGGAGATAGCCCAGCAACGCCCCCGATTCCATCACGCCGGCGCCGAGGGCGTTGGCGATGAGTACGGTGCCGTGGCGCGCACATTCGGTCAGGCCAGGCACGCCGAGCGCTGAGTCCGCGCGCAGCTCGAGCGGATCACAATAGGCATCGTCCTGACGCCGCAGAATCGCATGCACGCGCTGCAGACCTTCCAGGGTTTTCAGCCATACGCAGTTACCGCGCACCACGAGATCCCCGCCTTCGACGAGCGGGAAGCCCAGATAACGCGAGAGCACAGTGTGCTCAAAATAGGTTTCGTTGAAGGGGCCGGGTGTGAGGATGACCACCAGACAGGGGCCCCCGCCGGTCGGCGCGTAATGGACGAGTGCGTCGCGCAACGCCGCGAAATAACCCGCCAACCGTTCTACCTTCAAATCCCGGAAGATCTCCGGAAACATACGGGCCACCATGAGTCGGTTCTCCAGCGCATAGGCGGCTCCCGAGGGCGCCTGCGTGCGGTCCGCCAAGACCCACCATTGGCCGTCCGGCGAGCGTGCGAGATCGGCGGCATAATGATGAAGAAAAATATCGCCCGGCACCTGCATGCCGCAGGCTGGACGGAGATATCCGCTGTGACCGAGCACCGGGAAGGCCGGCAGCAACCCTTTCTTCAGCAGTGTTTTGTCGCCGTAGATATCGCCGAGCACCTGATTCAGCAGGGTGGCGCGTTGTTTTACGCCGGCTTCGATCAACGCCCATTCGTCGGCGGGTAAGATGAGAGGCATGCAATCCAAATCCCAGGGACGGTCGAGTCCCTGAGGATCGGCATAGACGTTGTAGGTGATCCCCCCCTCGCGGATTTCGCGGGAGACCGAATCGAGCCGGGCGCGCAGCGCGTCCGGGCCCATTCCGTCCAGGGCCGCACAGAAGCGCGTCCAGTGCGCACGCGGACGCGCTGCCGCGTCGAGTAGCTCGTCGTAGCGACTGGCGGTCCCGGCGTAGCCGGCAAAGAGCGGGGGCGACATGCTGACGCTAGGTTCCGGGATGTCGCAAGTCGAGCGTCAAGGGATAATCCGGGTTGCGCACGACGGGTGCCGGGGATAAGACACCCGGCACGCCGCCCATCCCTTGAAAGCGTGCCAGTCGGCGTGCTTCGGCGGCGTGCGCGTTTACCGGCAGATGTTCATAGCTTCGCCCGCCCGGGTGCATCACCTGGTATTGGCAACCCCCTAGCGCGCGCGACGACCAGGTGTCGACCAAGGTGAACATTAACGGGCTATGCACACCGATCGTCGGCTGAAGGCAGTTGGGGGGTTGCCATGCCCGATAGCGGACCCCCGCCACATATTCGCCGCCTGTCCCGGTCGGCTGTAGCGGGAGTGCGTACCCGTTACAGATCAACGCATGGCGATCTTCGATCATGCCCGTTAACTTCACTTGTAGCCGTTCCAGTGATGAGTCGACATAACGGGCCGTGCCGCCCGCGGTGGCCTCCTCACCGAGGACATGCCAGGGCTCGAGCGCGCTACGCAGCTCTACCGTGATATTGCGCGCCACGAACTCCCCCAGTCGCGGAAAGCGAAATTCAAAATGCGGCATGAACCATGCCGGGTCGAAGCCAAAACCTGCGTCCCTCAGATCCGTCAGCACATCGGTAAAATCATCCCACAGAAAATGCGGCAGCATGAAGCGATCGTGGAGTGCCGTTCCCCAACGCTGCAGGCGAGCAGGTCGGTAAGGGGTTTGCCAGAAACGGGCAACCAGCGCCCGGAGCAGGAGTTGCTGGACGAGACTCATGCGCGCATGGGGCGGCATTTCAAACGCACGCAATTCGAGGAGCCCGAGACGACCGCTTACCTGCTCGGGCGTGTAGAGTTTATCGATGCAAAACTCAGCGCGGTGGGTATTGCCGCTGGCGTCGATCAGGAGATTGCGGAACAAGCGGTCGACCAACCAGGGAGGCGGCGTGGGGCCTTTTTTCTGCTGTCGACGTAACTCCCGGAACGCAATTTCCAACTCATAGAGCGCTTCGTGACGAGCCTCATCCGCGCGGGGTGCCTGACTGGTCGGTCCAATGAACATCCCTGAAAAAAGATAGGAAAGTGCTGGATGGTTATGCCAGTAGGCGACCATGCTCGCCAGCAAATCGGGGCGGCGCAAAAACGGCGAATCCACGGGGGAGGCGGCGCCGAGGACAAAATGGTTGCCGCCCCCGGTGCCGGTATGACGGCCGTCCAGTAAGAATTTTTCGCTGGTGAGTCGGCTCGTATGCGCTGCTGCATACAGAAACTCGGTTTGTTCCCGCAAGGCCGACCAATCCGCGACGGGATGGACATTGACCTCGACGACCCCGGGATCAGGCGTGACACGGAGCACCTGCAGGCGTGAGTCGTGCGGTGGCGCATAGCCTTCGATGACTACCGGGCAGTTGAGCGTCTGCGCGGTGGCCTCGACTGCTGCTAGTAACGAGAGGTAGGCCTCCAGTGTTTCCAGGGGCGGCATGAACAGATGCAAACGGCCTCGTCTTGGCTCCGTGCACAACGCGGTCCTAATGATGCCTTGCGCTGACTCAAACGCCCGTGGCGAGGGTCGCGCCACGTCGAGCGGCGAGACCCCTTGTCTTGTGTCGTGCGTTGCGGCGCACAGGCTCGCTTGGGGCGGTAAGGCGAACTGCGGACGTAACGGATCGGGCGTTATCAGGGGCGGATTGTCGGCCGGTGTTGACCACGGCAGCGAATCGAGGGGAAGTCGCAAACCAAGCGGCGACTCGCCGGGGATGAGATAGCACCGCTCCTCGCGCAGGAACCACTGGCCGGTCTGCCAGCCATCGACGCCGCCCGCCAGGGGCATGGCGTAGCCGACGGGGGCCTCAAGTCCCTGCGTGAACAAGCGCCTGAGGCGCGCGCGTTCAATGGGATCGGCGAGGCGGCTGTCGAAGGGATCTAGATTCAGGGGCAGACGTCGCTCCCGCCAGAGGGCATACCAAACGTCTTCATAGGCGGCAAAGACACTGCCGCGATCACAGCCCAGTTGGGTCGCGAGCGTCTCTAGAAAAAGTCTACTCTGCGCGACATCCGCGTCTCGTGGCTCATCATCGGCAATCAACAGCGCCGGCTCGTGCCACAGGGGCTCACCGTCGCGACGCCAGTAGAGATTCAGGGACCATCGCGGCAGCACTTCGCCCGGGTACCATTTGCCCTGGCCTTGGTGGACCAACCCCAGCGGGGCGTAATGTCGACGTAGTTTTATCAACAGCGCGCTCGCACGCGCCCGCTTATCGGTGCCAAGTGCTTCGGTGCTCCATTCGGGCTCGCCCTGGGCATCATCCGCAATGAAGGTGGGCTCCCCACCCTGCGTTAGCCGCACGTCTTCGCGGAGCAACACGTCGTCCACCAGGGCTCCCAGCGCATCAATAGCCGCCCACTGCTTCTCCGAATAGGGACGGGTGACCCGCGGTGACTCGGCTATGCGGGTGATCGCCATGGTGTGTTCGAACGTCATCTCGCACGCATCAACGGTCCCGACAATGGGGGCGGCCGACTCATAGTCCGGTGTGCAGGCCAGCGGCAAGTGTCCCTCTCCGGCCAGAAGTCCTGAGGTTGGATCAAGCCCCACCCAGCCCGCGCCCGGCAGAAAGACTTCGCACCAGGCATGTAAGTCCGTGAAATCCCGGGTCGGTCCACTCGGCCCTTCGCGCGGCGTGACATCGGAAACCAGCTGAATCAGGTAACCCGACACGAAACGAGCGGCGAGCCCGAGGTGGCGCAGAATCTGGACGAGCAACCAGCTGGAGTCGCGGCAGGAACCCCGGCCCAGGGCAAGCGTTTGCTCAGGTGTCTGCACGCCGTGTTCAAGACGAATGACATAGCTGATTTCGCGCTGCAAGCGCTGATTCAATGACACGAGAAAATCAAGCGTGCGCGTCGGCGTGCGCGCGATGGTGGCGAGATAGGCTGCCAACAACGGACCCGCGGGTGCTACGGTCAGATAAGGTCTCAGCGCCTGGAGGCTCGCGGGCAGATACGTAAACGGAATTTTTTCCGTCGCCGCATCCAGAAAAAAATCGAATGGATTGAAGACCGCGATCTCCGCAGTGAGCGCGACTTCGATGCGGAGTTCGCGGGTGCTGTCAGGAAACACGAGGTGGGCGAGATAATTAGCTTGTGGATCCTGCTGCCAGTTAATGAAGTGTGTCTCGGGCGTGATCCGTAACGCGTAATTCAGGATTCGGGTGCGGCAATGTGGTGCCGGGCGCAGACGCACGATTTGCGGTCCGAGCGCGACGGGGCGATCGTAGCGATACAAGGAAACATGTTCGAGAGCGACGTGTAAGGTCAAGCGAAATTCTCCACGCAACGGCCGATGAGATGAAGAGCTTAGCGAGGCAGGTGTGTGATCGTAAAGGAGATCACGACCCTAAAATAAGCGCGGCGGGAAGCCGGGTGCGGACTTGCACCAAGTGAGGGCTTAGGACTTTAAAACAGGCGAAAAATGCGCCGCCGTGGTGCCTGCGATGCACGCTCACGCGAGGCATCGCAGGTTGTTTGCAGACGGTAGTGTGTTTTTTTACAAGCGCACGTATTCGTAAGCGACAGGGAGATTGTTGATGCCGCGATCCGGGGGGGCCAACCAGCCCGCCATTTTCCCGGGCGCCGTCACGCGCTGCATGAGGCTTTTAACGTAGGTGCGATCCTCGGCGCTGGGCAGCCAGTGTGTCTGCCCCTGCGCGGCGGTCTCCGCACTCACGCGATTGCCCTGAAGATCGGTCGAGATCCCCGCCCACACGCCGATGTGCCGCCCGAAGCGCGTCGACGGCAGGGTCAACGTCGTCGCGTAACCCGCGCGTTTGATGATCAGGTTCCAACGCTTGAGCCCCATTTCGCAATCGCGCACATAGGCTTGGCGCGCAATCTCATTCATGGCATTTCGGTAGGGAACCGTTTCCGTACGGATCCCCTGCTCGCCGTCCGGCGTTACCAGATCGAGCGTCGCATTCGTACAGAGGTGATCTGCATAGCTTGTTTCGTCAGGACGTCCCTTGATGCCGTTTGCAAAAGTTGTCGCGGCATTGGATGACATCTCCGAACCGAATAGATCAAGTGATGATGAAAACCAGAAATTGAGATAACGCTGGAGCAACGGAAAATCAATGCCACCCGCGAGTCGGATGGCCGTGGAATCTTCTGTCCCCAAGGCGCTCATCAGCTCCAGGGTCCGGCGGATGACGCGGCTTAGTCCGGTCTCGCCAACGAACATGTGGTGCGCCTCTTCCGTCAGCATGAAACGACAGGTTCGGGCCAGCGGATCGAAAGCGGATTCCGCTAGGCTCTTGAGTTGGTACTTGCCATCCCGATCGGTGAAATAGGTGAAGCAAAAAAACGACAGCCAGTCTCCAATCGGTTCGTTGAAGGTGCCGAGGATGCGCGGTTTGTCGGCATCGCCAGAGTGGCGCGTGAGCAGCTCTTCGGCTTCCTCGCGACCATCGCGACCGAAATAGGCATGGAGCAGGTACACCATCGCCCACAGGTGGCGACCTTCCTCGACATTGACCTGGAAGAGATTGCGTAAATCATAGAGCGACGGGCAGGTCAACCCGAGCAGACGTTGTTGCTCCACCGAGGCGGGCTCTGTATCGCCCTGCGTGACGATTAGGCGGCGAAACTGTGCCCGAAATTCGCCCGGGACCTGCTGCCAGACCGGTTGGCCTGCCATATCGCCGAACCCGATCGTCCGGTTCGGATCAAAATCGGCGAGAAAAATGCCCCACCGATAATCCGGCATTTTGACTTCGCCATAACTGGCCCAACCCTCGACATCGACGCCGATTGCCGTGCGCAAATAAATGTCCTTGTCTGCGAAATCGCTCGGACCCATCTCCTGCCACCAGTCAAGAAACTGAGGCTGCCAATGTTCCAGTGCGCGCTGGAGCGTGCGATCGCTCGCCAGATTGACGTTATTCGGAATGCGTTCGCTGTAGTTAATGCTCATCGGTGATCTCCCCGGGTGATCCGATCGTTAAATTCTTTCCCAGTTGAACTGGGCTTTGCTGCCGGTGCCGAATACTTTGAGGGCACCTTGCGCCCCGACGGCGTTGGGGCGAATGAAAATCCAGTTCTGCCACGCGGAGAGACGCCCGAAAACACGCGTCTCCATCGTTTCCTGACCACCGAAGCGGAGTGAGGCTTCCAGGCCGGTGAGGGCGTCGGGTGACAGGCTGGTACGCTCCTCGATGGCGAGTCGCACCTCCTCTGCCCAGTCGATGTCGTCGGGGGCAAAGGTCACGAGCCCAAGGTCCATCGCCTGACCCGCGTCGAGCGCCTGATCGATATGCGCGTGCACCGCCTCGACGGGTGCCGTTTCGCCGCAGAAGCGGGTGGCGAGACGGCTTTGATGGTTCACCATGGGATAGAGACCAAAATTAACGGCGGTTAGCTGCAAGGACGGCGCGCGAGTGGGCTCGTCGGGGAATTGCAGCATATAGGACCGATCGGCGGCGAGCGCGAATTCGGCAAAGGTGCCGGTGAAACAGGAGTCCTCGTCGATGAGCGCAAAAAGGCTGCGCGAGGACACATCGAGGCGCGCCAACGTTCGGCGCAAGAGTCCAACGGTCTGGGTGACGAGCCAGTCAGCGTGATGTGCCGACAGACTGGCATCCACCGTCGCCAGTGCCGCTGGATCGCCGCGAGTCTTTAAAATCCAGGTGCCGATCTCGAGTTCATTCAGGCGCAAAAGCAGAATCGCGTCATCGAGTTCGCGCGCGAAGGCGAGCGGCCACCAGTCTGCACCCTGGGCGTGGATTGCCACGGGTGTGGTGGGCACTGTTGTTGCCGGTCCCTTCAAGGTTAGTGTGGCGGTGCGCGCCGCACGGTCGATGGCGACATCCACGAAAGTGTAATGGATGCCGGCGTGGTCCACGACGCGACGCAGCGCGGGGAGTGTGATGCCGTGCGTCCCGGTGGCCCGTGGGCTTTCAGCAACTAGCCGGGCGACGTGGGTCGCTGTCGCTGCCTGGAACTGCTGGGGTTTGGCCGTGTGGTCCACTAATCCCCAGCGTTGTGCACGATCGCCGCGCACGCCCTCGCTTGTCGTGCAGAAAAAGTCGGCGAGATCGCGGCGAACTTTACGTTTGTCGACGAGGCGCGTCAGTCCTCCGGTGCCCGGTAAAACGCCGAGCAGCGGCACTTCCGGCAGACTGACGGTTGACGAGCGATCATCGATCATTAGGATTTCGTCGCACGCGAGCGCCAGCTCATAGCCGCCACCGGCGACCGTCCCGTTGACGGCGGCGAGGAAACGTAGCCCGTCATGGCGGCTGGAATCTTCCATGCCGTTGCGGGTTTCGTTGGTGAACTTGCAGAAATTGACCTTCCACGCGTGGCTCGAGAGCCCCAGCATATAAATGTTCGCGCCAGAGCAGAACATGCGCTCTTTCAGGCTCGTGAGGATCACGACTTTGACCGCCGGGTATTCGAAACGGATGCGCTGCAAGGCGTCGTAAAGCTCCATGTCGACGCCCAAATCATAAGAGTTAAGTTTGAGCTTATAGCCCGGCCGCAGGCCCTGATCTTCGGCGACGTCAAGTCCGAGGGTCGCGACCGCGCCCGCGATCTGCAGTCGCCAATGAACATAAGTGTCTGGATGGCGGTCGTAGGTGATGTACGGTGGCCGGGTGAGATCGGTGACAGCGGGTGAATTCATCAAGGGCTCTCCGGTGTGCGCTCGATTCCAAGCGTCGTGACTAGGGTGTGGAAGGCATCGGCCGCGCTGCGGCCAGACGTGTCAGCAGTAAAATCCGTCTGCGCATAGAGTGGCGCACGTTCGATGAGAATCCGGCGCAGATCTGCCATGGCCTCCGCGTTGTCGGCCATCGGTCGCAAATCCCCTTGGGCGACCACGCGGGCCATATGTTCTTCCGGGGTCGCCTTCAACCAGCAGGTGGTACAGGACGCCAGCAGACGCGCGTAGGTCGCCGGCTCGGTCACGAGACTCCCGCCAGTCGCGATCACACAAACCGGATATTCGGCGAGCACGAGATCGAGGCAACGCCGTTCATGCCGGCGGTAAGCGGCCTGACCGTAAAGCAGGAAGATGTCCTGCAGTGAGGTGCCCGTGCGTGTCTCGATCTCTCGATCGAGTTCGATGAAGGGGACATCCAGATGGGCGGCAAGGTGCGCGCCGAGGGTCGATTTTCCGGCCCCACGCAGCCCGAGCAGCGCAATGCGTCGGTTGTCCCGCGCATGCCCCGCTTCGCGCAGCAAGCGCTGTCGAAGTTGGCTGAGCGCGGCGGGCGGCAGCGTTTTTAGGACTTCCTGGAGCAACACGTACTCGACCGACGAGAGGGGCGGCGTCTCCACCAGCTCGGCCAAGGACATCGCCAAGGCGCCGGCGATACGCTGCAGCACGAGCAAGGAGGCATTGCCCTCGCCACTCTCGAGTTGCGCCAGGTAACGCGCTGAGACCTGACTCTGCTGGGCCAGCGCCCGGCGGGTCAGGCCGCATCGGGTCCGGCGCTGGCGTACACGCGCTCCCAGGCTCCGCAGCAGGGCGCTTTCGGCCGGCGACGGCGCGTGGGATACGGCCGGGGATGCGGGTTGGGAAATAACCGGCATAAATGAAATATATTGCCTGTCGAATTATAATATGAAATATAATGCACAATCCCGCTTACCCGCAAGCCTTCTGGAGCGCACCATGTCGCAGCCCATCCGCATCTTAGTCGGTACCACCACCGGGAATACGCAGTACGTCGCCGAGGAGGCCCACTTCACGCTGGTCCAAGCGGGGCTCGCCGCGGAGGTCCATCCGATGGATGAGCTGAATGCGACGATATTCGCCAACGGCGGTTTATTTCTCGTCTGCGTCTCGACCTATGGTTATGGCGATGTGCCGGCGAATGCGAAGCAACTCTATGAATCGATGGTCAAGGAACGACCCGATCTCTCGGCCGTCCAATACGGTCTGATTTCGCTTGGGGATTCCTCGCACGCGCAGACTTACTGTTTTGCCGGCCGTCGCTTCGATCAGATCCTGACCAAACTCGGGGCCATGCGCGTCGGCGAGATACTCAATCACGATGCCTCGTCGGGCGTCATGCCGGAAGAAGCCGCGGCCGGTTGGACGGCGGATTGGCTGGCGTTGGTCGGAACGCGCGCAAACGCCTGATCGAGTAGACACGGTCCTCAGCGCTCGGGGACATCACATCCGTCATGACTTGGGGCAGACTAGCGGCTGCTAATCTCGCCTTCTCTCGGAGAAACTGCCCGATGTTGTCTGTTGTCGATACCAGTGTGTTTCCCCCGCGGATTGACATCCCGCGGCGTTACAACGCGGCCCATGATCTTCTTGAGCGCAATTTGCGCGCGGGTCGGTCCGACAAACTGGTTTTTATCGACGATCAGGGCACCTACACCTACGGTGAGCTCGCCGCGCGGGTGAATCGCGCGGCTAATGCCTTGATCGCACTTGGTTTGCAGCCGGAAGACCGCATCATGATTGCGCTGCATGACTCGATCGATTTTCCGAGTGTTTTTCTGGGTGCCATCAAAGCGGGCATTATTCCCATCGCGACCAATACGTTCCTGTCCACCCAGGATTATCGCCACATGCTCGAAGATAGCCGCGCCCGCGCGCTGATCGTGTCTGCGCTACTTCTGCCGACCTTGGCGCCGGCATTGGCCGAGATTCCGCCGCTGAAACACGTAGTGGTCAGTGGCGCGTCAGGGTCGGAAGCCGTCAACGGGCGGGTTCCGCGCGTGCTTGCGGCGTTACTCGCGGCGTCATCGGCTGATTTTGAACCCGCGGCGACCACGGCGGATGATGCGTGTTTCTGGCTCTACTCTTCGGGCTCCACCGGCAAACCGAAGGGCACGGTGCATGCGCATAGCAGTCTCATCCAGACCGCAGAGCTCTATGCTCGACCTGTCCTTGGTCTGCAAGAGCAAGATGTGGTGTTTTCGGCGGCTAAACTCTTTTTTGCCTACGGGCTTGGGAACAGCCTCACCTTCCCGCTCGCAGTCGGTGCCACGGCGATCTTGATGGCCGAACGGCCGACACCGGAGGCCGTATTCAAGCGGTTGACCGATTTTCAGCCCACTATTTTCTACGGCGTGCCGACGTTGTACGCCGCGCTCCTGGCGAGCCCGGCCTTACCCGCGCGCGAAGCGTTGAACCTACGCCGCTGCACATCGGCGGGTGAAGCGCTGCCCGCAGAGGTCGGTGAGCGATTTTCCCGTCATTTTGGCGTAGAAGTGCTCGACGGCATCGGCTCCACCGAAATGTTGCATATCTTCCTGTCTAATCGCCCCGGAGACGTCCGCTACGGCACTACCGGGAAACCGGTCCCAGGCTATGAGATCCGGTTGTGTAATGAGCAGGGGCGCGACGTGTCCCCCGGCGAACTCGGCGAGTTACAAATCCGGGGCCCGAGTGCGGCGCTCATGTACTGGAATAACCGCGCCCAGTCGGCGGCCACTTTTGTCGGGCCTTGGACCCACGCTGGAGACAAATATTCGGTAGATGCCGATGGGTATTACGTCTACGGAGGACGCTCTGACGACATGTTAAAGGTGAGTGGCCAATATGTTTCGCCCTTTGAGGTAGAGGGAGCCTTGCTCACCCACCCCAGCGTGTTGGAGGCGGCGGTGATCGGGATCCCGGATGAGCAGGGGCTGACCAAACCGAAAGCGATCGTGGTGCTGCGGGCTGGCGTTACCGGCGATACGGCGCTCGAGCAGGCACTCAAGGCCCATGTCAAAAATCGGCTAGCTCCGCACAAATATCCGCGCTGGATCACGTTTGTGGCCGATCTGCCCAAGACCGCAACGGGGAAGATTCAGCGCTTCAAGCTGCGCGAGCATACCGCGCTCTCATGATCGGGTTCGGGCGCATAGGCTGCGCCGTCCTGTGCGCCGTTTTGGGCTTCCGGTGCGTGTTGGCTGGCGAAAATAACTGGCCAACGCCACTGGAAATATCCGGCTTTTCCCGTAACAGCACCACCAGCGAAATCAGCATGTATCTGCGTGGTCTGGCTGCCGCCGAGGCGGGACTTGCCCGTGTGGAGTTGTTGGGTAGATCGGTCGAGGGTCGGCCGCTCGAGTTGTTGCGACTGACTGGGCCACGTGTGGTTGAGCCGGTGCCGCGCCTGCGTGTGCTGATTATCGGCAGCCAACACGGCGGTGCCGAGCCGGCTGGGGGAGAGGCACTGACGAGTCTTGCCCGCGAGCTGCTTACCGAGGGGCTTCGCCCGCTGTTAAAAGATCTCGACTTGTTTTTGCTATCCAACGCTAACCCCGATGGCCGTGATTTAAAGCGTCGCGCGAATGCCCACCGGGTCAATCTCAACACCGACTTTGTGCTGCTGTCACAACCGGAAAGTCAGGCGCTAAAGATCGCCCTCGATCGGTACCGCCCAGACGTGGTCCTCGATGTGCACGAATCGGCGGTGCTGAAGCGCGACACGCTGGCGCGTGAAGGATACGTGACCGATTTCGACGCGCAGTTCGACGTCGCGAGCAATCCTGCCATTCCGAGTGCGCTCAGGGCCTATGCACAAGCGACGTTTTTGCCGGCGTTGCTCGCCGAAACTTCTCGAGGCGGGCTGACGGCGCAGCGCTACCTCGGCGAAATCACTCATCTGCACCAGCCCGTCACGAATGGTGGACTGACGCTGCGTAACTTTCGGAATGCCGCGGGCATGACCGGCGCGCTGTCGGTGTTGCTGGAAACTAAACTGGATCCCCGGATTGATTCCTATCCGACCTACCGGAACCTGAAAGTTCGGGTTGATCGCCAATTGCGCTGTCTGCGGGCTTTTTTGACGCTTGTCGCGGCGCATCGTGCCGAAATAAAGGCGCAGACGCGCGTCGCCCGTGCGGCGTTGCAAACGGAGGATTTGGTGCTCAGCGCCGCCTACGTTAAAGATCCCCTCCGCCCCATGGTTCGTTTACCGATGCGGCGTCTCGACACGCGCCAACGCGAGGTGCTCGCCTTCCCAGACCATCGGCGATTAGTCATCGGGGCTGCGGCGCCCTTGCCGCAGCGTTTGCTGATTACGGCCCACACTGCGCTGCTGCAACCGATCTTGGCGCGTCAGCAGATCCGTTGCATCAGCGCGAATTCAGATCAGCCGGTGTCCGTCACGGCCCTGCGCCTCTCACCCCGCAGCACGGACGTCGGTTCTCCCGAAGCCGCCGCGGAGGTAACGACCACTGTTGCGTTGCCACCCGGCTCGCTGCGGGTCGATTTGAATCAGCTGAACGGTCGGCTGGCGGCAGTGCTGCTCGATCCGCGTGCTCCAGGCAGTCTTTTCGACTATCCCGCGTTCAAGGCACTCCTACGCCCAGGCGAGGCCTTTTTCATCTATCGCGTCGGTCGGCAGGCGCCGAGGAATGTCCCGTGACCGAGATCATGACGCCGCTCGAACATCACCGTTTCCAGCGCTATTCCAGCTCCGATGAGATCACCGGATATCTCCGCGCATTGACTGCGGCGGCAGGCCCTTACGCCCGGCTCGAATCGCTGGGGCGCTCCGCGCATGGGCGCGAGCTGTGGGCGTTGGTGTGTGAGGATTCGAACGGCCGACAGGCACATCGCCGCAAGCTGCGCGTGCTGATGGTGGGTTCACAGCACGGCGCCTCGGAGGCCGCAGGGTGTGAGGCTTTGTTGCATCTCGCGCGCGCTGTCCTACTCGGCGACCTGCAGTCACTGCTGGATGACTTTGAATTTATGCTCATCCCGAATGCGAATCCCGACGGGCGCGAGCGCGATTCGAACCGGAATGGCAACGATATCAATATCAACCGAGACTTCGTGTTGCTTTCGCAGCCGGAAAGCAGCGCCCTCGATGCGGCCGTGTTGCGCTATGCCCCGGATGTGGTGTTGGATGCCCACGAATCCGCGAGCCTGAAGCGGGATACCCTGGGCCGGGAGGGCTATCTGACCGACTTCGAGGCGCAGTTCGATGTGGCCAGCAATCCGGCTATTCCGGCGCCCGTGAGGATTTTTCAGGAAACCATACTTCTGCCGGCGCTAATCAACGCGGTGGAGTCGAGTGGTCTGCGGGCGCAACGCTATATCCGGGAAATCACCTCTACGCGACAGCTGATTACCCACGGTGGGCTCACCGTGCGGAAGTTCCGGAATAAAGCCGGTTTGCGTGGCGCCATCACGGTCTTGCTGGAAACGCCGATGGAGCCGGGATCGGGCACTTATCCCACTTTCCGCAATATCGGGGTTCGCCTGGAGAAACAGTGGTGTTGCATGCAGGCTTTTTTGGACGTGCTGGGCGCTCTGCAGGAGACCCTCGTCGAGACACTCGCGCAGGTGAGCCGTCTGACGCCACAGATCCCGTTACCGCTCAATGCTTCCTACGTGGTGCAGGCGGACTCCCCTCAGGTCATCATTGCCCTGCGACGGCGAGACACCTTCTTACTCGAACCCATCACGTTCGCCGACCATCGGGCGGTGCAAGTGCATGATTATTTACCGCTCCCTGGCGCTTATGCGATTACCGCGCATACGGGCGTGTTTGCGAGTCTTTTTGCTCGACACCAAATCCCGTTCGAGATCTTGCAGGAGCCTCTTGTGCGGCGGGTCGAACGGGAGATTTTGGAGGGCGGCCATCTGGCCGACGCGGCTTGCGAAGTCTTGGATACGCACACGCAGGTCACGTCTTTACCTGTGGGGAGTTTGTGTGTGCCGTTGACGCAAACGACCGGACGGCTGCTCCCGCTTCTGCTTGATCCGCGTTCCCAGAGTAGCGTATTCCGCTATCCGTCGTTTGCGCGGCTCATTGAGCGCCAGCAACCACTGTTTGTAGGTCGTCTGACCGACCGTGACTGAGCAACCCGTCTCGCCCGGGTTTACCCGAGTGCGACCAAGGCCTCACCGCGGCTTTTGACTTCCCCATGTTGATCTGTTGCGGTGACGGCGATGCGGACCATCTCCGCGCCCTCGACCGCCTCTTTTTCGAGCACGTGTGCCGCGCAGGTAATCTTATCGCCTACGTGGGTCACCGCCATAAAGCGGGTACCGAAGGTTCGGATCGCGTCTTGCGGGATGCAGTCGCTGAGGCAGCGGCTCATATAGGCCATGATGAGCATCCCATGGGCAATCACATCGCCTAGCCCCGCCGCCCGCGCGAAGTCGATATCGACATGTGCAGGGTTGTGATCGCCCGAGGCGCCACAATAGACAGCAAGCGTTTGGCGGGTGATGGGCGGCATGACCAGGACGGGCAGGGCATCGCCTGTCTTGAGTGTCCGAATATCGCGTAATGACATAATCAGACCTCAAGTGCGCCGAATGACGAGCGTGCGCCGGAATTCGGCAACACGCTCGCCGTGTTGATTGGTAATGAAGTTGTCCTGCTCGACGAATTCGAGTTGGCCACCTTTCTTTTCGTAGATGTTGACGATCTGCGCCTCGAAAGTCAGGGCGTCTCCGGCGAACGCCATGGCGTGAAAGGTAAAGTGCTGCTCGGCGTGCAGGACTTGGCCCAGCGGGATCCCCACCTCATCAAACCAGCCGTAGGGGTTGGGCCGGTCCATCTCTAAGCAGAAGAAGAACGTCGGCGGTACCGGGAGGCCGGGATAGCCAGCCGCGCGAGCCGCGTCTTCGTCGACATAGACCGGCGAGGTCTGTCCGGTTGCATGGGCGAATTGCCGGAGACGACCTTTCTCCACTTCAAGCGTACAGGGGGGCGAGGTGTAGCCGATGAACTTGTGATCGAGCACGTCTTTCCTTCCCCTGCAGTCAGGGCGCTGATTGCCGGGTATCATGGTAACAGCCAATGCGTGAAGGAGGATATGTCGTGCCTAAACTGAGTGAGGCCGAAACTAGGCGCTTTCTCGAAGAGCCTGGCCTGCTGATGGATATCGCCACCTTGGACAGCGATGGTTGGCCGGCGGTTTGTCCGATTTGGTACCTCTTCGAGGAAGGCACGATCTGGTTCACGCCACGCAAGCACTCCGAGTGGCTGGCCAATATCCGCCGCGATTCGCGTGTAGCCCTCTGTATTGATGAAATGGCATTGCCTTACCGCAAGGTCATCCTTCAGGGCCATGCTCGGGTGGTGCATGAAATCGGTCAGGACGATCTCTGGCGGGACCGGTACCGCCAGATCGCGAAGCGCTATTTGACCGTCGAGGCCGCCGATCAGTACGTTGATATCACGGACGATCAACCGCGCGCGCTCTGCGCGGTCGCGCTGACGGACGCCGAGGTGAAGACGTGGCGCATGCCCGCCAGTGATGAGAAATACCAAGGCGTCTGGGCCAAACGCTATTGGACCAAGACGGCCAAAGCGGCGCGCGACGCGCCGGATAATATTGCCCCCGCCCAGTGAACTGGACCGACGTTTGACGGCTGATTAGATGGATTGATAATTGTATGGTGACCGAAGCGCTGACCGAAAATCTCCGTAAGTTTGTGACCCGTGAAATGGGCGCAGCGGTGGAGTTGGCACATGTGTCCGATTCCGACGGCCATGCAGGCCTGACCTTTTTATTCGACACGCGATATCGCGAGAGTGGCGCGCCGGCAGGCAGTTTTGTGCTCAAGATTCCGCCGAAAGGGGTCGCGCGTCGGGGCAATACCGATGTTTACCGGCAAGCCCCCCTGATGCGGGCGCTCTACGTCGATGGTTTGCCCGTGCCGCCAGTACCGTACGCCAGCGAGGCGGAAGATCTTTTCGATGTCCCCTACATCGTCATGACTCGACTACCGGGTCGAACCTTCTTTGTCTGGGACCCGCATGCGGGGTTTACCCGCACCCGCGAGGCGACTGAGCCCCTTTGGCGGCAGTGTGTGGAGGTCCTGCCACGCTTCCACCAGTTTGACTGGCGAACCAAGCTCGCCGGCTGGCAGGATCCTGAGCCACTCGTCGAGCAGGTCTCTCGATGGCGAAAAATTTACCTGCACGCACAGGAGCCCAAATGGATTGAACAGGCCGAGTTGGTCGAGTCGCTGCTGCTGAAAACCATGCCGAGCGATACCCCCATCGGGCTCTATCACGGTGATTATCAGCCGGGCAATATTCTTTTCGAGGGAGCCGCGCTTAGCGGCGTCATCGACTGGGAGATCTCTGGTATAGGCGACGTCTTGCTGGATATCGGTTGGCTGATGATGAGCGCCGATCAGGCGAATTGGGTTGAGGCCTGGCACACGATTTTTCCGCCCAGCGTGGCGGAGATTCGAGATATATACGAATCCCGGATGGGTAAATGCTATCCCGCCATTCCGTGGTATCAGGCTTTCGCTGGCTATCGGTTGGCTAGCATCGGATGTCTCAACGTTAAACTGCACCGGACCGGCAAGCGCCACGATCCGATTTGGGAATCGATGGGGCTGTGTCTTTCTAATCTGTTCGAGCGTGCGCGCGAAATCCTCTCTGCCAGTTGAGTCGACGGGGGAGTAATTACCCCTGCTCGTACGCTCACTCCCGTGTCGCGTAATTCGAACGTCAGAGAAATCCTATGTCTCATATTTGCAACAGAACAAGAGAGTCGTTAGCGTTGGTTCTTGCCCTTGGCAGGGCATAGTGGTATTTTCGCGACTTGAATGCCAATAAAGCACCGAAAAAGTGCTTGGCTTGTGAAGCAAAGGCTTGGTAAATGAAGGCCGATAGACGACCCAAGAGGTTTCTTAAACAAGAAAATTAGAAAACCCTGATAACACCTTGTTTTGTAATATAATGCGGGCTCGACAGTGGTAAGCAGCACGCATGGAAGACGAACGAAGGGTTGAGGCAAGGGTCGATGTCCTTTTGGACGGCACGAATCAGATTGCCGGCGGCTACCCGGATGAGAATGAGCGGAACGGCCCGCCCGAGCAGAAATTAGAAGTTTTACAACAGTTAATTTAGACAGTCCCAATAGAGAGCAAATTATGAATAAACGTACCCTTCTGAGCACCGCCATTGCGGCCTCAATGAGTGTGGGTTCACTGACCGCCCTCGCTGACACCGTGTCCGCGCCCGCGCCTGTAGCCGCCCCTGTGACGACTACGCTGATGCCTGTGATGGGCGGTACGCTGGAAGCCAACACCAAACCGAACGTGTTTGACGCCGGTCCGATTGGCAACATCTACGTCACGGGAGTAGCCTCGGGGCTTGCCATGTTCCAGAGCAGTGCCTCTCACTCCGCGTTTCCGGGTTCGGCGATTTCGAGCGACGATCGCTCAGCCCTTGGCGACGTGTCGAATGCCCAGATATTTCTGAACAAGGCCGACGGTCTGGTGCAGTTTTTTGCTCAGATTGGTGCTTACTCGCTGCCGTCGCTCGGCGGCGCGTACCTCAATGCGTCCAAGACCAACAATCTCTATGGCCCCTTGGCTCAGGGTTACCTGAAGATCGTACCTTCAGATAACTTCTCGATTCAGGCAGGGCAGATGTCAACGTTCATTGGTGCAGAGAATACCTACACCTTCCAGAACGGGAACATCGAGCGCGGCCTACTGTGGAGTCAGGAACACCCGATCACCCGTGGTTTCCAGGCTAACTACGGCATAGGACCGGTGGCTTTGTCCGCTGCGTGGACGGATGGTGCCGTTTCTGGACAGATGGATTGGGTGACGGGTATGGCGGCGTGGACTATCGACAAAGAAGATACGTTGACGTTTGTCGGCGGCGCCAACGCGAAGAGTGGTGGCGCGCAGGTGACTAATCAGAGTCTCGTTCTTAATTCTACGGGCTCCATTTTCCGCGGAATTAATTCCTTTGTCGGCGGAATTAATAACGGCGGGGTTGGCACGGCGACGCCATTGTTTCAGAACAACGAACAGCTTTATAACTTGATCTATACCCACGCCTCGGGTCCTTGGAGCGTTACGCCTTGGCTGCAGTACACCTACGTGCCGGCGATGGCTAACCTTGGGTTCACGAAGTCCGCCGAGACCTTGGGTGGATCAGTGCTCGTGAATTACACGTTCGACAAGTCATGCTCGTTTGGTGGCTTTAACCTTGGTGGTTACAGCCTGCCGGCGCGCTTCGAGTACATCACCTCTGCGGGTGGTCATGGCACCACTGGTCAACTCGGTAGCCAGACTAACCTTCTATATGGTGTTGGCAGCGAGGCCTATTCTTTGACGATTACACCGACCTACCAGAAGGGGATCTTCTTCGCACGCGGCGAGCTGTCCTATGTCGGCATTGTCGATGGCACCACTGGCGCGATGTTTGGCAAGAATCAGCGGAACGGCCAAACCCGCGGACTCCTCGAAGTCGGCTTCTTGTTCTAGACTGCTTACGGCGATGCATTGGCTGCGGCAGCCAATGCATCGCGCTGTTTGATCGCTATCCCGGCTCGACGGCCGAGCGCCAGTCGGTCCGGTACTACCCTCCCGTTTTTCTTTCAATCATGGCCATTCGACGCTTCGTGCCTGCAGGCACCTGCCTATTACCTGCAGCGACGACGCGCCCACCTCCTCCCGCTGGCCAAATCTAGGTTTGGGCGAATTGCCCCAGCGCACAAATTTCCGTGGCTGCGGCACGCTGATTAACGCTCTAACGGCTTGCCTTGGGCGACCGCAGCGTTCCCGCGGCGAATATTGTCGGTGTCGAGCACGCTCGGCTCGCGATGGTTGTCTTAATACGTCCAAGTCGCTGCTACTTCGGCCGTCCTGACGGATCTGCGCTTCGGGCAGATCGTCAGCGCGAGCGTAGCCTGCGCTCGAATAAGGTAGGTTTTGCTCTCGCATGTCAATTTTGAAGGTTTCATCCGCCCACCCCATGGATATATCTCGAAGGTGACTTGAGCACGCCCGTTCTCGAGCGGCGTCACGGTGTTTCAGCGATCTGTCCGAACGGCGTTGCGCAAGGATAAAAACTCACCTTTTTGGTGCGAAAAGCACCTGATAGGTGCAATTTAAAAAACGAGAGACATGGTTAGGCGCCACCTTGTGTTAATGAATGGAAGATCTTTAAAAAAATCAAAAAAAGCATTGGAAAATGGTGATTTTTTATTAAAATAGTGCGCTGCAAGAAGCATGTAAAAGACGGAATGTAGTGCTTAGCGCAGGCCTCTGGGTTTTTTGAATGGGTTGGATCGATTTTTGCTTTTTGTTACTAATGTAAGGGAAGTCCCTCGCGGCCAACAGTTCGAAGTTTGCAGTTAACAGATAGTTTAAAGAAGGTAAATTATGAAAAAACATATCATTCTGAGTACCGCGATCGCGGCTTCACTGACTGTGGTGGGTTCACTGACCGTGTTGGCCGACGACGCCGCGCCGGCTCCTGCGGCCGCGGCCTCTCCTACATTGATGCCGGCGATGAGTGCGCCGCTGGCGGCCAACACCAAACCCAGTGTGTTTGATGCGGGACCGGTCGGTAATATCTATGTCACAGGGGTTGCGTCCGGGCTGGCCATGTTCCAGACCAACGCTTCGCATCAATATAACGGGTTTTCGAGCGATGATCGTTCGGCCCTTGGAGACGTGTCGAACGCTCAGGTGTTCCTGAATAAAACAGACGGTCTGGTGCAGTTTTTTGCGCAGGTCGGTGCTTATTCGTTGCCGTCACTCGGCACGGCGTACCTGAACGCCGCGAAGAGCAATAATCTCTACGGCCCGCTGGCTCAGGGTTTCATAAAGATTGTGCCTTCTGATAGCTTCTCTGTGCAGGCAGGACAACTCCCGACCCTGATCGGTGCCGAATACACATTTACCTTCGAAAACGCGAACATCCAGCGTGGTCTGTTGTGGAACCAGGAAAATGCGATCAGCCGCGGCTTCCAGGCCAACTACAGTATCGGACCGGTGGCTTTGTCGGCCGCTTGGACGGATGGCTTCTACTCGGGACAGCTTGATTGGGTGACGGGCCTCGCCACATGGACCATCGACAAGGAAGATACCTTGACGTTTGTGGGCGGCGCTAATGCAAAGAGTGGTGGCGCGCAGGTGACCAACCAGAGTTTCGTTGCCAATTATGGTGGCGGTTCGACCGCCAATGCGGGGAATGGCGTGGCGACACCGCTGCTCCAGAACAACGAGCAGATCTACAACCTGATCTATACCCGCGCGTCGGGACCGTGGACGGTGACACCTTACCTCCAGTACACCTATGTGCCGGCGATGGCCAACCTTGGGTACACGAAGTCCGCCTCGACCATGGGTGGCGCGGTCATCGTGAATTATACGTTCGACAAGTGCATGTCCATCGGTGGCTTCAACCTCGAGGGATACAGCCTGCCGGCGCGTGTCGAGTACATCAGCTCTTCCGGCGGTAACGGTCACGGCTTCAATGGCGCAAGTAACCTTCTGTACGGTCTCGGCAGTGACGCTTATTCCATTACGATTACGCCGACCTACCAGAAGGGGATTTTCTTCGCGCGTGGCGAGTTGGCCTACGTGGGTGTTGTCGATGGTACCAGTGGCGCGATGTTTGGTAAGAACGGCGCGCGGAACGGGCAGACCCGGGGACTCCTCGAAGTCGGCTTCCTGTTCTAAACCGCTCATGGTGTCACGCTGTCTGCAGATGTCCCTGCAGACAGCGGCCGTTATGGTTTGATGGCTTTCCGGACCGACTAGCGCACAGCTACCGGTCCGGAAATTCTGATCCGGCCAGCCTCTGGTTTTGGCGTTCTACACGTCGCCTCCTCGATCATTCGTCCAACCTTCGCCGGTGCGACAGTCGGATTGACCCACTGTATGCTTGCCAGCACTATGCCCTCGAGCCTGCTGACGTTGTCCTATCACCCGCCACTTGCTTGGACGGTAATGTTGCGTTTTTTTGCGGCGCGGGCCATCAAGGGCGTTGAGTTTGTCGATGACCACGCCTATCGGCGCTTGCTCGTGTTTGATGGATGTCCCGTGCGTGTGGAAGTGCGTGCCGATGAGGCACGCGCGGACGCGCTTGCGGTGCGCGTCGACACGACCGACGTCGCGGCCATCGATTTTTGTCGGACCCGCGCGTCCCGGGCGTTCGACCTCGCGCGGGACGTCACTCCCATTGAACGTCATCTGCGGCGTGATCCGTTGCTTTCATCCGCCATTTTGAATTGCCCCGGGCTGCGTCCGCCGGGCGCTTGGGAGGCGTTTGAACTAGCTATCCGTGCCATCCTCGGCCAACAGATTTCGGTTGTCGCGGCGCGGCAGTTAGCCGGTCAACTGGTCGCCCTCTGTGGCCGCAAAATTCCGGGACGTGTCTCGACAGATCCGTTGAGCCACCTTTTTCCGACGGCCGCAGACCTTGCCGGGGCCGATCTGTCGACGTTGGGGATGCCGGACGCGCGACGTCGCACACTACGGGCGATGGCGCGCGCCGTCTTGGACGATCCAGACTGCCTGCAACCTACCGGAGGCCTGCTGGAGGCTGTGACGCGTCTGCAGGCGATCTCCGGAATAGGCCCCTGGACGGCCCACTACATCGCGCTTCGCGCGTTCCGGGAAGCGGATGCTTTTCCGGCAAGCGACGTCGCACTCTTACGCGTGGCCGGCGACGGTCAGCGACTCAACGCCCGCGCGCTGCTCGCCCGCGCCGAGGCTTGGCGACCCTGGCGGGCTTACGCCGCCCAGTACCTGTGGTCCTGTCCACCTATGCGCTCATCAGGAGGCTCCGCATGAAGACCGGGGAACTGCAATTCTTGTTGGATAGCATGTCAACGCCACTCGGAGATCTCCTGATTGTGGCGGACGAGGCGGGCCATCTCCGTGGCATTGACTGGGTCGACCATGAGACACGTCTTCATCGTCTGCTCAACCTGCGGTGGGGGCCGCATGTGCTTGTCCCGCGGCAGAATCCCTATGGTTTCACCGTCGCGCTGCAGGCTTATTTCGAAGGCAATCTGGGGGCGATCGAGGGACTCCCCGTGGCGAGCGGTGGCACAGTGTTTCAGCAAGCGGTCTGGCGCGCATTGCGGTTTATCCCGAAGGGAACCACCCTTTCCTACGGCGAGCTTGCGGCGCAAATCGGGCGGCCGCGCGCGGTGCGGGCGGTCGGTCTCGCGAACGGCGCAAACGCCGTAGGCATTGTGGTGCCCTGTCACCGGGTCATTGGCCGCAATGGTGCCCTGACCGGTTACGGCAGCGGCCTACCCCGGAAGGCGTGGTTGCTCGATCACGAGCAGAAGAACCGGACTGCCTGAACGTGTGCGGTGATCGAATGCGATGGTGCCCCGACCTACCTCCGCAGTAAACTTGGGGCAGGTACCTGTCAGGTGAACGGAAGTCATGTATGAATGCCGGTAACGAAACGCCCGAATCCAGACAGCCCGCGAGCCCGGCACAAATCGCCGAATGGAACGCGCTACTGAGCCAGGCCACGGATTTTCCACTTTTCGGCGCACTATTCGGACGGCGCTCGCGGCGTTTCGGTTGGGGGATGGAAATCCCGCGTGGCCCATTTAAATTCAAATCCGACAAGACGCCGGTCGCGCTCGATGATTTCGAGCGCGCCCTGTTGCTGGCCGCTGGACTCGGTATCTCCGGCTGGCATAACGGCATTCCTTATTCGGATGCGGAAGCGGGGTTGTGCTCCTATTCGGCACGCCTGACGGGTCGCACCTTGCCGTCTGCGGCCGGGATCGGCAATGCCGACTTGTTCTATACCGAAGATGGCGGCACCTATTTCGTGAGCACCCGTGATGCGGGCGCTGGTGGGCGTTGGGATCAGGCTGGCCTGAGCGATGTCGAGCGCTTGATAGCGACGGTCCAGGCACACACGCGGCGCCTTAGCGACACCCGCATCGAGTTACCGCGGGGGGAGCCTTTCTATAGCGCGCACAACGCTTGGAATGCGAACGTCCCCGGCTCGACGGTTTTTGTGCCCATCGCGAACGTATCGGAAGAGCTGCTCGGGTTTCTTTTCATCGTAGCGGGGTCCGGCTATACCGTTTGGGACGATCGACATGGTCGGGCTGCCGGCGCGCTCGAGCCGTATTTCAAAAGTGGATTGTTGAATCCGGAGAAGAAATATGCCCTTTCCTACATGGAGCAGTACATCCTGAGCTGCTGCGCCGTCGAGATGGGGGACATGGGGCACAACATCTCTCTCGCACTGCAGACACTGGGTCTTGGCGGATGGTTTTATTCCGGTATCAGCCCGTTCGCGCTCATGGGGGCCGCTGCCGGTCAGGGGATCCCGGGCCTCGGCTTTCGGTTCCAAACCGACCCGGCGTGGGGTGTACCAAATCCGGTTGGGCTGGACGGCGTCTATGAGGGATATTGCCCGCCTTATTATCCGGATATGCGGGCCGCGGTGGAGGCGTACTACGAGCTCAAATTCGGTCAGGGCGGCACCTATGATCCCACCGGGCCCGGTCCTTATCGGGATAATCCGCTCGCCAAGGCTGCCGCGCAGCGGCCGGAGTCTGCGCTCGTCGAAGCGGTGGTGGAAACGGCTGACTACATCTATCGCACCTACGGTAAATTTCCAGGGAGTGTGCCCACACTCTTTACCCGGTTCTACACGCAGGCCCATCGTCTCGAGACGGCTTTTTACGATCAGTTCTACGCGCCCGGGGCCTATTTGACGACGCACCAGGATAATGTGGCGCGCTGGCTGCACAAAGCCGCCGCTGCCCCGGGTGAAACCCCATGAGGGAGGCGCTGTTCGTTTTTCGATCCGTGGTGTCCCAATGACAGCGCGGGTGAAAAAAATGCAGGGCGCCACGCACCACGACGAGAAGCCGGTTGAATTACGCCCAAACCACATCCTGACCGAGGCGGACTCAAGGCGGACGGGATCGGCAGCATGACCGAGATCGGGGCGTGCCGCCCACTGAGGAATATCGCGGTTGCTCACAGGGCCTCGATGCGGCGCGTATCCACACGTTCGATTGATATGCGGCTTCTTCCACCTTCCTCTTTATTCCTTTCACCCAGGACGCCGGTATGAATTTTTCACTGCATCCCCAACTCATCGCGGACTTCTATGTGCTAGGCCGGAGTGGTCCGCTGCATGTGCTGATCCGGCGCAACGCGGTCTTGCCCTGGTTTTTGCTGGTGCCAGAATCGACGGCACTGGAACTGTATGAGTTACCGCCGGCGCTCAGGCAACGATTGGATGCGCAGGGTGATCGCTTGGCGCGCTTCGTCAAAAGTCATTTCAGCAGCGACAAGATTAATGTGGCGGCCATTGGCAATATCGTGCCGCAGCTGCATCTGCACGTGATTGGCCGCCGCCGCGATGATTGTTGTTGGCCACAGGCGGCTTGGGGACATCTCGTCGGTACCAGCGACTATGCGCTGGATGCACTGGATGCACTGGTGCGCGCACTGACCGGGTTAGCAGGATTTGATTTCGTCCCCGCCACGGCAGATTGATGATGCTGACGGACACCACCCGGGCGATAGTCGACAGCTTCGCAACCGCGCTCATCACAATGATGGTCCCGCCCTCCCCGAGAACGGAGTATTTCGCATGACGACAGATTACGAGGCGATTAGTACGACTATATTTAATTACTTTGAGGGACTCAAACAGGTCGATAGGACCCGTCTCGAGGCGGCGTTCGCGGTCGATGCAGGTCACATGAAAGGTTACATCAAGGATCAGAACGGCGAGTTGAAGCTCACTTCAAGGCCGATGAAAGACGTGATCGACGGCTGGATGCAACGGACACCCGCCCCCGACATGCAGGGCCGTATCACGGCCATTCAGATTATCAATCCGCGGGCGGCGATCGCGGTGCTCGATTTTGATGGGGTGTTTACCGACACCTTCCAGCTTGCCAAGTTAAGCGAGGGATGGCGAATCGTGAACAAATTCTACGTTGACCAATAGGACACAGGTGCAAGCCAGCATGGTCGAAGCAGGCACGTTTGACTACGTTATCGTCGGTGCGGGTAGTGCAGGGTGTTTGCTCGCCAATCGCTTGTCGGCAGATCCGAAAGTCTCGGTGTTACTGCTGGAGGCCGGCGGGAAGGACGATTATTTCTGGATCGACATCCCCGTTGGATATCTTTACACCATTGGAAATCCGCGTACCGACTGGTGCTACAAGACGGAGCCAGAACCGGGGCTTAACGGTCGTTCGCTTGGTTATGCCCGTGGCAAAGTCCTCGGCGGTTGCTCCTCCATCAACGCGATGATTTACATGCGTGGCCAGCGTTCCGACTACGACCACTGGGCTTCCTTGGGTAACCGCGATTGGGGGTGGGATGCGGTATTACCGGCATTCAAGCGCATGGAAGACTATGCCCACGGAGGTGATCAACTGCACGGTGCGGGGGGAGAGCTGCGCGTCGAAGAGCGGCGTGTAAACTGGGCAGTGCTCGACGCCTGGCGTGAAGCGGCCGCTGAGTGCGGCATTCCCAAAATTCCGGAATTCAATCGCGGGGACAATGCGGGCAACGCCTACTTCCAGATGAATCAGCGACGTGGGGTGCGCTGGAGCGCGACGAAGGCTTTTCTGCGGCCGGTGCTCGCCCGCGCTAACCTGACGGTCCGGATCCGCGCGCACGTCCACCGGATTGAAGTCGTCACGGGCGATACCGGCAAACGTGCGGAGGCGATCGTGTACCGGGATGACCAAGGCCTTCATCGGGTCCGTGCCCGACAGGAAATTGTGCTGGCCGCCGGGGCTATAGGTACGCCGCAGATCTTGCAATTGTCTGGGATCGGCGACCCGGAGATTTGTCGCACACAAGGGATCCCGCTCGTCCATGCGTTGCCCGGGGTAGGGGAAAATCTGCACGATCACCTGCAGGTACGCACGGTCTTCAAGGTCTCTGGTGTGCCGACTCTGAATGAACGGGCAAACAGTCTTTGGGGCAAGATGACCATGGGTCTCGAATATCTACTGTTTCGGACCGGTCCTTTGACCATGCCGCCTTCACAACTCGGCGCTTTTGCGAAAAGTGATCCGGCTCAATCAACCGCCAATATCGAATGGCACGTGCAGCCACTGTCACTGGATAAATTCGGCGATCCGCTGCATTCGTTTCCAGCCATTACACCCGCGGTGTGTAATCTGCGCCCAACTAGCCGCGGGCATGTGCGTCTGAAGTCGTCGGATCCTGAGGCCGCGCCGGAGATCCGATTGAACTATCTCTCGACGCCGGAAGATCAGCAGGTGGCGGTCGATTCCTTGCACTACACGCGACGTATCATGGCGGCCGCGCCGCTCGCGCGCTTTCGGCCGGTGGAATGGAAACCGGGGCCGGAGATTTTGGGCGATGCCGATCTTTTACAAGCCGCGAGAGAACTGGGCACTACCATTTTTCATCCGGTGAGCACCTGCCGGATGGGGCAAGATCCGCTCGCGGTCGTGGACGATCGCTTACGTGTGCATGGCATCGAAGGTCTGCGCATCGCGGACGCGTCGGTCATGCCGCAGATCACGTCTGGCAATACCAACGCGCCGACGATGATGATCGCGGAGCGGGCAGCGGAATTTATCCGGCGGGGAGCTTAGCGGCGCTCAACCCGCGCGGCGGAAGGTCAGATTGAACCGCAGGCCACCGGTGAGCGGATGACAGCCTTTCGCGAGCGGGCTGATGCCGTGGTGGAAAAGCCGAGCCGGTCCACCCCAGACGACGACATCGCCGTGGGCGAGGGGCACCCGTTGGGCGGGCGCCGCGCGGCGCGTGCCGCCAAACAGAAACATCGCAGATAGTCCGAGCGAGACTGAGACGATGGGAGCGGTGAAGTCCCGCTCGTCCTTGTCCTGATGCAGGCTCAACTGTGTGCCGGGCGCATAGCGATTGATGAGGCAGGCATTCGGCGTGAAGCCTGTGAAGCCGGCCGCGGTCGCCGCGGTGGTTGCCAGCGCAAGAAAGAACGCTGGCAGTTCGGGCCATGGCCGGTCGCTATCGGGATCAAGGGCACTGTAGCGATAGCCCTGGCGATCGCTGATCCAACCCCATTGGCCACAATTCGTCATACCGACTGACATCTGACGTCCGCCGGGCGTGCACATGTGACGAAAGGGCGCCTGCACCGCGAGGCTGGCGATGGTGTCCAGCAGTGCTTCGCCTACCGCGGTCCCGAACCCCGGCAAAACCACGGCACCGGGCGCTAAAGGGCGCGGTGCCGGAGGGACGTCTGGATGCGCAGGAGACTCTATGAAAAGAGGCATCGCGGAAAAACACTCCCCTTGACGGTTCGGTTGTGCGTTGCCGCAACCCGGCGGCGGATGAACGATCGCCGCTAGGCCGACGCGCGTGCAGGCGCCATCTTACCGCGGTTTATGTGGGCGATTTCCCCGGAAACTGTTCAAGCGTCACCCGTGGGGTGCCCAGCGCCCTTCGTCTCATGCACAATCGCGCCTCAAACTATCAGGAGGCATCATGATTGAGCATCAAATCGGCGCCGGCGCACTTGCCGAAAGCGGCAAGGCAGTCGTTGTCCACTACACCGGCTGGTTGTTCGACGCCACGGCACCCGACAACAAAGGACGTAAATTCGACAGCTCACGAGATCGCGGCGATCCGTTCAATTTTAATCTGGGCGCCGGACAGGTCATCGCGGGCTGGGACCAAGGGGTCGCCGGTATGCGGGTCGGTGGGCAGCGTACGCTGACGATTCCGCCGGAGCTCGGTTACGGTGCCCGCGGCGCGGGCGGCGTCATCCCTCCGAATGCGACACTCGTGTTTGATGTCGAGCTGCTGGAAGTCCGTTAATTTTGCTCGAGTGACGCCACGCGACAAGGTGAGCTGGCCGCGTGGTCTTCAGGCCGTCGCCCGGACAGTCCGTCCGGCTTCGGCGCGGGTGCCGTTCGCGTGACACGCGAACAACGTAATCTCGTGGTATTGGTCGGTGCGCAGGCGCTGCTGTTCATCAACAACGCGACCATTCTCGCTGTGAATGGCGTGACGGGCCGGCAGCTTGCGCTCGACAACGGTTACGGCGCGGAGCTGGCCACGCTGCCGGTTACCGCTTGGGTTTTGGGCGGCGCACTGGCGGCTTATCCGGCGGCGATGCTGATGCGCAAGGTGGGCCGCCGCGTGGGCTTCAGTCTCGGCGCCGCCGGAGGCTTGCTGGGCGCCTTATTGGCGATGATCGCGATGCAGGTACAGGGCTTTGTGCTCCTGACGCTCGCTTCCCTGCTGGTGGGCGCTTATAACGCCTTTGGGTTGCAATACCGTTTTGCCGCCGCGGATGCCGTGCCGGACGCCGCCAAGGCACGGGCCATGGGCTATGTCATGTCCGCCGGGTTATTGGGCGGCTTTATCGGACCTGAAGTGAGTCGCCTCAGCAAGGACGTGTTGATTATCCCCTATGCGGGGATCTATCTGACCCTCGCGGGCTTCACGGTACTCGCCCTCGGCGTGCTGCAGGGGCTGCGGATGGCGAGGCACGCACCTGTCGCGGCCTCCGCACTGCCGCGTTCGTTGCGTGCGATTGTCCGGCAGCCGCTTTTTATCGCGACCGTCTTCATTGCTGCGATCAGCCACGGCATCATGAGCCTCGTGATGACCGCTACGACATTGACGATGACCAGCGTTTGCGGATTTTCATACGGGATCGCGGCGCGGACGCTCGGGACTCATCTGGTCGCGATGTTCGGACCGTCATTCTTCACCGGTATCCTCATTCAGCGGTTCGGCGAATTGCGACTCATGCTGGTCGGCTGCGCTTTGTTTGCCGTGGCGATGTTGATTGCGATCAACGGCGTGGACCTCGGACATTTCTGGCTGGCACTCGCGCTCCTCGGCCTGGGCTGGAATCTACTTTATCTCCCGGCGTCGTCCTTACTGACCCGTACCTATCGGAACGGCGAGGGCCCCCAGGCCCAGGGTTTCAATGAGGCGATGGTCTTTGCGGCCATGGTGCTGGCCTCTTTTTTCTCTGGATATCTTCTGAGACATCTGGGTTGGGCTTGGCTCAATCGTCTGGCCCTGATGGGGACTGGGCTCGTCGTCTGCGTCGTCACCGGATTGCTACTTGTCCGAACTCGCACCCGAGTGTCGGCGTAGCGGCAGACTTCCGCACCCTGAAAATCGGCGGTACCCATCGAAGTCCTGCGCGTTCGCCGTTATCATGGCGCGCTGCATCATCGGGAATTATGCAATGTTGTGGCATGACATAAAAATTCCCGCTGGCCCGCACTGCGCGTTAAACCTGTCGTCAACTTTGGAATTCCACTGTGCTTGCTGCTGCTAACGTCACCATCCAATTCGGTGCAAAACCGCTTTTCGAGAACGTCTCCGTCAAATTCGGTAATGGCAACCGGTATGGTCTGATTGGCGCCAATGGGTGCGGCAAATCGACGCTGATGAAAATTCTGGGTGGGGAGCTGAAACCTAATAACGGCAACGTGTCACTCGATCCCAATGAGCGTCTCGGGATCCTGCGACAGGATCAGTTCGCCTTTGAAGATCATACGGTACTGAACACCGTCATCATGGGCCACGAGGCGCTTTGGCAAGTGAAAGCCGAGCGCGATCGCTTATATGCCCTCGAGTCGATGAGTGAAGATGAAGGGATGCGGGTGGCCGACCTTGAGGTCAAGTTTTCGGAGCTTGACGGTTACACCTGTGAAGCGCGCGCGGGTGAATTGCTCATGGGCGTGGGGATCCCGATTGAACAACATGCCGGGCTCATGAGTCAGGTGGCACCCGGTTGGAAATTGCGGGTACTGCTGGCGCAGGCGCTATTTGGCGAGCCGGATATCCTCCTGCTCGACGAGCCCACGAACAACCTCGACATCAACGCCATCCGTTGGCTTGAAGAAATCTTAGATGCACGCGAATGCACGATGGTCATCGTTTCGCACGACCGCCATTTCCTCAATAGCGTATGTACGCACATGGCCGATCTCGATTACGGGGAGCTGCGCCTTTACCCCGGCAATTACGATGATTACATGCTTGCCTCCACTGAAGCTCGCGAGCGCATGCTCAACAACAATGCACGCAAGCAGGCGCAGATCGAAGATCTCAAACATTTTGTGAGTCGGTTTTCGGCCAACGCCTCCAAGGCAAAGCAGGCCACCTCGCGTGCCCGCCAAATCGAAAAAATTAAGCTTGACGACGTTAAGCCTTCCAGTCGGGTGAGCCCTTATATCCGCATCGATCAGGCCAAAAAATTACATCGACTCGCTCTTGAAGTGGAACATTTCCACAAAGGGTTCGATGGCGTGTCACTCTTTCGTGACTTCAACCTCATGATTGCGGTCGGCGAACGGGTGGCCATCATCGGTCCCAACGGGATCGGCAAAACGACCCTGCTCAATTGCCTCGCTGGGGCTGAGCCACTCGACAAGGGCCACGTGAAATGGTCGGAAAATGCCGACATCGGCTATGTGCGTCAGAATCGCGGGAGCGATTTCGACGTCGATCAGAATCTTTTTGAATGGATGAACCAGTGGCGGCAAAAGGGCGATGATGATCAGGGGATCCGCGCAGTTTTAGGCCGTCTCCTCTTCTCAAAAGACGATAGTCTGAAATCCGTGCAGGTCATTTCGGGTGGGGAAGAGGCGCGGATGCTGTTCGGCAAGATTATGCTGACCAAACCGAACATCCTGCTGCTTGATGAGCCGACCAATCACCTTGATATGGAGTCTATCGAGTCCCTGAACCTAGCGCTGGAGAATTATGAGGGCACGCTGATTTTTGTCAGCCATGATCGCGAATTCGTCTCCTCGCTCGCGACGCGGGTGATCGAGATATCGCCCGAAGGCATCGTCGATTTTCGCGGGACATATGACGAATACTTGCAATCCCGCGGGCTTGAGAAGGCGGCACCCCGACGAATTCCTGCCCGGGGCTGAGGCGACCGACGCTAGCGCGCGAGCACCGCGCGCAGCGCCTGCAGGAGTTCACCTTGCGGATCGGGGCTGTCTGCTTGACAACGCCAGGCAACATGGTTGTCCGGCCGCACGAGTACAGCGCCTGTAGGCGTGATGCCGCACACCGCTGCCCACTCATTTCCGATGTCTGTGGTGTGGGCGGTTCCGATGACGACGGTGTCGAGCGAAATGTCCAAGGTGCGCGCCGCCGCGTCGGCCGCCGCGCGCCAGGATTCGCCAGCAGCACCCGTGATGAGCACAAATCCACCGCGTTGTCCGACGAGATCATGGGTCGATTGCCGGGCGCCGGCGTGATGCAGCCAAGCATGCGGCAACCGGTGTCCGGGACGCGTTGTGGGCACATACCGGCCCCCCATCGGATCGCGTGCCGGCGGTGCGGATCCATCGGGGAGGAGGGCACCGGCCGCATAGGCGAACCCGATTTCGAGATCATGCGCCTGAAATTCAGTCCGCTGGGTCGCCATGACCTCGGCGGCGCGCGCACGCCGCGTCGCCCCCATCGGCGTGTCCGCAAAAAAGAGTTCGAAGTGCGCCCGCCGTACCGTCGCGCTGTGGAGCGGTGGAAACCCCATCCCGGCATCCAGCACCGCGTGATTAGTGGCGGTAAACAGCGCCCAATCTACGTTGCGCATCCCAATGGGACGTCGCTCCTGCTCGTAAGTCGCGAGCAGTGCGGGATCCGCTTGACCGCGTATAACCGCTGCCAGTTTCCAAGCCAAATTATGCGCGTCCTGAATGGCGGTATTGAGTCCTAGTCCTGTGGTCGGTGGGTGACGGTGCGCGGCGTCGCCAGCGAGCAATACCCGACCGACCTGATAGCGGTCGGCGAGCACGGCATCCAACGCCCAGTCGCTTACCTTATGAACTTTTATCTCGAGCGTGGGCAGCTTGAGCAATGCTCGCAGCCGTGGGATCACGGCTACTTCGTCATAACGCTCCGGATCATCGGGTGCGACGCTGCAATGGATGACCCATTCCTCGGAATGACGACCCCAGGTGGGACCCATGGGCACCATGGCGCCACTGCCAAAGACCCCTCCGCCTTCGGGATTGATGAACCAGGTAATGAGGCAGGTTTCGTCCCACCACGCCGAGAGATCGGCGGTGACATGCGAACTCAGAATACGTCCCAGGTTGGTCGGCCCTTGCATCTGCACGCCCAGTTGTGGACCTACAGTCTTGCCGCCATCCGCTGCCACGAGGAATTGGCTGCGGACCGTGAGTGTTTTCCCACGCTTGTCGTCTATCACCGTGGCGGTGATGCCTTCAGTATCTTGCGTGAAGTGGCGTAATTCGTGGTTAAACAACACGCGCCCCGGCGCGCGTGCTTCCGCGTGTCTGCGCAGTAGCGGCTCGAGCCGGACCTGCGGATAATTACTCGACGGACCGGGGCTGTCCTTCAGGTAGGTACGCGCGAGCTCACCACCGCCGAAGGCGTCGATAGTCTGAAAGGTTCTGGCATCGAGTGCGTCTTGGCCGCCCAACGTGGTGCACCAGCGAACCTTACCCATCAGGGGCATTGGCGTACCCACGGCATAAATCTCTTCTGCGAGACCATGCTGCCGAAAAATCTCCATGGTGCGCTGATTGAGGTAATGGGCCTTGGGCAGGTGCGAAGTCGTCACGTGCCGTTCGACCAGCAGATGATCAATGCCGAGGTTGGAAAGCAAGAGTGAGGTCGTGAGGCCGCAGCCCCCACCGCCGACGATGAGGATAGGTACGTTGAGTGCTGGCATGCGCGAAATCGGATGTCGTGGTGGTGCGCGGCGCTCAAGTACCCGGCGGGCTCATCATGCGGGCCATCGGATCAGGCAGCTTAGGGCCTGCGAGTGCCCACGCGCGCGTGGTGAGCTCCGCGATCGGTATCCCCTCGCGCAGGGCCTCAGCCATGCGTTGCGGGTCGAAGGCGGGTCCGATGGGATCTTGCGCGAACTCCGGACCGTGCATATAGGCGGTAGCCTCGGCCGGGGTTTTGAAATTATCTATCTGAAACTCGACCAGGTTGCCATCTGGATCCCGGTAATAAAGTGAGGTCGTCACCCCATGCTGGATGGGCGTCAAGGGTTCAATCCCCAGCGCCTTCAGCGCTGTGTATTTTTCCATCAATTCGGGCAGGGCGTTGAAGCTGTAGGCGCTGTGATGCATCCCGGTGGTCAGCGGCGTGCGCTCGATCAGCGGCGCGTCCGGGGGTGAAACCAGGGCAAGCCGATGGTGCTCCTCGTCGAAGGTGAGAAAGGACAAACTGGGATTCTCGTAGACGATGTGTGCGCCGAGAATGGTGCAATACCAGGCTCGCATTTCCGCTAGTCGTCGGGTCATGAGAACCAGGTGGACGAGTTTTGGGGTCGCAGCCATGGCGGAACTCTCTCTCGGTTGGACAAGAGGCCATTCAATGGCCGTTCGCCGACTATAGGAGTTCGGTCGACGGGTCGTCAACGCATGGCGTAGGCGGCGCGCGCGCGCTGGAGGGGCGCTGCTGGAATGGTTTCCGCAGTCGCCGGAAGGAAAATAATGCCGGGCGAGGGACTCGAACCCACACTTCTTTCGAAACTCGATTTTGAGTCGAGCGCGTCTACCAATTCCGCCAGCCCGGCGAGCTGCGAATGCTACACTAAAAAACCCTGATCCGGATACGTTTCGGGTACAGTCTGCGCCATGCAGCGCACTGACTTTCACTATGACCTGCCGGTTGAATTAATTGCACAGCGACCGCTGGCGACACGCACAGCCGCTCGTTTGCTGACACTTGATGGCGTGAGCGGGGTGCTTGCGGATAGGCAGATCATCGATTTGGTGGGCCTGGTTCGGCCCGGCGACTTGCTCGTTTTCAACGACACACAGGTGGTGCCGGCGCGACTCTATGCGCGCAAGTCGACCGGCGGTCAGGTCGAATTGTTGATTGAACGCCTGTTGGACTCAGGTCGGGCTCTTGCGCACATCCGGGCCAGCAAAGCGCCTAAACCAGGCTCTTGGCTCCAGCTTCAGCACGGCGCACGTCTACAGGTGCTCGATAAATCCCCTGCCGGACTCTACACCATCGCGTCCGAGGCTATGCCGCTGGCGGCGTTACTGGAACGAGACGGTCATATTCCCTTGCCACCTTACATTACCCGACCCGATGATGCGGCCGATATTGCGCGTTACCAGACGGTGTTTGCGCGCCGCCCTGGCGCGGTCGCGGCGCCGACGGCCGGGCTCCATTTCGATGCCGAGCTCTTGGCGGGACTGGCTGCCGCGGGTGTCCAGCGGACCTACGTGACGCTACATATCGGTGCGGGTACCTTCCAACCAGTCCGGGTGGATGACATTGAATCGCATGCGATGCACGCGGAGTGGCTGGAGATCAGCGCGGAGACCGTGGCCGCGGTCGCGGCGACTCGGGCACGTGGTGGGCGCGTCATTGCCATTGGCACGACGGCAGTCCGTGCCCTCGAAACGGCTGCCTCGACGGGCGAGTTGGCGCCTTATTCGGGGGATACGCAACTTTTTCTGTATCCCGGTCGCACGTTTCGGATCGTGGATTGCCTGCTGACCAATTTTCATTTGCCGGAATCCACTCTGCTCATGCTGGTCGCGGCATTCGGGGGACACGACGCCGTCATGGCGGCCTATCGGCATGCGGTTACGGGCCACTATCGTTTTTTCAGCTATGGTGATGCGATGTGGCTGACGGCCGCACCGACCGCACGCGCAGGATGACCGTTCCTCCCTTCGGCAATGGTTCCTGCTAGACTCGCGCCGCTTTCCCATCAACGCCCTTAGCCAGCCAGAAACTGCCGTGCAATTCGACCTTCTTGCCACCGACGGAGCGGCCCGCGCCGGGCGACTACATTTGCCACGGGGAACGCTGGAAACCCCCATGTTCATGCCGGTGGGGACGTACGGGACGGTTAAGGCGATGACCCCGGAGGAGCTGGAGGAGATCGGCGCCCAGATCATCCTGGGCAATACTTACCATCTGTTGTTGCGTCCCGGCACCGAGATCATCGAGGCCCACGGGGGGCTGCACGCATTCATGCACTGGTCGCGTCCGATTCTGACCGATTCGGGTGGCTTTCAGGTTTTCAGCTTAGGCGACATGCGCAAGATAGCCGAGGCCGGGGTGACGTTTCGCTCTCCCTTGAACGGGGACAAGGTCTTCCTGTCGCCGGAGCGCTCGATGGCCGTGCAGCGCGCACTGGGTGCCGATATTGTGATGATTTTTGACGAATGCACGCCCTATCCAGCCAGTTTCGAAGTGGCTAGAAGCTCCATGGAGCTATCTTTGCGCTGGGCGGCGAGGAGTAAGGTTGCGCACGGGGATAATCCAGCCGCCCTATTCGGCATCGTCCAGGGCGGCGTCCACCCCGAACTTCGGCAGGCATCTGCCGCCGGGCTTGTTGAGCTCGGGTTCGACGGCTATGCCATCGGCGGCTTGTCCGTGGGCGAGCCCAAGGCGGATCTCTATGCTATGACCGCCTATACCGCGGCTCTGTTGCCTGCCGATCGGCCACGCTATCTCATGGGCGTCGGGACGCCCGCCGATTTGGTTGAGGCGGTGTGTCGGGGGGTCGACATGTTTGACTGTGTCATGCCCACCCGAAACGCCCGCAATGGCTATCTGTTTACCTCCCGTGGGATCGTCAAAATCCGTAATCAGCGGCACCGTACTTCCCTCGCTCCGCTCGATCCCGCCTGTTCGTGCAGTACCTGCCGGCACTATTCGCGCGCTTATCTGCACCATCTCGACAAACAGAACGAAATCCTAGGCGCGCGCCTGAATACCCTCCACAATCTGGCCTATTATCTCGGGTTGATGCGGGATTTGCGGGTCGCGATCCAGGCCGGCCGGACCGAAAATTTCGTCGCCGGCCTCAAAGCGGATTGGCTGGCCGAGGAAGAAGGGTGAGCGGGTACGCACGCCTGTGCAATAATGCGGGCCATTTTGGCTAGGGGTAGTTATGAACTTTTTCAGCACTGATGTTATGGCCCAAACCACGGGCGGCTCTCCGCAGGGAGGTCTGATGAGCTTTTTGCCACTGGTCATTCTGTTTATCGCCTTTTATTTCTTCCTCATCCGGCCGCAGACTCGGCGCCAGAAGGAACACCAGAAATTAGTCGAAGACTTGCAGAAAGGCGACGAGGTGGTGACCAGTGGGGGCTTGCTTGGTCGGATCAACGAGGTCGCGGACAGTTATGTCAAAATAGAAGTTGCCAAGGGCGTTGAAGTTAAAATTCAGCGTGCTGCCGTCTCGACCATTCTGCCCAAGGGCACCCTCAAAGAAATCTAGCCGGCACGTTAACCGGTCAGTTGGAAACCCTTGCGATGAATCAATACCCCCTGTGGCGTTATCTGTTGGTCCTGATGGTCCTGCTGATCGGCGCGCTGTACGCGTTACCCAACCTCTACGGTCAGGATCCGGCTTTGCAAGTCTCGCCCCGACGCTCAGCGCCCGTCAACGATGCCGTGGAGCAATCGGTTACTGAGGCGCTGAGCAAGGCCCACATCGCCGTTAAGGCGAGTGAGCATACAGAAAATCGGATCCTCATCCGCTTTCCAAACGAAGCGGCACGGTCCGCAGGCTTGCCCGTGGTGACCGCGGCGCTGGGCGCTAAGGACTATCTTGTCGCGCTGAACTTGGCACCCGCTACGCCCGCGTGGCTGCGCCAACTGGGCGGCAAACCGATGTATATGGGGCTCGATTTGCGCGGTGGCGTTCACTTTCTCATGCAGGTTGATACCAGCGCTGTTCAGAAGCAACTCGAGGATCGTTTCATTTCGGAACTCCGTTCGGCGTTGCGAGATGACAAGATCCGAGCCCGAACGGTCTCTCGTGGGCCGCAGGGTGGTGTGCAAGTCACGTTCCTGAACGCGGAGGCGAAGACGCAGGGAAGGGATGTGATCAGCCGGGATTTCACCGACTTAGTGGCGAGCGATACGGGGGCAACGGAAGATTTCGCCTTATTGATGCAGCCCAAGCCCCAGTTTGTGTCAGAAACGCGCAAGACGGCGATCCGCCAGAATCTCACCACACTGCGCAACCGTATCAATGAATTCGGGGTGGCAGAGCCGATCATTCAACAACAGGGCGATTCCCGCATTGTCGTTCAGTTGCCCGGTGTTGAGGATACGGCAGAGGCTAAGAAACTGCTGGGTGCGACGGCGACACTCGAATTCCGCATGGTCGACCGAGAGGGCGATGTGCAAGCCGCCAAAGCGGGCCATGTGCCTGCCGGGGCGAAACTCTATCAACGTCGAAATGGGGGGCCGATCTTGCTGGAGAAGCGCGTCTTGTTGACGGGCGACTCGATAATCGATGCGGCTTCCGGCGTCGAGCAACAGTCCGGTAGCGCCGCAGTGTTCATCACGCTCGACGGCAAGGGCGCACGTCGGTTCAGTCGCGTTACGCGCCAGGAAATCGGCAAACCGATGGCGGTGGTGTTTGTCGAACAACAGCAAGGCAAGCCAGTGGAGGAGGTCATCAACGTCGCCACCATTCGTGATGAGCTTTCCAAACGGTTCCAGATCACGGGATTGGATTCGCCGGACGAGGCGAGGACACTCGCGCTCCTGTTACGGGCAGGGGCGTTGGCCGCCCCCATGGAGATTATCGAAGAACGCACGGTCGGTCCGAGTCTCGGTCAGGACAACATCGATCGCGGATTACGCTCCTGCGTAGTGGGTTACTTCGCGGTTGTCATTTTCATGTTGCTCTACTACAAAGCCTTCGGTCTCATTGCCAATCTCGCCTTGGCCGCGAACGTCGTGTTACTCATTGCGTTGCTCTCCATGTTGCAGGCGACTCTGACCTTGCCGGGTATCGCCGGCATTCTGCTGACTGTCGGGATGGCGGTCGATGCTAACGTCTTGATCAACGAACGTATTCGCGAGGAATTACGACTCGGAAAGTCCCCACAGGCCGCTATTTATGCGGGCTATGAACGCGCGCTCGGCACCATCCTCGATTCCAACGTCACAACGCTGATTGCGTCGCTCGTACTGTTTGCCTTTGGTACCGGGCCGGTCAAGGGCTTCGCGGTGTCGCTGACACTCGGCATTGGGACGTCAATGTTCACGGCAATCATGGGAACCCGGGCGGTGGTCAACCTAGTGTTCGGCAAGCGTCGCGTGCAGACCCTGTGGGTCTGAGCGATGTATCACCTCAGGACTATTGAAGGGCCCATATCATGACCATGAAACCCCGCACTAATTTCAATTTCATGCGCTGGCGCCTAGTGGGGCTAGTCCTGTCCACGGCGATTAATCTTGCCGCCATCGGTTCATTGTTTTACCAGGGTCTGAACCTCAGCATCGAATTCACGGGCGGTACCGTTGTCGAACTGGCCTATTCCGTGCCGCCGGATCTGGACCGGATCCGCGAAACCTTGAAGGCCTCCGAGTTTAAGGGCGGTATCGTTCAAAATTTCGGTGGTCCGACGCAGGTCCTGCTACGACTCCCCCCCACCGGAAATGTGGCCGGCAGCGACGCTGCAAGCGCTGATTTCGGCGTGCGCATTGGCAAGTTGCTGCCCGGCGCCGATGTGCGGCGTGTTGAGTTCGTGGGACCTCAGGTCGGGGATGAGCTTGCGGACGACGCGCTCATCGCCTCGCTCATTGCCATGGGCGGTATCCTGCTCTACGTGATGATGAGATTCACGCTAAAATTTTCGCTGGGCGCCATTGTGGCGACCACGCATGACGTGATGGTGATCGTGGGTTTTTTTTCGCTAACTCGAATGGAGTTCGACCTCACTGCGCTGGCGGCGGTGCTTGCGATCATGGGCTATTCGCTGAATGACACGATCGTCGTGTTCGACCGTATCCGGGAAAATTTCCGGGCTATGCGTAAAGCGTCACCGCTCGAGGTCATGAATCTCTCGCTTAATCAGACCCTTTCCCGGACCATCAATACAAGCCTTGTGACCTTGCTGACAGTGCTGGCGCTGTTCTTTTTCGGCGGAGAAATTATTCGTGGTTTTTCAATCGCCCTCATTATTGGCATAGTCGTAGGCACCTACTCCTCGATTTATGTCGCCAGCGCCATGGTGCTGGCACTTGGTGCGACACGACAGGATCTGTTGGCCGTGCAAAAAGAAGGCGCGGAGCTCGATAACCGACCTTGATTCCCGGTGCAGCCACTGGCGGCGGGCATTGGATTGGAGCGCTTTCATGGCTCGCATGCGCACGTGAAAATCGTCGCTGATGAAAACATTCCAGGGATCCTCGAATGGTGCGGCGGTTTGGGTGACATTACGCTGGTCGAAGGCCGTACGCTGCAGCGCGCGCAGCTATTGGCCGCCGAGGTGCTGCTGGTCCGCTCGGTAACACGGGTCGATGCAGCGCTTCTGGCCGGAACACCGATCCGCTTCGTCGGCAGTGCGACCTCTGGAATCGATCATATCGACCAGTCGGTGCTGGCAGCCCGGGGGATATGTTTTGCGGCCACACCGGGCTGCAACGCCCGCGCTGTGGCCGAATATATCTTGGCGTGCTGCTTGGCCTATGCGGAGGTCTTGCAGCGTTCGTTATCAGAACTGACTGTCGGGGTGGTGGGATGCGGCCACGCGGGCTCTGCGGTGGTGCGGCTGTTGGCGCTGCTCGGTGTGCGGTGTCTTGTGAGTGATCCACCCCGCGCGCGGCATGAGCCCGCCTTTAGCGACGTGTCGCTGGGGGAAGTCCTGCGTGCCGATATCGTGACGCTCCATGTCCCGCTGGTCGCCGTGGGTGAATGGCCGACCGTTGATCTCATCGGCACCGCGCAGATCGCTACGATGAAGCCGCGCGCTTTGTTGATCAACGCAGCACGCGGCGGTGTCCTTGCAGAGCACGCCTGGCTGAGCGAAGCCGGTGAGAGGGCCTTAATTCTTGATTGTTGGCGGGGCGAGCCGGCAATAGACGCCGCCGTTCTCGAGACGACTTGGATCGCGAGTCCTCACGTTGCCGGACACACCGTTGACGCGCGCTGGCGTGCGACTGAAATGCTGGCTGGCGCGCTCGCGGCTTTTCTTGGGAAGGTCTCGCCAGCGCCGCCGCCGGCGTTGTCTGCCGTAACTTTGCCGTGCCCCGCGGCGGACGAGGAACAGCTCTGGCAGCAGCTTGTTTTTGCTTGTTGCGATCCCCGACGTTGGACCCCAGCCCTGAAGGCCGGCCCGACAGCGTCTATCGGGGCCTGCTTTGACCGGTTGCGTAAACAGTTCGGGACACGCCGAGAATTCGCAGCCCACACGGTAACGGGTGCCGACCCTCAATCGGGAAGCGGTGCGTTACTTCAAGCACTGGGATTCAACTTGGTCGCATGATAGAAGGACGCCATGAAAACATTGATTATCGGAACTCCCGGACACCGCAACGCGACCCGCCTGATGCTGCTTGGCGCGGGGGAACTCGGTAAAGAAGTCGCCATCGAAGCACAGCGTCTAGGTATTGAGGTCATCGCCGTTGACCGCTACGCCAATGCCCCTGCCATGCAGGTCGCTCATCGTGCACACGTCATCAATATGCTGGACGGCGATGCACTCGAGGCTGTAATCCGCCAGGAGCAACCTCACTTCATCCTGCCAGAGGTGGAAGCGATCGCGACGGACCGGTTGGTGGCCCTTGAGGCCCAACAGTTTCGGGTGATGCCGACGGCGCGAGCCGTTCTCCTTACGATGGATCGGGAGGGGATCCGCCGCTTGGCCGCAGAGGAGTTAGGGATCCCCACCTCGCCTTACCGTTTTGCCGGTACGGAAACAGAGTGTCTTGCGGCCGTCGCCGCGCTGGGAACGCCGTGTGTGATCAAGCCTGTGATGAGCTCATCCGGTAAGGGACAGACGCTGATTCGGGAGCCTGCTGCGGCGTCAGCGGCGTGGCAGGCGGCCATGACGGGTGGCCGAGCCGGCTCGGGCCGCGTGATCGTGGAAGGTTTCGTCGAGTTTGATTATGAGATTACGCTGCTCACCGTGCGACATGCCCAAGGCACAAGCTTCTGCGCCCCGATCGGACATTTGCAGATTGACGGCGATTACCGCGAGTCCTGGCAGCCGCAACCGATGAGCACGCTCGCGCAGACGCGCAGCGAGGCGATAGCGCGCCAAGTGACCGAGGTCCTCGGTGGCTATGGACTATTCGGCGTGGAGTTGTTTGTGCGCGGGGACGAAGTGTTATTCAGCGAAGTCTCACCGCGGCCGCACGATACTGGCATGGTGACGTTGATCTCACAGAACCATTCGGAGTTCGCCTTACACGTCCGGGCAGTTCTTGGATTACCCATCCCCGATATCGCGCAATATGGACCGGCGGCATCGGTCGCCGTCCTTGCCAGCGGGGAGGGAAAGACCATTACATATGCTGGAACCGCGGCCGCCCTTGCGGAACCTGAGACGGGCTTGCGGCTATTCGGAAAACCATCGGTGGAGGGAAAACGGCGGCTCGCTGTGGCCCTCGCACGTGCGGAAACGATCGACGCTGCTCGGGCGAAGGCACGCCGGGTAGCCGATGCGCTGACGATTGAAGTCGCGCCTTGAACAGTGAGCCGTATTGTCGGCAGGATCCCCCCCCCAACTCAAAAAGGAACATACCCATGCGACTGATGCACACGATGCTGCGTGTCACGAATTTGGACCGGGCATTGCAATTTTATTGTGAAGTCCTCGGCATGAAGCTGATTCGGCGCAAGGACTACGCCGAGGGGCGCTTTACGCTCGCGTTCATAGGCTATGGCGATGAGCGCGACTCGACAGTAGTGGAGCTCACGCATAATTGGGATACCGATCAGTACGAAATGGGCACGGCGTATGGCCACATTGCGCTCGGGGTAGAAGACGTCTACGCGACCTGCGAGGCGATTCGCACGCGCGGCGGCAAAATCATCCGTGAAGCGGGCCCCATGAAAGGGGGGAAGACCGTCCTCGCCTTTGTGGAAGATCCGGATGGGTACAAGATCGAGATCTTGCAGGATGAACCTAACCCAGGTTAGGTATGCCGGCGATTTCGTGGCGCCAGACGATTGCTTTACGGCGAAAAAGCGGTCTTTGTGCTAGATTATCGCCCCTCCAGCACGGACGGGCGATTGGCCTTCCTGTCAATTTTTTCAGATTTTTGGATCAAGTTCCCCAAAGGGTGAAGAGGAGTCTTGCTATGAAGCGATTTTTCCCAATGACGGCAGCTTTACTGGCAGTGGTGTTGCTGACGGGCTCCGCATGGGCATTGGAGTCGCCTCTTGAGACGGTAAAAAACACGACGGACGAGGTGATGACCCGGGTCAAGGGCGAGAAGGAGTCCCTGCAAAAGAACCCAGCGAAGATGTACGACTTGGTCGCTGCTCTTATCTTCCCGCATTTCGACTTCAATCTGATGGCGCAGTTTGTGCTTGGTGAGCGCTGGCAAGCGTGCACGCCCGCGCAACAGGCGGCGTTTGTGCAATCGTTTCGTACGTTGCTGGTCCGGACCTACGCGATGGCCCTGCTCGAGTATTCGAATCAGGCGATCGACTATCCGGAACAACCCGCGGCGCAGTCGACGAGCGCCAAAATGGCTTCTGTGAAGCAGAACATTAAGCAACCGGGCGGTGACGTCATGCCCGTGACCTACCGCCTGCATGGCGACGCCGGCACGTGGAAAGTATTCGACTTCTCGGTCGATGGCATCAGCCTTGCTAAAACGTATCGTTCGTCCTTTTTACCTGTCCTGAAACAAGGCGGCGTTGACAAGCTCTTGGCGACCCTCGCGACGAAGAATCAGGAAATCGGCAAATAACCCCCAAGGCGACTCGAATACCATGACCAACGAAGAGATCAAAACCATGATCGAGGGCGGCCTCGCGGGCGCACAAGCCTATATTAGCGGGGACGGAACCCATTTTCTGGCCCGCGTTATCTGCGATGCCTTCGCCGGGCTACCGCTCATCAAGCAGCATCGAATGGTCTATGCCGCGCTTGGCAATAGCATGGAAAGCGCCATTCACGCGCTTTCCATTCAGACTTACACCGTCGCCGAATGGGACCGGCAAAAAGCGTTTCAGACGCTCTGATCTGGGCGCGCCGTTCAAGATGGACAAATTAATCATTCACGGTGGAACGCGGCTGCAAGGAGAGATCAGGATCTCCGGCGCGAAGAATGCCGCCTTGCCGATTTTGGCGGCGACGTTGTTGGCGGAGACGCCGATGACCATCGCCAATGTGCCACATCTGCATGATATCACCACGACGATGGAGCTCCTGGGCCGCATGGGGCTCGAGTTAACCGTCGATGAGAAGATGAATATTCAGGTCGACTGCAGCACCATTCGAGAATTTTTCGCCCCGTACGAATTGGTACGGACGATGCGCGCGTCTATTCTCGTTCTCGGTCCGCTGCTGGCGCGATTTGGTCGGGCAGACGTGTCGCTACCGGGTGGCTGCGCCATTGGGAGTCGCCCCGTCAACCTCCATCTGCAAGGACTTGCGGCAATGGGAGCCGAGCTGACGGTCGATGGCGGCTATATCCGGGCCACGGCGAAGCGTCTGCGGGGGGTCGATCTGGTGATGGATCTGGTCACCGTGACCGGGACAGAGAACCTGATGATGGCCGCTACCTTGGCGAAAGGTGTGACGGTGATCCGAAATGCGGCCCGCGAACCTGAAGTGGTCGATTTGGCGAATTGCCTGATTACGATGGGTGCAAAAATCGAAGGGGCCGGGACGGATACGGTGCGCATTGAGGGCGTCGATGCCTTGTCGGGGACCCACTACGAAATTCTCCCCGATCGGATCGAAACAGGCACTTACCTGGTGGCTGCTGCGATGACGGGCGGGCATGTGAAACTCAAGAACACTCGTCCTGACTTATTGGAAGCTGTGCTGGCAAAACTGCATGAAGCCGGCGCGGAGATCACGTCTGGTGATAACTGGATCGAACTCCAGATGAGCGGTAAACGACCGCGGGCCGTCAGTTTGCATACCTCTCCCTATCCGGGATTTCCGACCGACATGCAGGCTCAATTTACCGCCCTGAACTGCATGGCAAGCGGGACTGGGGTCATTACGGAATCGGTTTTCGAGAATCGTTTCATGCACGTCCTGGAACTTCAGCGCATGGGCGCACAGGTCCGGATCGAAGGCAACACCGCGATCACGACTGGTGTCGAGGTCTTGAAAAGTGCGCCGTTGATGGCGACTGATCTCCGGGCATCTGCGAGTCTCGTACTCGCGGGCTTGGTCGCTGAAGGGGATACCGAGGTGGATCGGATTTACCACATCGATAGAGGTTACGAAACCATTGAGGAGAAACTTAATAATCTGGGCGCACAAATTCGTCGTGTCCCGAGTTGAGTCCCGCGTTGATGACGAATGAACCTCGGCAGTTGACACTGGCGATCGCCAAGGGTCGGATCCTCAAGGAAGCGATACCGCTCCTCGCGGCAGCGGGTATCGTCCCGGGCGAAGATCTGGATCGTACCCGTCGATTAATTATTCCGACCTCAAACGCATTTGTTCGGATGGTGATTGTTCGCGCCTCCGATGTTCCGACTTACGTCGAGTACGGCGGGGCCGATCTCGGCATTGTCGGTAAGGACACACTCCTCGAATATGAGGGCGATGGATTCTACGAACCCCTCGACTTGCGGATCGCGCCGTGCCGGTTGGCAGTGGCGAGCCAGGATCCTGGGTTTGCCGCTTTGCCAAGGCTGCGGGTCGCGACCAAGTACGCTGCCGTGACGCGCAAGCATTTCGCCCAGAAAGGGCTGCAGACTGAAATCATCAAGCTGTACGGTTCGATGGAGCTTGCGCCGCTCGTCGGGCTTGCCGATTGCATCGTTGATTTAGTCGATACCGGTAACACGTTACGTGCCAATGGACTGCTGGAAGTTGAGCAGATTTGTGCGATTACGGCACGGGTCATCGTCAACAAGGCGACGATGAAGACCAAGCATGCGGTGACGGTTGACTTACTTCAGCAGCTTGAACGCGCGGCGAATGGCCCGGCCTAAATGACCCTACGGTTGATCCATCGGCTGGATTCGCGGCACGCTGACTTTGCGGCGGCTATGACAGCGCTTCTCGCCGTCGACGACGGGCGCGATAATGGCGTACGTCAAGCCGTTCACGAGATCGTTTCGGATGTGCGGGTGCGCGGTGATGTGGCCTTGATTGAATACACGAATCGTTTCGACGGGCGTAACGTGACGCGCGCGGCCGAGCTTGAAATTACCAACTTTGCAGACTACCCCAATCGTATTGAGCCACAGATTGCGCGCGCGCTATCCGAAGCCGCTGTGCGCATCACTGATTATCACGGGCGCCAAAAACAAGAGTCTTGGCGCTACACCGATGCGCACGGCACGGTGCTCGGTCAGCAATTGTCCGCCCTAGATCGGGCTGGCGTGTATGTGCCCGGTGGCAAGGCAAGCTATCCTTCGTCGGTCCTGATGAATGTATTGCCGGCGAAAGTGGCTGGCGTACGCGAAGTGGTGATGGTGGTGCCTGCCCCGCACGGAGAAGTGCAACCAATTGTACTCGCGGCGGCCGCGATTGCCGGGGTCGATCGCCTCTTTTCGGTGGGTGGCGCGCAGGCGGTAGCCGCGCTTGCTTATGGCACCGCGACGATTCCGGCAGTGGACAAGATTGTCGGTCCGGGCAACAGCTATGTGGCAGCCGCTAAAGCGCTTGTCTTTGGCAAGGTTGGGATAGACATGATCGCCGGCCCGTCCGAAATCTTGATTATTTGTGATGGATTGACGGATCCGGATTGGATTGCCATGGATCTTTTTTCACAGGCGGAGCATGACGAAGAGGCACAGGCCATCCTGCTTAGCCCGGACGAGGCGTTCCTGCAGGCGGTAGAAGACAGTATTCGGCGGTTGCTGCCGGAGATGCCGCGCAACCCCATTATCGGACAGGCATTGGCCGGTCGAGGTGCGTTGATCAAAGTGCGTGACCTCGATGAAGCCGCCATACTCGCCAATCAGATCGCACCCGAGCATCTCGAACTTTCGGTGGCTGATCCGGAAGCCATGTTGAGCCATATCCGGCATGCTGGGGCGGTTTTTTTGGGGCGTCACACGCCCGAATCCTTTGGGGATTATTGTGCAGGCCCCAATCACGTGTTGCCGACGGCAGGTACGGCGCGCTTCTCGTCGCCTCTGGGCGTTTATGATTTCCAGAAACGAACGTCCCTGATTGGTTGTACGGCGCGGAGCGCCGCCGTGCTTGCGCCGGTCGCCGCTATCCTCGCGCACGGTGAAGGTCTTTCCGCGCATGCGCGTTCGGCGGAGATGCGCCTCGAGGAGCACTGAGCGACGCGAGTCGGAAAGCAAGCTCTGGGCCGTTCGAAAAGAACAGAGGCAGAGACTTCGAGGGACGTGGCTATCTGGGGTGCGCATGAATCCGATAGCGCTTTTTTGATGCTATACTCGCGCCAGTGCGAGAGCGCATTCATGATGTCCCCATTGTCTTGTCCGACAAGAACTGGGAACGAATGTGGGCAGCGTGACCAGCGTCGGGCCTCCGGGCGATGACCCGGGCTGCCGCGGAGGTCACGCGGATATTGCGGAATATGTGGGAGATCCTGACGACATGACAGATAACACCGTCGATACCCGCAGGCGCCGGTTCCTTACAGGTACGGCGACTGTAATCGGGGGCATCGGCGCGGGCTTTGCAGCCGTGCCATTCATCGCTTCATTTCAGCCCAGCGCGCGCGCAAAGGCGATTGGTGCGCCCGTCGAAGTGGATATCAGTAAGCTTGAACCCGGTCAGCGCATGATCCAGAAATGGCGCGGCAAACCGGTGTGGATCGTTCGTCGCACGCCCGCGATGATTGATGGGCTGAAGTCTTTTTCGGCCGGTGTCCTCCGGGATCCCGATTCCACGAACTCAGCACAGCCGCTTTACGCCAAAAATGTGTGGCGCTCCGAGAAGCCGGAGTACCTAGTCTTGGTGGGCGTCTGTACGCACTTGGGTTGCTCGCCTGGCTTTGTGCCCGAAATGGGCGCTGCAGGCATGGGAAACCCCTGGAACGGTGGTTTCTTCTGTCCCTGTCACGGCTCCAAGTTTGACCTTGCGGGGCGTGTATACATCGGAGTGCCGGCACCGGCGAACCTCGTCGTGCCGCCCTATGAATTTGTCAGCGAGACCCGGTTAGTGATCGGGGTGGACAAGGAGAACCCAGCATGAACGCGATTGTGCGCCAACTCACGGGGTTGCGAGACTGGGTGGACGATCGTTTCCCACTTATGCAGTTGTGGAACGATCACATGGCGCGTTACTACGCGCCAAAGAATTTCAATTTCTGGTACTACTTCGGGGTCCTGTCCCTGGTGGCCTTCGTGATCCAGATCGTGACCGGAATCTGGCTCGTTATGAATTACAAGCCGGATGCTGATTTCGCTTTCGCTTCGGTCGAATACATCATGCGGGATGTGGATTGGGGCTGGTTGATTCGCTATATGCACTCGACGGGTGCGTCGGCATTTTTCATCGTGATCTACCTCCATATGTTCCGGGCGTTGCTCTACGGATCTTTCAAGAAACCCCGTGAACTGCTCTGGATCCTTGGCATGCTCCTCTACCTCAGCCTGATGGCTGAGGCCTTCATGGGATATTTGCTGCCTTGGGGTCAAATGTCGTTCTGGGGGGCACAGGTTATTATTTCGTTGTTTGGCGCGATCCCGGTTATCGGTGATGCACTCTCGACGATGATCCGCGGAGACTTCGTGGTTTCGGATATCACGTTAAATCGCTTTTTCTCTTTGCACGTGATTGCCTTGCCGTTCGCCATTGCCGGCCTTGTGGTGTTACACATCATCGCGCTTCATGAGGTCGGATCGAACAATCCAGACGGCGTTGAAATCAAGAAACTCAAGGGCCCCGATGGCCACCCGCTGGATGGGATCCCCTTTCACCCTTATTACACGGTGAAAGACTCGGTGGGCGTCGTGGTATTTCTGATGTTATTTTCGATGGTGGTGTTTTTCGCACCCGAGATGGGGGGCTACTTCCTAGAGGCGAATAACTTCATTCCAGCAGATCCGATGAAAACCCCGCTGCATATCGCGCCGGTGTGGTATTTCACGCCGTTCTACTCAATTCTCCGGGCGAATACCATTAATTTTCTGTGGCTTGATGCGAAGCTGTGGGGTGTGGTGTTCATGGGCCTTGGGGTGATGATCCTGTTTCTGCTGCCGTGGCTGGATCGCAGTCCGGTTAAATCGATCCGCTATCGGGGAAAACTTTACAAGACGGCACTCGCCATCTTCGTCGTGGCGTTCCTGATCCTTGGGTATCTCGGCGTGCAGCCGCCTACACCGGCGCGCACGATGGTCGCACAGGCGTGCACGGTCATCTACTTCTTGTTCTTTTTGTTGATGCCGATTTACACCAAGCTCGACAAGACTAGTCCAGTACCTGACAGGGTGACAATGTGATGCGCCGCCTTATCCTCGCTATATTGATCGGTTTTATGGCCCCGTCATGGGTGCTCGCTGAATCTGAAGAAGGCCCGAAGCTGCAGAATGCGAATGTCGATCTGAATGATCGGGTGGGTTTGCAGAACGGTGCTCGGTTATTTCTCAACTATTGCGTCAGCTGCCATTCGGCTTCGATGATGCGGTATAACCGCGCCGCAGCCGATTTGGGGATCCCTGAGAGCAAGATGAAGGCGAATCTCATGTTTACCACCGAGAAAATCGGGGAAACCATGACGGTCGCCATGCAGGGCGCGGATGCGGAAGCTTGGTTCGGGATTCGTCCGCCCGATTTGTCCGTCATCGCGCGATCCCGGGGTGATGATTGGCTGTACAGTTTTCTACAGGGTTTCTATGCCGATCCGACCCGGCCTACCGGGGTCAATAACGCTTATCTGCCCAATGTCGCCATGCCGCATGTTTTGTGGGAGCTGCAGGGCATTCAGCGGCCTGTTTACGGCACGGAGAAAGATGAGACGACCGGCAAGTCTGTGCAAGTACTTGAAGGGCTTGAGACCGACAAGCCAGGCAAGATGACCGAGGTCGAATTCAAAAAATCTTTACGTAATTTGGTGTCGTTCCTGGTCTACTTGGGCGAGCCTGCAAAGCTTGTTCGTTACCGGTTGGGTGTCGCGGTGCTGCTGTTCCTATCGGTTCTGCTGGTTGCGGCCTATCTCGTCAAACGCGAATACTGGAAAGACGTCCACTGATATGACCGCTGTCGTTAACCGACGTTCGCTGATGACGCTCTATGCTGAGGGGCACGATCCTGTCGGTCATGTCGTCAGGCTTGTGCTGGCAGAGAAAGATATCAATGTTGATATCAAATTCATCACCCACGAGACTAAACCCGAAGATTTGAACGATCTGAATCCATATCACAATCTGCTGACGCTGATCGATCGCGAACTGGTCATCTACGATCCGCAGATCATGCTGGAATATCTCGATGAGCGGTATCCACATCCGCCCCTCATGCCGGTAGATCCCGTGTCGCGCGCAAACAATCGACAAATTCGTTATCGGATCATGCGGGATCTGTATCATCAAATCGGGAACTTCGAAGCATTGGGGACGGCGGCAGCTGCGGCGAGCAGGAATGCGATGCGCGACAACCTTCTCGCCATTGCGCCGGCTTTTGCGCGTTATGCGTATTTTCTGTCCGATGAGTTTACGCTAACAGACTGCTGCCTTGCGCCGCTGCTCTGGCGACTCGGTCATTACGGCATAAAGCTTCCCGTCCAGGCGAAGCCTTTACTCAAATACGCAGAGACCTTCTTCGGGCGGGCGGCGTTCAAATCGAGTCTTTCGCCGTTCGAACGAGGCATCCATCACTGAGACGCGTGCGTAGCCTTATTTAATTGCCAAACCTTACAGTACAGATACGGCCACCCCTTCCATGTCATCGACCAAACCCTATTTCATCCGCGCGCTCTACGATTGGATCGTCGATAACGCGCTGACGCCCTATTTGCTGGTCGATACCGCCGATCCCGTCTGCGTAGTGCCTACCCAATTCGTGCAGGATGGGAAGATCGTGTTGAATCTCGCGCCTTCAGCCGTGAAGTCACTGCAATTGGGGAACGAATTCGTGATGTTCGGCGCCCGTTTCGGTGGTGTGGCCTATGAAATTACGGTACCGCTCGGATCGGTACGCGCAATCTATGCCAAGGAAAACGGGCACGGCTTATCGTTTGAGGACGAGGCGGGGGCAGAGGCCACGGGCACGGCTTTGCTCACGACCGCACAGGCCGAGCCCGACGCTGAAAAAAAACCTGCCGCTAAAAAGCCGCCGCGCCTGACTATCGTTAAGTAAACAGGCGCGCGGGGTAATGAGCGAAGTTTAGCCGCCCGTTGCCGTCGGCGGTTGGGCCTCGAAAAGCTTAACGACCTTGACGATGCCGCCCACGGAAGCCACGGCCTCAGCAATAGCGTCCCCAGTCGATTTCTCGAACAAGCCCATCAAGTACACGACGCCGGCTTCGGTAACGACCTTGACGTCACTCGACGAAACTTCCCGAATGGAGATGAGTTTGCCTTTCACCTTGGTCGTGATTAGCGAGTCATTGGCGCGGGCACTGGAGGCGCTGTTCGGGCCTACGGTGAGCTCGTTATAGACATGGCGTATCTTCGCGATTCGGGAGACATACTCCTCAGCGCGTTTGCGCAGCTCGTCTGTCGCGACTTCTCCGGTCAGGAGCACCATTTGGTTATAGCTGGTCGTATTAATATGGCTTTGACCAGATCCCAATTGGGCATCCGCGCCAAAAAAGTCACTCGCCTTCGACTCGATCCGCGAATCTTCCATGACGGTTCCGGCGGTGCGTCGATCATTCGAGACCACGGCACCCGTTACTGCGCCGCCCGCAAGCAGGGGTGCGCAGCCGCTCAACAACGATGTTCCGATCCCCAATGGCAGCATGACCATCACCAATGCCTGCATCGATTTTTTCACGTTTTGTCCCCTATGAGTTCGTCGTCAATTAATTCGCACAAACAGTGGATGATGGTCAGATGGACCTCCTGTATCCGGGCCGTCGTATTGCTCGGGACCCGCAGTTCAACATCACCAGCCCGTAAGGCCCGTGCGGCGTGGCCACCATCCCGCCCCGTGACCAGTATGACGTGCATCAGGCGTGCGTGAGCGGCTTCGATGGCTTTTACCACGTTCGGTGAGGCGCCACTGGTCGAGAACACGAGCAGGATATCGCCCGCATGGCCCAGCGCCTTCACTTGCTTGGAAAACACCTGCGAGAAATCATAATCGTTGGCAATCGAGGTCAGGGTGGAAGCATCGGTCGTCAGCGCGATGGCCGCGAAGCCTTCCCGATCTCGCTCGAAGCGATTCAACATTTCCGAAGAGAAATGCTGTGCATCTGCTGCTGAGCCGCCATTACCACAAGAGAGGATCTTGTGGCCTTGTCGAAGACAGTCAACCAGCTTACCTGCGGCCTCGGCGATGGGTTCGCTGAGGACAGTCACACTTGCCGACTTGAGCGCGATACTCGCGCGGAAGATTTCGGTGATGACGGCGACCTTATGCGGCATGGATCAGGCTGAGCCCTGCAGGATTCTGTGCAAAGCATTATGCAGAAAATATGTACTTACGCCAGCGGTGCGCCGCCTGTGACGTAGAGTCAGCGAGAAGGTTTAGACGTCCACGGAGCGGCGGGGAGACGCCGCAAGAGGAGTCCGCTTGATCACAGCAGCTGGGGCGACCCGGCGTGGAATATCGCCCAGCTCAAGCGCCGCTTGATGCGGCCCGCAGAATCTCGCTGGAGCGCGCCGGTGGCGCCCTCGATCGTCAGTGTCGGCGTGCGGGCCATCTTGGGTAGCGCTTTCACAAGTCGGTAGGCGTCGATGCCAAAGGCGAAGAGTCGGCGCTGCGTGGCATCGAACTTGGGCCAGTGGTGGCTCAACATCGCGCGCAAGGGTTGATCCCGGGCGTCTAAATTCCACGGCATGGTGCCGAAGATGACGTCGTTTAAATCCTGATCGGCGCTCGCATTGGGTTCTTCTGCGAAGATGAGCGAGGTCGCATAGATTGGGAGTTGGTCGACACCCAGATAGCGGAATTGCGGAATTATCTGGCGACCGGCCACCGGATCTGCAACCAGCATCACGCCGTCCAAATCCGGTCTCGGGATCGCCAGGAATACGAGTGGGCGTGCGAGTAATTGGCGCAGGCGGGCCGCACGCGCTTCACTTTCCGATAGGCTAAAAATCTTTCGGATCGCGTCCTTATAGGCAGGGACTGAGTTTTCGTAACCGGAAGTTTCGACTAACGTGCCGCCCAACTGGTGCCAGGTGTCCGCAAAGGCACGATGGATGCGACCACCTAAGTCGCTTTTCGGCACGAGTGCCGCCATTCGGCGGTGTCCGTCCCGCCACGCGCGCCGCGCAAGATCTTCACCTTCATCCTCCGGAGATAGTGCGAATTGCGTGAATACGGGCAATGAACCGTTCGTCTTGCCGCTCGGCACGAGTGTGGTTTTATTCAACGTCAGTAGCGGGACCGGATGTGTGTCCAGCTTCGCGATGGCATCGATCCCGGGTTTGTCGAGGGGACCCACGACCAGTTGAGCGCCGTCCTTGATAGCCTGTGCGTACATTGCCGGCGTCGCGTGGCCGCGAGCGGAATAAAATCGAACGCGCAGAGCCTGATCGTTATTGCCGAAGCGCATGGCCATGAAGCCGTCGCGGATGGCTTCGGCGTAACTGGCCAGCTCACCTTCGAGTGGCAGCAAAAAGGCAACCCGAGCGATCGGTGTCTCCTGTTGATCCGCGGCTTCGATAATTTCGTCCAGTAGCATCTCGTTGGCGGGATGCGTGGGAAAGCGGATCCGCCATCCCGCCAGCCTTGCGGCGAGATCGTCCCCGCCGTTACCCGTGGCGCGGGTCTCAGCAAGCAGGGCGAGCCACCCGGTAAGGGCGGGATTGCGTGGGTTGAGCTTGGTTTCCAGCATCGGATCCTGACTATCCCGCAAAGCGTCCCAGATGAGATGGGTGAGACCCGTCCGGCGTTTCCCGGGTAGCGGAAAGATCTCTGCATTGATGAGATTGACCAGTCCCGCTTGATCGCCTTCTTCGATTTGGACGCGACCGAGCGTGCGCAAGAAAAGGCCTTTCTCGAACGGCTCGAAGGAGGTGCTGTCCACCGCGTCGAGCGTAGAAATCGCTTCCGCTTTTCTACCGGCATGGTGCTGTGCGATCGAGACGGCGAGCGCCTCGCGCATCGACGCCGGATGTTGGCTCGGCGGCGGAAACAGGGCGAATGCCCGCGGTAGGTCGCCTAAATCGGCATAGATAAGGCCCGCCCGCAGCTTCAAATCGGTCCCGTTGAGGGGATTGGGTCGGGCTGCGAGCTTGGCCAAGGCGTCGGCCGCTTCGACGTATTTGCCCGCGCTGAGCAGATAACTCGCTTGCGCAAGTGGTGTCGGCGCTGCAACGGAGGTTGGCGTGATGGATTGTTGCTCCAGGCATCCTGAAGTCATAATCCCTGCTAGCAGTGCAATGCACCGCGATGTTCTCCAGAGGATGCTAGAAGCCATGACCAATCTGCCGGATTATCCTGCGGCCAGTGTAGCAATCGAACGACCGTGCTTATACCTCGTAGCGACGCCTATCGGTAATCTAGGGGACATTACGTTGCGCGCATTGCGGATCCTCGAACAAGTCGACCTGGTGTTGGCGGAGGACACACGCACCAGTCTCAAGTTGCTCGATCGCTTTGGGTTGCATCGGCCGCTCGAATCGCTCCATCAGCAAAACGAAGTTCAGCGCACGGCATCGCTTACCCAACGATTGCGTGACGGACCCTCTGCGATGGCGCTGATCAGCGATGCCGGTACTCCTCTCGTTTCCGATCCCGGTTTCTTGCTAGTGCAGGCTTGCCACCTTGCTGGGATCCCGGTCCGTTACATCCCGGGCGCAAGTGCTGTGCTTGGTGCACTCACAGTGTCGGGATTGCCCTGCGATCGCTTTGCTTTCGAAGGATTTCTACCTAATCGCCAGGCCGCGCGCCGCACACGTCTGGAAGCACTGGAACACGCCCCTCACACGCTCGTGTTTTTTGAGGCACCCCATCGCATCCGGGAGACGGTGAGCGATATGTGTCTGGTCTTCGGCGAAGCCAGGGCGGCCTGTGTGGTGCGAGAGTTGACCAAACTGCACGAAACACTTTATCGCGGCTCGTTGCGGGAGATCGCCACCGCACTGGATGGCGACATCAACGCGACGCGCGGTGAAATCGCGATCGTCGTCGGCCCCGACACGGACTCGAGTCCTGATGCTGTACTGGCGACCCGGTTGCTCAAGACGTTGCTGCCTCGGCTGTCCCAACGGGATGCCGTGGAGGCGGTCAGCGAGGCAACGGGTTATCCCCGCAATCTCATCTACGCGCTGGCGCTCGAAATGAAGGCGACATCGGTTCCAACGATTGCGTGAGGCGGCGACAGTCGTCACACTCAAGGGGAGCGGGCTGGGCGATCGCTGAATTCCGGAGACGCGCGCGTCTATGGGGGTTGGAGGAAAGTCCGGGCTCCATAGAGCAGGATGCCAGGTAACGCCTGGGGGACGTGAGTCCACGGAAAGTGCCACAGAAAATATACCGCCGGGCGAGGGTTTCCTCATCCGGTAAGGGTGAAATGGTGCGGTAAGAGCGCACCGCGCCGACCAACATCGGTGGCAGGGTAAACCCCATCCGGAGCAAGACCAAATAGGGAAGTGTGCTGCTATTGCAGCAAGCGCTGCTCGCGCCAGCTTCCGGGTAGGTCGCTACAGGGACGTGGTGACACGTCTCGCAGATGAATGATCGTCGCTGCCTTGGCAGTACAGAACCCGGCTTACAGGCCCGCTCACCTTCTCCACGTGGCCCCTCAGGACCGATCAACTTCGGTTTGCTCCTGAGGGTTCCATATTATCTCTTTGATACTACTCATAATCCTCGTCCTACTCGGCAATCCGAGCATGCCCGTTCGGTCTAAGTGGCTGTTGGCTAAGCAGGTTTTTTCACTTTTTGGTGGTCTGCTGGTTGACAGTTTTCGAATCGCGTTCGTATAGTGCGTACCGGTGGTGATTAGTGGGGAATAGTGGGAGCGAAATCTCTCAGCTAACGCCCGTGCGTGCGCCCCCGGGCTCGAATCCATGTATTTCAAAGGCTTAACGAACCGTGTTTCGAGGCTTCTTCACAGTCAGCATCGATGCCAAAGGGCGCCTCGCGTTGCCGACCCGCTTTCGCGAGCAGTTGCGTCACGGTGGCTGCGAGACCGTCGTGCTGACCGTCAATCCCTGGGATCGTTGCCTCTGGTTTTATCCCCTAGCGGAATGGAATGTAGTAGACCACAAGCTCCTTGCGCTCCCTGATGGCGATTTGGCCAGCCGCCGCGCAAAACAAGTTATTCGCGGGTATGCAACCGACTGCGAATGTGACAGTCAGGGTCGAATTCTGGTGTCCGCCGATCTGAGAAACTTCGCGGGGCTTCAACACCGCGCCGCGATGCTCGGACAGGGCAACAAGCTCGAACTTTGGGACGCGCTCGTCTGGCAGAAACAACGCGACGAATGGTTGCAGGAAATCGATAATCGAACAGCGCCCAGCTCGCAGATTTTACAGGCGCTATCACTATGACCGGGACCGAGATCAGACTTCACCAGTCGGTCATGTTGCCGCAAATCCTCGACGTGCTCGCCATTCAGCCTGACGGCTGTTACGTCGATGGTACCTTCGGTCGTGGAGGACATACGGCCGGTTTGCTCGCGCGGCTCGGGACGCTGGGTCGCGTGATTGCTTTTGACCGAGATCCCGAGGCGATCGGCTCCCGACCAGATCTCTGCGCGGATCCCCGCTTGGAATTGATTCATCAGCGTTTTTCCACCGCGACGGATCTGCTCGAGGCGCGCGGACTCCACGGACATGTCCACGGGGTGTTACTCGATCTCGGGATTTCGTCACCGCAAATTGACGAGCCGAGTCGAGGCTTCAGTTTCCGGCGGGATGGTCCGTTGGATATGCGCATGGATCCTTCGCAGGGACAATCAGCCGCTGAGTGGCTGATGACAGCCTCTGAGGCCGAAATTCGGGATTGTCTCTGGAACTACGGTGACGAGCGAAAATCTAGACAAATTGCCGCCCGTATTTGCCTACTGCGACAGACGCAGCCGATCGAGACCACAAGACAACTAGCCGAGATTGTGGCTGGAATCGTGCGGGGCGAGCGTCGGATCGATCCGGCCACGCGGACTTTTCAGGCGCTCCGTATCTTGATCAACAACGAACTGGACGAGCTGCGCACCGGCCTCGCGAAGTTGGTGGATTTTCTCGGGATCGCCGGCCGCATTGCGGTGATCTCGTTCCATTCACTTGAAGACCGCATCGTTAAACGTTATTTCCGAGATCTCGCGCGTGAAGTCTGGGCCCCGACGCCCACGCCAGATGCCAAAAAGTATCGATTGGTTTTTCGTAAGTCCGTCGTGCCCGATGAGGCAGAGATTGAGCGGAATCCCCGCGCCCGTAGCGCGCGCCTGCGTGTACTTGAGCGCATCGCATGAAAACCGTCGTCCTGGTTTGTGGATTAGCTGTCCTAGTCATGATGAGTGCGTTCCAACTGCTCACCACCCGCTACGAAACCCGTTTGCTCGTCATTCGATTGCAGGAATTGCAAGTTCAGCGGGACGAACTCGAACGTGATTGGGGTCAACTGCTTCTTGAGCAAGGGACTTGGAGCACGCACAGTCGAATTGAAGATCTCGCGCGCTCAAAATTGAATATGACGATCCCCAACGTGAAGCAGTTGCGCAGGATCCGATCATGAAGCTGAATATGGATCTCTCTCCGGTCGAAATTCGGCGCCTGATTGTCAAGGTTACGTTTGCCATCCTCGCACTTCTGCTGGTCTGGCGAGTGATGTATTTGCAGTTGTCCGATCGTCAATTTCTTCAGGATCACGGAGACGCTCGTTATTTGCGGATCGTTCGCACTGAAGCGCATCGCGGCATGATTACAGATAGACATGACGAGCCGCTTGCTGTTAGTACCCCGGTCAATTCGATCTGGGCGAAACCGTCAGAACTCATGATGCATCAGGATAGATGGCCACAACTGGCCAAATTGCTCGACATGTCGGAGGACCAGTTGGACACGTTGCTGGTCCCGCGTCTCAAGCGACCGTTCCTCTACCTGAAGCGACAGATCAGCCCGGATATTTACGCACAGATTAAGAAGGCGGACATCCCAGGGATCCATCCGGTTCGAGAATATCGGCGTTTCTATCCCGGTGTTGAAGTGGCAGCCCATCTCGTCGGCTTCACCGATGTGGACGATCGGGGCCAGGAGGGGGTGGAGCTGTCTTTCGATTCAACGTTGAAAGGGACCCCGGGCCAGAATCGGGTCATCAAGGACAGGTTGGGTCGCGTGATCGAGCATGTCGAACGGATTCGCGCTGCGCAGCCAGGTCAAGATATCGCCCTCAGTATTGATCGGCGACTGCAATACGTGGCTTATCGGGAGCTTAAGAAGGCAGTCCAAATCAATAAGGCGGTGGCTGGACTGATGGTCATTCTAGATGTGAACACCGGCGAAATTCTGGCGTTAGTGAATCAACCCTCCTTCAACCCTAACAATCGCGGCGCCCTTCGAGGGGAATATTTTCGGAATCGCTCGGTGACCGACTTATTTGAACCAGGCTCCGTTATAAAGCCTTTTACGGTGGCAGCCGCGCTTGAATCCGGTCAGTACACGCCGACCACTCGCATTGAGACTTCGCCGGGGAATATTACGATTGCGCACCATCTCATCCGGGATGTTCATAACTACGGCACCTTAGATGTCACCGGGGTGATCGAAAAGTCCAGCAATGTTGGGGCCACGAAAATCGCCCTTTCCATGGATGCGGAGCGTCTTTGGAATATTTTCGATCAGGTCGGTTTTGGTCATCTCACTGAGGTCGAAATACGCGGTGAGCCTGCGGGACGATTGATGGACTATCATCATTGGGGGGAGATTGAGCACGCTACGCTGTCCTATGGCTACGGCATGTCTGTCAACGCGCTGCAGTTAGTCCGGGCGTATGCCGCGATTGCGAGTGGTGGCATCCTGTATCCGGTGAGCACGATGCGCAGGACGACGCCGCCAACCGGGGTACGCGTTATGTCCGAACCGACCGCCAATGCAGTCACCCTGATGCTCGAACGCGTGGTGACCTCTGGGACCGGTAAGGCAGCGCAGGTCTATGGCTACCGCGTCGGCGGTAAAACCGGCACAGTTTACAAAAATTCGGAAACTGGCTATTCAGAGGACCAGTATCGTTCACTTTTTGCGGGTTTCATGCCGCTCACGGCACCACGGATTGCGGCGGTCGTGGTTATTGATGGACCGCATGGCAAAGAACATTTTGGAGGCCTAGTTGCCGCCCCGGTTTTCGGCGCCGTCATGCTCGATGCGGCCAGAATTCTTAATCTGCCAGCGGATGCGCTCGGTGGACCTGAGCAGAAGGGTGTCCGCCTGGCCGCGCAGCCCGCCGTTCCTCCGCCGTCGACTCGGCTCCAATGATCGCAGCGACCAATTTCTCCGAGACGAAGCCGTTGTCCACGCTTTTTGCCGGCCTAGTGACACCTATCCCGAGTCCAGATCTGGCGGTCGGTGGATTGTGCCTCGATAGCCGTGAGGTCCAACCGGGGGATTGCTTCTTTGGGGTAAGCGGTGGGCAGAAGAATGGCGCGGCATTTGTGGATGAAGCACTCCGCAACGGCGCGGTGGCGGTAGCCGTTGAGACGAGCGAAGTGCTGCCGGCGCTACCGGTGCCTGTCCTGCGCTTGCCCCAGCTACGTGCGCATCTAGGCGGCATCGCCGCCCGTTTCTACGAGAGCCCGAGCGAGCGGCTGGCGTTGGTGGCGATTACCGGGACGAACGGTAAGACGACGGTGGCGCATCTGTGCGCCGAGACGCTTGATGTGCTCCAAATGCCCTGTGGATACATCGGGACCCTCGGGATCGGTGCCGTTGGCCATCTGCAGACCCATGGGATGACCACGCCCGATCCATTTCGTCTTCAGGCAACGCTTGCCGATATGTTGGCAGCCGGAAAGCAGGCGGTCGCGCTGGAGGCTTCGTCACACGCGCTTGCACAAGATCGGTTAGCCGGATCTCGAGTAAAGACCGCGGTATTCACGGGGCTCGGCCACGACCACTTGGATTACCATGCGTCCCGGCGTGCCTATTTCGAGGCCAAACAAAAACTTTTTCAGTTGCCCGGACTGGAGCACGCCGTCATCAATGCAGATGATCCAGTCGCCGACGAGCTTCTGCAGCGGATTCATGGCGAGATGGCCTTGACGACATTTTCACTAGGCCTGCGTCAGCGCGTCCGATTTTCGGGTAGGCACCTGGTGTTGAGTCATGCGGACTATACTGCCCGCCATTCTCGACTCGATATTGAGACCGGAGATGGTGTCGTCCATATCGAAAGTTCACTCATCGGCGACATTAACGCTCAGAATCTGCTAGCCACCTTGGGCGTTCTGCTGTCCTTGGATATTGCGTTGCCGGTAGCTGCTGCTGCACTAGCGAAGGCTCATCCGGTTACGGGTCGGCTCGAACGGTTCGGTGGTACCGAAGGGTTGCCGCTGGTCTTTATCGATTACGCCCATTCGCCAGACAGTCTCGAGCGCGTCCTCAGACTGCTCAAAGCACTGCGTCCGGTGCGTTTATGGTGCGTGTTCGGGTGCGGCGGCGAGCGTGACCATAGCAAACGGCCCTTAATGGGCCAGATTGCCGCGCAATACGCGGATCGAACCATCGTAACGGACGATAATCCGCGCGGTGAAAAACCGAGCCGTATTACGGCCGATATTCTGCAAGGCACTCAGGCAGCCAAATTCGAAATAATTCATGACCGCGTGACGGCCATCAACACAGCCCTGTCAGGCGCCGCCGCTGAGGACATCGTCCTCATTGCCGGAAAGGGTCATGAAACGTTCCAGGAACTGCGCGGTATGCGCCTGCCCCAGAGCGATCAGACGATCGTTAAGCAGTGGCTCAGCAGTCACGCATGATCACCTTTTCACTGACAGCTGCGGCGAGGACGATGATAGGTCAACTCGCGGGTGCGGATGCAATTTTTACCGGTGTCAGTACGGACAGTCGTACCCTGCGTACAGGTGAGCTTTTTGTTGCACTCCAGGGCGAACGACATGATGGGCATGATGCTATCGCTCTGGCACACGCGGCAGGTGCGACTGGTGCGGTCATCGACCGTCCCCTGAATACGACGTTGCCGACCGTGCGTGTGGGGAATACGCGGCGAGCGCTGGGCCAGCTTGCACATGCGTGGCGTGCGTGTCACAACCTCCCGGTAATCGGCGTGACTGGCAGTAGTGGCAAGACCACGACAAAAGAAATGATTACGGCAATTTTGCGCCAGGACGTGGATGTCCTCGCGACCATGGGCAATCTCAATAATGATATTGGAGTTCCGCTGACCCTCTTTCGGCTTGCCCTGGAGCACCGGGCAGCCGTTATCGAAATGGGTGCAAACGGCATGCGAGATATCGCGGAGTTGGTCGAAATCGCCCAGCCGACGATAGGCCTTGTCACGATGTGCGGCCCGGCTCATTTGCAAGGCTTCGGATCGATCGAACAAGTGGCTGAGGCAAAAGGGGCTATCTATCAGCAACTGGGCCCGTCTGGACTCGCTGTGCTCAACGCGGATGATCAATTTTGTCACTATTGGCGCCGTCGCACCGATGCGGGTCGCGTATTGACCTTCGGGATTACCGAGAAAGCTGATTATTACGCCGAAAATATTAGACTCCGAGATTTGGGGCAGGGTTCGGAATTTGATCTATGCGCGCCCGAGGGCAGGATCCGGATTCGGCTACCACTCGAAGGGCGTCACAATATCCGGAACGCACTGGCTGCGGCCGCGGCCGCTCTGCACGCAGGGAGTAATCTAGAGGCGGTCGCCGCAGGGCTCGGACAGTCGTCCCCGGTGAATGGGCGATTAAACGTGCGTACAGGGCTCCGCGGTTGCGTGATCATCGATGACACCTACAACGCTAATCCGGCCTCCCTTGCGGCCGCGTTGTCGGTGTTGGCTGGCTATCCGGCACGGCGCTGGCTGGTGCTCGGCGACATGGCAGAGCTCGGCAGTGTCGAGCACGCGGAACATCTCGCGGCGGGACTGCTAGCGCGGCAACAGGGCGTAGAGCGCTTGTTTACCCTCGGGACACTGTCGCACGACGCTGTTAGCAGTTTCGGGACTGATGCCGTTCACTATCCCGATCGCGCTTCCTTGGTGGCCGCTCTCCAACGGGATGTGAGGGAAGATATCGCAATCCTCATTAAAGGCTCGCGGGTCATGCAACTGGAAAAAGTGGTTGATGCGCTGGTTACCCAGAGCGAAACGACATGCTGATTTGGCTTGCGGACTATCTGCAGTCGTTTGATTCCGGATTCAAAGTATTCCATTACTTGACGCTGCGCACGATTCTGGGCGTCCTGACTGCGCTGTGTCTGTCTCTCCTCATCGGACCTTTGCTGATACGAAAGTTAAGCCATTTCCAGATTGGCCAGCGGATTCGGGAGGATGGTCCTCAGTCGCATCTTTCGAAAGCGGGAACGCCGACGATGGGAGGAGCGCTGATCATTCTCGTGATCGTGGTGACGACCTTGTTATGGAGTGAACTTAGAAACCGCTTTATCTGGACGGCGTTGATGACCACCTTCGCGTTCGGTGTAATCGGCTGGCTAGATGATTACCTGAAAATTTCCCGAAAAAACTCTAAGGGACTCACCGCCCGTGCAAAGTATACGTGGCAGTCTGTGGCTGCCCTTGTTGCCGCAATCTTGCTCTTTTCTTCGACGCGATCACCCGTGGAAACACAGTTAATCGTGCCTTTCTTTAAGCATCTAGTTTTCCAACTGGGATGGGTCTACGTGCTGACGACGTATTTCGTGGTCGTTGGCACGAGCAACGCGGTGAACCTCACGGATGGTCTCGACGGACTCGCGATAATGCCGACAGTATTGATCGCCACGGCCCTCATTGTTTTCGCATACGTGACGGGTAACATAAAATTTTCGAATTACCTGGGACTGCCTTATATTCCTGGTGTTGGCGAGCTCTGTGTTTTTTGCGCCGCTATCGTGGGCGCGGGACTCGGTTTTCTTTGGTTCAATACGTATCCGGCACAGGTGTTCATGGGCGATATCGGAGCGCTCGCGCTAGGAGCTGCACTTGGTGTGGTGTCGGTTATGGTCCGTCAGGAGCTCGTCTTATTCATCATGGGTGGCGTGTTTGTGCTTGAGACGGTCTCTGTGATCTTGCAGGTTGGATCATTCAAGCTGACCGGTCGACGTATCTTCATGATGGCGCCGATCCATCATCATTTCGAGTTGAAGGGTTGGCCGGAACCGAGGGTCATCGTTCGTTTCTGGATCATTTCAGTCATCCTCGTACTCGTGGGTCTCGCGACCCTCAAGATCCGCTGACGATAGATGTCCGTCTCTACCCGTCATATCGAACCCGTCTTGTCCCTACCTCCCGGGGCGGCGCGATGGTTGGTTTTTGGTATGGGCAACACGGGCCTTTCCTGTGCCCGATTCCTCACCGGTCAAGGATACGCCGTGACGATTATCGATACTCGGGATGTGCCGCCGATGCTCGAACGCGTGCGGCACGAATTGCCGATGGCGCACGCTTACTGTGGTCCGCTTGATGAAAATCTGCTCACGCAAGTCGATGCTTTGGCGGTCAGTCCTGGGGTTCCTCTTGACCATCCGCTGATCGAGACTGCCCGGAAGCGAGGCCTACCCATCCTCGGCGATATTGAAATTTTCGCGCGCACCACGCAGACGCCCTACGTGGCGATTACCGGCTCCAATGGTAAAAGTACCGTCACTACGCTCGTCGCTGAGATGCTGGCCGCGGCTGGGATTGCGGTAGGCGCGGGCGCCAATTTGGGTACACCTGCTCTCGACCTGTTGGCAGGCCCTACGCCGGATTTTTTCGTGCTTGAGCTCTCGAGTTTTCAGCTCGAACTGACCGAACATCTTGCGGCACGGGTCGGCTGTATTCTGAATATCACGCCGGATCACTTGGATCGTCACGGGACCCTAGCAGCTTATGCCGAGGCCAAGGCGCGTATCCTCACCCATGCGCAATGTCTCGTCCTAAATGCAGATGATCCCCGTACTGCGAAGCTCGGGATTGCCGATAGCCGTGTCCGCTGGTTTTCTCTGCGGACCACCGGGCCGGACTATTATTCCATTTTGACCCGTGACGGGCAGCGTTTCCTTGTCCACGGCGAGGACGTGCGCTTCCCCAGTGCCAAATTAAGAATAAAGGGCGCGCATAACGAACTCAACGCGCTCGCTGCGCTGGCGATTACCGACTGCCTCGGTATCTCCCCCGCGGTGCAGACGCAGGTTCTCGAGCATTTCTCCGGACTTGAGCATCGTTGCCGGTTGGTAGGCGAATACGACGGTATCCGCTGGTTCAATGATTCCAAGGGGACCAATGTCGGCGCTTCCGCGGCAGCCATTGAAGGATTGTTTGACGGACATCGTGGTGTGCTGATCGCGGGTGGGCAGGGCAAGGGCGCGGATTTTAGGACACTTCGGGCCGCGGTGCTCGGACGGGTCCATACCGTGGTTCTGATTGGCGAGGACGCCCCGCTGTTGGATGCGGCGCTGGGCGATTTGACCAAGGTTCGACACGCTTCGGGCATGCAGGAAGCTGTAGAAATCGCGCGAGCACTCGCCAACCCAGGTGAATCGGTTCTGTTGTCTCCAGCCTGTGCAAGTTTCGACATGTTCGAGAATTATGAAGCGCGTGGTCGGGCTTTTGAGGCCGCAGTGCGTGGGATGTATCTGATATGACACAAGCCGTTTCTAATCTTTCCACAGATGCCGATTCAGCCGAGCCTTCTTATCTCTACGATCCCTGGCTTATCGTGATCGTGGGCCTCATCCTCGGCCTAGGGTTGATTATGGTGGCCTCCTCCTCGATTGCAATTGCCGCCCGTGACGGTGGCAGCGAATATTATTTTCTATGGCGACAGTTAGGCGCGCTGGCGCTTGGCGTCGTCTGCGCAGCCGTGGTTTTACGCACCCCACTCGAGACTATTCAGACTTGGAGTGCTTCCGTGTTGCTGGTGGGACTTGGCCTCGTCGTCGCGGTGCTGGTGCCGGGCATCGGGCGGGAAGTTAATGGCAGCATGCGTTGGCTAAAACTCGGACCGCTAACGTTACAGGCTTCGGAGCCGGTCAAACTTGCCGTGATCATCTATATCGCGGGTTTTTTGGTGCGGCATCAAAAGCAGGTGAGGACCGAATTGAGGGGGTTCATTAAACCGATCATCGTGGTTGCATTCGTGGCGGGATTATTGTTGCTCGAGCCTGATTTTGGTGCGGCTGTCGTAATCCTGTCGACAGTGCTTGGCATGCTCTTTCTTGGGGGGATCCCCTTTGCTCGGTTTTCCGTCGGGGGTGCAGCTGCCATTATGCTGGCCGGATGGGTCGCACAGGCTGCCCCTTACCGGATGCAACGTCTCATGGCATTTCGGGACCCGTGGGCTGATCCCTTCCACAAGGGGTTCCAGCTGACGCAGGCCTTGATTGCCTTTGGTCGCGGGGAGTGGTTTGGCGTGGGGCTAGGCAATAGCGTGCAGAAACTCTTTTACTTGCCCGAAGTCCATACCGATTTTATTTACGCCGTGATTGGTGAAGAGCTCGGATTGACCGGAGCTTGTCTCGTGATCGGGTTATTTTTCGCACTCCTACTGAGGGTCCTGCATATTGGTGGCCGCGCCGAGGATCGAGGTCAGTTGTTTGCAGCCTACTTGGCCTACGGCATCGGTTTACTGATTGCCATCGAAGCTTTTGTGAACATCGGGGTGAATCTCGGCATCCTGCCGACCAAAGGCTTGACCTTACCGATGATCAGCTATGGCAGTAACAGCATGGTCATCTTATGTATTGCGGTTGCACTCGTTCTGCGAGTGTCCTATGAGGTGCAGAGCGCCCCATCAGGACCTCGACGGCCTGCGCCAACGGTCGCACAAACGTGACCACCAAGCGCATCCTCATCTTGGCGGGCGGCACAGGAGGCCATATTTTTCCGGCGCTGGCGGTGGCCGACTGTCTCCGAGCGCAGCAGGTGACGCCCTTTTGGCTAGGTTCGGCGCACGGGATGGAAGGGACTATCGTGCCGCGCCATCAGATCGAACTGTTCAAAATCAGGATGGTCGGTTTGCGCGGCAAGGGGCTCTGGCGTTGGCTACTCGCACCGCTCGTTATCCTGCGGGGGACTTGGGAAGCCGCGCGCGTCATCCTTCGAATAAAACCGGGCGTGGTGTTAGGCATGGGGGGCTTTGTTAGCGGTCCTGGCGGTTTGGCGGCCATCCTGTGCCGCCGCCCCTTGGTTATCCATGAGCAGAATTCGATCCCGGGTCTGACCAACCGGCTACTGCGGTATTTTGCGACCCGGGTGCTCGCGGCATATCCAGGTGCCTTTCCGGTGGACGCGAAGGCAATTATTACAGGTAATCCTGTGCGCGCCGAAATTAGCGGCGTTGCGTCGTCTCACCAGCGGGCGTGTGATCCGGCGACACTCCGTATCTTGGTGCTTGGGGGTAGTCTCGGAGCACGATCGCTTAATCGGATGGTTCCTGTCGCGCTCGGTGCGTTTCAAACCGCGACCCGATTAGAGATCAGGCATCAGACCGGTGCGCAGGAACTCGAGGTGACGCAAGCCGCCTACGGAAATTGTCCCCACGCGGTGACGACGCAGGCTTTCATCGCAGACATGGCTGCGGCGTATGCTTGGACCGATCTGATCATCTGTCGGGCCGGCGCGCTGACAATTGCAGAAATATCGATGGTGGGTATCCCCGCTATTCTGGTGCCGTTTCCGTTTGCCGTTGATGATCACCAAACGGTTAATGCCGCCTATCTGTGTGATCGAGGAGCAGCAATCCTCATTCCGGATGCCGCATTATCTGTCGACACCCTGTGTGCGGCACTTCACGCCATTTCCGACGATCGGGTGACCATGGCAGCAATGGCGGCGCGCGCGCGCGCCGCCGCCTATCCGATTGCGACCGCAGAGGTCGCGCGACATTGTCTGGAGTTGATTCATGAGACCTGACCAACTCCCGATGCACAACGTCCGTCGGATCCATTTCGTCGGCATCGGTGGCGCAGGCATGAGCGGTATCGCTGAGGTTTTTCACAATCTAGGCTACGCGGTATCGGGCTCAGATCTTGCCCGTAATCAGATGACCGAACATCTGTCGACGATGGGCGTTCGGATCCAAATTGGACATCGGGCGGAGAATGCCGCCGACGCCGATGTCGTGGTCTATTCAAGTGCGGTACCGACGGACAATCCCGAAATTCAGATCGCGCGAGCACACCGTATTCCGATTGTGCCGCGTGCTGAAATGCTCGCTGAATTAATGCGGTTCAGGCGAGGCATCGCTGTAGCGGGGACACATGGGAAAACGACCACCACCAGCCTTATCGCGAGTGTTCTGGGCGAAGGCGGACTTGATCCGACTTTCGTCATTGGTGGGCTTCTGCACAGCGCGGGGTCTCACGCACGCCTTGGTGAGGGCCATTTCCTGGTAGCTGAAGCAGATGAAAGCGATGCCTCCTTTCTGCTGCTGAATCCGCTGGTCGCCGTGTTGACCAACATCGATGCCGATCATATGCAAACTTACGATCAGGATTTCGAAAAGCTGCGCGGGAGTTTTCGCGAATTCTTCAAACGCCTACCTTTCTATGGTGTCGCCGTCCTGTGCACGGATGATGCGGCCGCCATGTCGCTCGCCGAAGATCTGCACACGCGCGTGTTAACGTATGGCACGCGGCCCGAAGCGGATATCCAGGGCTACGACATTCAGGTCACAGGTGGGTCTTCGCGCTTCCGTGTTTCCCGGGGTGCGCGTGGCCCTGATCTCGCCGTTTCGCTAAATATGCCGGGGCGACACAATGCGCTCAACGCGCTGGCCGCAATCGCGGTTGCTGGGGAGCTCGGCGTTGCTGATGAAGCGCTCTTGCGTGCGCTCAACCAATTCGAGGGAGTCAGGCGACGTAGCCAGATCAAGGGATTCGCGCGCTTCGGAGCGAGTCGAGTGCTTGTTATCGATGATTATGGACACCATCCGAGCGAGCTTGCAGCCATGCTGCGCACGGCGCGTGAGGGGTGGCCGGATCGGCGGCTAGTCGTCGCTTTCCAGCCGCACCGCTACTCACGGACGCGCGACTTGTTTGACGACTTCGTGGCGGTGCTTGCCCAATGCGATGTATTGCTGCTGCTGGAGGTCTATCCTGCGGGGGAAAAACCTATCCCGGGTGCCGATGCGCGCGCGCTGTGCCGGGCGATTCGTGCGCGGGGAACCGTTGATCCCATCTTGGTTGCGGAGCCGGCGGCCGTACGGGACACGCTTGCCACGCTGGTCAGGGAGGGCGATTTGCTCATGTTGCTCGGCGCTGGGAGCATTGGGCGGGTGGCCGAATCGCTTGATTACCTGCCGGAGGCCGCGTGTGTGTAGTCAGGCAGCGTCCTTATGCAAAGACGATAACGCCATGAGCGAATGGTTTTCTGCCCTGCCGTATCAGTCTCGGTTGCGTTTCAATGAGCCGATGTCCCGTCATTGCAGTTGGCGAGTGGGCGGGGCCGCCGCCGTATTTTTCGAGCCGGCGGATAGTGCAGAGCTTCTGACGTTTATCCGCGGGGTACCCTCGGCCATCGACATTTGCTGGCTCGGGCTTGGAAGCAACTTGCTGATCCGGGATGCTGGCTTCAAAGGCATTGTCATTTCGACTTGTCGCGCGCTCGGCACGATTTCGACTGACGGGGCGTGTTTCAAGGCCGCCGCGGGCGTGCCTTGCGCGAAGCTAGCGCGTCAGGTCGCCTTGGCAGGCTATGCCGGTGCCGAGTTCCTGGCCGGGATCCCAGGCACTGTCGGCGGCGCGCTTGCGATGAACGCCGGTGCCTTCGGTAGCGAAATCTGGTCGTTCGTCAGTTCAGTCGAGACTATCGATCGAACCGGCACCTGCAGGACCCGCTTGCCCGCGGAGTACCAGATCGGCTATCGCACCGTCGAAGGACCTGCGGCGGAATGGTTTTTGGGCGGCAATCTGGTTTTTCAGGAAAGTACACATGATCCGGTAGCGCGTAGTCGGGCGTTGCTCGCCCAACGCAGCACCACGCAGCCGACCGGGGCCCCGAGTTGTGGCTCAGTCTTTCGAAATCCGCCGGGCGACTATGCCGGCCGATTGATCGAGGCGGCCGGTTTTAAGGGGTATCGCGTCGGCGGGTGCCACGTATCCGACAAACACGCAAATTTCATCATCAACGATGCCAATGCGTCAGCCAGCGACATTGAATCGCTGATAGAAACTTTACGAGCGGCGATCCAGCAGCGCTTCGGTATCCGCTTGGACCCTGAGGTTCGGCTTCTGGGTGAGCACCCGTCTGAAGGGGCGCACTGATGAAACAGGCGTTGCGCCTATGTTCCGTCGTTCCGCCGGGCGATCTCGTGCAGCGCGCAGGTCACGTCGTGGTCCTGATGGGAGGGCATTCGGCCGAACGCGAAGTCTCTTTGCGCAGTGGCGCAGCGGTCCTGCGCGCGCTGCAAACACTGGGCTGCGAGGTTTCGGGGATGGATTGGCAAAATGACAAACTCGCGACATTGATCGCGATGCGGCCATCCCATGTTTTCATTGCTTTGCATGGCCGTGGCGGGGAAGACGGCTGTTTGCAGGGCGCGCTCGAGCTCGCCGGAATTCCCTACACAGGCAGCGGCGTCTTAGGTTGCGCCCTGTCCATGGACAAGGTCCGCGCTAAACGGCTTTGGCAGAGCGTCGGTCTGCCAACGCCTGATTTCGTGGTCGCCGACGAGTTGTCGGATCTCGACGCGGCCATTACGCGTTTAGGCCTGCCCTTGATGGTGAAGCCCGCCCGCGAGGGATCGAGTATCGGGATCAGCTTGGTGGAGCACCCGACTGACTTGCCGGCGGCGCTCGCGCTGGCGCGCCGTCATGATCCGGTGGTGTTGATCGAGGCTTACGTGAAGGGTGCTGAATATACCCTGTCCATTGTGGATTCCATGGTGCTGCCACTGATTAAACTGGAAACACCACACAAATTCTACGACTACGAGGCGAAGTATCAGGCGACGACGACACGTTATCTCTGTCCGGCAGGCCTGGCACCGACGGAAGAAAGTCGTCTAGCGACCCTTGGCCTAAATGCTTTTCGGGCGCTGGATGCGCGGGGTTGGGGACGAGTGGACTTCATGCTCGACAGCACCGGGCAGCCCTGGCTTATTGAGTTGAATGCGGTACCGGGTATGACGGACCACTCGTTGGTCCCGATGGCGGCACGGCAGGCAGGATGGACTTTCGAGGAGTTGGTTGGACGGATCCTCTACGCCAGTCTGGAAGTTAGAGTATGAGTCAGGCCGCCCGCAAGGAAGTCGACAACGTCCCCGCAATGCCCGTGGTGAGTGCCCGTCTGTTGCTTGGCATGGGGATCTCGCTGGCCTTGCTGGTGGCTGCCGGGTACGCCGCGCAGTCGTTCCGTCGTGCAACCAACTTTCCCATTAACAAAGTCATGGTCGAAGGCGATTTCCGGTATCTCACGCCGGGGTATATCCAGTCGCTCGTGTCTCGTTCTCTCCATGGCGGATTCTTTCAGGTGAATGTGCAGGAGATCCGCAAAGCGCTACTCGAGGAGCCCTGGGTAATGGAAGCAACTATCGAGCGGCGTTGGCCAGATGTGATCCGGGTTGCCATCAATGAGCAACAACCCGCCGCGCGCTGGGGAGAGCACGCCCTCATCAATACGGCAGCGGATGTCTTCGCGCCGCGTTCTGGCACATTTCCACGCGACTTGCCTCGGTTGAACGGGCCGGTTGGCAGCGAGCAAGAGGTGCTTAACACTTTCCGGACCGTCTCCTCACAGGTACGGCCGCTGGGACTGACGGTGGCGTGGGTCGATCTTTCCGAGCGCGGCGCATGGACGGTCGGGCTGAATGGTGGTATCCAATTGATTTTAGGGCGACATCGACTTGAAGAGCGCCTACGCCGTTTCAATACGGCATTCGAGTTGGCGTTGAAAGAAGCTTGGCCGAAGGTCAAATCTATTGATTTGCGATATACGAATGGCTTTGCCATCCGCGAGCACAAGCTCGCGGAAACCGGGCGTGCACAGGAAAAACGAGGTGGATAGAGATGGTTAGCATAATTCTTGGTGATTCCCGCGGGCGGAACGGTATCGCATGGTAAGGAAACAGGAAAAAAATCTGCTGGTTGGGCTCGATATCGGGACCTCCAAGGTCGTTGCCATTGTGGGCGAAGTTTCGCCCGAAGGTGGCATCGAGGTCATCGGCATCGGCTCTCATCCGTCAAGGGGCCTTAAGAAAGGGGTCGTGGTCAATATTGAATCGACCGTTCAATCCATCCAGCGTGCCATTGAAGAGGCTGAACTCATGGCCGGGTGTGAAATTCGATCCGTTTATGCCGGAATCGCGGGCGGCCACATTCGTAGCCTGAACTCCAATGGGATAGTCGCTATCCGCGAAAACGAAGTTAATCACACCGATGTTGAGCGGGTCATCGATGCGGCGCGGGCGGTTGCCATCCCAGCTGATCAGAAAATCCTGCATATTTTGCCGCAGGAGTTCATCATTGACGGACAGGAAGGGATCCGTGAACCGGTCGGGATGTCGGGGGTACGGCTGGAAGCTCGGGTACATATGGTTACCGGAGCAGTCAGCGCGGCCCAAAACATCGTAAAATGCGTCCGGCGCTGTGGTCTTGAAGTAGACGATGTTATCCTTCAACAACTGGCGTCTTCCTACGCCGTCTTGACCGAAGATGAAAAAGATCTCGGCGTGTGTCTGTGTGATATCGGGGGCGGTACCACAGACATTGCAGTGTTTGCGCATGGGGCCATCCATCATTCCGCAGTCATTCCGATTGCGGGAGACCAGGTGACCAACGATATCGCGGTGGCTTTGCGCACACCTACGCATCACGCGGAAGATTTAAAAATAAAATACGCCTGCGCGCTCACCCAGCTCGCGAATCCTGAAGAAACGATAGAAGTACCCAGTGTCGGCGATAGGCCGCCGCGTCGGCTCGTGCGTCAAACACTGGCCGAAGTGGTTGAGCCACGCTACGAGGAGCTTTTTAATCTGGTGCTGGCGGAGCTGAAGCGTAGCGGGTTTGAAAACATGATTGCCGCCGGCATCGTATTGACGGGAGGTGGCGCCAAAATGGACGGCGCCATCGAATTGGCGGAAGAAGTTTTCAATATGCCGGTGCGTCTAGGCTCGCCGCAATACGTATCTGGGCTGGTGGATGTCGTGCGGAACCCGATTTACGCGACCGGGGTGGGCTTGCTGTTGTTCGGCAGCGAGTCTGCCCGCAACGCCACGCACCGCAGCCGGATTGAATCGACCTCGAACTTATGGGAACGCATGAAGAACTGGTTTCACGGTAATTTTTGAGACCGGGAACTGACCGAAGCACGCCGACAGAGTGTGTGGGTTACAAGGGTTTGGATTATAAATTTAATGCTGGTTATTACATCTCAACATGAAACGTCGCGGCGGTGGATCCTTGAAGGATCGATAGTTGCAACACGGATCGGAGGACTAATCTGATGTTCGAATTGATGGATGCATATGGGCAGAGTGCGGTCATCAAAGTAATTGGTGTGGGCGGCGGTGGAGGAAACGCCGTTCAGCACATGCTGGGAGCGCAAATCGAGGGTGTCGAGTTTGTTTGCGCCAATACGGATTCGCAGGCGCTTCGCAGCTCAACGGTGAAGACGGTCCTCCAACTCGGAGGCGATATCACCAAGGGGCTGGGCGCGGGCGCTAATCCTGAAATCGGCCGCCAAGCGGCCATGGAAGACCGGGCACGCATCAGCGATGTGCTGGAAGGTGCGGATATGGTCTTCATTACCGCAGGAATGGGCGGCGGGACGGGCACCGGCGCGGCGCCCATCGTGGCGCAAATTGCGAAGGAAATGGGTGTGCTGACGGTGGCGGTCGTAACCCGGCCCTTTCCGTTCGAAGGGCGCAAGCGTATGGAAATCGCGGAGCAAGGGATCCGGGAGCTAAGCCAGTACGTGGACTCTCTGATTACCATTCCTAACGAAAAACTGCTCACGGTGCTTGGACGGGACATCAGTCTTCTGAACGCATTCAAGGCAGCAAATGACGTGTTGTTGGGGGCGGTCCAGGGGATCGCCGAGCTCATTACCTGTCCGGGCTTGATCAACGTTGATTTTGCGGATGTGCGGACTGTGATGTCCGAAATGGGGATGGCGATGATGGGCACCGGTCGCGGCAAGGGGCCGACGCGCGCCCGTGATGCGGCAGAGGCTGCCGTATCAAGTCCATTGCTGGAAGACATCGACTTGGCCGGCGCGCGGGGGATCCTTATCAATATCACCTCCGGCGCGGATATGACCATGGGTGAATTCGAGGAGGTCGGTAATACCGTCAAGGCGTTCGCCTCGGACAATGCGACGGTGGTTGTCGGGACAGTCATCGACGAGAATATGGACGGAGAAGTCAGGGTGACGGTGGTCGCGACCGGGATCGGGGCTGTGGAGCTGCGCGCGAAAGAGAAAGATCCGGGTCGAGATGTGGGGTTGGCGCGCGAAAATCTTGCCGTCATTCCGAAAACGGAGTCGGACATGGACTACAAGTCTCTTGAACGACCGACTATCATTCGGAATCGGGTAGAGCACGTTGATCCGACCAGCCATACGGGGGCGAAGGCGGTGGATTATCTTGATATCCCTGCGTTCCTGCGTCGGCAGGCCGACTGACCGCGCGGTGCAGTTAAGTTTACGTTAATCCTGCCCGTGCCCTAATGGACTCTGGATAGAGCTGGTAACGCATTGAAGTAATTAGATTATGCGGTTAAAAGGCCGTGTGATATGATGCCAAACGCCAGAGTCTTGCTTTGGTGCAAGAGCGGGGACGGAATGCTTAGACAAAGAACGCTGAAAAATGTTATCCGGGCGACCGGGGTCGGGCTGCATACAGGTCGTAAGGTCTTCGTGACCCTCCGACCCTCGGCACCGGATACCGGGATCACCTTTCGGCGAGTGGACCTGACGCCACCCGTCGAAATCCCGGCCCGGGCAGAATTCGTGGGCGATACCAGTCTCTCGACCAGCTTGATCGTCGAGGGGACACGGGTTTCTACCGTCGAACACCTCTTGTCGGCGTTTGCAGGCCTTGGCATCGATAACGCAGTCGTCGAGTTGAGTGCGCCTGAAGTGCCGATTATGGACGGCAGTGCTGGCCCTTTTGTATTCCTGATTCAATCAGCAGGATTTCAGGAGCAAGCGGCGCCTAAACGCTTCATCCGGATAAAGAAAGCGATTGAGGTCCGTGACGGCGATAAATGGGCTCGTTTTGAGCCATTTAATGGTTTCAAGGTTACCTTCGAGATCGAGTTTGACCACCCATTCTTTCAACTCGCACGCAAACGCGCGGAAATCGATTTTTCGACAACGTCCTTTGTGAAAGAAATCAGCCGCGCAAGAACCTTCGGCTTCATGCGGGACGTGGAATGGCTTCGTGGGCGTAACCTCGCCCTCGGCGGCAGTCTCGATAATGCGGTAGTCGTCGACGACTATCGCATCCTGAATGAGGATGGGCTTCGCTATGAAGACGAGTTCGTCAAGCACAAAATACTAGACGCCATTGGCGATCTGTATTTGCTGGGGCACAGCTTGATCGGCGCCTTCAACGGCTACAAATCCGGTCACGATCTGAACAATCAGTTACTGCGTAAACTGTTGGCGACGCAGGGGAGTTGGGAGTTAGTGACCTTCTCCGCCGACGACGAAGTGCCGATCAGCTACATGCAGCCTATCCCGGTCGGGTAATCCAGCGGTTTCAGGGTCCCGTCTGTCTGGCGACCTGAACCTGAATGGATTTCACGGTACTTAACTCGGGCACTCCCTTCGCCCATTCCACCAGATCCGGCGCCAGGTAGCGTAAGCGTGTCGCCCATACAGGCGTACGTGCCACCAATACCAAAACACCATCCTCCTTCAGCGCCGCAACCTTGCAATGTTGCGCGAAGCTGTCGCCGGTACGGGCGTTCAGTAAGGCCTCCAGCACCTGCAGCGTCTGCACCTGCCGCAACAGCATGCTGAGTGTGGCATCCCCCGTCATGATGTCCGACAGCTGTCTCGGGGTTTTCACATCGCCTCCTACCAAAGGGCCCCAGCGAAGGAGCCCTAACGTTGTTACTTCTTTTCGTCGCCAGAAGCGCGAAAGGGTTTGTTACACTATGAAGCGCGCCGGAGCAACTTTGCAACCGACTCCGCTCAATGTGACTGCGAAGCTCCGCCACCTGGCCGCCAATTTTCAGAGGACTCCATGATCGCTAGCTCATCATCTCTCAGTCGACGTCTGCTTCACTTTGTGTTCGGCAGTCGTAACGATCGCTTGGTCAAACGCATGCGCAAGACCGTCGAACTCGTCAATGCGTTCGAAACCGAGATTGCGGCGCTTTCAGACGCAGAGCTGGCAGCCAAGACCGCTGAGTTTAAGGGCAAGTTGGCCGGAGGTTCGAGCCTCGACACGCTTTTGCCAGAGGCTTTCGCCGTCGTTCGCGAGGCCGGCAAACGGGTCCTCAATATGCGGCATTTCGATGTTCAGCTCATTGGCGGTATGGTCCTGCATGAAGGGCGCATAGCGGAGATGCGCACGGGCGAAGGCAAGACGCTGGTGGCCACTTTGCCGGCCTACTTGAATGCGCTGACCGGACACGGCGTTCACGTCATTACCGTCAATGATTATCTCGCCAAGCGAGACGCGGAGTGGATCGGTAAAATATATCGATTTTTAGGCCTTACCGTGGGCGTGGTGCTATCCGGATTGTCGCAGGAAGAGCGTCAGACCGCCTATGCCGCAGATATCACTTACGGCACGAACAACGAATTCGGCTTTGACTACCTACGCGACAATATGGTTTTCGCAAAGGAACACCGTGTACAGCGCGAACTCCACTATTCGATTGTCGACGAAGTCGATTCGATTCTGATCGACGAGGCCAGGACCCCCCTCATCATTTCCGGACCCACGGACGATCGGAGCGAACTCTATATCAAGGTTGATGCGCTCATTCCGGGACTTGTTCGTCAGAAAATCGAAGAGGGTGAAGGCGATTATTGGGTCGATGAGAAGGCTCGCCAAGTCCATCTTACCGAAGCGGGTCACGAACATGTCGAACAGCTTCTGATCTCCAGTGCGCTGCTGCAGCCGGGCGATAGTCTTTATTCGGTCACGAATATCGCGCTCATGCATCATATTAACGCGGCGCTGCGTGCCCATGCGCTGTTTGCGAAGGATGTCGATTACGTCGTCAAAGATGGGCAAGTTGTGATCGTCGATGAGTTTACCGGCCGCACGATGCCGGGACGTCGTTGGTCAGAAGGCCTGCATCAGGCAGTAGAGGCCAAGGAACGAATGCCGATCCAGCTCGAAAACCAAACGCTTGCATCGATCACCTATCAAAACTACTTTCGACTGTTTCAGAAGTTGTCCGGCATGACCGGCACGGCCGATACCGAGGCTTACGAATTCGAGCAAATCTACGGCCTGGAAGTCGTCGTGATCCCTACTCATCGACCGATGGTTAGGATCGATCACGGCGATGTAGTTTTCCTCACGGTTAAAGAAAAATATAAAGCGATCGTTGACGACATCAAAGAGTGCATGTCCCGTAAGCAGCCGGTATTGGTCGGCACCACCTCAATAGAAACATCTGAATATCTCGCTAGTCTGCTGGTACGCGAACATATTCCGCATGAGGTCTTGAATGCGAAGTTTCACGAAAAAGAAGCGCAAATCATCGCGCAGGCAGGGCGACCAGGATCGGTGACCGTCGCCACTAACATGGCTGGCCGGGGTACTGACATTGTTTTGGGGGGGAGTCTCGACGCTGAATTTAATGCGTTGCCGGAGGGCACGGGTGACACGGAGCGGGAACGTCTGCGGGCGGCCTGGCAGGTGCGCCACGATGAGGTCATTGCTACCGGTGGCCTTCACATCATCGGCACTGAGCGACATGAATCCCGCCGGATTGATAACCAGCTGAGAGGTCGGGCGGGTCGGCAGGGCGATCCGGGTTCCAGTCGTTTTTATTTGTCGCTAGAAGATAGTCTGATGCGGATATTTGCATCAGAACGAGTCGCTGGTCTGATGCAGAAACTCGGTATGCAGGAGGGCGAGGCGATTGAACATCCGTGGGTTAGCAAGGCCATCGAAAATGCGCAGCGAAAGGTCGAAGGCCGAAATTTCGATATCCGCAAGCAGCTCTTGGAGTTCGATAATGTGTCGAATGACCAGCGCAAGCATGTCTATGAGCAGCGCCGAGAATTGATGGAGGCCGAGGATGTCTCAGAAAATATTCGTGGCATCCGTCATGATATCGTCAACGAAATCATCGACAGCTACATCCCACCCCAAAGCTACCACGAGAACTGGAAGATTGACGCGCTCTCCCAGACGCTGCACGCGGAATTTGGACATGCCATCCTTGTTTCGGATTGGGTTCGGGACAATGAAAATCTGACCGAAGATGAGATCCGCCAGCGCGTGCTGGATGAGGTTGAAAACCTTTATGAGCAAAAGGAGCTTCAGGTCGGGGCGGACGTGATGCGGCAATTTGAACGTGCTGTGATGTTGCAGGTGCTTGATAGCCACTGGAAGGAACATCTTTCCGCGATGGACCATTTGCGACAAGGTATTCATCTGCGTGGTTATGCCCAGAAGGATCCCAAGCAGGAGTACAAACGCGAAGCGTTCGACATGTTTGCGAAGATGCTCCAGTCACTGATGCGGGAAGTAATTGGCATCCTGTCTAAAGTAGAAGTGCAATCGCGCGAAGAGGTGGACGCGCTGGAAGAACAGCGCCGCCAGGAAGTTGGACAGCGACAAATCGAGATCCACGAGGGTGCGGGTTCGCTGCTCGACGATGAAATCAATCATCAGTCCCCTCCGAACCAGGAGCCGGTTGTTCGTCAGGGACCGAAGGTAGGCCGAAATGATCCGTGTCCCTGTGGCTCGGCCAAGAAATACAAGCAGTGTCACGGTCGTTTGTCCTAATCCCCTAATTTAACCCCGCGAGTTCAAGCCATGTCCGACATCCGTACACTCGAGAGCCCCGCGCCGGTCGCAGGGGTTCGTCTGGCCACTGCTGCGGCAGGGATCCGTAAGGTGGGCAAGGTGGATCTTTGCGTCATCGAAATAGTCCCGGGTGCGCGCACCGCGGGGGTGTTCACGCGCAACGTCTTTTGTGCGGCGCCCGTTATCATCGCACGTGAGCACCTCAACACGCATAGCCCTCGTTTGTTGGTGATTAATTCGGGTAATGCGAACGCGGGGAATGGTCAGCAGGGTTTCCTCGATGCGCGAAAAGTCTGCGCCAGCGCAGCCAGTCTCCTGCCTTGTGGCATGGCGGAAGTACTGCCCTTTTCGACGGGTGTCATAGGCCAGCAACTCGATAGCGCCAAGATCGTGAACGTCTTGCCGGCGATACTCGCGGCGTTGTCGGAGACTCAGTGGGATGAGGCGTCGCGGGCCATCATGACGACCGACACGGTTCCGAAGTGCGTCAGTGCCCAGGCCACAGTGGCAGGTCGCTTAGTGACGGTCACCGGCATTGCCAAGGGGGCGGGTATGATCAAACCCAACATGGCGACTATGCTCGCCTTTGTCGCGACCGATGCGGCCATCAGGCAGTCGGATCTGCAAGGACTATTGCAGGCAGTGGTCGATCGGACCTTCAATCGGATCACCATTGACGGAGATACCTCGACCAACGATAGCTGCATCCTGATTTCTACCGGAGATTTGCGCAGTGCCACGGTGCAACCGGGAACTCCCGACTGGCATACCCTGGCAGCGCTGATCGAGCATGTAGGCAGAGAGCTTGCACGCGCCATCGTACGGGATGGCGAAGGCGCGACAAAGCTTGTGACGGTTCGAGTCTCCGGTGGTATTTCCGAATCGGAATGCTTGAAGGCCGCCTATGCGGTAGCGGAGTCACCGTTGGTCAAGACGGCACTTTTTGCGAGTGATCCCAATTGGGGCAGGATTTTGGCGGCAGTCGGGCGCTCCGGTGTCGCCGAGCTTCGCATGGAAAGTATCGGGATCGCGCTTAATGACTATCCGATCATCGCGGGTGGCGAGCCCGTCTCGTCCTACGACGAAGCCGTGTCAGCCCGCATTATGGCGGGTTCGGAATTCGATATTCGCATCTCAATCGGGGAGCGTCCGACATGCGTGGAAGTATTGACCTGTGATTTTTCCTTCGACTATGTCCGTATCAATGCTGAATATCGCAGCTGAAATAAACGGCAGCGGCTAAGCGACGGAAGCTATGTTGCCGGACGGATTGCTACGTGTCGTGGCGGCGGTTATCCGCGATCCGCAAGATCGAGTCCTGTTGAGTCTTCGACGTCCTGAGCAGCATCAAGGCGGACTGTGGGAATTCCCAGGTGGCAAGGTCGCGCCCGGGGAGTCCGCGACCGCAGCACTTGTTCGGGAAATGCAAGAGGAGCTCGGGATCTTGATCGAGCCATCGGCCGCGTTACCGCTCATCAACGTCACGCATGCTTATCCGGATAAGACCATCAGCCTTGAGGTCATGGAGATCTTCAAGTGGCGAGGTGATCCCCGGGGATGCGAAGGTCAGCGCATCGAATGGGTTCAACCGAAAATGCTGACGGCGCGCTGTTACCCGGCAGCGAATCTGCCTATTGTTACCGCGACGTGCCTGCCACGGCTCTGTCTGGTGACGCCTGAGCCGCAGGCGCACGAGGCCTTCCTTGTGTTGCTCGAACAAAGTCTGATCGCCGGCGTAAGGCTGGTGCAGCTGCGCGCCAAGTCCCTTTCTTTTGAGGCCTTGCTGCCGCTCGCTCAAGCGGTTCTGAGGCTGTGTCGCACGTTCAACGCAACGCTGCTGGTGAACGGCTCCCTTGCCCTTATGGAGGCAATCGGCGCGGATGGGCTACATTTAAACAGTGCCCAACTGCAGGCGACACCGAAGCGGCCCATTGGTCCACAGCAGCTGTTGAGCGCGGCCTGCCATACCCCCGAAGATTTCCGCCAGGCGACACGACTGGGCGTCGATTTCGGTCTTCTCGGCCCGGTGCTACCTACGGATTCTCACCCGGGGGCCCGCTCGCTTGGATGGGCCCGCACCCGGGCGCTGATCGAGACGGTAAACTTTCCGGTATACGCGCTGGGCGGCCAGACGCCGGAGACCGTCTCGCCGGCCATTGAGGTCGGTTGTCAGGGCATCGCCGCAATTTCCGGTTTGTGGGGGATCACACAAGCGTTGCCTGGGCCACGACTGCGAGAGTTTGTGTCGTAGACCGGCTATCCGTCGGCCGTCACAAGGTACAGCAGTTAAGCTCGAACCAGACGGTGTCCTGCGCGATTTGTGGTCTTGCATTCGGATCGCGATGCCGAAAGAAGCGGATCGAAAAGCGATGTTTACCACCGCTGATCTCGGGATACAGCTCATCTTCCTCGGACATCGTCACCCGGATCAGCTGACATGATGCGCCTGCGTCGAGCTGCTGCTGGTAAAAGCCGTTTTCGGCAACTACCTGGCGCGGGAGCGAACTTTCGCGCGTAAGTCGCAGCACGGTCTGAATGGCATCTTCGATGATGCGGATATCTTGCATCCATTCCTGCAGCTGCTCGTCACGTCGGGCGGGCTCCCGATGTAGCCAGTAGTGCAGTCCTGGAATATCAAAGCTACAGGTCGCGCCGGGGATCGCGAGGCGCTGCTTGAATTGGGTCACGAGTTCACTTTGCCGCAGGCGCGCGCCTGGCTGACAGGCGTTCGATTTGAGCAGGGACAGTAGCGGTTCTAGCCGACCCATGGTGCTCTCGAGCGTTTTTTGATTAACCTCTGGGTTTAGACGCAGCGCGTTCAGCGTCGCGGAATGGCGGTCAATCTCCTTGATCAACTCCCCTTTGATATCGACTCTCGCAAGTTGATCGCACAACTCGATCATGCTGACCAGCGCGTTACGCGCGTCCCACGCCTGATCTCGGCTCAGACTTTCTCGGATAGATTCAAAAACGGATTCCAGCCGGAGCAGGTTCCGCATGCGCTCGTTCAGTGGCTGCTCGTAGACCGCGCATTTATTGGCGCTCGCGAAAAGCTTGGTCTGAAGGCCTTGCTGAATTTTGCTCATGGCAGCGGGGGTACGGTCGGGTGCTTAGCGATGCTCGGCAAGCGCGAGATAACGCGCATGCAGCGCGTTTACCTGATGTTGAACGATTGCCAGATCAGAGCTGTTTGTCACCACATCATCTGCCACGCTGAGCCGCTCCTCTCTAGTCGCTTGCGTTTGCATGATTGCCGCTACTTCTTGTTCTGTCAATTTGTCACGGGCCATTACCCGTGCGATTTGGATTTCTTCTGGGCAATCGACAACGAGGACACGTTCTACCTGCTGGTTTTTCTTCCCTCCTTCTACTAACAGCGGAATTCCGAGCAGACAGTAGGGCGCAGTGATTTCCTGCAGCAATTCGGCGACGCGAGCGCGGATCCTCGGATGCAGAATACTCTCGAGTTCGCGTCGACGTTGCGGATCTGAGAATACGATCCGGCGCAGGGCTACACGGTCGAGGGTCCCCTCCGCGGACAGCACGTCGGCGCCGAACGCGGTCGCGACGGCGGCCAGTCCGGCGCTACCCGGCACGACCACGTCACGGGCCACCTGATCGGTATCGATGACGGGGATCCCCAGACTGACGAAGGCGTTGCACACGGTGGATTTTCCGGAGCCAATACCACCGGTGACACCAATGACCAGTGGTTTTTTCACAGGCTTCCGCCGGTTATTGCCCCGCTCGACCAGAGCGCAGAGAGTCGATCACCCCAGAACAACATCAACCAACCAGCACAGGCGAGATGGGGGCCAAAGGGGATCGGCTTATCTCGGGCATGCCCGGCAAAAACCATCAGTCCGATGCCCGTGATAGCACCGACCAGTGAGGCGCTGATGAGTAGCGTCGGTAGGACCTGCCAGCCCAACCAGGCACCTAACATGGCGAGGAGCTTGAAGTCACCATACCCCATCCCCTCTTTACCGGTTACCCACTTAAATATCCAATAGACACTCCACAATGACAAATAGCCCGCCATGGCGCCGAAAACACTTGTCTTGAGGGATACGAAGGCGCCGGTAGTATTAACCAATATCCCGAGCCAGAGAAAGGGCAGGGTGATGGCGTCGGGCAGCGTATAGGTGTCGAAGTCGATGACGGCCAGCGCGATGAGCGACCAGCTCAGGAGTGCAGCGAACACCGCCGTCCAGCCTGGCCCGAAATGCACGGCTACGGCAGCGCCGGCCAGCCCGCTGAAGCTTTCGATGAGGGGATAGCGCATTGAGATCGCTTTGGCACAGTGCCGACAGCGACCCCGTAGCCAGAGAAAGCTGATAATTGGCACATTATCGCGAGCCTGAATGGGTGCTTCACAGTGGGGACAACGCGAACGCGGCACCATCAAATTGAACACCGGTCCGACGACCGCAGGCGTCGCTTCTGACTGGGCCGAAAACACAGCGCAATCATCCTGCCATTGACGCTCCAGCATCCGTGGCAGTCGGCAGACGACGACGTTTAGGAAGCTCCCGACGATAAGCCCCAAGATCCCTACCAGTACGGGAAATCCCCAGGGACCCACAGGCAGCATCAGCCAGAAATCTTGCACCGCAGACGCTCAGGCAGGGCGAGAGGAGGCCGAACGCTGGTGTCCGCGCCGGACCATGCTCAGATGACCTGGCCCATCTTGAAAATAGGGAGATACATCGCGATGACGAGGCCGCCTACGATGACGCCAAGCACGGCCATGATGATGGGCTCGAGCAGACTGGTCAGGGCATCCACGGCATCGTTGACTTCCTGCTCATACCAGTCGGCAATTTTTCCTAGCATGGTGTCAAGGGCACCCGACTCCTCTCCGATGGCTACCATCTGCACGACCATATTTGGGAAGACGCCGACGTCGCGCATGCTGGACTGGAGCTGCGTTCCCGTCGCGATTTCATCGCGCATTTTCATGACCGCATCGTAGTACACGATATTGCCGCAGGCGCCGGCGACAGAACTCATAGCCTCGACAAGCGGGGTTCCGGCGGCGAACATCGTCGACAGAGTTCGCGCAAAACGGGCGATGGCTGATTTGGTGAGAATGTCGCCAATCACGGGGATCTGCAGTGATGTACGGTCCAGGAAGTGAGCGAATTTGGGCGAGCGCTTCTTGCCTTGGATGATCCCGATCACGACAGCGGCCACGAGGGCGATCAGGATGTACCAATATGACTGGAACCAATTGGACATATTGATCACGATTTGCGTCGGGGCAGGTAGTGCGGCGCCAAACCCCTTGAACAGATCTTCAAATTGGGGAACCACGAAAATCATGAGGATGGCCGTGATGATGAAGGCCACTACCACCACGGCAGTCGGATAGAAAAGAGCGCTTTTCACCCGAGATTTGAGCGCTTCGGATTTCTCCATATGGGCGGCGAGTTTATGCAGAACATCTTCAAGGATCCCAGCATGCTCGCCCGCAGTCACGAGATTGACGTACAGCTCGTTGAATTGCAGCGGATGTTTGCTCAAAGCTTCGGCCAGAGCGGTGCCTGATTCCAAATCGTTTTTCATCGACATGAGAAGCGCCTGCATCGCCTTGTTTGCGTGCCCACGCCCGACAATTTCGAATGACTGGACGAGAGGAACGCCCGCAGACATCATGGTCGCCAACTGGCGACTAAATACCGTAATGTCTTTCGTGGAGATGCTGGACATCTTCCCACCGAAAAGTGAGTTGAGCTTTTTCTTGACCTTGAGTGGATTGACTCCTTGTCGGCGTAAGGCGGATTTGATCACCGCCTCGCTCACGCCGGACATCTCGCCCCGTACACGCTTGCCCGTTCTGTCGATTCCCTCCCAGCTGAACATGTCCGTTTGGTTGGTGGCCGTCTGTGCCATGCGTTACTCCATTGTCACGCGGTTGATTTCGGCCATGCTGGTCATACCCTGACGCGCCTTGCTTAGGCCTGACTTGCGAATATCCCAGATGCCTTCAGCGGCAGCCTGATCGGCGAGCTGCACGGCATTCTTGCCCTCCATTATCAGGCGTTTCATGGTCTCAGTGATGGGCATGACCTGGTAAATGCCAACCCGTCCCTTATAGCCGCTCGGACACTCCGCCCCGCCATTTCCCGGACCAAATAACGTGATCCCGCCATCGATTTCCTGTCGCGTAAATCCTTCGGCCAGCAGACCTTCCGGTGGGAGATTGAGGGGTTGGCGAAAATCAGGATGGAGGCGTCGCGCCAGGCGCTGTGCGGTGATTAAGTTAATCGAAGTGGCGACCGCAAATGGGGGGATCCCCATATCCTGAAGGCGGGTGACGGTAGAGGGGCCATCGTTGGTGTGCAAAGTCGACATCACCATGTGACCGGTTTGTGCGGCTTTGACCGCAATCGAGCCGGTTTCGATGTCACGGATTTCGCCAACCAGGATGACGTCGGGATCCTGGCGTAGAAACGCCTTCAGCGCTTTGGTGAAGGTCAGTCCGGTACGCTCGTCGACCTGCAACTGATTGACGCCAGCTAGGTTGATTTCTACCGGATCCTCTGCGGTCGAGATATTGATCTCGTCCTTATTGAGGATATTGATCCCGGTGTAAAGCGACACCGTCTTACCACTACCGGTCGGACCGGTGACTAGGAACATTCCATACGGTTTGTGCAGGTTGCGCAGGAAGAGCTCTTTTTGGAAGTCTTCGTAACCGAGTTGGTCGATATTCAACTTGGAAGCGTCCGAGTCCAGAATTCGCATGACGATTTTTTCGCCATATAACGTTGGACACGTGCTGACGCGGAAATCGATCGATTTGGTTTTGGACAGTTTCAATTTGACGCGGCCGTCCTGGGGAACCCGACGCTCCGAGACATCCAACCGCGACATCACCTTGATGCGCGCCGCGATCTTGAAAGCGAGTGCCAGTGGTGGCTTAGCGATTTCTGCCAGCATGCCATCGACGCGGAAACGCACCCGGTAGAACCGCTCATAGGGCTCAAAATGCAGGTCCGACGCGCCTCTTTTTATGGCATCCAGCAATACCCGGTTGACGAAACGTACGACCGGAGCATCGTCCACTTCTGCCGACGTATCGGGCTGCGCTTCCTGCTGCGCCCCGATTTCGAGATCATCGAGGTTGTCAAAATCCGAATCATCAACGCCAGTCAGCCCAGTGTCAGCGGCTTCCAGCGAATTATCGATGGCTTTGGCAAGCTTGTGCTCTTCCACAAGGACGGCGTCAGTATGACCCCCCACATGGAATTTTATTTCGTCGAGTGCCTGTAGGTTGGTGGGGTCCGAGACCGCAATGAAAACCCGGCTGCCCCTTTTGAATACAGGGAGTGCATGGTGGCGCCGGATCAACTCCTCACTGACAAGTTTCACGATTTCCGGATCGATGGACACCGCTTCAATGTCGACCAGCGGCACGCCAAATTCCTCCGATGCCGCGTGCGCGACCGTTGTGCTGTCGGCTAGTTTATTTTCGATCAGGTACTTAACAAACGGGGTGCGGGAGCTCAGCGCGGTTTGGAACGCGCGCAACGCTGTTTGCTCGTCGAGTAGGCCATCCGCGACCAATTTCCGCGCAAGCCCACCTAAAGGGATCCGATTACTGGTGACTGCCACCGTCTTGGCCTCGTTTCTTCATTCCGTCGAGCGACGTGCTTTTATCTTGATAAAATGGTAGATGAAGCGCTCGTAAATAGCTACTGGACCGAAAGTTTTTTCGGTCCAGTAGCATTCCGATTAACGCCCCGCTGAAGCTTTCCCCTTCATTGGGTGAACTTGAACTTGCCGCCTTCGAGGCGTATCCGAATGGTCTCTCCGCGTCCAAAGCGGCCTTCGAGCAAGGCTTGCGCCAACGGCGTTTCGAGTTCATTTTGAATCACCCGCTTCAGCGGCCGTGCACCATAGACGGGATCGAACCCCATCTCTCCCAGTTTATCGACCGCAGGCGCCTCGATCTCCAGTCCAATCTGGAGATCGGCAAGGCGCTTGCGGAGCAACCCGATCTGCGTCACGGCGATCGCCTTGATTTCTCGTCGTCGCAGCGCATGAAACACCACTACTTCGTCGATGCGGTTCACGAATTCCGGCCTAAAGCTATCGCGGACGACCCCTAGTACCATCTCGCGCATAGTCTCATAGCTCGCGTCCTCGCCCTGTGCCTGAATCTGCTCTGAACCCAGGTTGGATGTCATGACGATGACGGTGTTGCGGAAATCAACGGTACGTCCGTGTCCGTCCGTTAACCGACCATCATCTAGAACCTGCAGCAGGATATTGAATACGTCCGGATGCGCTTTCTCGATCTCGTCCAGCAAAAGCACCGAATAGGGCTTTCGCCGAATCGTTTCCGTCAGATATCCGCCCTCTTCATACCCCACGTAGCCAGGCGGCGCGCCGATCAGGCGTGCAACGGCATGCTTCTCCATATACTCGGACATATCGATACGTACCAGCGCCTCTTCAGTATCGAACAGGAAAGCCGCCAGCGCCTTGCATAACTCGGTTTTGCCCACGCCGGTAGGTCCAAGAAAGAGAAAAGAACCGTTCGGACGCCGCGGGTCGGACAGGCCGGCGCGAGAGCGGCGAATGGCATTAGACACCGCGGTGACGGCGGCGTCTTGGCCGACCACCCTCGCGTGGAGCGCATCCTCCATGCGAAGGAGTTTTGCCCGCTCTCCTTCGAGCATTTTCGACACCGGGATGCCCGTCCATTTAGAGACGACCTCGGCAATCTCTTCCTCTGTCACCTTATTTCGGAGCAGTTTCATCTGTTGCTCGGTTTCGCCTTGGCTCGCGTTACGCTTTTCCAACGCAGGGATCACGCCGTATTGCAGCTCAGACATCCGGGTCAGATCGCCGGTACGCTTTGCGGCTTCGAAGTCGCCTCTCGCTTTTTCCAGCTCAGCCTTGATCTGGTGAGCGCCGCTCAAGGAGGCTTTTTCAGCCTTCCAAATTTCCTCGAGATCCGAGTAATCGCGTTCTTGTTCTGCAAGTTGGCTTTCCAAATCGGCAAGGCGGCGCTTGGAAGCGGCATCCGTTTCTTTGCGCAAGGCCTCACGTTCTATTTTTAACTGGATGATCTTGCGGTCAAGTCGATCCATTTCTTCCGGTTTGGAATCGATTTCGATGCTGATTCGACTCGCCGCCTCGTCGATCAGATCAATGGCTTTATCCGGCAGTTGCCGATCCGTGATGTAGCGATGTGATAGCTGGGCCGCGGCGACGATGGCGGGATCTGTGATCTCGACCCCATGGTGGACAGCGTATCGCTCCTTTAGGCCACGAAGGATGGCGATGGTATCTTCGAGAGAAGGCTCTTCCACCAAAACCTTCTGAAAACGACGTTCCAGAGCGGCATCTTTCTCGACGTATTTTCGATATTCATCAAGGGTTGTCGCACCGATGCAGTGGAGCTCGCCACGCGCGAGCGCAGGTTTCAACATATTTCCCGCATCCATCGCGCCCTCTGCTTTGCCTGCGCCAACCATCGTATGCAGCTCGTCGATGAAGAGTACGACCTGTCCTTCTTGCTTGGACAAATCATTGAGGACCGCTTTGAGGCGTTCTTCAAATTCTCCGCGGAATTTGGCTCCGGCAATCAAGGCACCAAGATCGAGTGAAAGGACACGTTTGTTTTTCAGTCCCTCGGGTACCTCATGGTTGATGATGCGTTGGGCGAGCCCTTCTACAATCGCGGTCTTGCCAACGCCAGGCTCCCCTATGAGCACGGGATTATTTTTGGTTCGGCGCTGCAAAACCTGGATGGTTCGCCTGATTTCTTCATCCCGACCAATCACCGGGTCGAGTTTTCCTTGGGCCGCAAGCGCAGTCAAATCGATAGTGTATTTTTCGAGCGCCTGACGGTTTTCTTCGGCGTTAGGGTCGGCCACTTTGTCTCCGCCCCGCAATTCATCCACGGCTTGAAGGATCGCTTTTTCCTGTGCTCCGGTCCGTTTCAAGATTCGACCCATCTCGCCACCGTCCTGCAGAGCCGCCAGGACGAATAACTCTGATGAGATGAACGTGTCACCCCGTTTCTGGGCAAGTTTGTCCGAGAGGTTCAGTAATCTCACCAGATCATTCGACGGGTGGACATCGCCGCCTGCGCCTTCTACTTTTGGTAGGCGCGTCAGTGCCTCTCCCAGTTGAGCACGTAAGGTGGGAACCTCCACGCCCGCTTTGGTCAGGAGCGGTTTTACCGTACTTCCTTCCTGTTCGAGCAAGGCACCCATGAGATGCATGGGCTCGATAAATTGGTTGTCGAGCCCGAGCGCGCTGCTCTGTGCGTCGCCCAGCGCCTGCTGGAATTTTGTCGTCATTTTTTCGGCACGCATGTCGTGAAGTGCTCCGATTGGAATATTGGCTTGAGTACTAGATGGGGGGGGGGGGTGGCTTTATCAAGGCCTCGAGCGTGTGGCGATCACGGGACCGCCTGAAGTTCATTGCCGCCAGATAAGTGTGGCCATGCGGCCGGTGATCCCTTGCCTGCGATAGGAAAAGAAGCGTGCGGACTCCGCCGCGGTGCATCCCTCGTAGCGGGAAACCGCAGTGACCCCAGCACGCTGCAGTTGTCGTTCGGCCAGCGCGGGGAGGTTCGCCTTGATCGAATCATTCCCGTGGACAAAGCAGGCGCTGTTACCGGCGTCCTGGGCGCAGAAGCGCGCGACTAACTCGGTGCCGACAGTGTAAGCCTCGACGCCAATCCCGGGTCCTATCCAGGCTAACCAGTCGCGACGCGCGATCGGTAATGCGTCAAGGGCTTTGGTAATGATGTTCTCCAGGAGGCCTCGCCAACCGGCATGCACCGCGAGCAGCGTTTCTCCCCGGCGATCACACAGTAGGATAGGGAGACAATCTGCGGTCAAAATAGCGCACACCTGACCGGGGCGGACACAGAAACAGGCATCGGCTTCCGGAGGCGTTGGATAGCGACGAGCTTCGATTAAGACCGTGCCGTGTGTTTGTGTTAACCAGCAGGGCTCTCCTGGCAGGTTCAGCGCGTTCTTCAGATGTGCGCGATTGCGGGCAATGGCGTCCGGCTCATCGCCGACATGGGTCGCCAGGTTCAGACTTGCATAGTGGCCGCGGCTGACGCCGCCTGCGCGGGTTGTGGATAGCGCCTGGACGTGTGCCGGCGCGGCCCATTGAGGGCGAATCACTTCAATCGCAGGGCGCTCAGTCACTCGCCACAGATATGGTTTTGAGATCGAGGCCCAGTGCGCGCAGGGCGCGCCGGAAATCACCAGGGAGCGCGCTTTTGACAGCAACCAGCTCGCCGCTTTCCGGGTGTGTGAATTCGAGTTCTTTGGCGTGCAGCGCTTGACGACACAGACTTTTAAGTGCCGTGTTGAGCGTTGAACTTGAACGACTAGGCGCGATGCGTCCTTTTGCGTACGTCGGATCGCCGATAAGGGGGTGACCCAAGTGCTGCATATGGACGCGAATTTGATGGGTCCGACCGGTTTCAAGCGCCAATTCCAAGTAGGCGTGTGCGCGGAATCGCTTCAAAATTCGATAATGCGTGATGGCTTCCCGCCCACTGGCCGAAACGCGCATTCGCGTGCGCTGGACGCGGTCTCTTCCCATGGCGGCATTGACGGTTCCACTACCTACGGGAACGCCATGCACGAGCGCTGCATAGACCCGGCGGACCTCGCGCCGCGCCATCTGGCGCGTGAGCGACTGATAGGCGGCCGCGGTGCGGGCGACGAGCAGCAGGCCGGAGGTATCCTTGTCTAGTCGGTGGATAATGCCGGCCCGCGGTAGACCCAGCAGTGACGGAAACCGGAACAATAAACCGTTGACGAGCGTGCGGTCAGGATTGCCGGCGCCCGGATGCACGACCAAGCCCGGGGGCTTGTCGATTACCAGAACGAATTCATCCTCGTAGGCCAGTGCGAAAGGTAAATCCTGCGGTTCGATTTCCTGCGTATCTTCTACACGCGCCCGCAAGGAGATGCGGTCGCTCCCATAGACCAGCGTGCGCGGTTTGCGGTTTTCCACCTCATTGACACTGACTTCGCCCGACTCAATCCAGGTCTTGATGACGGTACGGGAATAATCGGTGCACAATGCGGCAAGCGCCGCGTCCAAACGGCGGCCGGACAGTTGTTCAGGAACGATGTATTGGTGCTGGGTGGCGGTAATAAGCATGTTCCCATTCTATCAACACATGGAACGATTGCAGGGAGTTGCCGATATATCCGTGTGCGCGGCCTTTATTTTCGTCAATTCGCTGTGGTGAGCGGCGTAAAACGCTAGAATAGTGCGCGGTGAGGTACCTGCTAGGCGGCTACCGGCGCCCCTTTCCAAAATATAGGCGATATTTTGCCCCCATGTACGCTGTGTGTCTCCGTCGAACCTGGTTTCCCCTCCTGCTGTGCCTGAGTCTTTCAGCGTGCAGCTTTTTTGGCCACAAGAAGGATGCGAGCGAACTGGCAGAGAACTGGCCTGAGGAAAAACTCTATCTGGCAGCCAAAAAACGCCTCGTAAACAGAACTTGTGATGCGGCAATCGATTATTACCAGAAACTGCAGGCCCGCTATCCTTTCGGTACCTACGCCCCGCAGGCGCAGCTTGAAATGGCATATTGTCAGTTCAAGTCGGACAAAACCGAAGAAGCTTTGGCGACCATCGACCGCTTTCTGAAACTAAATCCGGCCCACCTGCGTACCGATTACGCGTTTTATCTGCGTGGGTTGGTGAATTTCAATCCTGATAAGGGAATGACGGCGCGCTTCCTGCCGCGTGATGCCGCACAACGTGATCCCGGCGCGGAGCTGCAGTCGTTCAATGATTTTTCCGAGCTCGTCAAGCGTTTCCCCGAGAGCCTCTACGCGCCCGACGCTCGGCAACGAATGATTTATTTGCGCAATACACTGGCGCAGCACGAAATTAACGTGGCAAATTTTTATATGCGGCGCGGCGCATTTGTGGCCGCCGCTAATCGCGCACGCTATGTCATCGAAAACTTCCAACAGACACAGGCCATCCCCCAAGCGCTCGTGATCCTCGCCAAAGCCTACCGCGTGTTGGAGTTGAATGACTTGTCAGACAGTACGCTACGTGTCCTGCGGACTAACTATCCGGACAACCCGGGCATCATCGAAATCGAACGCACGCGCGTCAAATAAACGCCTGAGCGGGGCCGAGCGTCCCCTTTCTCCTCAGGGTAGACCGTCCTGCTCGGAGTAGCGGGAGGTGATCGGAAAACGCCGATCGCGACCGAAGGCGCGCTGGCTAATTCTGACCCCCGGTGCTGCCTGACGACGTTTATATTCGTTACGGTCAACTAGGCCAACCACGCGCCTAACCGAGGCTTCATCAAAGCCGCGGGCGGTGATTTCCTGCGGAGTCTTATCTTGCTCGATGTACAGCTCAAGAATGGGATCGAGAACGTCGTAGGGCGGGAGGCTGTCCGAGTCTTTTTGATCGGGTCGTAGTTCGGCACTCGGCGCGCGCTCAATTACCCGTCGCGGGATGACTTCTTCCGCTCGGTTACGCCATTCCGCCAAACGGTAGACCATCATCTTGGGGCAGTCCTTGAGTGGGGCGAAGCCACCGGCCATATCCCCATACAAGGTGGCATAGCCGACCGCCATCTCGCTTTTGTTGCCGGTTGTGAGGACGATGCGGCCAGTTTTGTTGGAAATAGCCATCAGGATCACGCCACGGCAGCGGGCCTGCAGATTTTCTTCGGTAACATCTGCGACATGCTGGCGGAATATCGGCTCCAGCGCTTCATTGAAAGCAGCAAAGGGGCCCTCAATCGGCACAACATCGCATTGACATCCCATGCGCCGCGCCTGCGCCAGCGCGTCATCAATGCTCATGTCAGCCGTATATTGGGAAGGCATTGAAACGGCTGCAACATTGCCTGCGCCCAGCGCATCTACCGCGATAGCGAGCGTGAGTGCCGAGTCTATTCCCCCTGAGAGGCCGAGCACAGCGCCCTTGAACCGATTTTTGTGAACGTAATCGCGGACGCCCATGACGAGCGCCCGATAAATATTGTCCTCCAGATCGCTCGGCGTGATGGATTGCACCTTAAGGACCAGCTCATCGGCCTTGCGCGTCACTTCGACGGGGATCATCTGCTCTGCAAACTCTGGTCCTACGAGCGTGGCCACGCCCTTGGCGTCAAACACGAGAGAGCCGCCATCGAATACGAGCTCATCCTGTCCACCGACGAGATTGAGATAGACAATGGGTAGCCCACTCGCCCGTTGCGCGGCTTCAAGGGCGCACAAGCGATCCTGGCGTTTATGTAGGCTGTAAGGGGACGCATTCAAGTTGAGGATGAAATCGGCTTGGGCCGTACGACACGCCAGAGCCGTCACCGGATCCCAGATATCCTCACAGATACTCAGTCCTATCTTGAAACCCTTCAGCGCGAGGATCCGCGGGGTGTCTCCGGGTATGAAATAACGCTTCTCATCGAAAACGGCGTAATTGGGCAGGCGTTGCTTTCGATACGTCGTGAGGAGCGCACCGTCGGCAAATACGCTCACGCTGTTGTAGAGACCGGCGGGGGAGGGCTCGGGATGGCCGACGACAATGTGTATGCGGTGGCTGGCGGCCCGAATTTCATCAAGTGCCTGCGCTACTCGACGATGCAGGCCTGGCCTGAACAATAAATCCTCCGGTGGGTAGCCAGTGACGCACAGTTCCGGAAATGCCACGAGATCTGCTGCGAATTCATCGCGTGCCTTTACCGACGCGGCGATGATTTTGGCGGTATTTCCCGCGATGTCCCCAACGCAGAAATTGAGCTGCGCAAGGACTATCCGCAGCGGCGCTTCTGGCATTATTCAGCGTCCGGATACGATGAAGGAGAAGGGCGCCTTAACGCCCCATGACGCGTTGCATGGTGATGCCGAGCTCCGCCGGTGACCGCACGGTATGGACACCGGCTTTCTCCAGTGCGGCATACTTATCATCAGCCGTGCCCTTGCCACCCGCAATGATAGCGCCCGCATGCCCCATCCGTTTGCCAGGCGGGGCGGTGACTCCGGCGATATAGCCGACAACCGGCTTGCTGACATATTTCGCGATGAACTCGGCCGCTTCCTCTTCTGCAGAGCCGCCGATTTCTCCGACCATGATGATGCCTTCGGTCTGAGGATCCTGCTCAAACAAGCGCAGGCAATCGATGAAATTCATCCCTTGGATGGGATCGCCACCGATTCCGACGCAGGTACTTTGTCCCAATCCCGCCCGCGAAGTTTGATGGACGGCTTCATAGGTCAGCGTGCCGGAGCGTGACACGATACCAATTTTCCCGGGCGTATGGATGGCCGCGGGCATGATCCCCATCTTGCACTCTCCTGGCGTAATGAGCCCCGGACAATTCGGGCCGATCAGATAGATGTCGGGGTAATTGGCGAGCATTGCCTTCACGCGCAGCATGTCGAGCACCGGGATCCCCTCGGTGATGCAAGCGATGATCTCAACTCCGCCGTCGACAGCTTCGGCGATCGCGTCTGCCGCAAAGGGCGGTGGCACGAAAATCATGCTGGCATTGGCGCCCGTTGCCCTGACCGCCGCGTGGACGGTGTCAAATACAGGACGATCGAGATGTTTGCTCCCGCCGCGCCCCGGCGTAACGCCGCCTACCAGCTGGGTGCCATATGCGATGGCTTGTTCGGCGTGGAAAGTGCCCTGCTTACCCGTGAAGCCTTGCACAAGAACTCGGGTATTTTTGTTGACAAGAATCGACATTACTTTGCTCCTCCCGCTGCGCGCACGACTTTTAGGGCGGCGTCCCCGAGGTCTTCGGCGCTGGTTATCGCAAGCCCGCTCTCGGCCAACATTTGCTTGCCTTCGTCGACATTGGTTCCTTCCAGGCGCACCACGATAGGGACGCTGACGCCCACTTCCTTGACCGCAGTGATGATGCCGGTGGCGATCAGATCACAGCGCACGATCCCACCAAAGATATTGACAAGGATCGCTTTTACGTTGGGATCGGAGCAGATAATCTTGAACGCCTCGGCAACACGCGCGGCCGTTGTACCACCGCCAACGTCGAGGAAATTCGCGGGCTCTCCACCGGACAGCTTCACGATATCCATGGTGGCCATGGCAAGCCCCGCACCGTTGACCATACAGGCGATATTGCCGTCCAGCGTGACGTAATTAAGATCGAATTCTTTGGCACGCCGTTCTTTTTCATCTTCTTGGGTCGGATCACGCCAGTCTGCTATCGACTGACGGTAGAGCGCGTTGTCATCCAAATTTATTTTCCCATCAAGCGCCGCCAAGCTGCCATCGGTCAGGATTGCCAGGGGATTGATTTCGACGAGACTCAGATCTTTGTCGATGAATAGCCGATACAAGCCCTTCAGGATGACGGTCAACTGTTTGCGCTGAGCTTCATCGAGCTCTAGCGCAAACCCAAGCCGCCGGGTCTGGTAATCCTGTAGGCCCAAGACAGGTTCCACCTGAACGGTAAAAATCTTCTCAGGCGTGGTGGCAGCGACTTCCTCTATATCCATGCCGCCGGCGCGAGAGGCCATGAAGGTGATGCGCTTGGATGCGCGATCGACGACTGCGCTCAAATAGAGCTCATGGGCGATTTGTGCGGCCGTATCGATGAGCACACAGTGTACCGGCTGTCCGCCCGGGCCTGATTGGTGGGTCACCAGCTGTGTCCCGAGCAGCGCTTTGGCAGCGGCTCTGACTTCATCTAGGCTTTTGACGAACTTGACCCCCCCGGCCTTACCGCGGCCGCCCGCATGCACTTGCGCCTTGACCAGCCATGCTGTGCCACCCAACGCAGTTGCGTTAGTGACCGCTTCATCGACTGTGGTGGCGGGCTTCCCCGGTAACACGGGCAGTCCATAGTCCGCGAACAGGCGTTTCGCCTGATATTCATGCAGATTCATCAGAACACTCCCTCGGCAAAATCATCATAAATGCCCGCAAAGGCCACCGCCGGTTGGCGCTCGACATCCTGCCCATGACTTGTCCAGGCGTCGAAGAGTGGCGAATATAGGGTCTCGTCGGACGGTGGCCGTAAAACCTGGTAGGCACGGCGTCGCGGCACGGAGGACCGGCGGGCACTATATCGGATAGCTCGTCGGGATTGAACGTCAGCTTGATCATCGCAGAGCACAGGAACCACCAAGATGGGGATTGTCCGGCTGTTGGCCATCGTTGCAATTGTGTGGTTTGCATTCCGCCTTTACCGCGGGGTCCGGCGGACGCGTGTGCCACGCGCCGGCGTGCAGGACCGTCTGGTTCGGTGTGCCAGCTGTGGGGTTCATCTCCCGTTAAAGGATGCTCGGCGAGATTCTGATGACGCGCCCGTCTGTGCTCACCACCAGCATCGCTGAAGTGGCAGAGTCCACGCCGTCCTCCTTGCGGACAGATACGCCGGTAGTGTCGCCGGATATCGTTTGGACGGCGCTTCGGTTATTCAGCATGTACCGACTTGTCATCGCCGGACTGTTTGCGGTGCTGAGCGTAACAAGCCGGTTACCTCAAGTCTTTGTCCAAGTGGATCAGCACCTTTTAACGTGGTCGGCGGGCGCGTACTTTTTTATTGCAATATCGTTGCAAATATTGATTGAGCAGCGGACTTTATCCCTGTACACGATGCGGAATGTGCAGGTTCTTATCGATATCGCTGCGCTTGTTTTGTTTATGCACGCGAGTGGAGGCGCAGCCGGTGGCTTCGGCATTTTGCTGCTGGTTGCGATTGCGGGCGCGTGCCTGGTGGCCTCTTGGCGCTCGGCGGTGGCCTTCGCGGCGCTCGCGACCCTCGCCGTGCTTGTTGAGACCTTGCTAGGCAGCCTTTATTCCGGCTATGCGACGGTTAGTTATACCTCTGCCGGACTGTTGGGGGCGGCAATTTTTGCCACGGCGATTCTCGCGTCCACCTTGTCAGAGAAAATCAGACGAAGCGAGGCGCTCGCCCTGGAACAGGCGGCGGAGCTCGAACAGCTCTCGCGTCTGAACGAGCATATCGTGCAGAGGATGCGTTCGGGGATCGTGGTGCTTGATGCAGACCTCTCGGTCGTCATGCTGAACGAATCTGCACGTCGCCTTCTCGGCGTAACCGGCGAGACCCTCGCGCTCCTTGATCAACCCCTTCGTCACGCTTACGACGACTGGCGGCGTCTTGGTGAGAACCGTAAGACCCCGCTCAGGTTGAAAGATAGTCAGGAAGTGCTGGTGTCTTTTACCCAACTTGGGCACGGCGCCGCGGGTGATACGCTTGCCTTTGTTGAAGATTCAGCCGAAACGCAACAGCGTGCGCAGCAGATAAAGTTAGCCTCACTGGGTCGCTTGACTGCCAGCATTGCGCATGAAATTCGTAATCCCCTGAGCGCCATCAGCCATGCGGCACAGCTTCTTGCCGAATCTTCAGCGCTTGGCCAGGGCGATGCGCGGTTGGCACAAATCGTCGTGGAACACGCCCGGCGCGTGAATGAAATTGTGAAGAATGTCATGATGATCGGACGTCGGGAAATCGCGGTGAGTGAGTCGTTTGCCCTCCGCGAGTGGTTCGATAAGTTCCAGGCAGAGCTCTGCGAGCGCCATGATCTCCAACCGAGTTCAATTCTCTGCGAATGGCTGGCGTTGGACCTCGTGGTGCGTATGGATCAAAGTCAGCTTCATCAAGTGTTATGGAATCTGTGTGAGAACGGACTTCGTTATAGCGTCAAGGCGCCCCGACTAAGATTCGTGTTCGGTGTCCAGCGGCCCACAGGGAGGGCTTTTATCGACATTATTGATACTGGGCCGGGCATGACCGACGATGTGGCGGCACAGATTTTCGAGCCTTTTTTTACAGCTGAACCGACCGGTACCGGTCTCGGTCTGTATATCGCGCGGGAGCTCTGCGAGGGCAATCAAGCCGCGCTAACATTGCATAGTCACGATGACACAGGATGTCGCTTCAGAATCCTGTTTGCCCACCCGCACCGACAGCAATTGAGCGCATGAAGCCCGCATGACTTATCAGGCACTTATCGTGGATGACGAGCCCGCGATCCGCGAGTTGATCGCCATCACGCTGGGGAGAATGGCCATTGATTGTGTTCCGGCTGCTAGTCTCCGCGCGGCCAGGGAGGCGTTAGCGACGGAGCGATTTGATTTGTGTTTGACTGACATGCGTTTGCCGGATGGTAACGGGCTCGACCTGATCACCTACATTCAGCAGCATCACCCACAGATCCCGGTCGCCATGATCACCGCCCATGGGAATATGGAGTCGGCGATTCACGCCCTTAAGGCAGGGGCTTTCGATTTCGTGAACAAGCCGGTTGAACTCAACGATCTGCGCCAGTTGGTTGCCCAGGCGCTCAAATTGAGTGCCCCTGTCCCGGCGAGCGCACCCTCTCGCCAGTTGATCGGTCGTTCGGAGCCGATTCGACGATTGCATGCGACCATTGCGAAAGTTGCCCGCAGTCAGGCTCCCGCCTATATCAGCGGAGAATCGGGGACTGGTAAGGAGCTCGTCGCCCGTCTTATCCATGGACAGGGCCCTCGTGCCGCGCAGCCTTTTGTCGCGGTGAACTGCGGTGCGATTCCGCACGGACTTATCGAAAGTGAACTGTTTGGTCACCTGAAAGGCAGTTTCACCGGTGCTATGACGGATAAGCCCGGCTTGTTTCAGGCCGCCCGAGGCGGGACCCTTTTTCTGGACGAAGTCGCCGATCTTCCGCTGCAAATGCAGGTGAAGTTACTGCGCGCTATCCAGGAAAAACGGGTTCGCAGCGTTGGCGCACAACATGAAGAAGCGACGGATTGTAGAATCCTGTCGGCAGCGCACCAACCGCTCGTGGCCATGGTGGATGCGGGTACCTTCCGCCAAGATCTCTACTACCGCATTAATGTCATTGAAATCAAAGTCCCCCCTCTACGTGAACGCGATGGGGACATCCTGATGATTGCGGCGCATCATTTGGCACAGCGGGCGCTGGACGGGCGTAATTTTGAGTTATCACCGGAAGCCCAAGAGGCACTTTCTCGATACCCCTTCCCGGGTAATGTCCGGGAGCTCGAGAACATTCTGGAGCGTGCGGTGACGCTGTGTTCCGGAGAGATCATCAGCCCGATAGACCTTTGTCTACCCGATGACCTTGGGGCGCCGACAGCGGAGGATCTGGGCGGGCTCGCGGAGACGACGGATCTGCAGGTTTATCTCGACGACGTGGAGCGCAGGCGCATTATGGATGCGCTGGAGAAAACGCGCTGGAACCGGACGCAAGCGGCCAAGCTTCTCGGCATCAGCTTCCGGGCTTTGCGTTATCGATTGGAGAAACTCGGCATCGACTGACACCTTCCTGACGTGACTTTCCACGTCGCAATGTGACATTCTAGGGCACTATCTGGCCCAAACCCCAAGGACGGTCTTACGGCTCATGGCGTTTTCGCCCGCGCTCACCACCGCCCGCGGAAGTCCCAACAATGTTTAACGTCGCATTCATTGGCCGGATGACAGCATTATGCCGAATTGACTATCCTGGATGAGGTTTTGCGATGAGGGCAGTCACCAAAAAGCAGCAGGGCTTTACACTGATTGAGTTGATGATCGTGGTGGCGATTATCGGCATCTTGGCTGCGGTCGCGATTCCGGCGTATCAGGACCACACTCTCCGTGCGCGCGTGACGGAAGGTCGGAACCTGGCGTCTGCGGGCGAGGCGGCGGTGTCCGAGTCTTTCGTAACGAACGGGGTGCTTCCAAAGACCAACGCTTCAGCGGGAATGGCCACTTCGACCTCGAGAGTCGGTAATGCCGTTAAGTCTGTCGCAGTAGGCGTTGGTGGGGCCATCACCGTCACCTACAGTGCTGCTTCGGGTAGCCCCCTTGCGGGTGGAACGCTGTTACTGGCACCAACGACGCTATCCGGCGGCGTTAAGTGGAACTCGACGAATACAACGATAGCCATTGTCATTAACAGGTATCGCCCGTCGACTTGTCGGGCCTAATGGTTGCGTGTCGCGGAATCTTATAGAGTTGCGAGCAGGGTGTCACAAAATGCCCGCTCGCTTCACCGCAAGTCCGGCCTGACATATAGAGCCGCTCTCGCGTCCCCTCTGTATTTCCAGAAGGCATCCGGCCGCGAATGGCGTCCACGCGTTCAAGTTTATGGATCTCCTGCCGCTGTTCTTATTCAGGCCGCGTGCACCTTGATCAAATTGGCACCAATTATGCTTAACACTCAACAGACTAAGCGGTCCTCGCGGACCCGGCGTTGCCACTAGCGCGATTTAACATTGAGCGAGCGTGACGAGTCTGATGTCATAGACAGCGATACTTACGTCTTTGGAAATGAGGAAATGAGAAAATGATGATGACGAAGAAAATACAAAAAGGTTTTACGCTCATCGAGCTGATGATCGTGGTGGCGATTATCGGCATTCTGGCGGCGGTCGCGATTCCGGCGTATCAGGACTACACGCTCCGCGCGCGCGTGACAGAAGGCCTGAATCTGGCGTCTGCGGGCAAGACAGCG